>CAJJLZ010000004.1 GCA_905192745.1 uncultured Oscillospiraceae bacterium
CCATTGTACCAGAAGGGCTGACGGGTCCTCAACTTTCATTTAACTTTACAGTCCGGTAATTTCGAAACGGAGGCATTTTTATGACAAAAACAGTCTGCCCATGCTGCGGAATGGAGATTGACCGCGATGCGTTATTTTGTCCGTACTGCGGAAAGACGGTTGCCGCCGCTTCGGTACAGGGACAGCCGAACCAAACGAATTCCCCGGAATCCGCGGGCGATCCGGCGGCATCCAATCCGCAGACGCAGCAAGCGACGTATCCGCCATACGGAGGTCAACCCTACCAGCCCTATCAGTCGCCCTGTCCGACCTATACCTATGCGCAGCCTTACCCGGGACAGGCGCCGTATAGCCGGCCCTATTCCCCCGTCCCTCCCGGATACCGGCCCCGCAACCGAATCGCCGCCGGCGTTCTTGCTCTGCTGGTCGGCTTCTTCGGTGTACACAACTTTTATCTCGGCTTTACCGGCCGGGCGATCGCCCAGCTTCTCATGACCATTTTCAGTTGTGGAATTCTGGGCGTCGTCTCTTATATTTGGTCGTTGGTTGAAGGAATTCAGATCCTGACGGGCAATATGGTTTGCGACGCCCGCGGCGTACCCATGGTGCAGTAAAGCCGACCGCTCCCTTGTGAAAGTTCCAGAAAAAGCCGACGTCTGAAAGACGCCGGCTTTTGTTATGGTTCCGCGCTTCAGGCGTTTTCTTCAGAAGCTGTCGGAGCGGCGGAAAAATCCGAAACCCAAAGAGGCCGTATTCCACCGTTTCACCGGCAAGGGACTCTTGCGGAAAGAAGAGAATGCTGGTATACTTTTGAAAGAATAGGGCGAGCTTACTCGTGCAGTACCCTGCGTGACTCTTAATAAAGGACGGAAAGATTATGGCGGAAATACGGGAGGTTACCGGCTTGGGCCGGGAGATGAAAACGGCGGCTCTCGCTGCGGAGATATGGAACGAATACTACGCCGAGCTGCTTGGCTCGGCGCAGATTGCCTATATGCTGAACAGGTTCCAGAGTGAGGAGGCGCTCCATCGGGAGGAAGCGGACGGTTACCGCACCTTCTGGGTTCTGGAGGAAAACGGGACAACTCCCGTGGGGTACTTCTTGGTGAAGGAAAACGAGCCGGTGGGAAAGCTGTTCCTGTCCAAGCTGTATGTCAGGGCTTCTTCCCGGGGAAAGGGAGTGTCCCGTCCGATTTTCGCGTTTTTGAAGCGGCTTGCGCGGGAGGCGGGGCTGCATACGATCTGGCTGACGGTGAATAAAGGAAACGCCACGGTCGGCCTGTATAAGAAATATGGCCTTCGGATCACAGACAGCGTGGTGACCGATATTGGCGGCGGATATGTGATGGACGATTACATTATGGAAATGCCGGTCTGACGCGCTGAACGCCGGATCAGGAAAGGATGCGATCTTTTGTGCAGACAATATATGATAAGTCCGCCGGGGAGGCGGCTGCCGCCGCCGTGATTGTCGCGGCGGGCAGCTTTTCCCGGATGGGAGGTATTCCCAAACAGCGGGCTCCCCTTCTTGGCAGGCCGGTAATCGCGCACACCATCGCCGCGTTTCAGCAGGCGGAATCCATTGGAGAAATCGTATTGGTAGTGCGGGAGGAGGATCGAACGTTTGCGGAAAAGGTGTGCAAAGACAACACCTTTACAAAGGTAAAGGCCATTACACCCGGCGGGAGTACGCGGCAGGAATCGGTTCTGGCAGGAATCGGCTGCGTATCCGAAAAGGCGGCGTATTATGCCGTCCATGACGGCGCCCGTCCGCTGATAACGCCTTCCGTTATCAACGCCGTGGTGAAAGCGGCGAAGCACTATCAGGCGGCGGCTGCCGCTGTGCGGGTCAAGGATACGGTCAAGATTGCGGATGAGGACGGATTTATTCGTTCCACCCCCGAACGGCGCGCTCTGTGGAATGTCCAGACGCCGCAGGTGTTCGAACGCGGGCTGTATCGCCGGGCCGTAAAGGCTGCGTCTGAAAAGGGACTTAACTTTACAGATGACTGCCAGCTGGTGGAACGTCTGGGGGGCCGGGTGTATCTGGTCGAAGCGGATTATACGAATATGAAAATCACCACGCCGGAGGATCTTTGTCTGGCGGAAGCGCTTTTGCGCCGGAGAGAGGAGAACGCGCAGTGAGAATTGGACACGGATACGACGTTCACCGCATGGCAGAAGGCCGGCGGCTGATTTTGGGCGGGGTGGAGATCCCTTATGAAAAGGGCCTTCTCGGCCATTCGGACGCGGACGTGCTGGCCCATGCCGTGGCGGACGCCCTGCTGGGGGCTGCCGCGCTGGGGGATATCGGCGGGATGTTCCCGGATACCGATCCGCGATACGAGGGGGCGGACAGCCTCCGGCTGCTCGGCGAGGTTATGGACTCGGTGCGGGCCGCCGGCTGGGAGCTTTCCAATGTGGACGCGACGGTGATTGCGCAGGCTCCGAAGCTGAAGCCCTACATTGGCGCGATGCGGGAACGGCTGGCTGCCGCCTGCGGGGCGGAGCTTTCCCAGATCAGCGTAAAGGCCACCACGGAGGAGTGGCTTGGCTTTACCGGATCGGGGGAGGGGATCGCCGCTCACGCGGTCTGTCTGATCCTGCCGCGGTAAATGTACCGGAACACGGAATTTCAACCATGCTTCGGAGGAGGAAGAGCGGTTTTAAGCATACGGTATTCCCGTATGGTGGTTCCCGTAACCTTTTTGAATAAACGGCTCAAATAGTTGACGTCGCTGATGCCCACGCCGTCGCACGCCTCCTGCAGGGAAACGTTTCGGTTTTCGAGGAGAGCCTTTACCCTTTCGCATTTGACGCGGTTTATATATTCCACCACGGTTTGGCCTGTCGCCTGTCGAAATATACGGCTAAGATGTCCGGCGCTGATACCCAGATTCGCTGCAATTTCCTCCACGCGGATTTTTTGCTGCAGATTATCGGCGATGATTTGCATGGCGCGGGAGGCATAAACCATATTTGCCGGTGAGAAATTTTCATCCTCCTGCGACAATATATCCCGGATACTGGCTTCTGTCCAGGCCGCGAGAAGCTCAAGAAGCATTCCGCCGCACACAAGGCCGCGCGTGTTGGTTGGAATCGTATGGGTTCGGACAATTTTTTTAAGCTGCGTCTCGAGCGCCCGGCTTTGCTCGTCTGCCGCCGTATAGGTGGGCAGGATAGCGGTGAAACGACCTTGCTCGCCTGAATAGAACGGATGGGAATAGGCGACGATTTCATCGTGCGAGATGGGGCGTATTTCTGCCGCGGCTTCGACGCCGACAGTGGTATGCCGATGGACGGGGGCGGCGCTTTCCAGCGTGTACGCTGTTTCAAAGCGGCTGAACAGAAAACCCGGCGAGGGATACAGCGCTTCAGAGCCGTCGGAGGATAACCGGTGCACATCGCCTTGTTCCAGAAAGGTTATCTCAAATCGGTTGGGTATGGGCGGGAAGTCCAGATGATAGTGTGTGGACATGTATTCGTGCGCGAAGAGAATGTAGGGTATATCCTGAAAAATCAATTTCCAATATTCCATATGCTTTCCCCCTTACAAATTAGATAATATCAGAATAATCCAGATAAAACAAGACTGTGCATTCCCTTCTGTTTGCGTTGTCCTTATACTGAAATCGTAAGTTTTCCGGGGACGGGAAACTGTAAGAGCGGCCGGTCTCCGGACGGCTGTGACAGGGGGAAATGCAATGGAGAATCTGATGCGCTTAAAAGAAGAAACAGCGGCTGTCTCTGTTGGCGGGCAGCCGCTTACCGTCTGGTATCGTGCGCAGGGGTTTGCCGCCCATTTGGACGAGCCGACCGTCCTTGCACGAGCCTACGCTGTGGAGTCCCTTCTGGCCGGGCACAGCAAGTATGTTTATGAAAACGACCGGATAGCGGGATCGCTGCGCGGCGCTTTCCCGGACAACAAAACCGCGCCGTCTCCTTCCGAGTTAGAGCGGGCCCAATCTCTGGCAGACAGTTACGGGAGCAACACGTTCCTCACAAACGCCGATCATTATTGTCCGGATTACGCCGGTTTTCTGGCGGAAGGCGTGGAGGGCGTGCTGAACAAAATCGAGCGTTCCCGGGTTGTACATCGGGGTGATCCGGATGCAGTCAAAAAAGATGCGTTTTTGCGGGCGGCGGCGGTTTCCATGCGCGGCTTTCAAACGATGGCGCGCCAGTACGCCGTTGTCTCCCGACGGGCGGCGGAACAGGCCGTCATCCCGGAACGGCGCCGCGATCTGGAGGCGATGGCAGCCGCCTGTGACAAGGTTTCCGCCCAGCCGCCGGATACGTTCCGCGAAGCTCTGCAGTTGGTTTGGCTCACTCATATTGCTTTTCTGTACGAAGGCCGTTACGCCATGGCGCTGGGCCGTATGGATCAATATCTTTACCCCTATTATCAGCGGGACATGGCTGCTGGTAATTTGACACGCGAGGAAGCCCGTTCTCTGCTGGCATGTACCTTTTATAAAATCGGGGAATACCGCTGGTTTCGTAATAATGACGATGTAGTTAATATTGCGATCGGCGGAGTCGGCCGGGACGGCGCCGGCGCCGTCAACGATCTGAGCTACGATATACTTGAGGCGGTGAGACGCTGCAATATTCCCGGTCCGAACTTATCCGCTCGTCTCTATAATGGGGTGCCGGACGAGTTCATTGACGCCTGTCTGCAGGTGATCGGCACAGGGCTTGGCTATCCTGCGCTGATGAACGACGAGGTGAACATCCCCGCCCTGCATCGTCAAGGCTACACTCTCGAGGATTGCCGGGATTACAGTATGGTCGGCTGTATTGAGAATTTCATTACAGGCAGGCAGCCCCCCTGGTCGGATGGGCGCTATAATTCGCCAAAATTTCTGGAACTGGCGCTGAACGACGGATGTTGTCTCCAGACGGGCGTACGAATGGGTCCTTCTACCGGGGAGCCCGCGACGATGGAGGCGTTTCTGGAAGCCGTAAAAACGCAGATGACGTATGGAGCCGCCGAATATATGGCCCGGTTCCGCAATAAAAACGACCGCTATAACCGCACGGCATATGCGCAGCCGTTCCTGTCCTGCTTTTGTCAGAATTGTATTGAGCGTGGGCTTGACATCAACGATGGAGGTTCTCTATACCCCTCCGCTCACGGAGCGGGATGTATGGGCATAGCAACTTTTGCCGACTCTCTTGCGGCTCTGGAACAGGTGGTGTTTGAGGAAAAAGCCGTTTCTCTTTCCGAACTGCGTGACGCGCTGGCCGCCGATTTCGAAGGGTATGAGGAGCTTCGCGGCCGGCTGCTGCGCGCGCCGAAATATGGGAACAATCTGGATTTTGTTGACAAATATGCCGTCTGGTTTGTTCGGGTTCATGAGGAGATTTTTTCCCGTTACCATACGCCGGACGGCGGCCCGGTGTATACCGCCATTGCCTCCAATGTGGACAATATTCCGGCCGGGCGGCTGGTTGCCGCAACGCCGGACGGCCGGAAAAACGGGCAGCCGCTGAGTGACGCGGCTTCCCCCGGCCATGGCCGGGATCGTAACGGCCCGACGGCTGTGGTTTTGTCCATGACAAAACCGGACTACCGTCTTGTTGTCTGCGGAACAGTGCTCAATCAGAAGTTCAGCCCCGTGATGTTTCAGGACGCGGAAAAACGGGCGAAGCTGCGCGCTCTCATTCGGGTTTATTTTCAAAAGGGTGGGCAGGAGATGCAGATAAACGCCGTTTCAAGGGAGATGCTTCAGGACGCGGCGGCGCATCCGGAGGAGTATTCCAATCTGATTGTTCGTGTATCCGGCTTCAGCGCCTATTATGTCAACTTGGATCCTGCGGTTCAGGCGGACATTCTCGAGAGAACGGAGCATACATGATGAAGGGCGGAATGGTTAGCCGTATCCAGCGCTTTTCCACGGAGGACGGCCCGGGAATACGCACTACGGTTTTTCTCAAGGGCTGCAATTTGCATTGCGCCTGGTGCCATAATCCGGAGACATGGTCTTCTTCTCCGCAGGTGCTTTTTTATGCGGGGCGATGTACAAACTGCGGCCGATGTGCGGCGGTCTGTCCTGCGGGCGCGCACACTGTCACGGAGGGCCGCCGCCGGTTCGAGCGGGAACGCTGCCTGCATTGCGGCCGATGTGTGGAGGCCTGTCCTTCGGAGGCGCTTCAGCGGGAAGGGCAGGTCATGGAAGCGGAGGATGTACTGCGCATCCTTGACGAAGATGTGGATTTTTATCGGGCGTCGGGCGGCGGCGTCACCCTTTCGGGAGGGGAGCCGCTGCTGCAGCCGGAATTCTGTGCCTCTGTGGCGGCGGGCTGTCGGAAACGGAATATTTCCGTGATCGTCGATACCGCCGGGGATGTGCCCTTCGCGGCTTTTCAGCGGCTGCTGTCTTTCGTGGATATCTGGTATGTTGATCTCAAAGGGGCGGTTCCTGAAAATGTCGTCCGGTATACGGGCGCTGACCTGACCCATGTCCTCGATAATATGACTCGCCTGACCGCCGCAGGGGCGGCCGTCACCGCACGCGTCCCGGTTATTCCGAATTACAACGATACGGAGGAGATTGGCCGGGCCATGGCGGTATTGCTAAGGCAGGCTGGTGTTACGCAGGCAGCCCTGTTGCCCTTTCATCGGCTGGGGACTGCAAAATATCAGGCCTTGGGGTACCCATATCCCTATGCCGGCGTGCTTCCCCCCTCAAAGGAGACGATGAAGAGACTGGAAAGGATTTTCAATGAGCTGGGCGTAGCCTGTGAAAACAGGGGAGTGTAAATACGGCTTGCTTGATATGTACAAACCGCTTTCCGTACCCTACAGAAACGCCCTCTGATGCAGTTCATCATCCTGTATCAGAGGGCGTTTGTTTTACGCCGAACAGGCAAAGAAAACCACCGGTTAAACTGGTGGTAGATAAAAACGCTTTAGCAAAAGAAAAGAACCTCCGGTGTTACAATAAAAGCGGCCTGATAACCACAATAAAAGACACAGAAGGGTTATGTCAAATGGATGACGTAAAAAGCCGAACACACAGTAAATGGAGATGCAAGTACCACATGTGTTCTCTACATTGTTCTAAGTCACATATATTAAAAATGAAAGATTATTGATACCCGCTATGCAATATTCTTGACAAATCATAGTACATGTACTATGATGATCTGCGGTGTATTTAGTAGGTGTATTGCGTCTCTTTTTCAGATAGACTGTTATAGGAGGAAAGGTAAGTGTTTCGAATTAACCGAAGCGAGTTAACAAGGCTCGAAATTATACGCTTTGCGACAAATAAATTCTTGGAAAACGGGTATAGCAATACACAGGTCAGAGGGATAGCGAAAGAACTGAATATGAGTCCCGGAAACCTCACATTCCACTATCGGACGAAGGAGGATATGTTGGCAGAACTTGTTGATCTGCTCTGTTCCTTCCAATGGAAGATGATGGAAAAAGAAGCTGAAGAAGGACACAGCTCCGTAATGGCGATTTGCTTGGAGTTTGCGGCGATGGCTTCCATGTGTGAGGAAGATGCGGTTGCAAAAGACTTTTATTTATCTGCCTACTCAAGCCCTTTGTGCCTTGGGATCATACGAGAGAATGACACGGCAAGAGCAAAAGAAGTTTTCAAAGATTATTGTCCCGACTGGACGCACGAACAATTTGAGGAGGCAGAGATACTGGTATCCGGCACCGAATACTCCACGCTGATCACAAGCGGTGTTTCAGTAACACTTGAGACAAGGATTGCAGGTGCGCTCAATAATATTCTCAGCACCTTCAATGTACCGGAAGAAACACGCAAAACAAAGATCGACCGTGTGCTGTCGATGGATTATCGAAAGGTTGGACGCAGCGTGCTGAAAGGCTTTAAGAAATATGTAGAGGAAGTCAACGAGCAAGCCTTCATTGATTTACTGAAATGTTAACGGAGGAAATATTATGAAAGCGAAAAGTAACCTTTCAAAACAAATACTCGGCCTTGTGCTGGGCTTGGCACTAATGCTGACTTATGTGCCCATGACAGCGTTTGCGGCAGACACAATGTCGGATGATATTGTTATCCTTTATACAAATGATGTACATACCTATATCGACAACCCTTTGAGCTATGATGTAATTGCGGCAATCAAGGATGATCTGCAGAAAGAGTATAAGTATGTTATTTTAGCCGATGCAGGTGACCATATTCAGGGAACCGCCTATGGCTCTATGGACAAAGGCGAAAGTATCATCAATTTGATGAATGCCGCAGGCTACGATGTAGCGACCCTCGGCAACCATGAATTTGATTATAATATGCAAGGATGCATGAGTGCTATTGGTTGGGCGAAATTCCCGTATATTTCTTGCAATTTTTACCGTGAAGCAAACGGTGTACGCAGTGAAAATGTGCTGGATAGCTATGTGATGTTCGATTGTGGCAGCGAGAAGGTTGCGTTTGTCGGTGTTACCACGCCGGAGACATTTAGCAAATCCACTCCTGCTTATTTTCAGGATGAAAACGGTAATTTCATCTACGGTATTTCGGGGGGAGAAGACGGCTCCGAACTGCAACAGGATGTGCAAAAGGCAATAGACGAAGCTGATGATGCAGGCGCAACATTGGTCATTGCTTTGGGGCATTTGGGTGTTGATCCTTCCTCAACGCCTTGGACAAGCGAGGAAACCATAGCCGGTGTAAGTGGACTTGATGCCTTTATTGACGGACATTCTCATACCGTGATGGAGAGTGATCCGGTCAAGGACAAAGATGGAAACGATGTTCTTTTAACCCAGACCGGCGAATATTTTAACCGCATCGGCATGATGGTTATTGACGCCGGAACGGGCGATATTACGACAGATTTTATCGAGTGTAAAGAAACAGAAGACGGCTATACGCTCACTTCAGATATTTATAACGGAACAGAACTAATTTCCGACACAACGGTGAAAGCAATCAAAGATAGCTGGCTTCAGGAGATCGATGAAAAGCTTGGACAGAATATCGGTTGGACCACCGTGACCTTTGACAATTACGACAGTAACGGAAACCGTCTTGTACGCAGTCAGGAAACCAATTCCGGCGATTTTGCGGCAGATGCGCTGTATTATCTTTTTGACGATATGAATCTTGATGTGGATATTGCCATTATGAACGGCGGCGGGGTCCGTAACCAAGCTGTGACGGGGGACATCTCCTACAAAACCTGCAAGGACATGTTGCCTTTCGGCAATGTAGCGTGCTTGCAGACAGTTACGGGGCAGCAGATACTGGATATGCTGGAGTGGGGTGCCCGTCATGCAGGTAATTCGGAAGACGGTAGTTTTTTGCATGTGTCGGGTATCACCTATAAGGTCAACACGTCCATCTCGAATACTACACAGGCGGACGATATGGACATCTGGATTGGCGGCCCTGCCGAGTACCGTGTTCACGATGTGACGGTCTATAATAAGGACACCGGCAATTGGGATGCTTTGGATTTGAATGCTGCATACAATCTGGCAGGCTACAACTATACTTTGCGTGATCTCGGCGGTGGCTTTGCCATGCTTAATGGTGCGGTCAATGTGCTGGACTATGTAATGGAAGATTACATGGTGCTTGCCAATTATATTCAAGGCTTTGAGAATGGTATTATTGAAGCTGGAAATTCTCCTCTTCTTGCGAAGTATCCCGGACTTTTGATTGATTACAGCGACGTGAACGGCAGCGGTCGTATCGCACTCACCACTTCCGAGCAGGAAGGTGATCCGGAAGCAAGCAGTGTCTATGTAGGCGGCGTAAGGGTAACGGAGGATAATGCTGACGATGTGCTGGGCGATGCCGATGGCGAAGCAGCCACCGTGATGTATGACGCCAAAACCAATACACTTACCCTGAACGGCTATTCTTATGAGGGTGAAGGCTATCAGTACGGTTCCGGTGAGGATGAAGAAAGCGGAGAGAAAGAATTTTACTCTGTCGCAATTTACAGTACAGACTCCCTTACTATCAAACTGGAAGGCAGTAATATACTTAATAATTCCTTTAACGATCCCAGCAAGGGACAGTATGGAGACGGCGTGGTCACCGAGGGCGGCATTACATTCATCGGGAACGGTAATCTTAGCATTTTTGGTGATTATGCCATTGAGTCTGATGAAGATGTAATAATAGATGGCTGCACACTGGAATTAAACGCCACAGACGACGGTATCATTGCCGGCAATGTGATCGTGAAAAACGGTGCGGCTGTAGTAATTCGGGCAGACCGTGATGGTATCGTTGCGTTCGATAAAGATGCGGTCGAGGGTGATGTAAGCATCACAGACGGTGTAGACTTGACGATCACAGCCGACGGTGACGGCATCTACGCCGACAAAGGTGTGACGGTTGCCGACAGTACCGTGACGATTGATGCCGGAGTAGATGGTATCTATGCCTACGACGGCAACGTAGTCATAGGCAGCACCAAGACCTCCATATATGCCCACGGTCCTTGGCTGGAAGGCACCAAAGTGACCATCAACGCCGACGGAGATTACGGTATCTTTGCCTATATAGGTCTGACGATTGATGAAAAGCTGACAGTTTCTATTCCTGAAAGCGGTAGTGTAGGTGAACTGACTGCGAAAGACTATACTTACGGTACGGTTGTAGCTGAAGGAACTGCCGCAACGGATATTGTGATTGAACCTTTGGGCTATACTGTTACCATCAGCGGTCTGAGCTACGGTATGGGGGCACTCGTTCCCGCAGGTCAGTCCTTGAATGAGGCCTACTGTGAGATGTACAGGGTGGAGGATTTCTCCCAGATACTGAACACCGAAAAAGACGGTTACACCTTCAGCGGTTGGTATACCGATGAGGCTTGTACCGATGGGAATGAGTATGACTTTGACAGTACCGTCACCGCCGATGTAACGATTTACCCCAAGTGGGTGTATGTTACCACCGGTGATGATGGAAAGGATGATAACGAACCTACCGACAATCCGCAAATCGGTGGTGATAGCGTAAATGACGATAGCGAGCTTTCCGATAGTCCACAGACCGGCGGCAACAGCAATATGGAGCTGTGGTTCGCTCTGTTATTTGTCAGTGGCTGCTGCTTATTCGGCGTTACTCTCAATGAGCGTAAAAGAAGAATGGCAAAAAAGATAAATAACGCCAATTAGTAAAGGCGGCAGTGATGTGAACAGCTCCAGTTTGTACAGACAGCACAAAAAGGCACCTAGATAGAATAATTTGGTTTTAAGTGGAGTGGTGCAGCGTCAGCGGCGCCACTCCAGTTTTTGTGCGCCGAACAGGCAAGAGAAAACCACCAGTTCAACTGGTGGTACAGTCTGTCGAAAAAGCCGGTAAGCGCGAAAGTGCAAACCGGCTTTTTCGACAGACTGACAGGCCCTTATAGGGCCTGTTCAAACCATGCATTCAACGCGTGGTTTTGGTCTGTTGTCCGGTTTTACCGGTTCGGACCAGCTTCTATTAACGGAGTTTCCGGTGAATTGACTTATATATCCAGATGCAGTTCCACCGGACAGTGATCCGATCCGTAAATCTCGGATCGGATTTTTGCCTCCTGTATCCGGTCGGACAGCCGCCGGGATATCAGAAAATAATCGATGCGCCATCCCGCGTTATTTTCCCGCGCGTGAAAACGATAGGACCACCAGCTGTAAGCCCCCTTCTCATCCGGGTGTAAAAATCGGAAGCTGTCGATAAAACCGGCATCCAGCAAAGCGGAAAAAGCGGCGCGTTCCTCGTCCGAAAAGCCGGCGTTTCCCCGATTCGGCTTGGGGTTCTTTAAGTCGATCTCCTGATGCGCCACGTTGAGATCGCCGCAGACAACCACAGGCTTTTTCCGGTCGAGCAACATAAGATACGCGCGAAAATCCGCTTCCCACCGCAGGCGGTATGCAATACGGGCCAACCCATCCTGCGCGTTGGGAACATACACGTTCACCAGATAAAAGGCGGGAAACTCCAGCGTGATGGCCCGCCCCTCATGATCGTGCTCCTCCACGCCGATTCCATATTGTACGGCGAGCGGCTCTTCCCGGCAGAATACGGCCACGCCGCTGTACCCCTTTTTTTCGGCAAAATTCCAGTATTGGTGGTATCCCGGCAGTTCGAGCACAAGCTGTCCGGCCTGCAGTTTGGTTTCCTGCAGGCAGAAGATATCGGCGTTTTCCTTTTCGAATATCTTCGCAAATCCCTTTCCCATACAGGCACGCAGGCCATTGACATTCCATGAAAGACATTGGATCATTGCCGTCCCCTCCTTATGTGTTTATCAGTATAGCAGATTGGCGGCCGCAATGTAAAAACAAATTGTAAATCGGTACAGAATACAACAGAGAATGAAAAGAGACGCTGTTTTTTCAGATTTGCGGTCTGACCGTTACTTTCAGAGGGGATTCGCCGCGTAATACGGTTTGCTTGACATATCGGCTGAAAATACGGTAATATAATACAATGTGTTTAGGAATACCGTTGTCCGATGCGGATTAACAGAAATAAAGCGGAAATAAAAGGAATGAGAAAGCGAATGGCTTCGAGAAAGCAAAGCTATGGCAACGACAGCATCACCTCGCTGAAGGGGGCGGACCGCGTCCGGAAACGGCCGGCCGTTATCTTTGGATCGGACGGGCTGGACGGCTGCGAACACGCGGTGTTTGAAATCCTCTCCAACTCGATCGACGAAGCGAGGGAGGGGCACGGCGGCAAAATAATCACCACCCGGTTCGAGGACGGCTCCATCGAGGTGCAGGACTTCGGCCGCGGTATGCCGGTGGACTACAACTCCAAGGAAGAACGGTACAACTGGGAGTTGATTTTTTGTGAGCTGTACGCCGGCGGCAAATACAACACCAATGAAGGGGAAAGCTATGAGTTTTCCCTCGGCCTGAACGGCCTTGGCGCCTGCGCGACCCAGTATTCCTCCGAATATATGGATGTGGAGGTCCGCCGCGACGGTTTTAAATATACCCTGCATTTTGAGCACGGCGAAAATATCGGCGGCCTGAAAAAGGAACCTTACGCCAAAAAGGATACCGGGACCACCGTCCGCTGGAAGCCGGACCTTGAGGTGTTTACCGACATCAATGTGCCGATCGAATACTATCGGGATATTCTCAAACGGCAGGCGATTGTCAATCCGAACTTGCTCTTTATTCTCCGCAGCCAGAATGGACGGAGTTTCAACGAGGAAGAATTCCTGTACCAGAACGGTATCGAGGATTATGTGAAGGAACTGGCGGGGGAGGAAGCGCTGACCGGCGTTCAGCTCTGGACAGGGGAACGCCGCGGACGGGACCGGGAGGATAAGCCGGAATACAAGGTGCGGCTGAACGTGGCCTTCTGCTTTTCCAACAAGCGCTTTCTGCAGGAATACTACCACAACTCCAGTTGGCTGGAACACGGCGGCTCTCCGGAAAAAGCGGTGCGTTCCGCCTTCGTTTCTCAAATCGACGCCTACCTTAAGCAGAACGGGAAATATCTCAAAAATGAGAGCAAGATCAATTTTCAGGATGTGGCGGACTGCCTGATTCTGGTTTCCTCCTCCTTTTCGACCCAGACCTCTTACGAAAACCAGACCAAGAAAGCGATCAATAACCGCTTTATTCAGGAGGCCATGACCGAATTCCTGCGCCACAATCTTGAAGTATATTTCCTTGAAAACACGCTGGAGGCGGGAAAACTTGCGGATCAGGTGCTGATTAACAAGCGCTCCCGTGAAAAGGCGGAAACCACCCGGCTCAACCTGAAAAAGACTCTTCAGTCGGGGAATGATCTCACCTCCCGGGTGCAGAGCTTTGTGGACTGCCGCAGTAAGGACGTATCCGAGCGGGAGCTCTTCATCGTGGAGGGAAAATCCGCTATGGGGGCCTGCATTCAGGCCCGCAACCCGGATTTTCAGGGGATTATCCCGCTGCGCGGTAAAATCCTGAACTGCCTGAAGGCGGAATACGATAAGATATTCAAAAACGAAATTATTACCGACCTGCTCAAGGTGCTTGGCTGCGGGGTGGAGGTCAAGAGCAAGGCCAATAAGGATCTCGCCACCTTCGACATGGAGCTTCTGCGGTGGAATAAGGTTATCATCTGTACGGATGCGGATGTGGACGGTTTCCAGATCCGCACGCTGATTCTGACCATGCTCTACCGCCTTACGCCGACTCTAATTGATCGGGGCAAGGTTTTCATTGCGGAAACCCCGCTGTATGAGATTACCACCAAAACCGATACCTATTTCGCCTACAGCGATAAAGAAAAAGCCGAGATTACTGCGGAACTGGGGAATACCAAATACACCCTCCAGCGCTCCAAGGGGTTGGGTGAAAACGACCCGGATATGATGTCCCTGACTACCATGAACCCGGCCACCCGGCGGCTGATTCAGGTAATGCCGGACGAAGCGGAAGCGACCTCCCGGATGTTCGACGTCCTGCTGGGGGATAACCTGAGCGGACGGAAGGATTTTATCGCGGAACGTGGCAGCCTGTACCTCGATATGGTGGACGTCAGTTAATACGAATCCCAAATTGAAAAGATGAAATGCCAGAAAAGCTTTTGAAATTACCGGGAAAGGCCTGAATGAACGATGGCGAAAAAAACCAAGAGAACTGCGGCGCAGGTGGACAAGCTGCCGGAAAACGCGCACATTGCCGGAGCGGGGCTGGTGGAGGATCAGCGGATTGTCGAAACACTGGAAACCAACTATATGCCCTATGCGATGAGCGTTATTCTGTCCCGTGCCATTCCGGAGATCGACGGCTTTAAGCCTTCTCACCGGAAACTTCTGTATACGATGTACAAAAAGGGACTGCTGACCGGCGCACGGACCAAATCCGCCAACATCGTAGGAGAAACGATGAAGCTGAACCCCCACGGTGACGCGGCGATTTATGAAACGATGGTTCGCCTGTCCCGCGGCTATCAGGCGCTGCTTCACCCGTATGTGGACTCCAAGGGCAATTTCGGCCGGGCGTATTCCAGCGATATGGAGTACGCCGCCTCCCGATACACCGAAGCGAAGCTGGAGCCGATCGCGGGGGAACTGTTCCGGGATATCGACAAGGATACCGTCGATTTCGTCGATAACTACGATAATACGATGAAGGAACCCTCCCTTCTGCCGGTGAGCTTTCCCTCGATTCTGGTGAACAACAATCTGGGCATCGCGGTCGGCATGGCCAGTGCCATCTGCTCCTTCAATCTTCGTGAGGTGTGCGAGACCGCCATTGCCCTGATGAAGGATCTGGAGCACGACATCGCGTCCACTCTGCTTGCGCCGGACTTTCCCGGCGGAGGACGGATCGTTTACCGGCGGGAGGAGATTGAAAAGGTCTACCAGACCGGCCGGGGAAGTATCAAGGTTCGTTCGGTTTACAGTTATGATAAAGCGGCCAACTGCGTCGATATCACACAGATCCCCTCTACCACAACGGTAGAGGCGATTATCGCTAAGCTGATCGAGCTGGTCAAAAACGGCAAGGTCCGGGAGATTGCGGATGTCCGCAACGAAATCGGGCTGGACGGCCTGAAGATTACCATTGACCTCAAAAGGGGCGTGGATCCCGACAAGCTGATGAACCGGCTGTTCGCCCTTACGCCGCTGGAGGACAGCTTTGCCTGCAACTTCAATATCCTGATCGCCGGCGTGCCGAAGGTGATGGGAGTGCGGGAAATTCTCGAGGAGTGGACGGCGTTCCGTACCGAATCCGTGCGCCGGCGGGTCTATTACGACCTGACCAAAGCGAAGGAAAAGCTCCACCTGCTCAAGGGTCTGGCCAAGATTCTGCTGGATATCGACGAAGCAATCCGCATTATCCGCGCCACCGAAGAGGAAGGGGAGGTTATCCCCAACCTGATGATCGGCTTCGGCATTGACGAGATTCAGGCCGAGTATGTGGCGGAGATCCGCCTGCGTCATCTGAACCGGGAATACATCCTCAAGCGCACCGAAGAGATCAGCCGGCTGGAAAAGGAGATCGACGAGATGGAGTCGATCCTCAAAAGCGCGGCCAGGGTGCGAAACATCATCATTGCCGAGCTGACGGAGGTGGCGAAAAAATACGGCCAGCCCCGCCGCAGCGAACTGCTGTATGCTTCGGACATGGAAGAAGCCGAAGCGGACATCGAAGAGGATATCCCGGATTATCCCTGCACCCTGTTCTTCACCAGGGAGGGGTATTTCAAAAAAATCACGCCGCAGTCCCTGCGAATGAGCAGCGCGCACAAGCTCAAGGAGGGGGATGAAATCATCCAGACGGTGGAAACCACCAACCGCTGCGACCTTCTTTTCTTCACCGATAAGGCGACGGTTTACAAGGCGAAGGCTTCCGACTTCGGCGATACCAAAGCCAGTACGCTAGGGGATTATGTCGCCGCGAAGCTCGGTTTTGAGGAGGGGGAGAGTGCGGTCTATATGGTGGTCACCACCGATTACAGCGGCTATATGCTATTCCTGTTTGAAAACGGCAAGGCCGCCAAAGTGGAGCTTTCCGCTTATGCGACCAAAACCAACCGCCGCAAGCTGGTCGGCGCCTATTCCGACAAATCACCGCTGACGGCGGTGTACCACCTGCCGGAGGATATCGAGTTTCTGCTGACGGCAACCTCCGGACGGCGGCTGCTGGTCCATACCGGAGCGATCTCGGCCAAGAGTACCCGCAGCACTATCGGCGTGCAGGTGATGACTTTGAAGGGAAAGCATACTCTGGCGAACGCGGTTCCCTTTGCCGGGGATATGGTGGCCAAGCCCAACCGCTACCGTACCAAAACGCTGCCCGCCGCCGGGGCGCTGCCCGCCGCCGAGGATTTCGGAGAACAGCTGACCCTTTCCTGACTTTCGCGAAAGTTCGTCCCGAACCTGTCCGGACAAAAGAAAACCGCTGCCGGACGGAGCGAGGCTTCGTTCGATAGCGGTGATCCGGCAGCGGAAACAGCAAACGCAGAAGGAAGAACCTTGTTCCCTTTGCCGAGATTTAGGATGTCCGGGATTGCGCGGGAATATACACAGCGCGGGGGAACATCCCACAGAACAGGATATCCGCAAAAAAGGTGCGTTTTCGGGCGCGTCTTTTTTGCTGTATGGATTTCTCCGCCGTATTCACCGGACGTAGTGCGGGTCGGGCGCACACGGGTCCGGCGCAAAAGAGGAAAAGAAAAATTTACATTTAATCCCCCCGCCAGCCTTTACACCGGGAAGCGAATATAGTAAAATGATACAGAACGTAATTCCCATGGACCGGCCGGGAAGGCTTAAAGGCTTAAAAGAAGGAAAATGTCCCTGAAAGGATTCCCTCACCGCTGAAAAGGGGGGCGTGGTTCGGAAATGGGACGACATGGCCGGGAACTGGATTGTTGATGCGAAAGGACGGTTTACAAACATGCAGCCGAAATATAAGCGTGTGTTGCTGAAGCTGAGCGGAGAGGCGCTGGCGGGAAACGGCCATTTTGGCCTGGACTTTGATACGGTGCTGAAAATCTGCCGGGAGATTAAGGTGTGCGTTGACGCCGGTGTGGAAGTAGCGATTGTCGTAGGCGGCGGAAATTTCTGGCGGGGCCGCTCCAGCGGGCAGATGGATCGTACCCGCGCCGATCATATGGGAATGCTCGCCACCACGCTGAACGCGCTGGCTCTGGCCGATGCGCTGGAGCAGCTCGACTGCGTTGTGCGGGTGCAGACCGCGATCGCGATGAATCAGATCGCCGAGCCTTACATCCGCAACAGAGCGGTTCGGCATCTGGAGAAGGGAAGGGTGGTCATTTTTGGCTGCGGAACCGGCAACCCCTTCTTCTCCACCGATACGGCTGCCGCGCTCCGCGCCGCCGAGATCGAGGCGGATATCATTCTGAAGGCCAGCATGGTGGACGGAATCTATGACCGCGATCCCAAGAAGGACGAGAACGCCGTGCGGTTCGACAGCCTGACCTATCTGGATGTGCTGAACCGCGACCTGAAGGTAATGGATTCTACCGCCGCCACGCTGTGCAAGGACAATGAGATTCCGATCCTTGTTTTCAATCTGGAGGATCCGCACAATATCGTCCGTGCCATCGGCGGCGAAGAAATCGGAACGGTCGTCCGCTGAACCGCCGACGGGGGGCGCAAGCGACAGGAAACGTTTTCCGGATAAATCAGGATGAATGAGAAAGGAATGGATACCCTATGAAAGAGGTAATGGCACGAGCGGAAGAGAAGATGAATAAAACGGTCAACTCGCTGGTAAACGAGTATGGCGCGATCCGCGCCGGCCGCGCCAATCCGGCGGTGCTGGATAAGATAACCGTGGATTATTACGATACCCCCACCCCGATCAATGCCCTGGCGGCGGTTTCCGTGCCGGAAGCGCGCACCCTGATGATCCAGCCGTGGGATAAGTCCTGCCTGAAATTGATCGAAAAGGCAATTCTGACTTCGGACGTCGGCATCAATCCGCAGAACGACGGCTCCTGCATCCGGCTGATCTTTCCGCCTCTGACGGAGGAACGCCGGAAGGATCTGGTCAAGGGCGTAGACAAATACGCGGAAGAGGCGAAAGTCGCCGTCCGCTCTATCCGCCGGGACGCGATGGAAAAGCTGAAGGAAATGAAGAAAAAATCAGAACTGACCGAGGACGATCTGAAAAACGCGGAAAAGAAGATTCAGGATCTGACCGACCGTTTCTGCAAGGAGATCGACGGGATCGCGGCGAAAAAGTCCAAGGAAATCATGGAGATATAAAGTTCCGCAGAAGCTTTCTGCCGGCGGATACGGCACAGGCCGCGGAAAAGCAGCTCCGGGAATGGCAACGGGAAGGCGGGCGCTTGTCCGCCTTCCCTCGTGTTCCCGCAAATATGTGGACCGGGAGGGAATTCCTTGGCATTGTTTCAGAGAAAAAAGGGCGCGGAAGCGGAACAGCCGTCCGTTTTGCCTGTGCATATCGGAATCATTATGGACGGGAACGGGCGCTGGGCGAAAAAACGCGGCCTTCCCCGTAAAGCGGGGCACGGCTACGGCGCACAGACCTTTCGTACCATTACCAAGTATTGTGAAAAGCGGGGAATCCGTTTTTTGACGGTATATGCCTTTTCAACCGAGAACTGGACCCGCCCGCAGGAAGAGGTGGATTCCATCATGAACCTGCTGCGGGATTACCTGAAGGAATCTCTCTCGGATTTTCAGAAGGAAAATATCCGCACCCGTTTCATCGGAAACTTGGAACCGCTGGCGGAGGATATCCGGCAGCTGATGCGGGAAGCGGAGGCGGTCACCCGGGATAAAACGGGGCTGACGCTGAACATTGCCATCAATTACGGCGGACGGGAGGAGATTGCCCACGCGGCCCGTTCCCTCGCGTCGGATGCGGCGGCGGGCCGTATCCGGCCGGAGGAGATTGATGAAGCGTCGCTCGCCGCCCGTCTGTATACGGCCGGGCAGCCCGATCCGGATCTGATTCTTCGTCCCAGCGGAGAATACCGGACCTCGAATTTTCTCCTCTGGCAGTCCGCTTATGCGGAATATATTTTTATGGATATCCTGTGGCCGGATTTCAAACCGGCGGATCTGGATGCGGCGCTGGTGGAATATTCCCACCGAAACCGCCGGTTTGGCGGCGTATAGCTTTTCCGCGGGGAGGTATTCCCGTATTTCCTGAAACAATCCCTCGAAAGAAAGGATTGGTCAACCCGATGAAATCTCGAATTATCACCGGTGTGATTGGCGTTGCGCTGGTTTTTGTCGTTTTGCTGCTTCTGCCGCCGATCGCACTGAATATCGCCATGGCGGTGATTTGTGCGATAGCGATGTTTGAACTGTTGTCCACGACCCATCACGTCCGGCACAGGGGGCTTCTGGCGGCGTCCATTATTTTTTCCGCCTGCACGCCCTTTTTCATGCTGGGGGAGAACCGGCTACCCGCCTTTCTTCTGCTGCTTGCGTACGTTGCCGTGCTGGTGTTCCTGCAGATTCTGTATCATCAGACCCTGAAAGTGGAACAGACCGGCTTTGCCTTTTTTATGTCGGTGACGTTCCCCGTTGCTTTTTCCTGCTTGGCGTATCTGCGCGGTTTCAGTGAACGCGACGGCGTTTTTTATGTATTTCTCGGGATCATTATGCCCTGGATGTGCGACATGGGGGCGTATTTTATTGGTACCTTTTTCGGCAAACACAAGCTTTGTCCGAACATCAGCCCGAAGAAAACGGTGGAAGGGCTGATCGGCGGTATTGTGGTTTCGGTCGGCAGTTCGGTGCTGGCAGCTTGGCTGTATCAGGTGCTTTGGCTGAACAGCCGCGGCGGGACGGTCAGCCTGTGGCAGATCGCGCTGCTGTCTCTGCTTTGCGCGCCGTTATCTGTGATGGGCGATTTGTTTGCTTCCATTATCAAGCGTCAGTGCCAGGTTAAGGATTTCGGGCATGTCATGCCGGGACACGGCGGAATCATGGATCGCTTTGATTCTCTGATTCTGGTCGTGCCGCTGCTGTTTATTCTGGTGCATTACATTCCTTTGATCTATTGAACCGAAAAGGGTGGGAAACGCATGAACTGCGGGATGCCTGTCAATTCAGAAAACCAATTCCGGAAACGGCTGGCGATTCTCGGCTCCACCGGCTCGATCGGTACGCAGGCGCTGGATGTGGCGGAAAAGCTCGGATGTCCGGTGATGGCGCTGACCGCCCGTTCCAGCGTAAAGGCGCTGGAAGAGCAGGCGCGGCGTTTTCGTCCCCGTCTGGCCGTGCTGACCGACGAAAAGGCGGCGGCCGATCTCCGGGTGCGGCTCGCTGATCTGCCGGTCCGGGTTTCCGCGGGAATGGACGGCCTGTGTGAAGCGGCAAGCCTTGACAATGCCGATATGGTGCTGAACGCGGTCGTCGGGATGGTGGGGCTGGTTCCCACCATAACGGCCATTGAGGCGGGGAAGGATGTGGCGCTCGCCAATAAGGAAACGCTGGTGGCCGGCGGCGCGCTGGTAATGGACGCGGTTGCCCGGCGGGGGGTAAACCTCCTGCCGGTGGACAGCGAGCATTCCGCGATTTTTCAGTGTCTGCAGGGGGCGCCTCCGGGAAACCGGGCGCTGAAGCGGATTATCCTGACCGCGTCGGGAGGGCCGTTTTTCGGGAAAACGGCGATGGAACTGGAGTCGGTCGGCCTGAAGGATGCGCTGAAACATCCGAACTGGAGTATGGGGGCGAAGATCACCATTGATTCCGCCACGATGATGAACAAAGGGCTGGAATTGATTGAGGCGCGATGGTTATTTGATCTGCCGCCGGAGAATATTGATATTGTAATCCACCGGGAAAGCGTGGTGCACAGCCTGATCGAATACGACGACCATTCGGTGCTGGCCCAGCTTGGCGTGCCGGATATGCGTATCCCGATCCAATACGCGATTACCTGGCCGGAACGGACGGCTTCTCCTGTGAAGCAGCTGAACCTTACAGAGTGGGGGAAGCTGACTTTTTATCCGCCGGATTACGATACCTTCGTGTGCATGAACGCCTGCCGGACAGCGATATCCCGCGGCGGGTTGTATCCCGCCGCGGTGAATGCGGCCAATGAACAGGCGGTGGCCCTTTTCCGGGAGGGGAAAATTCACTTTTCGGATATCGGCCGTTTGGTGTGCGCCGTGCTGGAACGGCCGCTGCCCGGAGCATCCGCGTCAACGGACGGCGGGGCGGCAACGATCGACGACATTTTCGCTGCAGACAGGGAGGCCCGCTCCCTTACTATAGAAGCGGCGGAGCGGATGCGATAAGTTCCGAGCTTCCGCCGGCGGGGACGGGAAAACGTCCCGCGAGTTCGAAAGGATGGTTACTATCGAAGCGTTTCTGTCAGGGGCAGTCAAAATTCTGGTTGCGATTCTGATTTTCGGGATTATCATTCTGGTGCATGAGCTGGGACATTTTGCGGTGGCTAAGCTGATGGGAATTCGGGTTAACGAGTTTGCCATCGGCATGGGCCCGACTCTGCTGAAGTTTGGAAAAAAGGAAACGACCTATTCGCTGCGTGCCTTTCCGGTCGGCGGGTTCTGCGCTATGGAGGGGGAGGACGCCGAAAGCGCTGATCCCCGCGCGTTCGGCAACAAAAAAGTCTGGCGGCGGGTGTTGGTGGTGATTGCCGGCGCCCTGATGAATCTGATTCTCGGGTATGTTCTGCTGGTGGCGTACTACGGAATATATACCCGGCCGCTGACCGAGGGAGGAACCGCCGCTTATTCCAGTACGGTTATAGCGGAGCTTTCCGAGGAGGCCAGCAGCTATAAAACCGGCCTGCGGGTGGGGGATCAGATTCTGAAAATCAACGGCAAGCAGGTTGTGACCGATTTCGACGTCGCCAATTTAATGCAGAGCGACGAGGACGGTATTTTTCCGATCACCGTTCGCCGGACGGTAGATGGCAAAAAGACGGTACTCGAGCTGCCGGACGTTCAATTCGAACTGAAGCACAACGAGGAGACCGGCGGAAATATCCTGATATATGACTTCAAGGTGGCGGCAATCCCCAAAACCGTGCTGTCCACTCTGGCGCAGGCCGGAAAAATGGAATATTCGGTGGGGACTCTGGTCTGGCGGAGTCTGGGCGATATTATCACCGGAAAATACGGCCTGAATGAGCTTTCCGGTCCGGTGGGAACGGTGGACGCCATCGGGGATGCGGTGGAGCAGGTGAAAACCGACGGGATGAAATCCCTGCTTATGCTGGTGGTGCTGATTACCGTCAACGTGGGTATTTTCAACCTGCTGCCCCTGCCGGCGCTGGACGGCGGAAGGCTGCTCTTTCTGGCGTTTGAAGGGATTTTCCGTCGGCCGGTTAACCCGAAATACGAGGGGATGGTACATGCCGTCGGCCTGATTCTTCTCCTTTTGCTGATGGTGGTCGTCACCTTCAGCGATATTGTTAAATTAGTCGGCGGCGGTTGACCGCCCCCATAAGGGAGCGCGGCGAAGGCTCGCCGCGCTCCCTTATAAATCCAGGCGGCCGGGTTATGCCGCAGAACAAATCAACGGGGGAATGAAAAGGATGACGGCACGACGTTCTTGCCAAACCGTATATGCCGGAAAAACACCGATCGGCGGGGAATTTCCGATATCCGTGCAGTCTATGCTGAATACGCCGGCGCACGATATTCCGGCCAGCGTGGCGCAGGCCCGCCGTCTGGAGGCCGCCGGCTGCGATATTCTGCGGGCCGCCGTGCCGGATATGGACGCGGTTCCGCTGATTGCGGCGCTTAAGGAGGCTGTGGCGATCCCGATCGTGGCGGATATTCATTTCGACTATCGTCTGGCGTTGGAAGCGGCGGCCGCCGGGGGGGATAAGATCCGGATTAATCCCGGCAATATCGGAGAAGAGGATCGGGTAAAAGCGGTGGCGGACGAATGCCGCCGCCGGAATATCCCGATCCGGATCGGGGTCAACTCCGGTTCGCTGGAACCGGAAATCCTCGCAAAATACGGCCATCCCACGGCGGAGGCGATGCGGGACAGTGCTCTGTATCATGCCTCCCTGCTGGAAAAATACGATTTTCACGATATCGTTTTGTCCATCAAATCTTCCGACGTGCCGACCATGGTGCGGGCGTATGAGCTGACGGCGGAGGCCTGCGATTATCCGCTTCATCTCGGAGTGACCGAGGCGGGAACCGAGCGGATGGGACTGATTAAATCGGCGGCGGGAATCGGTTCCCTTCTGCTGCACGGAATCGGGGACACAATCCGGGTTTCCCTGACCGCCGACCCCGAGCGCGAGGTGAAGGCCGGAATCGACCTGCTGGAAGGACTGGGGCTTCGTTCCGGCCGGGCGCGTCTGGTTTCCTGCCCAACCTGCGGCCGGACGGGGATCGACCTGATCCGCATTGCGGGGGAGGTTGAGGAACGGCTGAAAACCGTTCGGAAGCCGATCACCGTTGCGGTGATGGGCTGTGTCGTCAACGGCCCCGGCGAGGCTCGGGAAGCGGATGTCGGGCTGGCCGGCGGAAAGGGAAAGGTTGTCCTCTTTAAAAAGGGACAGGTAATCCGCACCGTACCGGAAGAAAAAGCGGTGGACGAGCTGATGAAGGAAATTGACGGGCTGTAAAAGCAGGGGAGGGCATCGGCCCCGCGTAAGGAGCCGATGCGTTAAAAAGCAGAGACGGCGATGGCAGTAAAGGCGGTAGAAGATGGGTAAGGACAGCAAAGTAACCTTTCAGAATGTGTTTGGGCAGTACATACAAAGCGGGCCGGTTCTCGCCGGCTGTGCCTCCGCCGTCGTGGAGCATCTGTCGGTGGATAAGGAAAGCGCCACACTGCTGGCGGAACTGGCGTTTCAGGATTTTGTGGAATTCGATCTTCTCGTTCAGGCGGAAACCGCGATTTCTCAGGCGCTTCCGCTGAAAACGGTGATCCGGCCGAAATTTCCGCCCGAATCTCTATGCGATCACTGCTTTTCCACACTGGTTTCCCTGCTCCGTCGGGAAAATGCCGCGGTAAACGGAACCTTTGACGGCGCGCAATGCCATCTCGAAGGGGAACGGATGCGGATCACCCTGACCCACGGCGGGCTGGATATTCTGAAAACGACCCGTACCGACGCGGCGCTGTCCGCTCTGGTTCGGAATCTTTTCGGCCGTCCGGTGGAACTGACCTTCGACGGGGTGACCGATGTGAACACCGAAAGCCCCGAATATCGTCAGATGATGGAGGACGCCGACCGGGAGGCCGCGCTTCTGGCCCGGGAAGCCGCCATGGCCGCTGCCGCCAGTGCGGCGCAGGAGCCGAAAAGGGCTCCCGGCGAGCCGCCCAAGCCCAAAAAACCGGCCGATCCGCATTCCAAACCGGCGGACGGCCTGCCGATCTATATGGAGACCGCCCAGCCGGTGTTCGGCGCGCCCATCCGCGAGAGGCCGACCGCCCTGAACAAGCTGGAGGCGGACGGCGGCACCTTCACCGTGTGGGGGAGGGTGTTCAGCCGGGATGTCCGGGCTTTCCGGGACGGCGCCAAGCTGCGGTATACCCTGAGCATTACCGATCAGACCAGTTCGATCACCGCCATCTTCTGGGCGGACGTCAAACGGGACAAGGCCAAGATCGACGCCATGGAGGGAGTAAAAAGCGGAACCTGCGTGCTGATGAGCGGTATCTATGAATTCGACCGCTTTGCCAACGACAATATCCTTAACCCGAAATCCATGGCGGTGGTTACGCCTTACGAAAAGCAGGATACCGCCGAGCGCAAGCGGGTGGAGCTGCATCTTCACAGCAAAATGTCGTCGATGGACGGTATCAGCGACGCGGAAGCGATGATTCTTCGCGCCGCCTCGTGGGGGCATCCCGCGATCGCCGTCACCGACCACGGCGTGGTGCAGGCTTTCCCGGAAGCGATGAACGCGCAGGCCAAGGCAAAGAAAAAGGGGAAGGATATCAAGATCCTTTACGGCGTGGAAGCCTATTATATCAACGACAGCATCCCGGTGGTCAGCGGCGGCGCCGCGGACAGTCTGGACGGCGAATTCATCGTATTCGATATTGAGACCACCGGTCTCGGCGCGAAAAACGAACGGATTACCGAAATCGGCGCGGTGCGGATGAAAAACGGGGAAATTCTCGACAGCTTCGATACTTTCGTCAATCCCGAAAAGCCGATCCCGCCGAAAATTACCGAACTGACCGGTATCACCGACGAGATGGTGAAAGACGCGCCAAAGGAAAAAGAAGGGCTGGAAGCCTTCTACTCCTTCTGCGGGAACGCTAAAGTGCTGGTGGCTCACAACGCGCCCTTCGACACCTCCTTTATTAAGGAAGCGGCGCGGCGCAGCAAATTGCCGTATTCCTTCACCTCGATCGATACGGTTCCGATCTGCCGGGCACTGTATCCCTCGCTGAAAAATCACAAGCTGGATACGGTGGCCAATCATCTGAAGCTCGATCCCTTCAACCACCACCGCGCCTGCGACGACGCGAAGGTGCTGGCGGAAATTTTTCTTCACCTGATTACCGACATGAAGGAAATCAAAGGAATCGAATCGGTGGACGGCATCAACACCCTGCTTTCCGGTATTGATACCAAAAAGGTGCGGCCGTATCACATGATTATCCTGGCCAAAAACCGGACGGGACTGAAAAACCTGTACAAACTGGTTTCATGGTCCCACCTGCATAATTTTTACCGCAAGCCCCGGATCACCAAAACCAAACTGATGGAGCATCGCGAGGGACTGCTGATCGGCAGCGCCTGCGAGCAGGGGGAGCTTTTCCGCGCGGTTCTGGACGGAAAGCAATGGGGAGAACTCTGCGATATCGCCAAATTCTACGATTTTCTGGAGATTCAGCCCCTCGGCAACAATGCCTTTATGGTGCGGGAAGGGACCGCCCGGGACGAGGACCAGCTCAAGGACTTCAACCGCACCATCGTGCGGCTGGGAGAAAAGCTGAATATTCCGGTCTGCGCCACCTGCGACGTGCATTTTATGGATCCGGAGGATGAAATTTACCGCCGTATCCTGATGGCGGGGCAGGGTTTTACCGACGCCGACCAGCAGGCTCCGCTGTATCTGCGCACCACCGATGAGATGCTGGCGGAATTCCAGTACCTCGGTAAGGAAAAGGCCTATGAGGTAGTAGTGGAGAACACCAACCGCATTGCCGATATGATCGATGGATTCCGTCCCATCCCGGACGGTACCTTCCCGCCCCACATCGATGGGGCGGAGGAACAGCTGCAGGAGATCACCTGGAACCGGGCGAAGGAGCTTTACGGCGATCCTGTGCCGGAAATCGTCGCCGCCCGGCTGGACCGGGAGCTGACCTCCATCATCAAGCACGGATTCGCCGTGCTGTATATGATCGCGCAGAAGCTGGTGCACAACTCGGTGGAGCACGGCTATCTGGTCGGCTCCCGTGGTTCGGTCGGTTCCTCCTTTGTCGCCAATATGGCCGGTATTTCCGAGGTCAACCCCCTCGCGCCGCACTACATCTGTAAAAAGTGCAAGTATTCCGAATTTTTTGAGAACGGCGAGGTCGGTTCCGGGTTCGATCTGCCGGAGAAGACCTGCCCGGTCTGCGGAGAACCGCTCGGCCGGGACGGGCATGAGATTCCCTTCGAAACCTTTCTTGGATTCGACGGGGACAAGGCTCCGGATATTGATCTGAACTTCGCGGGGGAATATCAGGCCTCCGCCCACAAGTATACCGAATCGCTGTTCGGCAGCGACCATGTGTTCAAGGCCGGCACCATTTCCACCGTGGCGGACAAAACCGCGTATGGCTATGTGAAAAAGTACGCAGAGGAACGGGGCCTGATCTACGGCAACGCCGAGCTGAACCGGCTGACCATCGGCTGCACCGGCATCAAGCGCACCACCGGCCAGCATCCCGGCGGCATGGTGGTTGTCCCCAACGATTACGAGGCGGAGGATTTCACCCCCGTTCAGCATCCGGCGGACGATCCCAATTCGGACATCATCACCACGCACTTCGACTTCCATTCCATCCATGACACGATTTTGAAGCTGGATAACCTCGGACACGATATCCCGACCATCTATAAGTATCTGGAGGAGTATACCGGCATCAGCGTGATGGACGTTTCCATGTCCGACCCGGATGTGTACAAGCTGTTCACCTCGCCGGAAACGCTGGGCGTCACGCCGGAGGATATCGATTGTCCCACCGGCACCCTGTCCATTCCGGAAATGGGCACCCCCTTTGTGCGGCAGATGATGCTGGACTGCCGCCCCAAGACCTTCGCCGACCTGCTGCAGATTTCCGGCCTGTCCCACGGGACCGCCGTGTGGCTGGGCAACGCGCAGGAGCTGATAAAAAACGGCACCTGTACCATTTCCGAAGTAATCGGTACCCGCGACAGCATCATGACCACGCTGATGCACAAGGGGCTGGAGCCCAAGATGGCGTTCAAAATCATGGAACGGGTACGAAAAGGTATGGTGGCGAAAAAGAAGATCGACCCGAAGGAATGGGAAACAATGGCGGCCGCCATGCGGGAAAACCATGTGCCGGAATGGTACATTGATTCCTGTATGAAGATCGAGTATATGTTCCCGAAGGCCCATGCCGCGGCGTATATTATTGCCGCCCTGCGGGTTGCCTGGTATAAGGTGCATCGTCCGGCGGAATACTACGCGGCCTATTTCACCGTGCGCAGCGACGATTTTGACGCAGAGCCGGTTATGCAGGGCAAGGCGATGGTGAAGCGGAAGATGGATGAACTGCGCGCCAAGGGAAAGGAAGCCACCGCCAAGGAGCAGTCCCAGGCGGAAACGCTCCATATCGTTTATGAGTCCATGGCCCGCGGAATCGAGTATCTGCCGGTGGATCTGTACAAATCCCATTCCTATAAGTTTCAGATGGAGGAGGGAAAGATCCGGCTGCCCTTCAGTTCGGTAAAGGGGCTGGGCGGCGCGGCCGCGCAGGGGCTGATGGAGGCGCGGGACGGCGGAGAGTTTATCTCCTGCGATGATCTGCAGACCCGCAGCGGCGTCACCAAAGCCGTGGTGGAATCCCTGCGCCAGCTTGGCGCGCTCGGCAGCTTGCCCGAAACCAGCCAGATGACCTTTTTCGGGCTGTAAAGCATATGAAAGCGAAAAGCCGGAAAGAAAATCTTGACAGGTAAGAGACGTCATGTTATCATGGTAGCGCGTTAGCAAGATAAAGTGACTGTTCTCTGTTTATTATCCTGCGTAACCTTATTGACTTTACCGATACGCTGCCGAAGCGGCGGAAAGGAATCGGCTGATGAAAAAAAATCTGCGCAGCACACCCGAGGGTACCCGGGACCTGTTGTTTGAAGAAAGCATTGCCCGCCGGGAGGCGGAGTCCACACTCTCCGATCTGTTCCTCTGCCGCGGTTTCTCCGAGGTCATGACGCCCGGTATGGAATATTATGATCTGTTCGAGGGCGGCGGACATCCTATCCTTCCATCGGAGGATATGTATAAGCTGACGGACGGGAAGGGACGGCTGCTGGTTATGCGGCCGGATTCCACCATGCCGATCGCGCGCCTCACCGCTACCCGGCTGAAAAACGCCCCGCTGCCGGTGCGTCTGTATTATATGCAGGACGTTTTTCATATGAACCACGGGATGACGGGGCATAACGATCAGGTGTTTCAGGCCGGGATCGAAATGATTGGGGCGGCCGGCGAAAGAGCCGATCTCGAAGTGATTGCTCTGGCGGCCGATTCTCTCCGGCAATGCGGCGTGGAAAACTTCCGGATCGAAATCGGGCACGTCGGTTTCTTTCATTCTCTGGTGGAGGAGCTCGCGGTGGACGAAGAAACGCGGGACGCGATCCGTACCGCGATCGAGACCAAGAACTATACCGCTCTGGGCGATGTGCTGGACGGGCTGCCCGTCTCCGAATCGGCGGATGCGATCCGCCGCCTTCCGCGGCTTTTCGGCGGGGAAGAGGTGCTGAAGGCCGCCGCTCCCCTCTGTCGCGGGGAGCAGACCCGCCGGGCCCTGTCGTATCTGCAGGGGCTGTATAAGAAGCTCTGTGAGCTTGGCCTGCAGGATCAGGTGATGATCGATCTCGGACTGGTCCACCGAAACGAATATTATACCGGCGTGATCTTCCGCGGCTATATTGAGGGCAGCGGCGACACGGTGATCTCGGGCGGACGATACGACGCGCTGCTCAGCCGGTTCGGCGCCGACCTTCCGGCTACCGGCTTCGGCGTCAATGTGGATTCTTTGACCCGGGTGATGCTGGCGGGCGGCGAGGTCGATCCGCCGATGCCGCCGGAAATTCTGGTCCATGCGCAGAAGGGATATGAAACCGCCGCGCTGAAAAAGGTGGGTGAGCTTTGCGGCGAGGGAATTCTGTGCGAGTACAGCGTGTTTGAAACGCTGGAGGAAGCGCAGGAGTACGCCGCCGGCCGCTGTATCTCTCAGGTGTTCTCGGTCGGGCGGGATATTGAGGTGTTCGAAATTTAACGGCCGCGCGCCGGCGAGGCCAAGTTTCTGCAGAAGAATGGAGACTCTTATGAAACCGATACGCATCGCCCTGACCAAAGGGCGGCTGGAAAAGGACACGGTAGCGCTGTTTGATCGAATGGGGCTGGACACCACGGCGGTAAAGGAAAAGGGAAGACGGCTGATTCTGCCGGTTCCGCTGCCGGAGGGGGGAACGGTGGAGGTTGTCCTCGCCAAGGCGGCGGACGTCATCACCTATGTGGAACACGGCGTCTGCGATCTCGGCGTGGTCGGGAAGGATACCATCGCCGAATACGGCGGCAGCTTTTATGAGGTTCTGGATCTCGGCTTCGGCAGCTGCCGTTTTGCCCTTGCCGCGCCGAAGGGGAGCGATTTCTTCGGCGGGTATGCCGCGAGAACTGTTGCCTCCAAATATCCGAATGTTTCCCGCGCCTATTTCGGCCGCAAGGGAATGGATGTGCGGATCATCAAGATCGAGGGATCGGTGGAGCTTGCGCCGTTGCTCGGGCTGTCCGACGGAATTGTGGATATCGTGGAAACGGGCTCCACTCTGCGGGAAAACGGGTTGGAGGTTGTGGAGGACGTGATGCCGATCTCGGCCCGCCTGATTGTGAATATGGCCTGCATGAAGCTCCGCAAGCCGGAGTTGGAGCGGCTGATCGATAAGATGGAGCAAACCCTTGCCGGAAAGGATGAAAGTCGATGATTCCGATTGTAGAAGCCAATGGCAAACAGGAATACCTGCTGCTCGGCCAGCTTGCCGCCCGCAGTCAGGAGACGGACCGCCGGGTAACCGAGTCGGTGGAAGCGATCCTCAGCGATGTGCGGACCCGCGGCGACGAAGCGGTGACGGAATATACGCGGCGTTTCGACGGAACCGAGCCGCTGCTCGCGCCGATCGAACGGGAACAGCTTCGCCGTCTGGCGGAAAGCTGCGACCCGGATGTCTATGCGGCGCTGGAGCGCGCGGCGGAGAACATTCGGGATTTTCACCGCCGTCAGGTTCAGCAGAGCTGGCTGACCACTCAGGAAAACGGCGTGGTCATGGGACAGCGCATCCGCGGGCTTGCCCGGGTGGGGATTTATGTGCCGGGCGGCACGGCGGCTTATCCGTCCTCCGTCCTGATGAACGCCATCCCCGCGAAAATTGCCGGGGTGAAGGAAATCGTGATGGTCACTCCGCCGCCGAAAAACGGCGGCTTCAACGCGGCGGTTATGGCGGCCGCTTATATCGCCGGGGTGGATACGGTCCATCTCTGCGGCGGCGCGCAGGCGGTCGCGGCGCTGGCCTATGGCACCAAATCCATCGAAAAGGTGGATAAGATCGTCGGCCCGGGCAATATCTATGTCGCAACGGCCAAGCGCCTTCTGTTCGGCGTGGTGGATATCGACATGATCGCCGGACCGAGCGAGATTTTGATTCTGGCGGACGAAACCGCCGAGCCGTCCTATCTGGCGGCCGACCTGATGTCTCAGGCGGAACACGACCCGCTGGCTTCCGCCATCCTCCTCACCACGTCGGAGGAGATCGCCCGGCAGACTGTCGCGGAAGTGGAACGGCAGGTCGATACGCTTTCCCGCGCCGACATTATTCGTCGTTCCCTGAAGGACTACGGGGCGATTATCGTCTGCCGGGATATGGACGAGGCGGTGGACTTCGCCAACCGGCTTGCACCGGAGCATCTTGAGGTGATGTGCGCCGATCCGATGGCCTATCTAGGCCGGCTGGATAATGCCGGTTCGGTATTTCTTGGGAAATATTCGCCCGAGCCGCTCGGGGATTATTACGCCGGGCCGAATCATGTCCTTCCCACCAGCGGCACCGCCCGTTTCTTTTCGCCCCTGTCGGTGGACAGCTTTGTCAAGAAATCCAGCTTTATCTCCTATAACCGTACCGCGTTGGAGGAAGCGAAGGACGATATCGTGACCATTGCCATGGAAGAGGGGCTGGACGCCCACGCCAATTCCATTCGCGTTCGGTTTTAGTCCCCCGGGGCGGGTTTGACCGCCTCTTCGGAATCCGTAGAAAAGGATGATTTTTATGTCCTATACGCTGGCTCCCAAAGCAGAACAGCTTATCCCCTATGATCCTGTCGAGGGACATTACCGCGTCCGGCTGGACGCCAACGAATCCTTCCTTCTGCCGACGGAGGAAGATAGGGAGAAAATGGGGGAGGCGGCGGCCAACGCTGCGCTGAACCGGTATCCCGATCCGTTGGCTGCGGCGCTCTGCGCCGCCTTCGCCCGCCGATATGGGATCGATCCGTCGCTGGTGACTGCCGGTAACGGATCGGATGAGCTGATTTCGATTATTCTGTCCACGTTTTTGCAAAAGGGCGAAAAGGTGCTTACCTTGTCGCCGGATTTCTCGATGTACCGGTTTTACACCTCGATTACGGAGAATCCCTGTGTCACGCTGGAGAAGGGGGAGGATTTCCGGATCGATGTGGATCGTGTGCTGGAAACTATCCGGGAGGAGCATATCCGGCTGTTTGTTTTCTCCAATCCCTGCAATCCGACCTCGGTGGGACTGGAAGCGGCGGAGGTACGCCGTCTGATTCAAAGCACCAACGCGCTGGTTGTGCTGGATGAAGCCTATATGGATTTCTGGGATCAGTCCCTGATCCGGGAGGTCGAACAATACGACAATCTTCTTCTGCTGCGCACCTGCTCCAAGGCGATCGGTCTGGCTGCCCTGCGGGTAGGATTTGCCGTGGCCAATCCCCGGCTGACCGCTGTGATCCGGGCGGCCAAATCCCCCTACAACGTCAACGCCGTTTCTCAGGAAATGGTTCGGATTCTGCTGGAAAACGATCATTATGCCAACGTGTATCCGGAACTCATTCTGGCGTCGCGGGATATGCTCTTGAAGGGATTGAAGATCCTGGAAAGCGAAGGAGCTTTACAGAAGGTTTATGACAGCAATACCAATTTTGTCTATGTCCGCACGGCAGGAGCGCGGCAAATCTTTGAACGGTTGGCAGACAACGGCATTATTGTCCGGTGCTTCGGAGAAGAATACCTCCGGATCACCGCCGGGACGCAGGCGGAAAACAGCGAACTGCTGGCCTCTCTACGCTTTTTACTGAAAAACCGGGAGGACGCTCCGGTCTGACCGGGTTCAACAACGTACGGAAAGGGTGGGCGTTTTATGGAAGCCACGAAAACCGAAAGAACCGGCGTCGCCAGCCGGAAAACTAAGGAAACGGAAATTTCCGTCGCCTTAAGTCTGGACGGCGGCTCGGTGGAAATCGCCACCGGCGTCGGCTTTTTCGATCATATGCTGGAGGCCTTCGCCGTACACGGCGGCTTTGGCCTCTCCCTGAAAGCGAGCGGAGACCTCCAGATAGACGGCCACCACACAGTGGAGGATACCGGGATCGTGCTGGGAAAAGCGCTGGCGGACGCGCTGGGTGACAAGGGCGGCATTCGCCGGTACGGCAGCTTCCGGCTGCCGATGGATGAGGCGCTGGCCACGGCGGCGGTGGATGTCAGCGGACGGCCGTTTTTGGTGTTTAACGCCCGTTTTCCGGAGGAACGGGTAGGAGAATACGACACCTGCCTTACCGTGGAATTTTTCCGGGCTCTGGCTTTCAACGCGGGAATCACGCTGCACCTCGGCGTGGAATACGGGGAGAATTCCCATCACATGATCGAGGCGCTGTTCAAGGCGGCCGCTCATGCGCTGAGTGAGGCGGTTTCTCCCCGGGAGGGACTGCTCTCTACCAAAGGAACACTGTAAAGGAAGAACACTTGCCATGATTGTTTTGCCGGCTATTGATATCAAGGACGGACGGTGCGTCCGTTTGTATAAAGGAGATTTCTCTACGGTCCATCAGGTGGCGGACAGTCCGCTGGAAACCGCCGGCTCTTTCCGGGAGGCGGGTGCGGAATGGATCCATATGGTGGATCTGGACGGGGCGAAGACCGGATCCCGCCAGAATGCGCCGATCTTTCTGGAAATCGCGGAAAAGAGCGGACTGAAGGTGGAGCTGGGCGGAGGCATCCGGGATATGGCGACGCTGGACTATTATTTTTCCCGCGGCGTTTCCCGCTGTATTCTCGGTTCCGCCGCGCTGAAAAACCCCGCGCTGGTGAAAGAAGCGGTGGCCGCTTACGGTGAACGGATCGCCGTAGGCATTGACGCTGTAAACGGTATGGTTGCCGCGGAGGGCTGGCTGGAGGTCTCGTCCGTTCCCTTTACCGAGCTGGCCGGACGGATGGAGGACGCCGGGGTGCAGACCCTGATTTTCACCGATATTTCCAGAGACGGAACGCTGGAGGGCCCCAGCTTCGGACAACTGGAGGAGCTGCAGCGGGCGGTCTCCTGCCGGATTATCGCCTCCGGCGGCATCCGGGACATCGGCCACATTCGGGCGCTGGCGGAACAGGGACTGTATGGTGCCATCTGCGGCAAATCCCTGTACAGCGGCACGCTGTCCCTCGCGGGAGCGGTTGTAGCGGCGGATTTGGGACGGTTGTTTCAAAAAAGCGAACTGATTCCCACTGTGGTGCAGGAAGCCGGCACCGGCGAAGTGCTGATGCTGGCCTATATGAATGAGGAATCCCTGCAACGATCCCTGACAACCGGAACCACTTGGTTCTGGAGCCGGTCGCGGCAGGAATATTGGAACAAGGGCGCGACCAGCGGCCATTTCCAGCATATTGTCTCCCTTTCGGCGGACTGCGACAACGATACGCTGTTGGTCCGGGTTCGTCAGGATGGGGCGGCCTGTCACACCGGCGCGCATTCCTGCTTTTTTAAGCCGCTGCTGGAAGAAAGCCGGAAAGGATAAAGGATAACGAGATAGTGAGAAAGGATAGAACGAAGGATGAACGATTGTATCGGTCAGGTTTATGCAACAATTCTGGACCGGCGGGATCACCCCGCTGAAAATTCCTATACCCGGTATCTTTTCGATCAGGGGATCGACAAGATACTGAAAAAGGTAGGCGAGGAGTGCGCAGAAACCATTATCGCCGCCAAAAACGGAAAAAATGAGGATACGATCGGTGAAATTGCCGATCTGACCTATCATCTGCTGGTTCTGATGGCTCAGCAGGGGATTACCCCGGACGATATCGCTGCCCTGCTGGACGAACGGCACAATAAAGCGGGGAATCTAAAACAGTTTAAGACCACCGACAAAAACACCTGAATAAAAGACGGGCCGATGATACGTCGGCCCGTCTTTTATTCAGGGAATTCGTAAAGGGTTATCGGTGCGTAAGCTCTTGCGAATAACGCAGTTCCAGCACGACGTTTTCCGGCTCCTCTGTCTCCTCCGTCTCCTTGGATTCCCGAGGTGGAAAAGACGGCGGAAAAGGCGAAAAAGCGTGGCGGCCTCCGTCGAAACGGAAGCCGTTTTTTTCATAGAACCGGCGGGCCCGTCGGTTCTCCGCAAGCACCCAAAGGATTACCCGCGTGCTGCCGCGCTCCTGAAAACGGGAAAGGCAATAGGTCATGGCTTCCTGTGCCAGCCCTGTTCCCCAGATATCCGGCAGAAAATAAAAAGCGCCAATTTCCCCTGCAGCGGCCGGTATGTCGGGTTCTTCCGCGTTCCCCAGAATGGCCATTCCCACGGCCTTTTCCTCAAAGCGGAACAGATAGAATTCTTCGTCGTTCTTTTCCCGTCGGATCAGATTCCGCCGAAAAATTTCGGCCCGTTTTTCCGGCGTAAACCCTGCCAGACAGGGGGCGGGGAGGATATCCCGATAGGCCGCTTTCCAGGATACGGCATGGACAAGCCCAATCTCGTCGGCCGTGTCCAACCCGGCGCGGACGATATGTAATGCGCGTGAACTCATGACAGATGCCTTGCTTGTTTTCATACTCCTTCATACTCTTTCAGACTTTTCAGACTTTTCAGACTCTTGATGTGTCTTGTGTATTATCGCATATATTGTCCAGCTGGTAAAGACCGAAAGCGAAAAACCGCACCTTGGAGGGCGTTTTTTTATTGAGGCTCAAATGGCGGGTGCTTCTTTCAAAACCGGTGGATACCCGCTCCAGACTGCAGTCGTGGCGGGAGACGATCTCACCGTCCTTCGTAATCCACAGGTCGAATTCGATCTCGTCCGTTCCCAGCGCAACAGCGGCGCCGAATGCCGGCATACTGTTTTCGGGAGCGATGTTGTGGAAACCCCGGTGGGCGCATACCCGGGGATAAGAAGCCAATCGGTTCGGAAGAACGATGGCGCTGCCGGCCGGCCCGTATTTCCATGGCAGCCGTCCCTGCTCCACATAATCGCGGTGCGGAAGCGGCGGATTACCATAGCCCGCCGGTTTCCGATACTTTTCCAACGGATCGAATTCCGACGATTCCATTAGCTGAAAAGGAATTCTTCCCGCGTGCCGGCAAGACAGGGAACGTCGCCGTATTCCGGCAGAACGATCAGATCCATGCTGTCGTCGCACTGATCAAGCGTATCCATCATCCATTGAAAGCAGGAATCCGACAGGGAAAAATCGGTTGAAGAAAACGGTTGAACAACACAGAATTTCATAGTCTCTACCTGCTTTCTGAAAACGGAAGGATAAGCGGACCGAAGCCGTTTCCCCTTCGAGATTCCGCAACACGGCAACACGGCAAATAGTATGCGGACAAATATGTCTTCTAATTTTACCCTGTTTTCTTTTTGAAAACAAGAGAATATGTTGCTTTGGATGTGTTCCGTTTTTGCTAAGAATTTTAACGGACAAACGATTGCTTCCAATGGCCGCTTTGGAGAACATTAAGAAGATAAATAGATAATCCCGTTAAAAATTGCTGGATTTTATTGGATAAATCAGTCAGGTTGTCCATTTATAAAGTGTTGGTTGCGATTATGCAACGACTTCCCTTCGCCGTATTGTGATGCTGATTTTGTTGTGCTATAGTGAGGGCGCAGTGAAAAAAAGTACATAAATTGCAAACGGTCATTATGAGAAACCGTGATTGTTTTTATGGGTCTTTCGAAAAAATGAGAGGGGAAGCATTATATGCTTGGAAACCGCGCCCCGGTTTATCCGGATATGATATTGACAGAAGAAGGCCGTCCCTGTGCATCGATTATTCTGGCGGAAAATCCGACGGAAAAAGCTGCGGCCGCGGCAAGAGATTTGCAGGAAACAATTTATCGAATGAGCGGCGCTCTTCTTTCTCTTCGTTCAGACGAGGAGGAGGTTGCCGGACCACGCATCTTGGTGGGGGAATCCCGGGAGACCGTGGAGATGGGCATTCCGATTCCCCACGGGTTTCCGGAGAATGAAAGGGTAATCCTCCGCCGGGAGGGGGAGAGACTTGTCCTGATGGGAAACGACGACAGCCTGTTTACTGGAACGCAATTCGCCGTCACCATGTTTCTGGAGAAATTGGGCTGCGGATGGTTTGGGCCCGACGAACTGTGGCAGGTGATACCGGAGAAAAAAACGCTGCGTGTCGGTTATCTGAAGATTGACCATATCCCGCCGTTTGACTGCCGCCGTACTTTTGTGCTCCATCAAAACCCGGAATTGGGACGCCGCTGGTATCTCGGCGGCTGCGAACGGGAAATTGAACACGCCTATTGGAAGCTGTTTCCGCGGGAACAATATTTTAAACAGCATCCGGAATGGTATTGCGAGGTAAGCGGCGAACGGAATCCGTACGTTGACTGGTGGCAGATGTGTTATTCCAATCCGGAGGTGGTGCAGGAAACCATTCGGAAGCTGGATGTGTTTTTCGAGAAGAATCCGACCTTCCGGCAGGCGACGCTGGCGGCCAACGACGGATTTTTTGAAGGTTTCTGCGAATGCGAGGCCTGCCGCCGGATGGGAACGCCGGGGGAGACGCTGGTGCAGTTCGTCAATCAGGTGGCCGAGGGTCTGGAAAAAAGGCATCCGGACAAACAACTGATGTTTTTCATCTATTTTCCCACCTATGACCCGCCCCGACGGAAGATGCCGGTACATAAAAATGTTCTGCTGATGTTCTGCAAGGAATCCTGCATGTACCATTCAGTGGATACCGGCCCGGACTGCGGCTACCATCTGCGGTATGCGTATGATTTCGGCCATACCTTCTACGCGCTGCCTTGGCTGGAGAACGCAAAAAAATGGCTGGAGATGACCGACGCCCGTCATGTGGGAATATGGGAATGGTATTGTCCTGCGGCGGCGCTGCCTGTATGGAAGGATCTTCCTTGGATTCAGGGGGACCTTGCCACCCGCAACCAGCGCTGCTTTCACGACACGCTGGGCGCGCAGTTCGTCTATTACGATCAGGGACCGGTGGCGGCTTACAACGATACCGAAGAAAGCTATCCCCTTCGCTGGCCCCTCTGGTATGTTGCGGCCCGGGGAATGTGGGATGGCAGGCCGACCGGCTCGGAACTCCTGATGGACGCCTGCCGGAAACTGTATGAGGAAGCGGCCGACGCCATGTTTGCCTATTACAGTTGTCTGGCCGATATCAACGGTGATTGTCATGCCAAGGGAATCGCCTGGCACATGCCGGAGCCTTATGAATTTTATACACCGGAAGCGATCCGGCGGGTGGATCGGACGGTTTCGATGGGAAAAGCCCTGCTTTCCGACGTGCCGGAGATTGTGCGGAAACGGATGGAAAACCAGTTTGGGCTCTGGGAAAAGGCAAAGGCCGTTGTGGAACAAAGCCGCCGCGAAGCGAACAAAGATTGAAAAACCGGAAGAAAAGAAACCGGAAGCGTAAAAAATGACAAGGAGCACGCGATAATGACCAGCCTCTCTTTTGACCATATACTCATCCGCAGCGCCCGCCTCGGGGGCGAAAGCGAGTTGCCGTCCCTGATGCCGATGATTAACGTCCAGACGGAAAAGTCGGGAAATCTGGATGACGAGGACGAAATTTATTCCGACATCGGAAAACGGCCGAATATTTTTCCCTATCGGCAGCAGGATTTGTACGACCGGAGGACGGAGCTGCGGAGCTTCCGGACGGCGGTGCTGGAAAACGACTGCCTCCGCGCGGTGTTTCTGCCGGAACTTGGCGGACGTCTCTGGTCGTTGTTCGACAAAAAGGCGAACCGGGAGCTCCTCTATGTCAATGACGTCGTGCGGTACTGCAACCTCGCGCTGCGGAACGCCTGGTTCAGCGGCGGGGTGGAATGGAACCTCGGCATGATCGGTCACACTCCCTTCACCTGTGAGCCGCTGTTTACCGCCCGCCTTCAGGCGGAGGATGGGACGCCGGTGCTGCGGATGTACGAGTACGAGCGGCTACGCGGCGTAACTTATCAGATGGATTTCAGCCTGCCGGAACATTCGCCGCTTCTCCTTTGCCGGATGCGGATTCATAATCTTCAGAATCAAACGATCCCCATGTATTGGTGGAGTAATATCGCCGTGCCGGAAAGTCCGGACCGCCGGGTGATCGTTCCAGCGGAATCCGCCTATTTCAGTTACTGTGAAAACGTGTCCAAAACGTCCCTTCCCCTGCGGCAGGGACGGGATGTGACCTACCCGGTAAATACCGACTGCTCCCGGGATTTTTTCTATCGCATTCCCGACAGGCAGGCGAGAAAATTCATCGCCTGCCTGAATAAGGAAGGGTACGGACTGGTGCAGACCTCCACCAGCCGGCTGAAGGGCCGGAAGCTGTTCGTCTGGGGACAAAGCCAGGGCGGACAAACGTGGCAGAATTTCCTGACCGATCACGCGGGAAACTATGTGGAGATTCAGGCGGGTCTGGCGCGTACGCAGTATGAATGCCTTCCCATGCCGCCGCTCTGCGCTTGGGAGTGGGTTGAAGCCTACGGCCCGATGCAGGCCGATCCCAGCAGAGTTCATAACGGATGGGCTGAAGCCCGTCAAGAAGTAGAGGAGCGTCTGGACCAGTTACTGCCTCGCATGGAGCTGGAGCATTATCTGGAAACATCCAAAACGGATTATGCCCTGAAAAAGGGGGAAATCGTGACGGCCGGCTCCGGTTTCGGTGCACTGGAGGACAGGCGGCGGCGAAAGGCTGGGGAAATGCCCCTGCCGGAACATCTGGACTTCGGTGCTCCCGGAAAGCCGCAGGAGGAATGGGCGGAGCTGCTGGAAACCGGCCGGATTCACCGGCCGGATCCGCGGGAGATTCCGCCGTCTTACCTTTCGGATGAGGCGTGGCTGCAAATGCTGCGGCAGGCAAACATGGAAGAGACGGACAACTGGTACAGCTGGTATCAGGAGGGAATGCTTTGCTTCGGCAGGGGGGATTACGCACGGGCCGAACAATGCCTCCTCCGTTCCGCCGAACTGCAGTCCTCCTGCTGGAGCAGCTATGGCCTGGCGGCCTGCCGGTATATCGCGGGCGATCTGGAGGGCGGTCTCCGGCATATTCTGGAGGCGCGGCGGCAGAATCCCAAAAGTCTGTCGCTGAACCGGGATGTCTTTCGATTTTTACAGGAAAATGGGCAATATAAAGACATGGTGGCTTTATATGAAACGCTGCCGGAAGCGCACAAAAAGGACGGAAAATGCAAATTTTATCTTGCCAGCGCTTTGGCTCATCAGGGAGAGATAGAAAAGGCGGAGGCGGTTCTGTATGAAAACGGCTGCCTTGTCGTGCCGAACATCCGGGAAGGCGAGCTGTCCCTGACCTCTCTGTGGTTTTATATAGAAGAGCAAAAATGTCGGAAACAGAATCGACCGTTTGACGAGACTTCCGCTCAGCCGCCGGCGTTTCTGGATTTCCGGATGGGGTACGCGGACAACTGAACGGGACGGACAGGAGGAAGGTCGTATGCTCCGGGGCTTGAAATTTCATTTCGATAACGAGTATATTTCCGAACCCGTCCGGTATGGCCCTATTCTGCTTTGGCAGATCGGCGATATCGGCTGCGACCCCGGTTATGTGGTAAAGGATCACCGGCAATACTGCTATGAAATCACTTATGTGGTAGGAGGACGGGGAAAAATCTCCAGCGGCGGCGGAATCAGCTATGCTGTGGAGAAGGGAAAGCTGTACCTGAACCGTCCGGATGAAATCCATCGGATTGAATCCGATACGGTAGAGCCTATCCGTTATTTTTATCTGGGGTTTGATTTTGAGCCGAAAAGGCAGCAAAATCTCTGGAAAGATATTAAGGAAGAATTTGATTCCTGCTCTTGTCCTCTGACCGTCGATGTATCCGATATCCGTTCGGTTTTCAGCAACGCCTTCAACGAAATGATGACAAAGGACGTTATAAGTCAGGAACGGCTGAGCTGTCTGGTGCAGGAAATCGTTATGCTGTGCTATCGTGCGCTGTCCCGACAGAATCCACGGATGTATGTGTCCAACGGCAGTACGGTGGACCAGTCGCAGCAGTTGATTTATTCCATCGTTAATTATATTGATACCAATGTCTGCGCTATTGAGCATCTCAACGATATCAGTCGTCAGGTCGGCTATAGCTACACCTACATTTCCCGCCTTTTTACACAGGTAATGGGAAAACCCATGCGGGATTATTACAACGAAAAACGTTTTGAAAAAGCAGTAAGCTTCCTCAGGGCGGGAATGCACAGCACGGAAATCGCCAGCCTGCTCCGATACAATTCGCTGCACAGCTTCAGCAAGGCGTTCAGTAACTATTTCGGCATATCGCCGTCTGAATATCGGGAAAAGCTGAAAAAAGAAGGGGAGCTTTCCGGCTCTTCCGGCAAGTGAAAGGACATTCCGGAATCTGATAAGAATGGATAGGGGAATGGTGACTATGACGACTATGAGAATCATCGGACTGGACTGCGGACGAACGGAGCTGCGGGGAATTGTCAGTGATCAGAACGGGCGGATACAGAGCATGGTGCGGATCGCCGCCGGACTGGAAAAGGGTGTGATCCAGTACATCCGGAATATTCAGTCGCTGGTCAATACGCTTATGCAGTCATATGACACCATCGACTGTGTAGGGGTCGCCTCCTCCGGCCGAGTGGATGTGCAGAGCGGACTGGTTTCCTACGCCACCATCCCGGGTTACAGAGATACGGACTTACGGGCATTGGTTCAGGCGGTGCTGGATATCCCGGTTTTTGTGGAAAACAGCGCCCGGGCGGCATTATTGGGGGAACACTGGCTGGGCGCGGCGCGGAATGCGAATAATGTCGTATTGCTGTGGCTGGGACAGAACGTCAGCGGCGCAACAATGATCGACGGAAAAATCCATCAGGGCAGCTCCTGCCGGGCGGGCGAATGGGGACATATGCAGATCGCCCGGGAGGGGGAAGAATGCGTATGCGGTCAGCGCGGCTGTCTCGATCAGTTTATCGGCGGCAAGGTGCTGACGGAAAAGATGGAGCAGGCGCTGGGACGCAGCGCTTGCCCGGAGGAATACCTGGAACTCTACCGCAGCGGCAATCCCGCGATACATGCTATTTTTGAGGAGTTTTCCGATTGCCTGGCGCAGGCTGTCGGAAACATTGAACGGATCGAGGACCCGGAGCTGGTGTTGCTGGGCGGACCCTCCAGTCAGTGGTATGAACTGTTCTGGCCCCTTCTGCAGGAACAGATGGAAAGCCGCCGTATCCAGCTTCCGGTGAAAGTAGCGCAGCTCGGCGCCGACGCCGGCTGTCTGGGAGCAGTGTATCTGGGGCTGGAATCTCTGGCAAACAGTCAGCGGCCGCTGTCTCCGGCACACAGTCAGGCGTAATGCGAAAAGGAGACCGACAGATGAAACAAAGAAAGGGACGACGCGTTCTGGCCTCTCTCCTGACAGCGGCGCTGTTGTGCAGCGCTTCCCCTTTTGCCATAGCGGCGGAGGGAGAGGAAAAAGCCGTCGATTACAGCGGAAGGGATAACGGATTCGTTCGGTATCTGGAACAGGCCGGAACAGAGGCGTCGCCGAAAGAGCCGATTAATCTGGCGGCGGAATCGGCGGAAATATCCGAATCCGGCGCCGAACGTACCAAGCAGCAGGAAAAAGACTGTGTTCTCCTACATAAAAACGGGTGGATGGAATGGCGCTTTTCCGTGGAAGAGAGGGCGCTCTACACCCTGAAAATCTCCTATCTCGCGGGGGAGGGAGAAGATCGGGAAAACACGAATAGAAAACCGCAGATTTCTTTTCTGCTGGATGGAACGCTTCCTTACAGCGAACTGTCTGAGTATGCGCTGGGCCGGGTTTATCGGGACCGGACCCGGATCGAACAGGATGAGAAAGGCAACGACCGCATTCCGGATCAGGAGGAGGTTCGCCGCTGGCAGTCGCTTTCGCTTCCCGACACATCAGGATTAACCGGCGGCTCCCTTTGTCTGGCGTTGGAACCGGGCGCCCATACACTCCGGTTGGAATGCGTAGAAGAAAGCCTTTATGTGGCTTCGCTTATTCTGACAGGAGAAGAGACGGTTCCCACCGACAAAGAGGCGCTCCAGACCTATGAGGCGCAGGGGGCGGAGACCGTTTCGGGGGTTCTGCTGAAATATCAGGCGGAAGCCACGGAGGAAAAATCGGATGGAACGCTGTATCCGCAATATGACCGCGTTAGTCCCGCTGTCGAACCTTACCATCCCGTGAAGGTGCGCCGGAACATTATTGGGGGCGGAAGCTGGTCCGAAAATGGTATGTGGATATCCTACCAAATTACGGACGTACCCGCGGACGGACTGTATTATCTCACTTTGAAATACCGTCAGAGCTACGCGATTGATCGGACGACTTACCGAACCATCTATGTCAATGGACAAATTCCCAGTGAATCTTTCCGGAACGTGGTCTTCCCCTACGGTGTGGATTGGGCGCGGACGACCGTTTCCGGAGAGGACGGCGTGCCGTGTCCCGTCTATCTGAAAAAAGGGGATAACGAGATCCGGCTGGAGGTCAGTATGGGGGACTGCGCCGATATTCTCCAGATGGTGGATGAGGCGGTCTTCCGGCTCAATCAGATGTACACCAAAATGGTGATGATTACCGGCGCCAATCCGGACCCCAACCGGGATTATTACCTTGAAAAGGAAATTCCCGATCTGATTGAGACGTTCCGCTCTCAGGCGGAAACGCTGAACACTGCGGCGGATCGGTTTGACGAGCGCAACGGGGAAGCCACCAGCGAAAGCGAGACCATCCGCGCCATGGCGCGGCGGCTGGAAAGCCTGATAAGCCAGCCCCGAACCATTCCCAAACGGCTGAGCAGTTATCGGGAAGGGCTGAGCGGTTTGTCTGCCTGGCTCAACGATATGACCGAACAGCCCCTTGCTCTGGATTATTTTCTGATACATACGGCGGATATGGATCTTCCTTCTCCCGCGCCCACATTCGGACAGAAAATCCGGCATTTTTTTGAAACCTTCTTCGCTTCTTTTTTTGAGGATTACGATTCGGTCGGCGTCCGTTCCGGTGAAAGCATCGACGTCTGGGTTAATATGGGACGGGATCAAGCGCAGATTGTACGCAGTCTGATTACGGATAGCTTTACCCCTGCCTATGGGGTGGATGTAAACCTGAGCATTGTGGGCATGGGCTTTGTGGAGGCAACCCTGTCCGGGGAAGGCCCGGACGTGGCGTTGGGAATTTCCCGTGGTCAGCCCGTTAATCTGGCCAGCCGAAACGCGCTTCTTTCCTTTGATGAGTACGAAGGGCTGGGAAATATGAAGGCGCGTTTCGCTGAAACAGCGATGATCCCCTATCAACTGGAAGGAAAAACCTACGGCATCCCCTGCAGCCAGAAGTTTTATATGCTGTTCTATCGAAAAGATATTCTGGCGCAGTTAGGGCTGGAAGTGCCGGAAACCTGGGACGATATTTACCGGGCGGTTCCCAAACTGCAGCGCAGCCACATGAGTATCGGACTGCCCTATGCGGTTATTTCCGCGGCGGCGGCTGTCGATAACGGGCTGGGCGCCAAGGATCTGTTTGCCACTCTCCTGCTGCAAAACGGAGGAGCCTTTTATACCGAAGATCATACGGCCACGCGGTTGGACGAGGAGGCGGCGGTGGGCGCTTTCAAGTCATGGTGTGATTTTTACACGAAGTACGGGTTTGATCTGGCCTATGATTTTTATACCCGCTTTACCACCGGAGAAATGCCGCTCGGCATCGCTTCCTATGAGATGTTCAACACCCTGTCTCTGGGCGCGGCGGAGATTCGCGGATTGTGGGGCATGGCGGAGATTCCGGGAACGCTGACGGAAGACGGTACGGTGGATCACAGCGAAGCGGGCGCGGGGACGGCGGCGGTTATTTTCAAAAAAACCGCTTCTCCCGATGCCTGCTACCGATTGGTGGACTGGTGGACCAGCAACGAAGTGCAGAATCGGTTTTGTACCTCTGTGGAAAACCTGCTTGGTCCCGGCGGAAGGTATGAAACCGCAAATCTGTATGCGTTTTCCCGTCAGCCCTGGTCTGATGAGCAGCTGCAGGTGTTGCAGAAGCAACGGGAAAATGTTGTGGAGCTGCCGGAAATTCCCGGAAGCTATTATGTGTCCCGCAGCATTGATAATGCGTTCCGCGCCGTATTGTATGACGGAGAAAATCCCCGGGAGATCTTTGCCGGAGAAAACCGGAACATCAATGCAGAAATTACCCGGAAGCGTCGGGAACTGGGTTTAAATACCGCCGCATGAGTCGGGATGGAGGAAAGACGGACCTATGATGCACAGAAAAAAGATTGGAGAACCAAGCGCATGGGAAAAGATACGGCGCAGCCGGGACAGCTATCTGCTGATGGCGCCGTTTATGCTCCTCTTCCTGTTCCTGACCATTATCCCGCTGATTTCGGCCGTCGGCCTGAGCTTTACCAATTTTAACATGCTGGAGCTGCCCCGTTTCGTCGGTTGGCAAAACTATCAGCGGATGCTGCTGGACGATCCGGTGTTTTTCAAGGTGGTGAAAAACACACTGCTCTTTGCGTTCCTGACCGGCCCGGTCGGCTATCTGCTGTCCTTCCTTTTTGCATGGCTGATTAATGAAACAGGGCGTATTCTGCGCACGTTTCTGACCCTGATTTTCTATATGCCGGTTCTGGCGGGAAACATTTACTTTATATGGGGATTCCTGCTTTCCAGCGACAGCTACGGCGTACTGAACGGGTTTCTGATACAGATGAACATCATTCAGGAACCTGTTGCTTGGCTGGTGGACCAGAATAAGATGCTGCCCTCGCTGATGGTGGTACAGCTTTGGATGAGCCTTGGAACTGGTTTTCTGGCGTTTATCGCGGGATTCCAGAGTATGGACCGGAGCCTTTTCGAAGCCGGAGCGATCGACGGAGTGCGCAACCGATGGCAGGAACTCTGGTATATCACGCTGCCATCCATGTCTTCCCAGCTGCTGTTCAGCGCGGTGATGCAGATCGGCGCGTCCTTCGGCGTCAGCGCCGTCATTATCAATCTGGTGGGATTTCCTACCGCTCAGTATACGGCGGACACCATCGTCACTTATATTTCCGATATCGGCACCACCCGGTTTGAAATGGGATATGCCTGCACCATCGCCGTTTTCCTTTTTGTGCTGACACTGCTGACCAATTTTGTTATTACCAGTGCGCTGCGTCGATTCAGCACGGATTAACCCGGAAAGGAAGGATTTTTATGAAACGACAGGCAAACCGTTCCGTTGCCGGGAATATCGCGGTGTTTCTTGTGCTTTTGCTTTTCGGGATTTTTTTCCTTCTCCCCATCGTATACGCTGTTGTCACCGCCTTCAAGCCAATGAACGAAATCTTTGTTTTTCCTCCGCGGATGTATGTTCTGAAACCAACCTGGAACAACTTCGTATCCCTGAGCTATATCATGGAGGATTTTTGGGTGCCTCTGTCCCGTTACCTGTTCAATAGTATTTTTATTACGCTGGCCGCCACGGCCGGACATATTCTGCTGGCCAGTATGGCGGCGTATCCCATGGCGAAGCATTCTTTTTATGGACAAAAAACGCTCAGTCGGATTATCGTGATTTCCCTTCTGTTTACCACTTCCGTAATGTACGTTCCCCAGTATGTGGTGCTGGCGGCTTCTCACATGATTAATACTTACTGGGCGGCGATTCTGCCGGCGCTGCAGGGCTCTCTCGGGCTGTACCTGATGATGAATTTCATGAACAAGATTCCGGATGAAATGCTGGAAGCCGCCCGTATCGACGGCGCCAGGGAACTGCGCGTATTCTGGTCGGTGGTTATGCCGAATGTCAAACCGGCCTGGCTGACGCTTCTGATTTTTTCCTTCCAGTCCCTCTGGAATTACAGCGGAGGAGGGTTCATTTATAAAGAAGAGTTGAAAACGCTGCCGGCAGTGATGGCCTCCATTTCCTCGGCAGGCGCGGTGCGCACCGGCGTGACGGCCGCCGCCGCGGTGATACTGATGATTCCGCCCATCGCGCTGTTCGTGGCTTCTCAGAGCCGGGTAATCGAAACGATGAGTACCTCGGGCCTGAAATGAGCAAGGCGGAAATTCCGATGGAAAAGGGGAGGGGAGAAAGACTGTATGGGTGAGAAACGAGAAGAAAAGAGCAAAAGGAAGAGACGGGGAATCCATAGGGCCGGCTTCGCCGTCCTCTGTCTGGCCGGGACGCTTCTGCTTCCGGCAAAGGCGCTGACCGAGGAAGCGCCGTATTACAGCTATCGGTACGATTCTTGGGGAACGGCGGTGGAGACTGCCCAGACCTATCAGCCGGAGGCGGTGATCTCCGGCGAAACGCTGGGAGTCGGATCGTTCAGCGGGCCTACCGATCTGGCGTCGGATTCTCAGGGCCTTATCTATTTGCTGGACGCCGGGAACAGTCGCGTCGTCGTCATGGACCGGGAGGGAAAACTCCGTCAAACGCTGCAGCCGACCGACGGCGACGGGAAACCGATCGCCTTTGAGGAAGCGGGCGGGATTTTCGTCAGCGACCGGGCGGGGCAGATTTTGATTACGGATAAGAAGCTGGGCGTGATGGTTTTCAATCGGGAGCTGCGGCTGCTCCGCAAGCTGGAGGAGCCGGACAGCGACGTACTTCCCGACGATTTCTTATATGCGCCAACAAAGGTGCTGATGGATTCCGCCGGCATTTATTATGTGATTTCCGCCAACTGCTATGAGGGCGCGCTTCAATTCGATGAAAACGGACGCTTTCTGGGCTTTTACGGCAGCGAACGGGTCGTTATGGATTGGGAAACCCGGCTGAATCAACTGTGGAAAAGCATCCTGACCGACGCACAGGCCGCCAATATGAAGCGAACGGTTCCGGTGGAATTCGTCAGCTTCTGTGTGGATGAAAAGGATTTCATTTATACAGTCCGTCAGGGCAACGACGTCAGTCAGGGACAGGTGAAGAAATGCAATGCGCTGGGGGAGAACATTCTTCCGGAGAAAGCGTTCGGAGACCTTGGTACGACGATCCAGCTGATCGACATCACGGTGGACGATCAGGGGTATATCACGATATTGGACGGCGGCAGCGGCCGGATGTTCCAGTATGACGAGGAAAGCAATCTTCTGTTCGCCTTCGGCGGGAAAGGCGGCCAGACGGGTCTGGCGGAAACGCCGGCGGCGGTGGAGGCGATGGGGGAAAAGCTGCTCCTGCTCGACAGCCTGAGCGGCCGAATCACCGTGTTGGCGCCCTCTGCTTTCGCTCGCAGTATCCGTTCCGCCGTCGCCCTGTGCGCCGACGGAAAATATCAGCAGGCCATGGAGCCATGGCGGGAAGTACTCCGTCAGGACAACGCCTACGGGCTGGCAAACCGGGGATTGGGCAAAGCCTACGAAGGGCTGGAGGATTACGCCACAGCGGCCAGCTATTACCGAAAGGCTTATGAACGGGAACTGTATGGAGACGCCTTCGGGGAATGTCGTACCGCCGTCCTTCGGGAATATTTCGGGTTGTTCATGGGCGGTCTGGCTGTCCTTGTTCTCGGCGCAGCGCTGCTGATCCGCTGCCGACGCCGTCACCGCAAAAGCCTGTACGAGCAAAGGATCGGCCGTTTCCACTATCCTCTGTATTGTATGTTCCACCCCTTTACCGGATATGAGGATTTAAAGGAACGCCGAAAGGATTCCCTGTCGGCCGCCAACCTTCTGCTGCTCGTCTTTTTCGTGGTATCCATTCTGGTAAGGCAGGCGACCGGTTTTACCTTCAATGAAAATCGAACCGAACGCTTCAGTCTTCCTTTTACTCTTCTTTCCACAATCGGAATGTTCGTCGCTTTTGTGATCTGCAACTGGTCTATCACAACCATCGCGGACGGCAAGGGACGGCTGAAAGAAGTCTGGAATTATTGTGCTTATGCGCTGCTCCCATACTGTATCGGTATGTTGGTTGTTGTGGTGATGAGCAATCTGCTGAGTACGGATGAGGCCGCGTTTCTGTCCATGGCACAAACGGTCGTGTATCTGTGGACCGGCGTGTGTCTGGTAATGGCGCTGAAAGAAGTGCATATGTACTCTTTGGGAAAAACACTGTTAACCACGTTATTGACTCTGGCAGGGATGGTCGTTGTGCTGCTCCTGTGCGCAATCGGCTATACCGTGGTAATGCAGCTTATATCGTTCATCAGCAATATTTACACGGAATTGCGGCTGCGATGATCCGCCGCGGGGGAAAGGAGTGAAGACAGCGTGCGCAGCAGACAAGGAGGCGGCTTGTTGGCGGCTCTGCTGATTCTTATAGGGACAGCGGGCCTGTCTATGGCCGAATCGCCTTCTTCCGCCGCGATGGAAAGCGCGGCGATCCGGGAGCCGATCCCGGAAGGTTATCAGCTTTACGCGGAAAACGATCGGTTCCGTCTGTCGGTATCGCCGTCGGAAGGATATATGTTGCTGGAGGACCGGCAGAGAACGGTTTGGAAAAGCGTGCCGGACGGACACGAAGAGGATCCGCTCGCCAAGGGAAGCGTGAAAATGGCGATGGAGTCTCTTCTCCAGATCCAGTATGCCGACCGGCTGGGAAACCTGACGGACCTTAACGCCAAAACCGCCTCGGTGAATAAGGGCGGCCTGAGCTGCGAGCAGATCGAAAACGGAGCAAAGCTCACCTTCTCCTTTGAGCGGGAGGGCTTTACCATCCCGCTGGAGATCGTGCTGAAAGACGATTGTCTGGAGGCGTCGCTTCTGGCGGCGGAGATCGAGGAAACGAACAGTGCCTATCAACTGACCACGGCGTCGCTCCTGCCGTATTTTGGGGCGGCGGACAGCGAAGCGGAAGGGTATCTTTTTGTTCCGGACGGCAGCGGGGCGCTTATCGAACTGAATCAGCCCGGCCGAACGGCGGGGGATTACCGTCAGTATTTGTACGGCCGGGAACCGGCGACGGCTCAGCCACAGCTTGACAGTATGGAACAGACGGCGAAGCTGCCGGTATTTGGGCTGAAAAACGGCGCCGACGCCATGCTGGGGATTGTTACCTCCGGCGCGGGCCGTGGAATCGTGAACGCTTCCGTAAACGGGAAACGGTGCAGCTACAGCAATATATATGCTTCCTTTATTTATCGGGATTCGGAAATGGTCTATGTCGAGAAAAAGGGGCAGACCGTCCGTGTACTGGAAACCGATCCGCCGAAACCGGAACGATATACCGTACAGTATCGGTTTTTGCAGGGGGACGAGGCAGACTATGTTGGTATGGCCCATGCTTTTGGCGAATGGCTTTTTTCCGGCAGCGGAGAGCAGACGCTGGAAAGCGCGCCGATGATTCTGGAAATTCCCGGCGGGGTTATGGCGCAGGAAAACGTATGGGGCTTCCCAGTCAACCGGGTGGTTCCGCTGACCGGGTATGCGGATGTGCAGAGCATGACGGAGCAGCTTCGCCGGCTTGGTGTGGACGATCTGGCAATCAATTACCTCTACTGGGGCAAGGACGGCACCGGTTCGGCGGTTCCTGACGGGATAGATCCGGAGGGACGCCTCGGCGGCAAAAAAGCGTTCCGGGAAATGCTGGAGGCGCTGGATACGGAAGAAACGGCGCTTTATCTGGACGTCAATCTGACCGATATGGTGAAAAGCCGATGGGGCTATCATACCGGCTTTGATTCCGCCGCCTCTATCCAGAAAAGTCCGGCCGTACAATATGTCTACTATATCAACACACTGAAAGCGAGAAAGAGCGACCCGATTTTTCTGCTGCGCAGCGACAAGTTCCAAAAAGCGGCGTCCGGGATATTGGCAGATGCGGAAAATTACAGCTTTACCGGCTTCAGCGCCCATACGCTTGGACAAAAGCTGTACTCGGATTTCCGGGGACAGGAGCGGCGGGACACAGCGGAAAAGACATGGCAAAACGTTCTGGAAATGCTTCGGCAGGCAAAAGGACGGCAAATGCTGTCGGCCCCCAACGCCTACGCCGCGCCCTATGCCGATATTATTACCGATGTTCCCCTGTATTCCAGCGGTTTCTTTCTGGAAACCCGGACAGTTCCCTTTTATACAATCGCTCTGCACGGTCATGTGCTGTTAAGCACGCCTGATCTGAACCGGATGAGCGATCCGACGGAGGGGCTGCTGGCGGCGCTGGAGAACGGTCTGGCCCTGAAATATCAGATGATGACGGGGAACAGCGAACGTCTGGCGGAAACCGACTATAACGACCTGACCGGCTGCCTTTTCTCCGACTGGTCGGAGGAAGCGGCGAAAACCTATCGGGAGGTGCAGGATATCCTGCGCCGCATAACCGGAGAGGCTATCGTATCGCATCGGTTCCTCACGGAGAACGTACGTCAGACGGCGTTTAAGGGTGGAATCCGGATCACCGTCAACTATGGAAACGAGGAATACGATTCGCCGGACGGCGTGGTGAAAGCGAACGGCTATCTTGTCTCGGGTCTTTGATATATTCCGACGGCGGGAAACCAAAAGGGAGGGAATTTATCCTTGAAAGGATCTAAAGGGATCATCGGTTCTCCCATGCGGCGAAAACGGGCAATATGGGGATTTCTGTTCATCCTGCCCTGGATGATCGGCACCATCTATTTCTTTCTGATTCCCATGGCGCAGTCAGCGACCTATGCCTTCTTTCATGTGGAGTTAACGGCGGCGGGAGACCGGCTTACTCCGGCGGGCTTCTCCAATTTTCTTTACCTGTTTACACAGGATCCGCACTTTATTACCAATCTGTCCTCCGTCGTGCTCAGCACGCTGTATCAGGTTCCGGTGATCGTACTGTTCAGCCTGCTGGTGGCTCTGCTTCTGCGGGAAAAATTTGTCGGCCGTACCTTGGTACGGGCAATCTTCTTCTTTCCGGTGATTATCGCTTCCGGCGTGGTCATCACCATTTTAAAGGAACAGGTGATGATGTCCGCCACATCCACTTCGGAAGAACAGCAGGCCTATATGTTCGCCGCCCCGGCCTTCACCTATTTCATCGAGCAGATGGGCATCCCGGAAGCAATCGCCGATTTGGCGGAAAAGGTAATCAACGGCTTCTTTGATATTCTCTGGAAGTCCGGCGTGCAGATTATCCTGTTTCTGGCGGCGGTCAATCATATTCCCTCCAGTTCGTATGAAGCGGCGGATATCGAAGGCGCCTCGGCCTGGGAAAAGCTCTGGAAAATTACCTTTCCCATGATTTCGCCCACCATACTGGTTGTGCTGATTTACTCCATCATTGACTCGTTTACCGATTACGGCAATCTTATCATGCGTTCCATCAATTCCTATTTTTCGCTGGGGCAATACGCCTACAGCGCGACTCTGGGCATCGTGTATTTTTTCGTCGTCCTTCTGCTGGTCGGACTGGTGAACCTTTTGATTGGACGAAGAATACAGTATGCGGTGGACTAACGTTCCGGCGGGCCAAACAAACCTTTGTGTTTGAAGCCATAGAGAACCATTCGAAGAAAGGAAGGAACCCCTATGAAAACAGTCCGGAAAATGGCGGCGCTTCTTCTGACCCTGTTCATCGTTTTGGGAAGCTTTTCCGCCTTTGCGGCGAACACGACCAAAACCATTACCCTGAAAACCAACACGGATAACAACCCTTTTATCCGCATTGCCCTGTACAGTCAGACCTTTGCATCGGGCGGTCCGTTTACCGTTCACTGCGAAATGAAAATCTCTTCGTATACCCGTTCCAAGGAGGATGCGAATATTTTCGTAAATATTGCCGACGGCCGCGATTCCAAGCAGATGGTCGTGTGGCTGAATACCTGGAAAAGGAAAAACGACAAATGGTTCGCCATGAAGGATGAAAACGGAAACGATATTACCTTCAACAACATTAAAAAAGTGCAGATTGACGGTGTATTTCAGGATTTCGCGCTGCTGCAGTTCGGCGCGTATTATGTGAAGGGCGAGATGTCCTTCCGGAATTTTTACATAACCAATGCCGCCGGAAAAACGGTGTATTCCTGGGATACGGACAGCGCACTGAACGGCATTGATAATCTCAAGAATTACGAAGGAAATGTGATTTTCTGTCCGACGTTCGGCGACGGCAGCGCCGATTATCTGGTGTCGGATACGACGCTGAACGGCGGTGATACGCCGGTTAATCCCACCAGTCCCACCAAGGATGACGGCCCGGTGTATGAGGACGACCCAACCACCAAACCGGCGACTACGACTGCGCCCACGTCGCCCAAGGATGATAATACGACAGCGGATAACAATGTGACCACAACATCCGGCTCAACGGGCACCTCTGCGGAAGAGGCGGATACAACGAGCACAGGCAGTACGGAAGCCACCGTTTCCCAGACGACGGGTACATCCGATAATGTAACGGACAATGTGGACAATCCGAATGCGGATAAGGGCGGCTTGAACATCTGGATTCCGATTGGGATTGTCGGCGGCCTGCTGGTGGCCGGAGGCGCGGCCCTGCTGGTTCTGTGGAGGCTGGGGAAGCTGCCTTGGGCTCCAAAGGCGCAGGATAACGGCAATAACGGCGGCGAAGAGACCGGCGGACAGGATGAGTAAATGAGTAAAAAGGACTCTGCAGACCGGATGGTTTGTAAAAATACAGCAAGAGTAAGGAGTGTCAGAAATGAAGTTTCAGCGCATGAAAAAGACCTTGGCGGTTTTCTTGTCGGTGGCTGTGGTCGGAGGCGCCGCCGCGATCTCCGCCGGGGCGGAAGAAGCGGCGTATACGCCCAACCGCTCCATCACCATTTCCAATGAGGCGGCCGCGGCAAGCCTTAAGATGACGGCCCTGCCGGATCATCTGGGAGCCGGCGAAACGGTAAACGGTCCCTATCATCTTTGGGCGATGATGAAGATTGACGGAATGACCGCCATCGACAATGGGGCGGAAGCGTCCGTCGCCCTGACCGCCAAATACGGTTATTACACGGCGGGCAGTGACGATCTGCAGTACAAAACGGTGGAGTTGGGCAAGTGGACGGCGGATACCGACGGATGGGTTGAAATGACGACCACCGCCGGGCCTCATTTCGTACTGGAGGCGATCGATCCGTCCGGCGAGGACGACGTATACGGCGACGTTACCATTGAATTTGCCATGAACAACGCCGGGGGCGATTTCTCCTTTGCCGATCTGGTCATTGCGGACAAAGATAATCAGATCGTTTATTCCCTGGCCAATGACCCCTGCTTCTCCGGCATTACCGATTTTTCCCGCAAAATGAGCAGCGTTTCAAGCTTTTTGTGGACGCCTTTGGTAGACCGGACGAAAACTTCCGTAACGGTTGCTACTGCCGGCGAGAAGAGCTACACCCCGAATCGCGTGCTGACGATGGATATCCCCGAAAATGTGGAAGGGGAAATCTCCGCCTATCCGGAAAGCTTTGGCTATCTGCATCTGGATGCTTCTCTTCTGAAAGCAGAGGATGGTCCGTTCACGCTTCGCGGTATGGTAAAGGTAGAAAACTTTGCAGCCAATTCTTCCAAGCTGAACGCCGACGCGGAAACCCGCGGAAGCAATCCTGCTTTTCTAATGGGCAATCCCTTTAACACATTCCACGGCCTGATCGCGGATACCGACTGGATTCCTTTCCTTAACGGAGATGGGACGCCCCTTACCTTTGTCCGCAATAACGACGCCAGCCAATGGTATGCACAGTTCTTCTGCAGCTGGGGTGCCACGGGGAAATATTCCTTGGCCGATCTGGAGGTTCTGGATAAAGACGGGAATGTGGTATACAGCTTTGCGGATGATAAAGTCCTGGCTTCTTATACGCAGCCCTTCAATCCCGGCGTTTCTCCCGACACCTCTAACGGGAAGCCCGGCCTGTTCTTCTGGGCCAACGATTATGTTGGCGTGGATACCAATACCCGCATTCAATACACCTACAGCGTTGCGGATCAGATGACGGAGCATTCGGCGGAAGATTACCAGATTCCGACCTTTGAGGAAACCTATGTACCTTACGAGGAGACGGAGACATCATCAACGAGTGATGTAAATGGTACGGAAAGCACAACCGGCGAACCATCCCAGTCGGAGACGCCGTCAACGGGCGATACGAATGGTACGGAAAGCACAACCGGCGAACAGAAAACCCCGGATACCGGTTCTTCCTTCCCGTCGGCCGTCCTGCTTCTGGGGACCGCTGCTGCTGCGGCCGTGCTGTTCTGCCGTAAGAAGCGGATCTAAAGGTGGATTCTTCTGCCTTTTGAGATGTGAAAAGCCGTCTCCCCGGTCTCCTGCCGGGGCCGGGGAGACGGTTCCTCTAAAAAATAACCGGTTGAAGGAAGGGAGCCATATGGAAACGCGGATCGTCGATCATCTGCAAAAACACATACGAAAAGGCTGCGGATATTTTCAGGACAACCGTTCCCGCCGCCTGCACCGCACCCAAAAATGGGGAAAGTTCTTCGGCCGGACGGTATTGTTGGCTGGTCTCTGCTTCGTTATGCTGTATCCGATGCTGTTTATTCTTTCGTCCAGCTTTAAAACGATTGAAGACATCTATAATCCTTCGGTGGTATGGATTCCGCAGCATTTCAGCCTTCAGGCGATGGAAGCGGCGGTCAGTATTATGGGTTATACCAAAGCGCTGCTCAAAACGATAACGATTCTGGTTCCCAGTGTGCTGCTGCAGCTCATGACCATTCTGCTTGCCGGATATGGGTTTGCCCGCTTTCAGTTTCCGGGACGGAGCCTTTTCTTCGGCATCCTTATTTTCACCATTATCGTCCCGGTACAGTCCTATATCATCCCTCTCTATGCGAATATGCGGAACTTTGACTTTTTCGGGATCGGTTCCCTTATGGGCCTGTTTACGGGAAAAAAACTGACGGTCAATCTGATCGATAAAGAAGCGCTTTTTTACCTGATGGCGGCTTTCGGAATGGGAATACGGTCCGGTCTGTGCGCGTTTATCATCCGACAGTTTTTCAAAAATATGCCGATGGAACTGGAAGAAGCGGCTATGATCGACGGGTGCGGCCCTCTGGGCACCTTCCTTCGGGTAATGATTCCGAACGCTCTGTCGCTGCTCGCCACGGTGCTGGTGTTTTCCATTGTGTGGTACTGGAGCGATTATTACCTGTCGGCTATCTTTTTTCGTGTGGAATTTCCTCTTTCCGTCAGCCTGACCAACATGAGCTCGGCCCTGCATTCCACCAGTCAGGGCGGACTGGAAAGCATGGCCGGACTGAACGGACAGCAGCTTGCCCTGATGCGGGAACCTATCCTTGCCTGCGGCTGCCTGCTGACTGTTCTGCCGCTGGTCGTGATGTATATTTTCTTCCAACGATATTTTACCGAAGGGGTAGAGCGCAGCGGTATCGTTGGCTGAGGCAGCCTGCCATGCCGGAACAGGCAGGGTATAAGAGCATGAAAGGAAGGTCACAAGGTCATTATGAAGAAACAGTGGAAAAGAATCGTTCTGGCGGCCACGGCGGCGCTGCTTTTCGTGTCCATGACTGCCTGCAGCGAAGGCGCCGTTTCTTCCTCCGGAGGGAGCGAAGAGAACAAGGCCGCGGGTCTGGAGGCGGAAAAGGGAAAAGTGGTTACCTTTATGCTTCCGGCGTTCAATTATGACGATGACAGCAAGTGGGAAAACACCATACTTCAGGCATTTGAAGAGGCTTATCCGGAAGTCAAGCTGGAACGGGTCACGGCGGCGATCGACAACTGGATGGTCAAGCTGCGCACAAGCGCCAACAGCGGGGATCCCATTGATGTTTTTCAGGACGGCGCCAACAACAATCCCATGTACGCCCTGCGGGGACTGAATCAGCCCCTGCAGAATTATATTGATATGAGTAATCCCAATCTGCATAAAGAAACGATGGATACCGTGTTCTGCTATAACGGAAATTATCATGTGGCGGTAACGGAGCCGGATCCCTGCGTCGTTTTTTATAATAAAACCCTGTTCGAGAACGAGGGCGTCGACAGTCCGGCGGAGCTGTATGAGGCGGGAAAGTGGAACTTTGATTCTCTGGTGCGTATCGCCAAAGAATTGACCTACAGCGACAATAACGGCAAATGCTGGGGAGTGGCCTGCAATTACCCCTATATTTTCTTCGGGGCAAACGCTACCTCCATGGTGAAACTGGATGAAAATTACAAATACACGTTGAACATCAGCGACCCCAACCTGAAAAAATCGCTGGAAATCATTCAGGACGCCTGGTATACCAGCCAGTGGCAGGGATGGGAGTCCTCTCCCTGGAGTACCTTCTACAACGGGAATGCCGCTATGTTGATTGATTTCAAATGGGTAGAGCCGCAGATTCTGGAGGCCAAGGAATATGGACTGTGTGACTTTGAATACGGCGTGGTGCCGATGGCAACGGGACCCAACAATCCGGATGGCCTGACGCCGATGACCGCTTTTGGCTACGCTATGGGGAACGGCTGCGACGCGCCGTATCATGCGGGAAAACTGATTGATATGCTGATTAACGGGGAAGCGGCGGACAACGAGAAAAACAACGAAAAAATTCCGCAGGAACATCAGGAGCTTTATAAATCGCTCTCTCAAAAGCTGTATCCCATCAACAGCTATGATTCCGCCGTGGGCGGCGCTTTTGAAATTTGTCAGGCCATCGGCGGCGGACAGAGCATTTCGCAGGCCATCGCCGAATATACGCCGATCTATCAGCAGAAGGTGGATGAAGCCAACGGCGTTATCACCGGTTCGTCCGAAGAATAGAACGGAGATTGCTATGAAAACCAGAAGAATATTGGCGGGCCTGTTATCGGGACTGCTTCTGTTTTGTCTGTCCGGATGCAGGCAAAACGGAAAATCAGAAAGCCAGCCGACCGGTTCCTCCGATACCGGCAGTTCTTACAGCGATACCGGAACAACCGGGGAGGAGACGGTATCCGGCTCGGCGGAAACCACCCGTGGAGAGGAAACCAGTTCATCGTCCGGCAAAACGGATCCGCCGAACTCATCCTCTTCCTCATCCGGCTCTTCATCTTCTTCCGGCACCCCTTCTGCCGGTGATTTTGTGATTGCCCAGAACGGTTCGGCGCAAGCCAAAATCATCATTGCGCGGAATGCAAGCGACAAGGTGCGCGCTGCGGCGGAGGACCTGCAGGCGCATCTCCGAAAGATGACCGGCGCGGTCATTAAGATCGGGTTTGACGACGGCGATCTCTCTTCAGGAAATTTTATTCTGGTGGGGCCTACCTCTCAGACAAAGAAGCTGGGAATCCAGCAGCCGACCGGCTATCCGGGGAAGGAAAGGGTGATTCTGAAGCGTCAGGGGAATTATATCGCGTTGCTCGGAAACGATGATAAGGAGTACAAAGGAACGCAGTTTGCAGTCAATATGTTTCTGGAAAAGCTGGGCTGCGGATGGTTTGGGCCCGACGAACTGTGGCAGGTGATACCGGAGAAAAAAACGCTGCGTATCGGAAAACTGGACGTCGATCATACGCCGCAGTTTTCCGCGCGGATAAGCAATGTGTGGTATAACTATCAGAAATTTTCCGAACGCTGGTATATGGGTGGGGACAAGAAAAACATCGGGCACAATATCGCCACCTTGGTATCACGCGAAGAATATTATCCTACGCATCCGGAATGGTTTGCCGAGGTCAACGGCAAGCGGGACCCCTACAGCGCTTCGGATACTTACTGGCAGTATTGTTATACCAATAAGGAATTTGCCGCGGAGGTAGCCAAAAAGGTTATCGCAAGATTCGATGCGGATCCCAGCCTGACCAATTTCGGCATCGGTGCCAACGACGGGTGGGAGAAGAACTGGTGCGAATGCAAAAACTGCGCGCTGGGAAACGATACCGACGAGTTGCTGACCTTTGCTAACAATGTGGCGAAAGCGGTTGCTAAAAAATACCCCGATAAAAAGCTCACGATTCTGAGTTATCACTCCATCTATTTCGCACCCAAGACGTCCATTCAGGCGGAACCCAACGTGGACGTTATGTTCTGCCGGGAAACCAGCATGACCCTCCCGCTGGATTTGAATCTGAAAATTCCCACCGGTTATAACGCTATCACCCATAACACCTACACCCAGTCTTGGCTGGAAAATTTCAAGGGTTATATTCAGAAGGCCAAGGTGAAGAACATTTCTATTTGGGAATGGAACTGCATCGCCGCCGATAAAGCGGAATGGGCGGAAATTCCATGGGTGCAGGGGAACGTCGCCACCCGGAACCAGAAGCTCTGGAAAAGCAACGGCGCTTCCTATGTTTATTACGATCAGGGACCGAGTGCAACCTATCATGAAAAAACGCAAAAGAGCTTTGAGGTCCGTTGGCCGTTATGGTATGTTTCCTCTAAGGGAATGTGGGATTCCAGCCTGACCGGAGAACAGATTCTTCAGGATGCCTGTGACAAACTGTTCGGCAGCGCTTCCAAGGAAATGTTTGCCTATTATAAAGCGCTGGCGGACAGCAGCGAGCAATGCCGCTCCACAAGCACGATCTGCTGGGTTCCGCCGGATCCCGAAGAGGTCTATACCAAAGCGAGAATTCAGGCGATCGATGCGGCGGTTAATGCCGCCAAAAAGAAAATGAGCGGCGTGACTGCCGACCAGAAAAAGCGAATGGAAAACCAGTTCGCTTACTGGAGCAATGCGAAAGCGATATGCCTCTAAATACAAAAGCGAGGCTTCTGAAAAACCGCGTAATCCTTTTGTCGGACAATCCATCTGTTTTTGAACGGATGGATTGTCTTTTTCATATTGAATGTTGGATATTCTTTCCGGGAAGGTTGGTTGACAAGAGCGGAATAAAGCAATAAAATTGGAAGAACAAAGCGGGGCTGTATTTCTTTGCGGGCTTTTCCGTATACTAGTACACTGGCATACGAAACTTACGGTCTGAACGCGGAATATGATGAAAAGCAGGGAAAAGGGCGGGTGATGATTGCCATGCAATCCAAATTTCAAAAACGAACGCTGTATCTGGAAGACGTCAACCGCCTTGCCAGAGAAGATCCTCAGGGCTTCGTCCGGTACGAACAGGAACGGTACAACCAGAAGATCGACCGCTTGGCCCGTTATCTGGCCGTCGGGTTTGAAAGCCGCTGTCTGGTCATGCTTTCCGGTCCTTCCTCTTCGGGAAAAACGACGACGGCGCTGCTGCTGCGGGACCGTCTGCGGGAGATGGACGTGGATGCGCATACGGTGTCTATGGATGATTTTTACCGCGGACGGGAGCTGGCTCCCCGGCTTCCGGATGGCAGCTATGATTATGAAGCGCTGGAGGCCCTGCGGCTGGACGCGCTGGAAAACTGTATGCAGGAGCTGCTCCAGAAGGGCTGCACTCAACTGCCGCGTTTTGACTTTCCGGCCGGCCGGCCCGCAAAGGAGACGCGCGAACTGTGTATCCACTCCAATTCTGTGGTGATTTTTGAGGGAATCCATGCCATTAACCCGTTTTTTGAGCGGCACCTTCCGCGGGAGCAGACCTTTAAAATATTCGTCAACACGGTTACGCCGCTGTACGACGGAAACGATAAGCTGATCGCCCGCCGGGATCTTCGGCTTACCCGCCGTCTGCTGCGGGATGAACGGTTCCGGGGGAGTCCGGTGGTGAACACGCTGGAGATGTGGACGCAGGTGATTCGGGGGGAAAACGAGTATATGTTTCCCTTTGTGGACACGGTGGATTACCTGGTTGATACCACCCACGCCTATGAACCCTGCGTTTTTGCTCCGCTTCTGCTGCCCTCTCTTCGCTCGGTGCCCGAAGACAGCCCTTACGCGGAGGCCGCCGCCCGGCTTGCCGGGAAGCTGGAACGCTTTGAACCGATGCCGCTGGATACGATGCCGGCTGATTCTCTTCTGCGGGAATTCGTTGGAAACGGGATTTATTAAGAAAACGTGACCACGGCGATATCCGGTTGTCAAAACGGGATTTTTGCGCTATAATGGAAAACGATGGAGAGATCATAAACGACAGGGTCTCCGTTTATAGCCAATATTGTAATTTCACAAGGAGGAATCCGATATGACGACTTTTGACGATGTGTTCTCCAAAGCGAAAAGCGTGGCGGAAACGGCGGGAAAAAAGACCTCCGAAATGATCGAAGTCACTCGGCTGAAAATGCAGGCTGCGGAAATTGAACGGGATATTTCTTCCATGTTGGAGGGGCTGGGCCGTCTGGTCTATGAATCCCGTAAGGACGGCGCGGATATCGCCGGACAGGTGGACGACTGCTGTCTGAAGCTCGACGAACGGAAAACCGAGCTTGCCGCGCTGCGGGATAGAATCGATGAATGCCGGAACCGGATCAGCTGTAAGAACTGCGGCGCGCTGAACGCGGAGGATTCCGTATACTGCAAGCGCTGCGGCGTTAAGCTCTCGGATTAAGCCGACGGACATTGCAACAGGGCGGTACGACTTACCGCCCTGTTTGTTATAAACGCCCTTTCAGCGAAGCGGTTTGGACAAACAGGGCCATACAGGCGTAAAGGAGCGACGCAGAATGATACCTACCGAACAATATGAGCAAAGCGCCGCCTTCCTTCGGGAAGCATTGCCGTTTATACCGGAAGCGGCGGTCGTTCTCGGTTCGGGCCTAGGAGGGCTGGCCGAGGAAACAAGCGAAGCATTGCGGATTCCTTATGAGGAAATTCCCGGTTTTCCCCGTTCCACGGTGGCTTCTCATGCCGGCCTGCTGACAGTCGGGATGCTTGCCGGCCGAAAAACGGCCGTTTTTTCCGGCCGCACCCATTATTACGAGGGGTATTCCACCGAGACGGTGGCATATTATGTCCGGGTGCTGAAGCTGCTTGGAGTAAAGACTCTGATTCTGACCAACGCGGCGGGCGGTGTTAATGAGAAATACCGGATCGGGGACTTAATGCTGATTGCCGACCATATCAAATTCGGTCTGGAAAGCCCCGCGAGAGGGGAATGCCGTCCTCTGTTCGGCCCCCGTTTCTTTGACATGACGCGTGCGTATTCTCCCCGCCTGAGAGAAACCGCCCGCCGGTGCGCGGACAAGCTGGGGATTTCCCTGAGAGAGGGCGTTTATTTTTATATGCCCGGTCCGGAATTTGAAACGCCCGCTGAAATCCGGGCGATCCGGACGCTTGGCGGGGATGCGGTAGGAATGTCTACCGTTGCCGAGGCGGTAGCCGCCTCCCAATGCGGGCTGGAGGTGCTCGGCCTTTCCTGCATCACCAATCTGGCGGCTGGAATGACGCCGGATACGACGGTCAGCGACGAGGAGGTAACGGCAAACGCCGCCCTTGCGGCGGATCGCTTCGGCGCGCTGATAAAAGCAATTCTAGCCGCTTTATAGGGCGGTTCTTTACGAATCCCTCTGAATCGTCATCAATCGGGAGGTTCCGCTATGTTATTTACCGACATCGACGTACTTCGCGCGGACGGCACGCTCCTGACGGGACAGTATGTCGCCATACGGGAGGGACGGATTGTCCACATCGGCAAATCCGTTCCCACCGATGATTGGGGAGAGATCGTGGACGGGAAAGATCGTCTGCTGCTTCCCGGCTTTTACAATGCGCATACCCATGCGGCAATGACGCTGATGCGCGGCTATGGCGAGGGGCTTCCGCTGGATCGCTGGCTTTACGAACGGATTTTCCCGTTTGAAGAAAAGCTGACGGGAGAAGACATTTATTGGGGAACCCAGTTGGGAATTGCGGAGATGCTGTCTACCGGCACCGTTTCCTTTTCGGATATGTATTATCACTGCGAACGGGTCGCTCAGGCAGTGCTGGACAGCGGCCTGAAAGCGAACATCGGGCAAAGCGTAAGCTGTACGGATAAAAAGGTCCGCTTCCGCGCGCTGCCCGCCTACCCGGCAATCCGGGAACTGCTGGATACGGCTCAGGGCCTCGGAAACGGCCGTATCCGGATCGATGTGACTCCGCATTCGGAATATACGACCCACCCGCATCTGCTTGCTGAAATGGCGGAGCTGGCCTCAGAATACGGCGTGCGTATACAAACGCATCTTTCCGAGACGGAAAAGGAGCAGCGGGAATGCGTGGGACGATACGGCAAAACGCCGGCCCGGGTTATGAAAGACGCCGGCATTTTCGACCTTCCCGCCACGGCCGCTCACTGCGTCTGGACGACCGACAGCGATCTGGAAATTCTGGCGGAGAAGGGCGTTACGGCGGTGCATTGTCCGCAGAGCAATCTCAAGCTGGGAAGCGGTATCGCCCCGGTCGAAAAAATGAGGCGGATGGGCGTTTCCATGGCGCTCGGCACGGACTCCGCTTCCAGCAATAATAATCTGGATATGCTGGAGGAACTGCGGACCGCCGTGCTGCTTGCCCGTGGAATCTCCCGGAATCCCGCGGCTTTGCCGGCGGGAGAGGCATTGTATATGGCGACCCGGGGCGGCGCGCTTGCGCAGGGGAGAGAAGACTGCGGCGACATTCAGGAAGGATTCCGGGCGGATCTTTTGGTTCTGAATCTCCGGACTCCGGCTATGCTGCCGTGTCACGACGTGCTGTCCAATCTCCTTTTTTCCGCGGGAACCGACGCGCTGGAAATGACTATGGTGGACGGCTGTATTCTATACCGGAACGGTGAATTCGCCACGCTGGATATTGAACGAATCCGCTATCGCGTCGGCCGCTGTGTCAAATCGGCGCTCGCCCGCTGACGGAAGGTTCGTCGGAACGCCGCTCAATCTGTAACCCGAGAGGACTGACTTTTTTGCCAAATCGCCAGAAGCAAAGCTTCCTGCACGGCGCACTGATCTTGTCTGCCGCCGCAATATTGACCAAGATCATCGGTGCGCTTTTCTTTAAAATTCCTCTGCAGAATATCAATAAAACCGCTTATGGATATTTTGAAGCGGCATACAACATCTATATCCCGCTGTATACCGTTTCCACCGCCGGGTTTCCCGTTGCGGTATCCCGTCTGGTTTCGGAAAGCATGGCGCTGGGCCGTTATCGGGATATACGCGTGATTCATCGGGTATCCAACAAGGTTTTTTTGCTGACCGGGACGCTGGGGACGGTCATTATGTTTATTCTGGCGTTCGTCTATCCCGGCTTTATCCACATGCCGCCGGTACTGCTCACTATGATGGTAATGGCTCCCTCCATCCTGTTTTGCTGCATGGTTTCCGCCTATCGCGGCGTCTATGAAGGGTCCCGTAATATGTATCCCACCGCCGTTTCGCAAATACTGGAGGCGGTGGGAAAACTGGCGGTTGGTCTCGGGCTCGCCTCGGGCGCGCTCCGTCTGGGCCAGTGGCAGTTTGCCCATGGAGGCGTCGTTTTCGGGAAAGCGGCCGGAACGGCCGGAGAGGCGCTGGAGATCAGCCTGCCGTATATTGCGGCGGGCGGCATGATCGGCGTCACTTTCGGTTCGTTTATTTCCTTCGCCTATCTGGTGATTCGGTATCGGGTCAGAGGGAACGGTCTGACGCGGGAGGAATTGTCCTCCGCGCCGAAGCCGATGTCCTCCCGCCGGGTTTTCCGCCGGCTGCTTTCGTTTGCCGTTCCTGTGGCGCTGGGGACGCTGGCCACGCAGCTCACCAACCTGATCGACGTGGTGTCCCTGCAGAAATGCCTGGCAATCGTGGTAGACCGCAGCGGCGATGTAATCCGGGAGATGTATGCCAGCCAGATCGAGGCCAGCGGAACCACCGATATTCTCGCTTATCTGACCGCCAACCGCGGCATCGCCATGACCTATGTGAATCTGGTTCCCAATATTACTCTTACGTTGGGAATCAGCGCCCTGCCGGTGGTAACCTCCGCCTGGGCGATGAAGGATCGGGCACAGCTGAAAAAAATGGTTTCCGCCGTTCTCCGTATTACCCTGTTGGTAGCGCTCCCCTCGGGAATCGGCTTGTCCCTGCTGGCAAAACCAATTCTGAATCTGATTTATTCGGGAGATCCGACTGTTGCGGCGGTGGCTGGCCCTCAGCTTCAGGTGCTGGGGATCGCGGTCATCTTTATCTGCCTGACCGCACCGATCAATTCCATGCTTCAGGCGATGGGCAGGGCGGATATTCCGGCCAAAATCGTGCTGGTGGGCGGCGCGGTAAAGCTTCTGCTGAATACAACGCTGGTCCTGCGGCCGGAGCTGAATATCATGGGATCGGCCTACAGCACGTTGGCCTGTTACATTGTCATGGTTACGCTCAGCCTGATCGCGCTTCGCCGCGTCGCCGGAGTGCGGCTGAAATGGCGGATGATCTTTTTTCGCCCGTTTCTGGCTTCGGTGCTTTGCGGCGCTGCCGCCTGGGCAACCGACGGCCTGCTGGTTCGCGTTGGTCTTTCGTCCCGTATTGCGACGCTTGCGGCCATACTCGTGGCGGTTGCCGTGTATGCTGCGGCGCTTCTTATGGTCCGCGCAATCGCCCGCGAGGATGTTTTAATGCTTCCTAAAGGACAAAAAATCGCGAAGATACTTGAAAAACGGAATTGGATAGGGTAATATAGACTTGTTCTGGGCTCGCGGTGCTGTGCCGCAGCGGAAGGAAGGGCGGGGAAAACCGCAGATGGCTGTTGCTTTTTCACCCAAAAATCGATACACGATGGAAGACCTGCTGGAAATCATGCGGATCCTCCGTTCGCCGGAGGGCTGCCCCTGGGATCGCGAGCAGACGCATAAAAGTATTTGCTCCGATTTTCTGGAGGAAACCCACGAAGCGCTGGAGGCCATCAATCTCGGCGACACCGATGGCCTGAAGGAAGAGCTGGGGGATGTGTTGCTGCAGGTGGTGTTCCACTCCCGGATCGAAGAGGAAAAGGGAACCTTTTCCTTTGACGATGTGGTGGACGGCATTGCCAAAAAGCTGGTGGTCCGGCATCCGCATGTGTTCGCCGACGCGTCGGTGGATACCGCCGCGCAGGTATGGAAAAATTGGGATGCGATCAAGCGGGAAACCAAGGGCGGCAAAACGCAGGCGGATCTTCTCCGCGCCGTGCCCCGCTCACTGCCGGCTCTGATGCGCGCTTCCAAGGTGCAGAATCGCGCCCGGCGCGTTGGATTCGACTGGCCGGATGTTTCCGGCGCGTTGGAGGCGCTGGAGAGTGAAAGCGCCGAGCTTCGGCGGGCAATCGACGCCGGCGTTTCCACGGAAATAGAGGAGGAACTGGGCGATCTGCTTTTCTCCGCCGTAAATGTGTCCCGCTTTGTCCATTGCGACGCGGAACAGGCGCTGACCCGTGCCAGCGATAAGTTTATCCGTCGTTTCTCCATCGTGGAGGAACTGGCGGCGGCTCGGGGAATGGATTTGAATTCGGCTGCGATAGAGCAGATGGACGAACTCTGGGAGGAAGCCAAAAAACAGATTGCCCGGGAAGGCAAAGAGGGCGAAGCCGTGAAATGACGCGGCGGATCATTTTATCCATGCGCGGTATAACCCGCTGGTGTATAAAAACGATGGAGGTAAAATAGTATGAACAAAGTGGAACTGGTAGCTGCTGTTACTGAAAAGTCCGGCCTTGCGAAGAAAGATGCGGAGAAAGCGGTCTCTGCTGTTCTAGAGTCTGTGGTGGAGGCTGTCGCTTCCGGCGATAAGGTCCAGCTGGTCGGCTTCGGCACCTTCGAGACCCGCGCCCGCGGCGAGCGTACCGGCCGCAACCCCCGCACCAAGGAGACGATTGTGATCCCGGCTTCCAAGCAGCCCGTTTTCAAAGCCGGCAAGGCGTTCAAGGACGCCGTTGCGAAATAATCGGCGTATTTGTGTATCCAGGGAAGCCGTCCGGAGAGGACGGCTTCCTGTTTTATGTGGAAATTGTTCGGGAAGCCGACAGGAAAGGGGGAGTGGTTGCGATGCGATTGGATAAATATTTGAAGGTATCCCGCCTTATTAAGCGGCGGACCGTGGCGAATGAAGCCTGCGACGCCGGAAAGGTGCTGGTAAACGGCAAACCGGCGCGCGCGTCCTACGATGTGAAAGAAGGCGATATTCTGGAGATCGCCATGGGCGCGCGGATAATCCGGGCGGAAGTGGTTTCCGTACAGGAATATGCCGCCAAAAACGACGCGGCGCTGCTGTATCGCCTGCTGCCGTAAATTCATTCTCCGCCTTGCCGCAAAACGTTCGTTTCGAACGGCGCATATTGTCCGTTTGCCCCACATAGAAATAGAGTAAATGTTCTCGAAGGATCTGTGTGGGAAGGAGCGGTTGGCGATGGCCGATAACAAGGGAGCGACAACGGTACAGATGCCGCATCATGTGATACTGGAGGACCGCCGTGCACTGACGGTGTCCGGCGTATCCGACGTGGACAGCTTTGACGAGCTGACGGTAATCATCTACACCGATATGGGGGAGCTGACGGTAAAAGGAGAGGGACTGCATATCAACCGCCTGAATATCGAAACCGGCGATCTGACGCTGGAGGGACTGGTTCATTCCATGACCTACGCCGAGGTGCAGTCGCGTTCCGGGGGATTCTTCGGCCGCCTGTTTAAATAAGAAGGTGCGACGGTGGAAATTACGGTTTCGGAACAGTTGACACAGCTCTTTTTATCTTGTGGTATGGGTTTTCTGCTCGGCGCCTATTATGATGTGTATCGGGTAATCCGTCTGGTGATGCGCTCCGGAAAACGCTGGATTTTTGTCCAGGACCTGCTGTTCTTCCTGACTGCCGCCGTGCTTACCTTCCTTTTTTCCCTTGCCGTAATGGAAGGACGGCTTCGTTTCTATCTGTTTTTGGGAGAACTGCTGGGCTTTTCCGCGTATTATTTTACAATCGGCAGGGTTGTGGTACGGTTTGCCGGGGTAGTTACTGCGGCAATTGTGCGGATATGGACCGCTTTCTGGCGTCTTCTTTTTCTTCCGTTTCGATGGACAGCCCGCCTCTTTCGCCGTCCATTGACGGCTGTTGGCGTTTTTTTTCAGAAAATCGGAAGAAAAGCCGGGCAAGTTTTGAAAAAGGGCTTGAAACGGGAGGTCTCTGTATTGTATAATTATAAAAAAGGCAGGAGGAAGGCTCCGTTGCTGAACACTCTTTCGGAGAAGACGCCGCTTGCCGCCACGGAAAGGGAATTAAACGCTGATGGCCGCTAAAAGGATGAAAAAAAGTATTTTCCTCCGAATCGCCCTGATCGCCTTTTCTGTGTATGTCGTTGTCATGTTGGTTCAGCTCCAAATGGAAATCACGGAAAAGAAAAACCAGATTGCCGCGTTGGACGAACAGATATCCACATATGAGAAAATAAACGATGACTTGCAGAAGCAAAGCGACAATTATGAGTATTATCTCGAACAAAAGGCGCGGGAACAGGGAATGGCGCGTCCGGGCGAGACGATCTATAAAGAAAAATAACGCATCGTATGGAAAACAACAGATCAAAAGTAGGGGGAAAACAGGCGCGTATGCAGTTGGAAGTAGGAGCGATTGTCGAGGGTAAGGTTACGGGAATCACCAAATTCGGGGCGTTTGTGGAACTGCCGGGCGGCAAAACGGGTATGGTCCACATTTCCGAAGTGGCTCCGACCTATGTCAAGGAAATCCGGGATTATGTCTCGGAAAACCAGATGGTAAAGGTGAAAATTCTTGCCGTGGGCGAAGACGGCAAGGTCAGCCTGTCAATGAAAAAGGCTGTGGAACCCGCCGCTGCCCGTCGGCGTCCGGTTTCTCCCGGCCGTCCCGGCGGCTTTGAATGGCAGAGCAGCCGAAACGAATCCGCCAATTTCGAGGACATGATGTCCAAGTTCAAGCAGGCGAGCGATGAAAAGATGTCGGATCTGAAGCGCTCGATGGACGGAAAGCACGGCGGCTTCTCGCGCCGCGGCGGCGGTTCCCGCTAAAACGGCGTTTCGCGGTTTCAAAAGAGATTCCGAATGGGGGGCGGGGCGCAGCTTCGCCCCCTGTTCTTGTTTTTGCCGAAGGGAAGGAACCATTGTTTCATGGATATCATCAATGCGAAAATTTTTCCGATGGATGGGCCGTGTATCGAAAACGGCTACGTTCGCATGGAAAACGGGCTCGTCCGTGCCGTGGGGCCGATGCGCGTTTACGACGGCGGGGAAGACGCGGAAACGCTGGACGCCGGGGGAGGAATGCTGCTTCCCGGCTTTGTGGACGCTCACACCCACATGGGAATGTGGGAGGATGGTCTGGGTTTCGAGGGAGACGACGGGAACGAGGATACCGATCCCTCTACGCCGCAGCTGCGCGCTGTGGACGCCGTCAATCCGCTTGACCGCTGTTTTCTGGAAGCGCTGGAGGCGGGGGTAACCACCGTAATCACCGGCCCGGGGAGCGCGAATCCGATCGGCGGCCAGCTCTGCGCTATGAAAACCTACGGCCGGCGGATGGAGGATATGGTGGTCAAAGCACCGGCGGCTATGAAAATGGCGCTGGGAGAAAATCCGAAAACCACCTATCACGGCAAAAGTCAGACGCCGGTGACGCGGATGGCTACCGCGGCAATCATCCGCGAACAGCTTTCGCAGGCCGTTCGATACCGGCAGGACAAGCTCCGTGCGCAGGAGGACGAAGAGACGGAAGAACCGGAATTCGACGCCAAGTGCGAGGCGCTTCTTCCGGTGGTAAACGGAGAGCTGCCGGTGCATTTTCACGCGCACCGGCTGGACGATATCTTTACCGCTCAACGGATTGCCAGAGAGTTCGATCTGGATTACGTCATCGTCCATGGAACGCAGGCGCATCTGGCCCCCGATCTGATGGCGGAGGATCACGTCCGGATTCTCTGTGGGCCGCTGCTTTGCGATCGTTCGAAGCCGGAGCTTCGGGATTTGACTCCGGCCAACCCGGCTATCCTTCAAAAAGAAGGGGTAGAGATCGCACTGATTACCGATCATCCGGTGATTCCGGAACAATACCTGCCGCTTTGCGGCGGGTTGGCTGTGCGGGAAGGGCTGCCCTACGAGGAGGCGCTGAAGGCGCTGACCATCATTCCGGCGAAAATCTGCGGAATCGCCGACCGGGTTGGTTCCATTACGCCGGGCAAAGACGCCGATCTCGTGCTGTTTCGGGACGACCCGCTGACGGTTGCGGCGAAACCGGCCGCCGTCTTTGCCATGGGACGGTTGGTACGGCAGGCTTTGTAAAAGAGAAACGGGGAGAATGGCAAGAAATGAGAGAGCTTTCGGTTAAAGTCATTGAGGATACCGTGCGCGAACTCTGCATTGAGGCGAACCGTCGGCTGCCCGACGATGTACGTCATGCGGTCTGTGAGGCGGAAAAACGGGAAAACCGGCCGCTGGCGAAGGAAATCATGGGGGATCTGCGCAGAAATATGGATGCGGCGGACGAGCTGTGTCTCCCGGTATGCCAGGACACCGGCATGGCGGTGGTGTTTGCGGAAATCGGCCAGGAGGTACATCTGACCGGCGGTCTTCTGTGCGAAGCGGTAAATCGGGGGGTGTCCCGGGGCTACCTCGACGGGCGGCTTCGCTGTTCGGTTGTCGGGGATCCGCTTCGCCGGGTGAATACGGGAGATAATACTCCCGCCGTACTGCATACTTCTCTGGTAGAGGGGGACGGCGTGACGCTGACCGTGGCGCCCAAGGGATTCGGCAGTGAAAACATGAGCCGGCTGAAAATGTTCACCCCTGCCGCCGGGCGGGAGGAAATCCTCGGGTTTATTGTGGAGGCCGCGCGTATAGCGGGCAGCAATCCCTGTCCGCCCATGATCCTTGGCGTGGGAATCGGCGGCGATTTCGAGCTGTGCACACTGCTGGCGAAAAAGGCGCTGTGCCGGCCACTGAACCGAAAAAACATCGACCCCTTTTATCAGGAAATGGAGTCGGAAGCGCTGAAACGGGTGAATGAACTGGATATCGGTCCACAAGGGTTTGGCGGTGCCTGTACGGCTCTGGGAGTGGCGATCGAAACCTATCCTACCCACATTGCCGGGCTGCCCGTGGCGGTAAACGTCGGCTGTCATGTAACCCGCCACGCCTCCCGGGTGCTTTGAAGATTTTTGCCTTTATTATGCCTTTATAAAGAATGTTTTCAGGTATATTACAAAATGTTCATAAAAACGCCTTTTATTTTTCTCCCTCTTTTGGTATAATAGACTCAGAAAGTTCCTTCCGTGAGGGACAAAAGATAGGGAGTTGATTGTATGAAAACCACCATTACCGGAAGAAAAGTTTCCATCACCCCGAAATTTACGGAACGCACGGAAAAAAAGCTGTCAAAACTGGACAAGTTTTTTGACTCCGACGCGGTAGCGGAGGTCACCGTTACCCAGGAGCGGAACCTTCAGCGTGTTGAAATCACCATCCGCCATAACGGCCTGCTTTTCCGTGCGGAGGACGCCGCCATGGAGGCAAATGAGGTTATGGATAAACTGGTAGATGTCTTATTCCGTCAGATTCGCCGGAATAAGACCCGGCTGGAGAAACGTCTGCGGAACGACGCGTTTGCCGACTTTGTGCCGGATGAAGAGACCGAAGAACCGGAATTCCGGGTAGTTCGTTCCAAAAAATTCCCGGTTAAGCCGATGGATGTGGAGGAAGCGATCCTCCAGATGAATATGCTGGGCCACCAGTTTTATATGTTCCGGAATATGCATACCAACGAGATTAATGTGGTCTATAGCCGCCGGGACGGCGATTACGGCCTTCTGGAACCAAATGCATAAGAAAATTTGTCATCGGAAGGGCCGCGGCACTCCGCCGCGGCCCTTCCGGGCTGCATCAGTCCGGCGCCGTTCAAACATTACCGGAGGAGGGAAAAACGTTGTCTGCTGAATCCATACGAAAACGCATCTTTTCTCTGGCGTCCGCCATCCTTTTTTGTGTGCTGTCGGCGGGCTGTGCCAATACGGAAAAGGAAAACAGCTTCGGCATGGATGTGAACCAGCTTAACCCGCTGGTGATGTACGCGACGGATAACGAAACCGGAAAAACAGCCTTTAGCCGCGATCCCTCCATTATCAGTTCCGTCACCACGCTGTTTGAATCGATGAATCGGCGGGAAACCTCCGACAGCGATGGAAAGGGAATTACCTTTCGGATGTCCACGATGTACGGCAATTTCCTTTTTGGCGAATGTTGGGACGATCGGCTCCGGCTGAACGGTCAGGAGTATGTGCTGGACAAGGATAATGAGGAAACGATCCGGCTTCTGTACGGCCGGCTCGTTTCCGAGACGGAGCATACCGGCAGCGTAGACAGGGAATCGATTCTCGCAATACGGCCGGATATGACATACCGTGAATTGCTGGACAGCTTCGGCCCTACCATGGAAACCGCCGTGGTGGGGATTGAAAAAGCCTATCTCTATCAATATAACGGACGGCCTTTTTATATTCTGTTCAAGCGGGACACCGATACCGTCGGGATGACCGGCGAGCAATTGATGGAAGAGATTGCGAGCAATTATAATCTTTCGCAGTCGCTGACCGCGCCTCTGCCGCTGACCGGGGGACGGCTTGCCGTATATGAACAGGCGTTTGACCGTATGTTGAACAAAGCGGAAACGCCGGACACCCTCTGGATCGATACCGGACGGCTGGTTCATCTGGATGAGGAGGAACGAATCGCTCTGAAAGAGCATCTGGGAACCGGCGCGGCACGGATAAACGACGGCCGGGAAGCCGCCCTGTACGCGCTGGGCAGGGATTTCTTTCAGGAGACCGGAAGCGGAGAAAAAACAGCTGTTCTCTGGATCAGCGAGTATTCCTATATCGGTGAAAAAAAGATGATATTTACCGCGTCCATACGGCAGACGGACGGTACAATCCTCTCAGAAACATTGACTTTTAACCGGAAAGACGGCAAGTGGCAAGCGGTGTAACCGCATAACGGCATAGCGGTATTTCAGGAAAAACGGCAGAAAGGATGATTTTCATCGAATCGATGAATTACTGTGCTCCCTGTTTATTTGGAATTGAGGGCATTCTGGCGGACGAGCTTCGCCGTATGGATGCACAGGATGTACAGGCGCAAAACGGGCGTGTTCTGTTTTCCGGAGGACCGGAGATTCTGGCACGCGCCAATATCGGCTCCCGCTATGCGGAACGCATTCAGGTGCTGGTAGGGCAGTTCCCCGCCCGCACCTTCGACGAATTATTTGAAGGCGTCCGCGCTCTGCCGTGGGAACGCTGGATCGGCCGGAACGATCGCTTTCCGGTAAAGGGATGGTCGCTGAATTCCGCACTGCACAGCATACCGGACTGCCAGTCCATCATCAAAAAAGCGATTGTCGAACGGCTCCGGGGTTGTTATCACGTCTCTTGGTTTGAGGAAACCGGCGCGTTGTATCAGGTACAGTTTTCTCTGATGAAGGATGAAGCAATGCTGCTGATCGATACCAGCGGCCCCGGACTTCACAAGCGGGGCTATCGCGCAAACGCCGGCGGTGCGCCTATCAAAGAGACGCTGGCCGCCGCCATCGCGGATCTGGCGCGGGCGCGCAGTGCGCAGCGGGTCTTTGATCCCTGCTGCGGCTCCGGTACTCTCCTTATTGAAGCGGCGCTTTCCGCACTGCGGATCGCGCCCGGCATCCGCCGGGATTTCACGGCTTCATCCTGGCGTTCGGCGCCGCCGGAAATCTGGAAGGCTGAACGCACCCGCGCCCGGGAAATGGAACGCCGGGACAGCCGGATAAGCCTGTGGGGCGGCGATCTGGAGGAAGAGATGGCGGCTCTCGCCCGGGAAAACGCACGGAAAGCCGGAATAGGGGACCGTCTTACGGCGGTTCGGGCCGATCTTCGAAATTTCCATCCGGAAAGCGAAAGCGGCGTCGTCCTGTGTAACCCGCCTTATGGAGAGCGTCTGCTAGATATACAGGCGGCGGAACAGCTTTACCGGGAACTGGGAAAGGTACTGGTTCCGCGTCAGGGATGGAGTTATTATATCATCAGCCCGCATGAAGATTTTGAAACGCTCTTCGGGCGGCCGGCGGATAAGCGCCGCAAGCTGTACAACGGAATGCTAAAATGCCAGCTGTATATGTATTTTCGCGGATAGCCCCGGCATGGATGACGGCCGCTTTCGGTTTTTGCTTCCTGAAATCCTTGCTGAATGCGGCGAATAATGGTATAATGAGCACTATCGCGTGATCGGTTGTTTCCATTCGGAAAATTTATATCGTAAAAAGGACGGAAGGTACATCATGGCGGATCAACACAATCTGGGTATGGCCAATTTGAAAATGGCGGTTAACGTCTTCTTTCGAACCGTTTTTTCAGCTGTGCTTGCGATCATCCTCTATATGTCTCTGATGATGATCGTTACCGGCTTTGCCACGAAAAACATCGGTGAACGGATCGTCGAATACGATGAGACGGCCGGTACGACGCGGATCGTTTCGCAGTTCTATTATTCGGAAACGACAACGACCGCCTCCGCCGGTACCACCGTTTCTTCCGCTGCTTCTGCCTCCGCCGGATCACAGACCGGTCCAGCCGGCACAACTTCCCAGCCGACCGGCGCAGGGACAACCTCTGCCGAAACAACCGCATCGGGTGGAACCGGAGCGGCCGGAGCGGAAAAAACTACCGCAACGACGGTGGAAACGCTGCCCTCCAACCAGCGCCGGGAAGTGATCCGCAGTGAAATACCGGCGGGTACCCAGCTGATTTTTGACATTGTTGCGCAGGTGCTGATGCTGATTCTCCTGCTGGCGCTTCCGTATTCCAAGCTCTGGCTGCAGGGCGACAAGGACAGCAATGCCGTCCATTTTGGTCATATGACGGAGGATAAGCTGCGCGGTCTGAAGGTGGGCCTGATGGCGGCGATCCCTTCCTTTATCGTTTATTTCATCCTCTTCCTCAGCAAACTCGGCTTGGTATTCCCCAAGTTTATTTATACCTACCGCCTGCTGAATCTGTCTTTCCTGCCGCTTGTTAACCGCGTAATCGGTACGAATATCGCTGTGACGGCCGATATTTCCTGGCTTTCCATGCTGGCCCTGCTGCTAACGGTCGCGGCAGTACCCTTTATCTGTTGGCTGTCTTATCTGCTGGGATATAAACACATCTCCGTTTCCGAAAAGCTGATTTACGTCGATCCCCAGAAGAAAAAGAAACGCCGCCGCTGATTGGCCTGATGTCATCAGGAAACTTTGAAATGTAGCATTATTTTACCACCCCGTTCATACGTTGTACGGGGTGGTATCTTTGAAAAGACGATATTCTCGCGAACCGGTTCTGAAGCTGATTCTGGTAGTGGGCTGTATCCTTGCGGCTGTTATTCTGGCGGCGTATGCCGTCCGTCTGGCAGGAATAACAACGGCTAAAAACGTCGGAGGACAGGCGGACGAAGGCTTTATTCTGATTGATCCGGGACACGGCGGCGCGGACGGCGGCGCTTCCGCGGCGGACGGTACGCTGGAAAAGGACGTAAATCTTGCGATTTCCCTTCCGTTGGCGGATATGCTTCGATTCCTCGGTTATCCCGTAGAGCTGACCAGAGAGACCGATTGTTCCATCCATGATCCGGACGTTACAACTCTGAAAAATCAGAAAGTCAGTGATATGAAAAATCGTCTCAGGCTGTATAATGCCAGCCGTATGACCATCAGCATCCATGAAAACCAGTTTCCACAGACACAGTATTTTGGCACACAGATTTTCTATGGAACCAACAGTGGGGAAAGCAAGCTTCTGGCCGACTGTGTGCGAACCTCCGTAATCGGCCTTCTCCAGCCGGATAATACCCGGGAACTGAAAAAAGGGACGAAAGACATTTATCTTCTTCATAATGCTCAGGTACCCGTCATTCTGGTGGAATGCGGCTTTCTTTCCAACACAGGAGAGCTGCAGAAGCTGAAAGATCCCAGCTATCAGCAGAGTATGGCATATGCCATTGTCGGCGGCGTTTTGGCTTACGGCGCCTGAAACATCGGAAAATCCCGGGAAGTAAAATGACAAAGGAATGACGATTATGCCTTCCAAAAGCAAAACGGTGTATCTCTGTTCCCAATGCGGCTTTGAATCGCCGAAATGGTATGGGAAATGCCCATCCTGCGGCGAATGGAATACCCTGAATGAAGAGTTTCGCGCACCGGAAAGGCCATCCTCCGGTTCGGTCGGGCGCACCATTACCGGCAGTGTTTCCCGCCGGATAGGGGAGATCAACCCGCAGGGGGAAAAACGCTGCAAAACCGGTCTGGGGGAACTGGACCGCGTTCTGGGCGGCGGTATCGTCCATGGGGCGCTGATGCTGATCGGCGGAGACCCCGGAATCGGGAAATCCACACTGCTTCTCCAGATTTGCGAACATCTCGGAAAAGTATGGAAGATCCTGTACGTTTCCGGTGAGGAATCCGAGCGGCAAATCAAGCTGCGCGCCGATCGTCTGAAGGTAAGCAGCGACAATCTGTACATTCTCTGTGAAACCGACGTGGATACCGTGCTGGAACATTTCCGTCTGGACGCGCCGGATCTGGTAATCATCGATTCCATCCAGACAATGAATCTGGCGGGCGTCGCTTCCTCTTCGGGCAGCGTAACTCAGGTACGGGAATGCACCAACGCCATCATGCGGGTGGCCAAAAGCGCCGATATCCCGGTCTTTATTGTGGGGCATGTCAATAAGGACGGCGCGATCGCCGGACCGAAGGTTATGGAGCATATTGTGGACTGTGTGCTGTATTTTGAAGGGGACCGGAACACCAGTTACCGCCTTCTGCGCTGTGCCAAAAACCGTTACGGCTCCACCAACGAAATCGGTGTGTTTGAGATGCGGGATCACGGCCTGGCGGAGGTGGAAAACGCCTCTAAAATGCTGCTGGAGGGGAGGCCCACCAATGTCAGCGGCACCTGTGTCGCCTGTATGATGGAGGGTACGCGTCCCTTGTTAGCGGAGGTACAGGGGCTGGTTTCACCCACCAGTTTCGGAAATCCCCGCCGAATGGCGACCGGCTTTGACTATAATCGCCTTTCCCTGCTTCTGGCGGTGCTGGAAAAGCGGGGCGGATATTTTTTCTCCAATCTGGACGCCTATGTCAACGTTGTCGGCGGACTGCGGCTGTATGAACCCGCCGCCGATCTGCCGGTGGCGCTGTCGCTGATTTCCAGTCTGAAGGATAAGGCGCTCAGCGACGACGTGGTGGCCTTCGGCGAAGTCGGACTGGCGGGGGAAATCCGGGCGGTCACCAATGCGGAGGCCCGGATCAGCGAAGCGGTTCGGCTGGGGTTTCAAAAAATCGTACTTCCTTATCAGAATTTCCACTCGCTTCCCAAGCGGTCGGATGTCGAACTGATCGGCGTCCGTATGCTGCGGGACGCCTATGAGGCGCTGGGATAATTTTTTATTGATTTTATAGACAAAAATCGTCTTATAACTTCTTGCAAGTGTTTATTGAAGTGAGGAAAAAGCCTTGATTTACAAGGGTTTTCCCGTTCTTGCTTACACATTTTCATATCACCGTATAAGTTGGTTTTGTAGAGTTGGGTGGCGTACCCTTTCCGTAAAAATCAATCGTTTCCGGCTATGACAGAAAGAGAGATTTTTGCTTGTTGGGAATATCCCAAACCCACACCAAACTGAAAATTATCTATTATCCTACATTTTCTTCGCTCTAACAATAATTACCACTGGTATTTCTTTATCATCACCGAAGCATTCCTCATAGAAACCATCAATGATAAAACCGTTTTGAAAGCAGGCATTAAAAATGTCCTGTAAAGAGCGATGATAATAGCATTGTTCTTGCGGTTGCCCTTTGATTGCTTCGCCGTAATAGCTGTGAGGCGTTATGTACTTTTCTGTCAATGTCACAAAACAGGGGTGTTGTGTGGCAAACACAAATACTCCATTGATAGCAAGCATTTGATTCACACAACGGAACAAAGTCGCTATTTCCGAAATATCCATTACTGCCATGTTGGACACTGCTTTTGTAAATGGCTTTTGCCTTCTCAACGACAGCAAACTTTTATTCTCCGTTGCGTCTGCAACAACAAATTCAATTCTATCGACAAGATGCGACTGCCTGTTTTTAGCCAATTCAACCATTTTGGGAGAATAGTCAAAGGCTACAACAGATACTCCACGTTCCGCTAAATAGGCAGAATAGTTTCCGTTTCCGCAAGCAATATCTAAGATAAAATCATCAGGCTGAATATTGAGTAATTCAGTTACTTTTGGACGGACGGTCAACCTATGAAAAGCGTTAGAATGAGTACCCATAAAACTATCCCAAAATACCGCATTTGCTTCCCATGCTTTCAAGCTGTTTTTGTGAGAATAATCCATTCCTAAATCCTCCATAAATACCGATTTGTCGCTTTGTACGGAAATATTATAGCATCCATACATAGATTTTTCTATTACTTTCCTGATTTGTACGAAATATTTGCCCGTATCGTTTTATATCGTTATAGGAAATCTGGGCACCATTTGGGTACCAAAGTGTCAAAAATTATTGCTGTTATAAGTGCCCTTATGGGTGAAAAATCCTGTATTTACAAGGGCTTTCGCAGTTCAAGACTTTTCGATAGCAAAAAATCAAATACTATTTTTTATTTCGTATTGGCAAACCGCCGTTTCAAAAGATTTTTTCTCTTTTGAAACGGCGGTTTTTTGAGGATTGGTGAAAAATAGAGAACATATTCCGCGTGTTCCCTCACAGAATAAAGGCATGAATTTTGCTGTTTGGAAAGGCGTGGAGAAGCTATGAAGAAAACATACGGACTGCTGTTCACCTTTACGGCGCTGGCGATCTCCGGTATCCTGATTTCCCGGCCGTTTCTGGAAAAATCCGCTCCCGCCGTCACCCTGTATACCGTGGAAGCCCGCTCTGCCATCGACACCGTGACCTGCACCGGGCGGATCGAAGCGGCCGAAAGCGAGGACGTTTATGTGGAAATGCCCTGCATTGCCGATACGGTTCCGGTGCAGGCGGGGGATACGGTCAAAAAGGGAGATATTCTGTTCACGGTAGACGTTGCCGCCACCAAACAGGTATTGGCTTCCGCCGGAGGAATTTCACCGGCGCTGGTACCGGAACAGCAGATTATCAAAAGCGTTTCGGCCCCAGTAGACGGCGTGGTCCGCATGCTGAACGTCGCAGCAGGGGAAGCGGTGGATGCCGATACTCCCTGTGTGGTCATCTCCTCCGGCGACGCCCTGCAGGTGAAGGTGACCATCCATGAAAACAACCTGCGGAACGTGACGCTGGGACAGAAGGCAACCGTCAGCGGAACCGCCTTCCGTGAGGAGGGGTATATGGGAACCGTCACCTATATTTCTCCCTCCGCCCGTCAACAATACAGCGGAACCGCCAGCGAAACCGTGGTGGACGCCGTTATTTCTCTGTCGGAACGGGATGATTCTCTTAAGCCGGGCCTCTCCGCCAAATCCCGCATTGAAATCGGAAGCGCGGAGGAATGCATTATCGTTCCTTATGAATATGTTTTGCAGGACGAGCAAAATCAGGAATATGTGTATCTGTATCAGGATGGAAAGGCAGTCAAGCGGATTATACAGACGGAAAAGGAATGGAACGATGGGTTTGAAGTAACCGACGGCCTTTCTCCCGGTGACACGGTCATCCAGAATCCAGCCGATATTGAACGGGACGGACAGGCGGTAACCATCGCCGGAGAGGAGTCGGTCGCCGATGCCTGACGTTCTGTTCTGCGCGCTGAAAAATCTCTCCCGGAAACGGCTGCGTACTTTTCTTACTATGGGCAGTATTACGATTGGGGTAACAATGGTTGTGATCGTTTCCATGATAAGCAGCGCCGGACGAACCGCCGTAAACCGGGAGCTGGAAAACTTGGGGGTCAGCGGACTTTCGATCAGCACCAACGCCTCCGCTTCTCCGGATGGACAAAAAGGCATCTCCTCGGAAAACCTGAATCTTATCCGCAGCACCAGCCATGTGGAAACCGCCATGCCTTTGATGATCGAATATTCTCTTTCCACCCTGAGAACTATTCAGAGCAATACGCTGATTTGCGGAATTGACGCCGGCGCCAGGCAGGCCATCTCCCTTACGCTGAAGCACGGCCGCCTGATTTCCCGCGGAGATTTGAAATCCAGTGCTCTGGTCTGCGTGGTCGATGAAACGCTGGCCAGAGAAGCCTATGGCCGGGAAAATATCACGGGCAAAACCATTACGCTCCAAATTGCCGGTGCTCAGGAAGAATTCCGGATTATCGGCGTGGCGGAAGCGGGCAGCAGCCTTCTGCAGAGTCTGGGGGAATTCATCCCCAGTATGGTATATGTCCCGTACAGCACGCTGCAGGCGCTGACCGGACGGGAAAATTTTGACCAGGTGGCGGTGCGGGTGGACGCTTCCGCTGATGTGGCGGCTACGGAAAACCTGATTTTGAACCGACTTCGGCGTACGGCCGGCAACAACGATTTTTTTCGCACCGATAATCTGTCTACACAACGGGACAAGCTGGGGAATCTGCTGGATATCGTTAGTCTGGTGCTGACGGCGATCAGCGGCATTTCTCTGATTGTTTCGGGGCTGGGGATCATGACCATTATGCTGGTTTCGGTTAATGAACGGACACGGGAAATCGGGGTAAAAAAAGCGATTGGCGCGTCCCGCGGACGGATTCTTTTTGAATTTCTGGCGGAAGCGGTTGTCATCTCTTTGCTGGGCAGTTTGATCGGCGTTGCCGTCGGCGGAGGGATCTCCTGGTTCGGAATGCAGGCGTTCGGGATGTCCGTACCGTTCGTATGGACGGATTTCGCTTTGCTGATTGCTTTTTCGGTATTGCTGGGGGCAGTGTTCGGCGTCTATCCCGCCGTTAAAGCGGCAAGGCTTCGCCCGGTGGATGCGCTGCGGCTGGAATAACGTCTTGTGCAGACGAAATGTTTAGAAAAAAGCGAGGATTTCTTAAGAAATCCTCGCTTGAACTTTTCCGGAAACTTCGATAGGATAAGAGCAGTAATGATAAGGAGTTTCCGCTATGAATACTTCCAAACCGCGCCGTATCTATTCCGCCCTTCGGATTGCATGGATTATTGCCTCGGGAATTCTGCTGGTCTGGTCGAGTCTGCCGCTGATTAACTATATTTACAACGCCGGTGTTTTGATATCGATTCCGGTTGCGGCCGTTTCTCTGGCTGTCGGTATAGGGTGGCCGTCGGTGCGCAAGGCATTGCAAAAGCTGTGGAAAAGGAAAGTGGGACGTATGCTGATCGCGGTGGTTTCCGGCGTTCTGTTTGTGTTGCTGGCACTCTTTGTTACGGCGTCCTGTATTATGCTTCATGCCGCGGCGAAGAAGCCGGAAGAACAGGCCACGGTGATTGTGCTTGGCGCGGCGGTTTACGGCGACCGACCCAGCCGAATGCTGGCGGCTCGCCTGAATACCGCTGCAAAATATCTGGAAGCCAATCCGGATTCGGTCTGCATCGTGTCCGGCGGACAGGGAAACGATGAAGAGTATGCCGAAGCGCAGGTAATGTACGACTATCTCGTTGAAAAGGGCGTTGATCCTTCCCGGATTTATCAGGAAGACCGTTCCACTAATACGGAGGAGAACATTCGCTATTCCCGTGAAATTATCGCCCAAAACGGCCTGAATCCTCATGTAGTGATTGCCACACAGGAGTTTCATCAATACCGTGCACAAACACTGGCAAAAAAGCAGGGACTGAATGAAGTGGGCCCCGCCACCTGCCGGACTCCCTGGCATCTTCTGGAATGCTATTGGGTGCGGGAATTTGCCGCCGTTTGCCGTCTGTGGATATTGGGACATTAGAGCGTCATAGTGTTCACACGAACGCTTTTGGATCGTGCGGATATGCTCTGGTCAGGCCAGCCCAAACAGTCGGGCCGCTCCCGACACAGCGCCGCAGATAACCAGACCGGTAACCGTTGGCACCAAAAAGGAAACAGCCGTCCATTTCAGGCTCTGCGTTTCCTTGTGTATTGTCAGGCAGGTGGTGGAACAGGGCCAGTGCATGAGGGAGAACAACATGGTACATACCGCGGTCAGCCAGGTCCAGCCATTATTCACCAGCAATTCTCTCAGGGCGCTCAGGCTTTCCAGTTCCTGAATGCTTCCGGTCGCCATATAACTCATAATAATAATGGGAATGACGATTTCATTCGCGGGGAAGCCGAGAATAAACGCCATCAGAATCACGCCGTCCAGCCCGATCAGGCGGGCAAACGGATCCAGAAATTCGGTGCAGTGCGCCAGCAGACTGACATTCCCCACGGTAACGTTCGCCAGAATCCAGATCAGCAGACCCGCCGGAGCAGCCACCGACACGGCACGGCCAAGCACGAAAAGGGTACGGTCAAAAATAGAGCGGACAATCACTTTGCCGATTTGCGGGCGGCGATAGGGGGGGAGTTCCAGCGTAAAAGAGGAGGGAATCCCCTTCAGGATCGTTTTCGACAGAAGGCGGGAAATCAGAAAGGTCATACAAACGCCAAGCAGGATTACGCCGGTTAACAGGATGGTTGACCAGAGGGTGGAGACAGGGCCGGCCTGAAAACCGACAAAAAACATGGTAATAATCGCGATCAATGTGGGAAACCGGCCGTTACAGGGAACAAAAGTATTGGTGATGACAGCAATCAGACGCTCCCGCGGGGAATCGATAATTCGGCAGCCCACAATACCGGCAGCATTGCAGCCGAAGCCCATGCACATGGTCAGCGCCTGTTTTCCGCAGGCACAGGCCTTTTTAAAGTATTTGTCAAGGTTGAAGGCAATACGGGGAAGATACCCGGAATCCTCCAGAAGAGTAAACAACGGGAAAAAGATCGCCATCGGCGGCAGCATAACGGCGACTACCCATGCCAGCACGCGGTAAACGCCGTCTACGATCGATCCCTCCAGCCATCCCGGCGCGCCCAGCCACCGCATCAGGCCGGCCAGACGATCGCCCAGCCAGAACAGGCCGCCGGACAGCCATTCGGAAGGATAATTCGCACCGGTTATCGTGATCCAGAAAACGACCACCAGCATCAGGAGCATCAGCGGAATGCCGGTCCACTTGTTGGTCAGGACACGGTCGATTTTACGATCCCGGCGGCCATAGCCGCATTGACCGCAGGCAACAGCGTCCATGCATACCTCTTCCGCGCGGAGGATAACGCAGGATACCAGAATATCCTTCAGCCGGTCCTCGGTGATGTTATGATCGGTCAACGCCGCCTTTGCTTCGCAAACATTCTGAGAGATCGCCGCATCCTCCCAGAGGGAAAAGCCAAGATAGCCGGTGATGGTTCGTTTCAGCGTATCGTCACAGTCCAGCAGCTGCAGGGATATCCAGCGGCTGTTCAGCCTTCCGTCCAGCCGCCGTGAAACCTCCGGCTCCAACTGATGGATTGCGTCCTCGACTGCCGGAAGATAGCGGATACGGGTAAGCCGGGCGGAACTGTCCGGCGGCGGAGCCGGTGGCCCGGGAACGGAAACGGCCGGCTTTGTCCTCGCCGTCACCGCTTCTACCTGATCCATCAGCTCTTCCAGTCCTTTTCCGCTGCGGGCACTGGCTCCAACTACCGGCACGCCCAAGTTTTCCGACAACTGCTTTAAATCCACCCGAATTCCTTTTCGTTTGGCTTCGTCCATCAGGTTGACACAAACCACTACCCGGTGTGTGATCTCCATCGTCTGGAGCACCAGATTCATATTCCGCTCCAAACAGGTGGCGTCGCAGACCACCACGACGGCGTCCGGTTCGCCAAAACAAATGAAATCCCGGGCCACTTCCTCCTCGGCGGAGTGGGCCATCAGGGAGTAGGTTCCGGGAATATCCACTAATATGTAGGGAATACCGTTATGCGAGCAGCGCCCCTGCGCATTCGTCACGGTTTTTCCCGGCCAGTTTCCGGTGTGCTGGTTGAGACCGGTCAGCTCGTTGAATACGGTGCTTTTGCCGACGTTCGGATTTCCCGCCAGCGCGATTACCCGTTCCTCCGGAGAATGCTTTTCAATGCATAACCCATGATCGATGGCGTTGCCGCCGGTAGAATTGGCTGTCAGCCCCATGGATATTTCTTCCTTTCTGTAAACTGAAATGTATTGTTAAAACGCCGGAGCGGATGGCTGACCGCCCCGGCGTTTTTTCTAACAATATTCTACAAGTATACGGGAGGAATCCTCCGTGCGCAGAGCGATGACCGCCCCTCGAATCAGGTAGGCGATCGGATCACCGGCCGGACTCCGCTGCAGACACTCCACACGGGTTCCTTCCACCAGACCGATATCCAACAGACGGCGGCGCATACTGCCGGTGGAATTCAGTGCTTTTACCCGCGCCCGTTCTCCCTGATGGATATGATCGAGAGTCAGCACATCATCCAGACTATGTAAGCCGGACTCCTGCTGAAAGAGCTTTTGCTGTCTCATATTCCTATTCTCCTTATCATAAAATGAAGTAAACGGTTTTTCTCACCAGATGGGGAGAAAAGTCCCGTACGATAAGCGTGCTTGTTTCGGAATGTTTCCCGATGCCAACTTACTACTATCAACTTATGCATAAGCGAAAACTATTGTCCCAAAAAGTTAGGATAGGGAACAGAAGAGGAAAGAAAGGGGTAGGGCTGGATGAACAGCAAAGCAGCGGACGGTCCGGACTTCCAGAAAGAGGAATTCCGGACCCTGAATGGGTATCGCCGCCAGCGAATAAGCCGGATGACGGAATCCATGGAGGATTATCTGGAAATGATTTTCCGCATGACGGCGATGTCCGACAGAAACAACGAAGCCGGTATTCCCAAAAGCCAAGCCGCCGTCGGCGTTAATGAAGTCGCGTCCCTGCTCCATGTCCGGCCGTCATCCGCTTCAAAAATGACCGGGAAGCTTCGTGAACAGGGATGGGTGACCTTTGAAAAATATGGACAGATCCGCCTGACAGAGCAGGGGAGGGAAAGGGGAGCGTACCTCCTCTGGCGGCATAATGTTCTTTCAGAATTTTTTCGGCGGTTGAATCACTCGGAGGGTGAGCTACGGCAGGTGGAACAGATCGAACATTTTATGGATGAACAAACCATTCAGAATCTGGAGAAACTCATCCCCCTGCTTCCATGAAAGCGGGATGTGCAAAAAAGAAATTCGTCAACCTTACTATATCTATGGTCCCCCGTAGAAAAGTATTTGATGCGGCACCGTATCTGGTATAGAAAACCTTCGAAAAAAGGGAAAGGAGGACGGTTTTCCTCTTGAAAGGACAGGGCGGGCTGTGATAGAATAATAGATAATATTTTCTTAATATTTTTTACCGCCTGACAAGTCGATTGACAGGAACCAAAACCAGTTGGGAACAGACAAAAGCAGGTAAGTTGTATAAGGTCGTATGAATCGGACGTGAAATTCAAGGAGGAAAAAGTATGGTGAATAGCAATGCAGGGGAAAAATTTCTGAAAGAAGGGCTTACCTTCGACGATGTTCTGCTGATTCCCGCCAAGTCGGATATTCTGCCGGCGGATATCAACGTCAGCACCCGTCTTACCAAGAAGATCAGCCTGAACATTCCGCTGATGACCGCGGCGATGGATACCGTTACAGAAGCGAGAATGGCCATCGCCATCGCGCGGGAAGGCGGCATTGGCGTCATTCATAAAAATATGGGAATCGAGGAACAGGCCGATCAGGTTGACCGGGTCAAACGTTCGGAAAACGGGGTTATTGTCAATCCGTTTTATCTTTCTCCGGATCATATCGTTGCGGATGCCAACGAACTGATGGGGAAATATAAAATTTCCGGCGTGCCAATCTGCCGCGACGGCAAACTGGTCGGTATCCTTACTAACCGTGATATGCGGTTTATGACCGATTTTTCACAAAAAATCGAAGATGTGATGACCAAGGAGAATCTGGTTACCGCGCCCGTCGGCACCACGCTGGAACAGGCACAGGAAATCCTTCGCCATCATCGGATTGAAAAGCTGCCGATCGTGGACGAGCAGGGGCATCTCAAGGGACTAATCACGATCAAGGATATCGAAAAGGCGGTTAAGTATCCTCATTCCGCCCGGGATAATAACGGGCGCCTTCTGTGCGCCGCCGCGATTGGGGCAACTGCCGACGTTCTGGATCGCGCTTCCGCTCTGGTCAGCGCGCAGGTCGATGCGCTGGTTCTGGATTCGGCCCATGGTCACAGCCAGAATATTCTGAACGCCGTATCTAAGGTGAAGGCGGCGTTCCCGGATATTTCTCTGATCGCCGGAAATATTGCCACTCCGGAAGCCGCAGAAGCCCTGATCGACGCCGGCGCGGACGCCATTAAGGTGGGTATTGGCCCTGGCTCCATTTGCACCACCCGTGTGGTGGCGGGCATTGGCGTTCCGCAGATTACGGCGGTTTACGACGCGGCCTGCGTGGCCTCCAAACGAGGCATTCCGGTAATTGCCGACGGCGGTGTAAAGTACTCCGGCGATATCGTGAAGGCGATCGCCGCTGGTGCGGATGTCGTTATGATCGGCTCTCTGGTGGCCGGCTGTGAAGAGTCGCCCGGTGATTCCGAACTGTATCAGGGCCGTCAGTTTAAGGTGTATCGCGGCATGGGCAGCCTTGGCGCGATGGCGCATGGCAGCCGTGACCGCTATTTCCAGGAAGGAAACAAAAAGCTTGTTCCGGAAGGCGTGGAAGGCCGGGTTCCGTATAAAGGACTGCTGTCGGATACAATTTATCAGCTAATCGGCGGCCTGCGCTCCGGCATGGGATATTGCGGCTGTCCCACGGTTCCCGACCTGCAGCAAAACGGCCAGTTTGTCCGAATCACCGGCGCTGGGCTGAAGGAAAGCCATCCTCACGATATTCATATTACCAAGGAAGCCCCCAATTACAGCATCAGCCTGTAAAGGAAAGATGCCGGCAATTGCCGGTTGTAGCGAAGCGGCCCGCCGGAATCAACACTTCCGGCGGGCCGCTTCATATGGGATAAGGGGAACTGCAAAAACAAGAAAGCGAGTCTGAATCACAATCGATCCAAACTCGCTTTCTTCTGGAGGCGCCACCCAGATTTGAACTGGGGAATCAGGGTTTTGCAGACCCATGCCTTACCACTTGGCTATGGCGCCACAGGCGAAACAACGTGACTTAGTATACCGATTTTTCGGCTGTTTGTCAAGAGATTTTACAGGATTATTTTGATAAAATTAGGAGGCGGCAAACGCAATAATAGTATATGCCGGATACGGGAAGTTAGTACAGAGAAATAAGACAATGATCGCTGATAAATAGGGGACTTTTTATTTTAATACTCAACTCAATAAAATTAATATTTTATTGAGTTGAGGGGAGGATAATCAGGAGCGAACGAGTACGCCCGCTCCTGATACGGATACGCTGCCTGTAAATCCTTAAATCCTAACATGGGAAACCATTATGAGAACGTATAAGATTTACAGATCGTTTCTGTTAAGGTCCTCATAGGTTTCTGCTTTTACCACAACGCGGGATGTTCCATCCTTCACCATAACAACCGCCGGTCTCGGCAATCGGTTATAATTGGATGACATGGAGTAATTGTACGCTCCGGTCGCCAGAACCGCCAGAATATCTCCATGTTCGCATTCCTGCAGCGCCGTGTTTTCCTGAATCAAATCACCGCTTTCGCAGCATCGTCCGGCGATCGTCATGATGCGAGATGCCGGCCGGTTTGCTTTATTCGCAATAACTGCTGTGTAATCGGCTTTATACAGCGCATAACGGGGATTATCCGGCATACCGCCGTCAATGCTCACATAAGAACGCACACCGGGGATTTCCTTTACAGCACCGACGGTATACAGCGTAATTCCAGCAGAAGCTACAATAGAACGACCCGGTTCAATCATCAGGTACGGCACAGGCATGTTTCGTTCGGCGGCCCGTCTATGCAGCGCTCCGGAAACCAGCTTCATATATTCACCGTATGCCTTGGGATGATCCTGCTCTGTGTAGCGAATCCCAAAACCGCCGCCCAGATTCAATTCTTTCAACGTTACACCGGTATTCTCACGAATTTCCGCCATAAAGTCCAGCATAGTTTCCGCCGCATGGATAAACGGCTCCTCGTCAAAAATCTGCGAACCAATATGGCAATGCAAGCCTTTCAGCTCAATGTTATCCGTTTTTACCGCCAGCCGAACAACATCCATCGCTTCGCCGTTTTCCAATGTAAGCCCGAATTTTGAATCAATTTGGCCGGTCCGAATAAAGCTGTGCGTGTGGGCATCAATGCCCGGTGTGATCCGCAATAAAATGGAAGAGGTCTTCCCCATCGATTTGGAAATCTCTGACAGCCTGTTCAGTTCCGTCAGATTATCGACCACAATATGACCAACGCCGTACTCCAGAGCCATGCGGAGTTCGGCATCCGACTTATTATTGCCATGGAAAACCAGGCGTTCCGCCGGAAAACCAACTTTCATAGCGGTATAAAGTTCGCCTCCGGAGACGACATCCGCTCCGCAGCCCTCCTGCATTACAATCCGGTACAACTCCTGAAAACAGCAGGCTTTACTGGCGTAAGCTACCATACCGCCGTTTTCATAATTGGCGTCAATCGACTGCTTGTAATCCCGCAACGCCTGACGGACAGCACTTTCATCCATTACATACAGCGGTGTGCCATAGGTATGGGCCAGCTCCACTGTATCGCATCCGCCGATTGTCAGATGCCCTGCTTCATTGATCTGCAAAGAACGGGATAACTCCGAAAAAGACATATGGCTTCACTCCTGCACCTTTCACTGCCGTTATTCGTTTGCCGACTGTTTAGCTTTCTTCCTCATCGGGACTGTCCATCTCTTCTGCGGTCACCATATCCAGAATATCCCGCAGTTCCTCAACGCCTTCCCCGGTTACGGATGAAAAGGGTATAACCTTGACACCTTCAAACTCGTCCAATTCCTGTTCCAGCGCTGTCAGCCGTTGCTGCCGCTCGGTTTTGTTCAGCTTATCCGCCTTGGTCAAGACCACCAGATAAGGGATTTCTCTGTCTGTCATATAGTTCAACATCTGAAAATCGTCTTTGGACGGAGGATGCCGCATATCCACCAGCTGAAGTACCAGACGAAGATCCCGGTCATCATCGAAATAGCCTTCAATCAGTCCGGCCCAGCGGCGGCGTTCAGCATCGGAAACACGGGCGTATCCATAACCGGGAAGATCCACCAGCCGCAGTGTGTTCAAACGATAGAAATTAATCGTCGCCGTTTTTCCCGGCGTAGCGCTTACCCGGGCAAGCGCCTTGCGATTCAGTAATTTGTTAATCAGCGAGGATTTTCCTACATTGGAACGGCCCGAAAAAGCAACTTCGGGTAATGTGGACGGCTGGAGCTGACCGGCCAAACCGGCGGAGTACTCGTATTCCGCAGATTCCAGCTTCATGGATACTTCCCCCTTTTATAACGCTTTATAACGCTTCCCAGGCGTGCTATTGTGTCACCGTTGTGACTGTCGTTGCCGCGGAATGGTTTCCGTCTGCGGTAACGAACCGTTTGGAGTCTTCGCATTCCACACCGGTATCCCATTCTTCGGGCTGACACACCAAGGCGTGACGGATAACGGTATCCAGATGATCGGCCGGAACAAAGCGAATCGATTCCCGTACCGCCTCGTCCACCTCCACGAGATCCGACTCATTATCCTTTGGGATAATAACCGTTTTCATGGAATGGATGTAGGCCGCCATCGCTTTCTCGCGCAGGCCGCCGATCGGCAGCACCCGTCCCCGTAAAGTGATTTCCCCTGTCATAGCGACGTCGTGCCTGACGGCAATCCCCGTCAGAGCGGAAATCATGGCGGTGGCAATGGTGACGCCGGCGGAAGGACCGTCTTTCGGTACCGCCCCTTCCGGAACATGGATATGTATATCCTTGTTTTTATAAAAGTTGCAGTCAATCCGCAGTTCAGCTGCCCGGCTTCGCACATAGCTGATTGCCGTGCGGGCGGATTCCTTCATCACATCACCGAGAGAACCGGTCAGTTCTATCTTTCCCGATCCATTCAGGACAGCGACCTCTACCGGCATTGTTTCGCCGCCGACCGCCGTCCATGCCAACCCGTTAACCACGCCGATTTCGTCCTTTTGATAAAGGGAGTCGTCCTTGTATTTGCGTGGGCCAAGATACTCTTCCAGAGAATCGGCGGTTACCTTTATCGTCTTGGCTTCCTCATTGGCCAGCTTCCGGGCGCACTTTCGGCAGATTTGTGCAAGGCTGCGCTCCAGTCCCCGTACGCCGGCTTCCCGTGTATAGCCGTCGATAACCATACGCAACGCGTCGTCGGTTATCCGGAGCCGGCGCAGGTTCAGTCCGTGACGATTTGCCTGCTTTTTCAGAAGGTGTTCCTTTGCGATATGGAACTTTTCTTCTGCCGTATAGCTGGGAAGCGAGATAATCTCCATCCGATCGTAAAGCGGCGCGGGGATGGCGCTCACATCGTTTGCCGTTGTAATGAAAAGTACTTGGGAAAGATCAAACGGAATTTCCAGAAAATGATCCCGGAACGCGAAGTTCTGCTCAGCGTCCAGCACTTCCAGCATAGCGGACGAGGGATCGCCGCGAAAATCGTTCCCCATTTTGTCGATTTCATCCAGCAGAATCAGAGGATTTGCTGTTCCTGCCTGCCGGATCGCGTTCATAATTCGTCCGGGCATCGCGCCGATATAGGTTTTTCTGTGCCCGCGGATATCCGCTTCATCCCGTACACCGCCGAGAGAAACCCGAACGTACTTCCGGCCCATTGCTGAAGCAATCGACTGAGCGATGGAGGTCTTCCCTACTCCGGGAGGGCCGGCAAGGCAGAGCACCTGTCCCCGGATGCCCGGCGCCAGCTTACGAACAGCCAGCGTTTCCAGTATCCGTTCCTTAACCTTTTTCATCCCGTAATGATCGCGCTCCAGCACTTTTTCCGCTGCGGTCAGATCAAGGTTATCCTTGGAATAGTTCTTCCATGGCATAGACAAGCAGGTATCCAGATAACCGCGCACGACCGTCGCTTCATGCGAACCAGCCGGCATTTTGAACAGCTTGTCGCATTCGGACAGAAGCTTTTCCTCCGCCTCGCCTCTCAGGGCTAAAGCGGTTATTTTTTTGCGGTATTCGTCCGCCTCGTCCTGCGGATTTTCGCTGTCTCCCAGTTCCTGAGAAATCGCCTTCATCTGTTCCCGCAGATAGTATTCCTTCTGGTTACGGTCAATCTGTTGGCGTACTTTTTCCTGAATGTCCTGTTCCAGAGACAAAATAGAGCATTCCCGCGCCAGAATCAGCATCAGCGATTCCATGCGTTTCTCCGGATTCACGGTTTCCAGAATCTGTTGCTTTTCTTCCGGCGGGAGCTGGATATTGGACGCGATATAATCCGCCAGATACCCCACATTATCCGCCGAGGAGACGCTGAGCATCACATCGGGCGATATTTTTTGAACCAGGGACGCGTATTCCTCAAAATACGCTCTGCATTCACGGAGAAGCGCCTGCACATGAAGCGTACCGGACACTCGCCGTTCCAGGCACTCGCGGATATGTGCCACATAATGCGGCTCCGTCTGGACAAGGGTCTCCAGCTTGGCCCGGTAAAGGCCTTCCACCAACACCCGCACATTATCGCCGGAGAGCCGGAGAATCTGGCGGATTTTTGCCACAACGCCCACGGAGTAAAGCTCGTTTTCCCCCGGTTCGTCGTCCTTGATATCCCGCTGCGTGACCAGAAAAATCAACTGATCGCCGCTCATGGCTTCATTCAGGGCCTGAATCGATTTCTTCCGTCCCACATCGAAATGCAGGACCATTTCCGGAAAAACGACCAAACCACGGAGCGCCAGCAGCGGCATAGCGGCGGTCCGCGCCGTCCTTTTCTTAATTTCCATACGATAATACCCAATTGCCTTTCAAAACAGACAAAGGGCCAGACGGCAAATGCCGAGCTGGCATTCGACATCTGACCCCATTGTCATCGTTTTCACAATGAAATTTTCTTATATGGTGCTGCTTCTTTGCAACCCACATATCGTTATATCGTTGTATCGTTCTCGTCCGCAGCCGATCAGGCCGTGACCTGCCGTTTGGTTCCCCTTCCCTTGGCCGGAAGTTTGGGGCGAAGCGGTTTACGGTCCGGATTGACAATCAACTCCGGCTTTGCCTTTCCTTCCACAAAATCCTTGGTAACGACCACCCGTTCGATCGTGCAGTCGGAAGGAACCTCAAACATCAGATTCGTGAGCAGCCCTTCCATAACAGAGCGAAGACCGCGCGCGCCGGTATTGAGCTCCATCGTTCTCTTCGCAACAGCGCGTAAGGCGTCGGGGCTGAACTCCAGCGCTACGTTATCCAGCGTGAAAAGCTGCATATACTGCTTGAGAATCGCATTTTTGGGTTCGCTCAGAATCTTTACCAGCGCGTCCTCGTCCAGCGGATCCAGCGTCGTGATAACCGGCAAGCGGCCGACCAGTTCCGGAATCAGGCCGAACTTAATCAGATCCTGCGGAACCAGCTGACGAAGCAGTTTGCTGCGCTCTGTATCCTTTTTGGAACGCACTTCGTTTCCAAAACCAAGCGAGCCGGAGGCGATCCGCCGCTCGATCGCATTCTCAATTCCATCGAACGCACCGCCGCAGATAAAGAGGATATTCGACGTATCGATCTGAATAAACTCCTGCTGCGGATGCTTCCGTCCGCCGGAAGGCGGAACGTTGGAAACCGTTCCCTCCAGAATTTTCAGCAGCGCCTGCTGCACGCCCTCGCCGCTGACATCCCGGGTAATGGACGGGTTTTCACTCCGCCGGGCGATTTTATCGATTTCATCGATATAGATAATGCCGCGTTCCGCCTTCTCCACATCGTAGTCGGCCGCCTGAATCAAACGGAGAAGGATGTTTTCCACGTCCTCGCCGACATAGCCGGCCTCCGTCAGGGTGGTGGCGTCGGTAATGGCAAACGGAACATCCAGCAGCCGGGCCAGCGTCTGAGCCAGCGCCGTCTTCCCCACGCCGGTGGGCCCAAGGAGAAGAACATTGCTCTTCCCCAGTTCCACATCGGAGGTATATCCATAATAAATACGTTTGTAATGATTGTATACCGCTACGGCAAGCGCAACCTTCGCCTCGTCCTGACCAATGACGTATTCGTCCAGCCCCGCCTTGATTTCTTTCGGCGTGGGCAGCGCCGGAGGCGTTCCCGCCGCCGCAGTCCGCCGGCGGGAAAGGTTACCGCCTTCCTCCAGAATTGACTGACAGAGCTCTACGCATTCGTTGCAGATATACACGCCCTGTCCGGCGATCAGGCGCTGAACATCGTCCTGGCTTTTCCCGCAGAAAGAGCAGTTCACCGTGCGATTGTCCTCGTTTTTTGGCATTGTCTACGCTCCTTGTATCGAAATCGGCGGAGGATGCGTATCCCGACGGCATCAGCCCTCGCGCTTGGCGATGACCTGATCGATCAGACCGTACTCTCTGGCCGCTTCCGCCGTCATGAAATTGTCGCGATCGGTATCTTTTTCAATCCGTTCCAAAGGCTGACCGGTCATTTCCGCCAGCATCTGGTTCATCCGTCCACGGATATACAGAATATGATCGGCGTGAATCTTTATATCGCTGGCCTGTCCCTGCGTTCCGCCGAGCGGCTGATGAATCATCACTTCGCTGTTGGGCAGCGCCTTACGCTTTCCCTTGGCGCCCGCCGCCAGCAGGAAGGAGGCCATGCTGGCGGCCATACCAATACAGATGGTGGATACATCGCAGCGAATGAACTGCATTGTATCGTAAATCGCCATGCCGGAGGTAATAGACCCGCCGGGGCTGTTGATATACAGGTCGATATCCTTATCCGGATCCTGTCCTTCCAGATAAATCAACTGAGCGACAACAAGGGAGGCTGTCACATCGTTGATTTCATCGGTCAGCATAATGATACGGTCGTTCAGCAGACGGGAAAAAATGTCATAGCTGCGTTCTCCCCGGCTGGTCTGTTCCACTACATAAGGGACTAAATTGCTCATAATCCGCACTCAACCTTTCCAGTATGAATTGTCCGCAAAAAAGAAATATAGAGTAGTATTGCCGCAAAACACCCGCTTAACGGACTGAGTACAAGAATGGCGAAAATTTTCAGGATATAAAGCTTCCGGATCAGCCGTTCACTACCGCCGTTTCCTTGACCATATCCATGGCTTTGCCCACAGCCAGATCCTTGGAAAGCTCTTTCGCCGGGATGAACGCCTTAACCTTCTCCACATCCATCTTATACTGCTCGGCGAGCTTCGCAAACTCCGCGTCCAGCTCCTCTTCCGTCGGAGCGATCTCTTCCAGCGCAGCAATCTTTTCCAGAACCAGACGGATCTTGACCTGCTTTTCAGCCTGCTCGCGGAAGCCCTTGCGGAATGCGTCCATATCCATTCCGGTATACTGCAGATAGGTGTCCAGATTCAGCCCCTGAGACTGCAGGCGATATTCGAATTCCCGCACGCTTTCGTCCACGCGGCGCTCAAACATCGCTTCCGGAATTTCCGCCTTCAGGCCGGAAACCAGCTGTTCGAGCAGCTGAGACTCGAACGCGTCCTCGGCGGCGTGCTCCCGCTGATGCTGCAGCTTATCCTTCAGATCGTTTTTCAGCTCGTCCAGCGTGTCAAACTCGCTGACATCCTTGGCAAATTCATCATTCAGTTCCGGCAGTTCGCGCGTTTTGATTTCATGCAGTTTGCACTTGAAAACGGCCGGCTTGCCCGCAAGCTCTTCTGCGTTGTAGTCTTCCGGGAAAGTGACGTTGACATCGAACTCGTCGTCGGTGTTCTTGCCGGCAAGCTGATCCTCGAAGCCGGGGATAAACTGACCGGAGCCAAGGGTCAGGGTGTAGTTCTCCGCCTTGCCGCCGTCAAACGCCTTGTCATCCACAAAGCCCTCAAAATCGAAGGTAACGGTGTCGCCGTTCTCCGCTGCGCGGCCTTCCACCGCAACCAGACGGGAGTTGCGGTCCTGCAGCTTTTCCACTTCCTTATCGACGTCCGCATCGGTCACTTCCTCGACCTTTTTGTCCGCCTTCAGGCCCTTGTATTCACCGACCTCGACTTCCGGCTTTACGGTGATGACCGCCTTAAAGACCAGCCCTTCCTCCTTGCCGACCGAAACCACGTCCAGATCGATCTTATCTTCAACATATTCGTAGCCGGATTCGTTGATGGCTTCGTCCAGCGCGGTGGGATACAGGTCGTTTACAGCATCCTCATAAAACACGCCGGTGCCGTACATCTTTTCGACCAGATGACGGGGGGCCTTGCCCTTTCGGAAACCGGGGACGTTCATCCGTTGAATATTCTTTTTATAAGCTTTGCTGACCGCCGCTTCAAACGCCTCGGGATCAACGGTCACTTCAAGTTCCACACGGTTGGTATCGACTTTGTTGCTTGCTTTCAGACTCATTTTACTTCCTCCTGTTTATACGATAACACAATAGCAATAATTATAGCATACGACGAGTAAATACGCCATCTTTTTTTGTAAAAAAATCGGAGAAGTTCGCAATTTGTTTCTATGGTTTGACGATTTCCTTCCGGCTTCCCGTTTTTACCTCACCAAAACCGGGGTAAAACCCACCGCATCACAGGAAACCAGACGAAGCGTGATTCCGTCCACCGTTTTTGCCGACGTCCTCCTGGCCCCCGGACCATGAATATGTCCATAGTAGCAAAGGCGGATCGAGCGTTCCCTCAGCACGTCCATAATTTCGGGGCACTCCGCCTCCCCCATCACCGGGGGATAATGAAGGAAAACTACCGGCTCCTTCCCCGTCTTTTCCGCCGCGTCGATCGATAGCTTCAGGCGGCCGACCTCCCGCAGAAGAACCTTGCGGTCAGCGTCCTGCTCCGCATCGTAAAACCAGCCCCGCGTACCGCAGACCGCGTAATCGCCAACCGGCTCGGCGCTGTTATGGATGATGCGCAAGGTATCAAAGCCGCGGTTTTGCAGGTAGTCGTCCATTTTCCGGCGGGTAGTCCACCAATAGTCGTGATTGCCCTTGAGAAGCAGTTTCCGGCCGGGAAGGGCGTGAAGGAAGGCGAAATCGGCCTCCGCGTGATCCAGACTCATAGCCCAGGAAATATCCCCGGCGATCACCACGGTATCCTCTTCGCTTACGAGGGCTCGCCAGTTCTTTTCCAGCCGTTCCACATAATTGTCCCATCCATGGAAAATATCCATCGGTTTATCCGTCCCCAGCGACAGATGAGGGTCCGCGATGGCAAACAGCGACATAACCGGCTCCTTTGCAAAAGATTTTGGAATTCGGGGGACTTCCCATGAAAATATCCGAAAAAAATGGCAACGCTATGAGGGAAAGGAGCGATAGGCCATGGAGCTTTTTAAAGACGAAAGAACCGAATGCCCCAGCCCGACAGTGTATTGCGACGTGAAGAACTGTACGTATCACGACGGGAAAAACGCCTGTGCCGCCAGCAAAATCCACGTCGGCCCCGCGCACGCGATCAGCAGCGCCGACACCGCCTGCGCGAGCTTCAAGCCCAGCGGCAAGTAACCCCTTTTACTTTACGTCGATATGGAGCAGTTCGTACACCGTCCGTTCCATATCGGCGCGGTTACATACCCCGGTGAACCGCGGTGTTTTCCCCCGCAGGGAGGAAAGCGGAGCCGGCACCTCGCAGCCCGTCGCCCGATGGAGCTGCTCCACCTTTTCGAATTCCTCCGCATCCGACGGGCCGCTGATCGCTTTCAGCACACTGTCCGAAAATTTGTAGGGATTCGCGGTGGAGGCGATTACCGTCGGCGTCTCATCCCCCGTCTCTTTCCGATACCGCTCGTAAACCGATACGGCCACCGCCGTATGAGTGTCGAGAAGATACCCGTATTTTTGGAAAGTGGAACGGATCGTTTCCGCCGCCTGTTGGTCGTCGCAGCTTCCCGCCGCAAACAGCGCGTGAATCTTTTCGCGCATCCCGGCCGGAACGGTGTACCTGCCCTCGGTTTTCAGATGCTCCATCAGCCGACGGATCTCCCCGTCGTCCCGGCCGGAAAGGTCATAGAGCAGCCGTTCGAGATTGGAGGAAATCAGGATATCCATAGAAGGGGACGTGGTGGTATAAAACGCACGGTTCCGGTCGTACACGCCGGTTTCAATGAAATCGGTCAAAACCCGGTTTCGATTGGATGCGCAGATCAGCCGGGCGACAGGCAGTCCCATTTTCCGGGCGTAATAGGCGGCGAGAATATTGCCGAAATTTCCGGTCGGCACCACGACGTTGATGGAATCTCCCAACGTGATCTTTCCGTCGCGAACCATGTCGCAGTAAGCGGAAATATAATACACGATCTGCGGAACCAGCCGGCCCCAGTTGATGGAGTTGGCGCTGGAGAACATCATGCCGTTCTTCTCCAGCTTCGCGGCGATGGACGGATCGGTGAAAATCGCCTTTACGCCGGACTGCGCGTCGTCAAAATTTCCCCGGATGGCGCAGACGGCAACGTTGCCGCCTTCCTGCGTGGTCATCTGGAGCTTCTGCATCGGGCTGACCCCATCCTCCGGGTAAAACACCAGGATGCGGGTATTTTCCGCATCGCGGAAGCCTTCCAGCGCCGCTTTCCCCGTGTCGCCGGACGTGGCAACCAGAATGATGATGGTCTTTCCGTCCGCCGTTTTCTTTGCGGACACCCGCATCAGATGAGGCAAAATCTGGAGCGCCATATCCTTGAAAGCACAGGTCGGTCCATGCCAGAGCTCAAGAATCTCCACCCCCTCGCTCAGCGTGTGCAGCGGCGCGATGGCCGGAGACCGGAAGCGCTCCTGCGTATAGGCGAGGGACGCGCATTCCTTTACCTCCTCCGCTGAAAAATCGGTCAAAAATTTGGAGAGCACCGTCGCCGCCCGCTCCACATACGACTGGGCCGTCATGGAACGGAGTTCCTCCTGAGAAAGCGGCGGAAGGGATTCGGGGACAAACAGGCCGCCGTCTTTGGAAATTCCCTGCGCAATCGCCTGCGCGGAGGAAACCGATACGCCGCTGTCCCTTGTGCTGTTATACATCATGGGCCGTTCACTCCTGCTGTTATAGAATACGGCTGTTTACATTACCGACTGCGGAAATATCCTGAATTTCCGCCTTTCTGCATTCCTGCGCGTCGGAAAAACCGCCGTGCAAGCTCTCCCAAATCGGTATAGATTTCCGTAATCTTAATATTATACGATAATGCCGCCCCTTGTCAAAGCGCGGTAAAAAAATCGTAGCAATTGCTGAAAAAAAGACGGTCGATAAGGCTTTCCTCGTAGTTTTTGCGCCCCAGCCATTCACAAATCCGCTCCATGACCGCGAGCCCCTCCCATTCCGGCGGAAGATCGGTACCGTCGAGATCACAGCCAAACGCGACATTCCGTTCTCCGCCCAGCGAAAGATACCGGTCGAGATGCCGACGCAGGCAGTCGAAATTCTGTTCTCCCAGGTGCGCTCCGCAGAGGTTGAGGCCGACCAGCCCCCCGCGTTTTATCAGGGCGCGGAACTGTTCGTCGGTCAGATTCCTCTCATGCGGGTGGACGGACGCGGAATCGGAATGGCTGGCGATAACCGGACCCGTCGTGTTATCCATCACATCCCAGAACCCGCGTTCATTGAGATGGGAAACATCGGGCAGAATGCCGCGTTCCTCCATCCGTTTTACCGCCTGTTTTCCGAACCGGGTCAATCCGCCCGCTTTGCCGCAGCCGGAGCCGTACCCCAGTTCGTTTTCCCCATTCCACGTCAGGGTGATTGCCCGTACGCCAAATTCGGAGAAAGCATCCAGAGCTTCCAGCCGGCCCGCCAGCGCCGACCCGCCCTCAATGGTCAGGAGCGCCGCGCACTGGTGCGTGGCTGCCGCCTGTTCCAGTTCGGCGGCCGTGCGGATCAGCCGCATCCTCCCGCCGCTGCATTCAGCCTGCTTTTTCGCAAATTCCAGAATGCGGACGCACTGGGCGTAAGCCGTCTCTCCCCGAAGGGAATCCGGCATCCAGACCGCAAAGCACTGCGCCCAGACGTCGTACCGCAGGCCGCGGGTCAGATCAAGCTGAAGGTCGTTGCGTCCAAGGCTTTTCCCTTGGGTATAGCATTCGTATAAGGTATCGCAGTGCAGGTCAAACAGCCGCATAATCCCCATCCTTTCCGCAGAAGCGCCGCATCCGGCCCTCTCTGAAAGCAATATACGGAAACGTCCGCCCTTTTATTCCCCTGCTTTCACGCCGAAGCGGCAGACGGAAAACCCATCTGCCGCTTCGGCGGCTCAAAAGGCCGCATGAAGGTCGCCCGCCTCAAAGGCTCCCTGAATATGGTCGATTTCCACTGCTTCCATCGGCGCGTTCTTTTTCGTAATAATCTCTACCACGTCAAAACGCGGCTGCAGGGAAACGGCGTTTTGCTGCAGAAAAAGCAGCGCCGTCTTGAGAATCCGCTCCTGTTTTTTCGCCGTCACCGCTTCCCGCGGAGCATACATGGCGTCCTCGCCGCGGGTTTTGACCTCCACAAAAACGATATACGGGCCGTCCGCTGCGACAATATCGATTTCTCCGAAACGGGAGGATACGTTTCCCGCCCAGATTTCGTATCCCTTCTCCCGAAGGAAACGAGCCGCCAGCACCTCGCCTGCCGCACCTCTGGATATTCCGGCCACGGTACATCCCCTCCTAAGCTGCAAAGCCCTATTGCTTTATAGTAAAATTTTTTTCAGAAAACTGGGCCGATGAACCGGCGACGGACCGTATTCCCGGATCAGTTGAATATGCAGCGCGGTACCGTAGCCCTTATGTCTGGCGAACTGATACTGTGGATATCGCTTATCCATCTCTTTCATCAGACGGTCCCGGCTCACTTTGGCCAGAATGGAAGCCGCCGCGATGGAAGCCGACAGGGCGTCGCCCTTTACGATTGTGTGAGAAGGGACGGACAGGCCGGGCGGCGTCTGATTCCCATCGATGATCGCCAACTCCGGCGGGACGGCAAGCCCATCCACCGCCCGTTTCATCGCCAAAAAGGTAGCCTGCAGAATATTGAGCAGCTCAATTTCTTCCACCGAAGCACTGGCAACCGACCAGGCGACCGCTTCCCGCTGTATCTGGTCAAACAGCTGCTCCCGCTTTTTTTCGCTGAGTTTTTTGGAGTCGTTCAGCCCTTCTATCTCCCGTTCGGGATCTAGGATGACCGCCGCGGCATAGACCGGGCCTGCCAGAGGGCCGCGTCCCGCTTCATCCACCCCACAGACTGCGGCATAACCGTCCGCGTAAATGGCGCGGTCAAATTCATAATTGTTCAGCGTATTCGGCATGATTATTTACAACTCCCCTGCTTTCGGCCTTCCCATTCACCAAGCCCGCGCAATGTTCAGCGCGCCGGACGTTCCAGCGTGATCCGCCCAATCTTTCCCGAGCGGAACTCATCCAGCAGCATGATCGCCGCGCGCTCCGTATTCACCTCTCCGCCGGAAATCAGCATACCGCGTTTCCGCCCAATCAGCTGCAGCAGCTCCCACCCGTCGTCGGGCAGTTCCTCCGGCAGCTTATAGCGCTCCCGAAGCAGCGGCGCGTAGCAAGATCCAAGAATAGACAGCAGGCCGCAGGCAAGCTCTTCGCTGTCCAGCACCTCGTCCCGGATAGCACCGGTATAGGCCAGATGCTGTGCGATGGTCTGATCCTCAAATTTCGGCCACAACACCCCGGGCGTATCCAGCATCTGGTATCCGTCGGCGGTGACATACCACTGATTTCCCCGGGTCACACCCGGCCGATCCTCTACCTTTGCCTTTCCGCTGCGGGACATACGGTTGATAAAGGAGGATTTGCCGGAATTCGGGATTCCGGCAATCATCATCCGGATTGGCCGGTTTGCCATCCCTTTGGCCTTCCACTGCGCGATCCGATCCGCCAGAACCCGTCGTACCATCGGCGAAAAAGCGCCCAGTCCTTTCCCGCTTTTGCAGTCCATCGCCGCAGCCGCGGCGCCTTGTTTCTGAAAATACCGCACCCATTCGGCGGTCGTCTCTTCATCGGCAATATCCGCCTTGTTCAGGATTACGGCGCGGGGCTTTCCGGCCGTCAGCGCATCCAACTCCGGATTTCTGCTGCTGACCGGGATTCGCGCGTCAATAATTTCCACGATCATATCCACAAGCGAAAGGCTTTCCTGAATTTTTCGTCTGGTTTTGGTCATGTGCCCGGGGAACCATTGAATGTTGCCCATCGGCTGTTCCATAGCAATCTCCGTTCTGCCGCTTTACCATGTCGATGCGGCGGCTCTTTTACCAGATCGTGTTGACGCCGGCGCTCAACACGCATTTTCGATAGTGTCGGCACGATCGAAAAAACAGCGGGAGACCATAACTCCCGCTGTCGAAATATCGTCGAAACACCGGAATCCGGTCAATACAGGCTCTTCGCCTTGTTCAGCGGAAGAAAACGAAAAACCGCTTTGCCGATCACGTCGCTTTCACTGACAAACCCGACCTCGTCCATATACCGGCTGTCCTTGGAATGCTCCCGATTGTCTCCCATGACAAAGACGCAGCCTTCCGGCACGGTCTGTTCTTCGGCTCCAAATCCCAGCGAATAGGTATGCCCCTGAATATACGGCTCGTCCAGCGCTTTTCCGTTTACATAGACCGTCCCGGTCTCATCGTCGATCCTCAGAGTCTGTCCGCCGACCGCCACTACCCGTTTTACCAGCGGTTCTTCCGTATACCGGTTGACGATCACGATATCGCCCTGCTGCGGCGTATAACCCAGCCGGGTAATAATCAGCCGATCCCCCCAACTGAGGGTAGGATTCATCGAATTGCCCACCACACCGACGATCCGGAACAGAAAAGTAAACACCAGCACCACAAAGGCAAGGGAAAAAATAGCGGCGCCTATCCATTCATACAGCCCGGCAACCGTGGATTTTCCTTTTTCGTCGGCTTCTTCCATCGGCGGGATTTCCCGCATTTCTTCGTTAACCATGTCTTCGGGTCCTTTCCATGCCTGAATCTTGTTATTGTAAACCGCCGGCCCTGCTCAAAGGGAAAAAGCGATAGACCGCCTCGCCAATCAGGTCGCTTTGCTTTACATAACCGACCTGATTCATAAACCGGCTGTCGGTGGAATCTTCCCGATTATCTCCCATGACAAACACATATCCGTCGGGGATTACCCGTTCCTCTGTTCCGAATCCCAGCGAAAAGGTTCGTCCCTGAATATACGGTTCGTCCAGCGCTTCCCCGTTAATATAGACCGTATTGGTCTCGTCGTCAATCCGTAATGTGTCCCCGCCCAGAGCGATGACCCGTTTCACCAGCGGTTCTCTGGTGCGCAGATTGACGATGACGATATCCCCTCTCTCCGGCGTATAACACAGGCGGTTGGTAATCAGACGTTCGGTATCCAGCAGCGTCGGATTCATGGAATTGCCGTCCACTTCGACAATGCGGAACCAAAAGGAAAAGACCAGCGTGACCAATACCAGAGCAAAGACCGCCGCGCTGATCCAATCATACAGGCCGGCCAGCGCGCCGCCTCTGGACACGCCGCCGTTTTCCGCCGCTTGATTTTCATCCGTTTCCGAATCCTTCTTTGTATCTTTAACCGTTTCCGGTACGATATCCTGCATACAGCTTGTCCTCCGGTTTCTCCGACGTATCCCTGCCGTCTCCATTTTCCAGCCTATTATAGCATAAAGTTCAAAAGAGATAAAGCCATCCCGCGCAAAAATAAAAACTTCTTTATATCGTCATAGCGCCAGAGGACTCCGTTCACGGACAAACAAAACCGGAGCCGCCCGTTTTAAGGACAGCCCCGGTTGAGCGGAACGATTTCTCCGCCCGACGGACGGCATTCGCGCCGTTAACCGGCGCAGGAGTCCAGCGATTCCCGGCAAAGCTCCGCCATAGCGGTCACTCGCCGGGAAAAGATGTCGTTTACGCCTTCGCGGAGCGCAAGAAGCGTACGATTCAGGCAGTAACTGTCCCGCCGACAGATATCGGTCAACAAATCGATCGCCTGAAGGCAGAGGTAGCGTTCGCGCGTAGTCTCAAACCGCATCAGATAGCACCGGCAAAGCGCAATCCGCTTAATCATTTCGTCATATTGAGACATCAGCGCCCGGTCAAGGGCAATCCCCCAATCCTTCTGGCAGTAGGAAAGCCGCTTGGTCAGGCCAAGACGCGCCTCCTGCAGTTTATCCAGCGCTTTGATGGAACGGGAAAGAGCCCATTCCTCGTTCGTGCCGTCGGCTATCGACTGGATGACTCGTTCCATCAGGTCATAGAATCCATCGCCGTGGTAGAAATACTCCCCTTTTTTATCGCTGCCCGACAGCGCACGGACATGCGCGTCCGTCGCCGCCATCTCATATACCGCACCCTCGATCCGTTCCATGCGAATCGGCCGTTCCTCTATCTCTTTGATATGGAAGCAGCTCAACGGAAGATGATGATACAGCACGGAACGCTGTGCCGCAGGATCGGCGGCGTAGGCTTCCACCGCGCGGGCAAAAGCTGTACGAAGCTCGGAAAAGGAAATTGTCAGAACCTCGCCGTGATCATTCGCGGGATGGTAATAGTAAAAAGAGGTTTGGTCATACCCGACCAGCATGATTTCATGCAGATAATCCTGCTGCGAAAGACAGGAAATCATCACATACCGATCGTTATCAATCCGGTCAATCAGCAAAGGAATCAGATCGCCGCCCCGCCAGTCGATGGATTCGTATTCCAGTATTTCATCGTAATCGGCAAACGGACCGAAAAGCGGATCGTTCTGATAATAAATAGCGGCCAAATCTTCCGGAACATAAAAATCGACAAAGCGTTCCAGAAACCAGGGGTGCGTACCTTTGTGCGGCAGCGCCGCCGCAACAATATAGCTGCTCCAGCATTCCGAAAAAATGCCTTCCTGCAGTTCCAAGGGCAGGATTTTCACATAGACTCCTCCAATTCTATATCCCTGTAAGTAACGTTACCATGTTCCGAAAAAATGACAAGGACTCTTGGAGAAAACACAATATTCATCCTACTATATAAGAAAATTGAGATAAGTGAATCAGGAAATTATTTCCTGATTTTCAGATTATTCAAACAAGCTCAGCTGCTTGCCGCCGTAAGGCGGCGCTCCTTCCATTGTATGCCCGATATCCAGCAGAAAAGTCGGGATATCCTCCAGAAAGCAGGAAGCCTCGCCGGAATTCAATAAAAGGAGCTCTTCTTTGGCCCGGGTTATACCGACATAGAACAGCCGGCGTTCCTCGGCAATATCCGTTGTTTGCCCGGGCTGCTCCAGCGGCAGAACGCCCCGACGCACACCGCAGAGAAAAACAACAGGAAATTCCAGCCCCTTGGAACCATGCAGAGTCATCAGAGAAACCGCATCTCCCCGATAGGATTTCTCCCCGCTGCGGCAGATATCCCCTTCCTCGCCGGTGGCGAGATTACGAAGAAAACCCGAAAAACGATTATGGAAAACCGCAGCGCGCTGCAGCCTGAGCAGCGGTTCCTTTTCAGGCAGCCCGCTGTCGTCCAGCCATTCCCGAATCAGCGCAGAGGGCTTTTCCTTCCGAACCCGCAAAGCATACGCCTCCGTCAGCTCCGCCCACTTCCGAAGCCCCTCTTCCGTTTGAAATCCGGAAGGCAAATCGCCGGACGAACGAATTTTTTCCGGGTGCGGTATCTGTTCTTCAAAGGCGCGGATCGTCTTTCGGGGACAGCCGAGACTTTGGAGGCAGGCCCTCAGTCCGCTTTTGTCCGCAGGATTCAGGAGAAAGCGGAAAAAGCCCAGCGTTCCCCGCACCGATTCGTCGGACAGATAAGATTCCCGGCCGGTAACGGTATAGGGAATCCCCTCCCGACGCAGACAGGTTTCCAGCGTTTCCGCCTGGCGGTGTGTGCGGTACAGCACGGCGATGTCCGAAAAGCCCACGCTCGCATTCCGGATCCTCAGGGACTGGGCGTCCAGCATATCCATACCGCCCACCATCCGGTTGATTTCCTTCGCGATAAATATCCCTTCCGAAAACTCGTCCGGCGCCTGAAGGCGCCGCACCGGCGCGCCTTTATCCCGCTGCGGTTCCAGCGCACGGCCACCCTCGGGAGGCGGATTACGATCGATCACCGGCAGGGCGCAGCGCAGAATCGGCGGGGCGGAACGATAATTTTTCACCAGACGAATCGACCGGAGAGCGGGAAAGGTTTCTCGAAGCCGGTCGAAGCAGCGGGAGTCCGATCCGCGAAAACCGTAAATTGCCTGATCCGGATCGCCGATTACGAACAGGCTGCTGCCTTTTCGGCTCCATGCTTCTACCAGACGATATTGTATATCGTTGATATCCTGAAATTCATCAACCAGCAGGAAGGAAAAACGTTCCTTTCCGACGGCCCCGTTTTCCGACAGGGAGAGAGAACGGATCAGGATATCGTCAAAATCCAGCACACCGGCGGACTCCAGACGACGGTCGTAGGCGGATAACGCTGCTTGCGGTATTTGCCCGGACGCCGCTCCGCCGTTCTTTATCCGGGAAACGGTCTGCAAAAATTTGGCCGGGGACAGCGAAAGAGAAAACTCGCCGATCACCTCTGAAGCCGCGGCTTCCACCTCCGCTTCATCCGCCACGGCGGCCGTCATCCCCTGTTCCTCCAGCAGCCGAAGTCCAATGGCGTGGAAGGTGCCAATGGTCATGCCTTTGATCTCCCGCCTGCCGCCAAAGGCTTTTTCCAGCCGCTCCCGCATTTCTCCCGCCGCTTTGTTGGTAAAGGTGACCGCTGTAATGGCGGATGGCTTTACTCCTCTCTCTTTCACGAGATACACAATACGGGACACCAACGTTTTCGTCTTTCCCGTGCCCGGACCGGCAATCACAGCGACCGCCGGCTCCGTTGCCGTTACGGCCATACGCTGTTCCTCGTTCAGCTCCGCCATAAGATCACCGTTCCGGGCCGGAAGAAGCTCCTCGGAGAGCTCGGCTTCCTTTTTCGCCGCTTTTTGCACGGCAGAAACCGCGCGCGGCTTCGGATCCTTTTTCCGCGGCTCGGCCCCGAAAAAGCAAAGCTGGCCGGACAGCCGGTCGATCTCCTCCTTGTCCAGAAGGCCGATTTTTCCATACTCCCCGTCATAGCCCGGAATCCGTTTCACTTTGCCGCAGCGCATACGACGGATTCCTTCCGCCACACAGGGGCCTGCCGCTTTCTCAACATCGGGCAGCGGGGCTTTCCGCAAAATATAGAATTCCGGTCCCAGCTCCCGCAGAAGCGCCTCATATTGCGCCGTTACCCGGACACCGGACGCTGATCGGCCGGTGGACGCCGCGATCACTTCTGCCAGCGGCACAAGGCTTTCGAATGGCGGAGCGCCGGGGAGGACAAATCCCTCGGGCCGATCGGCCAGTTGTTCCACCCGATGAAGGACGCCGGTGGTCAGCTTCCGTCCGCAGACCGGACACTTGCCCCCCGCCTGCTCCGCCTCGGACGGCGTAAGGCACTGCCCGCAGTTCCGGTGTCCGTCCAGATGATATTTTCCCTCTTCCGGAAAGAACTCAATGGTACCCATAAAGCCGTCCCTTTCCGTGCCGTTAAGCGCGGAAGCCAGCGCGGGATACGACAAGGCCGCCGCGAACAGATTGGCCTCCCTCCCCAGTTTGGAGGGGGAATGCGCGTCGGAATTGGATACCAGACGGTACGAATCCAGCGCCGAAAGCCGCCAATTCATCGGCGGGTCGGAGGAAAGGCCGGTTTCCAGCGCGTGAATATACGGCGTCAGGTCGCCGAAGCATTCCTCAATTGTATCGAAGCCCGAAAAAGCGCCGAACAAGGAAAAATGCGGCGTCCAGATATGCGCCGGGATAAAAACCGCCTGCGGGCAGGCGTCCAGCACGATTTCCAGCAGATCCCGGCTGTCGAGACCTAAGATCGGGCGGCCGTCGGAGTGGATGTTGCCGATCGCTTCCAGCTTGACGGCGATCGCCTCCGCCTCATCCAATCCCGGCAAAAGGATCAGATTATGAACCTTTCGCACCCGGCCGTTCTTTTTGTAAATAGAGCTGATTTCGCCGCTGACCACAAAACGCGGAGGTTCGCCCGCCCCGGCCGTATCGTTTTTCCGCCTGTATTCGTCCTTCAGAACATACAGTCCCTCTTCGGCCGGGCGGAGCTTTTCCTTCAGTTCCGTTCTCCAGGCAGGATGAGTGAAATCACCGGTTCCCAGCAGCCGGATTCCTTTACGCCCCGCCCACAAATCCAGATATTCCGGAACGCATTCGCGGCTGGTAGCCCGGGAATAGCGGGAATGAATGTGCAGATCGGCGATGTATTCTTCAACGGCCTGTTTGGTTTCCATTGTATTTTTTCATCCCCGTTTCCTCAGAGTTCTTCATCCTTTGCAATTTTCCGCTGCCGCTGCTCAGGAGGATCACCGGTCCGGAACAGCGCCGCCATGGCGGGCGTGCTGCGCATGGAAACGTAATCGTCCTCAGCCACCACAAGATGATCCACCAGCTGTACGCCGGCCACATGAAGAACCTGTGCGATCGTCCGTGTGCTGGCCTGATCCTCCGCGCTGGGCAGAGCGAACCCGCTGGGATGATTATGAGCGAGCACCACCGCTGTCGCATGGCTGATAATCGCCTGTTCCAGCACTTTTCGGACGCTGATTTCCGTCGCGTTGAGGCTTCCTTCCGAAACAAAGGTGCAGCTCAGAACCTTGCATTTGTTGTCCATGCAGACGACCAGCACCCGTTCGTTCTGTTCGCCGAAAAATTTGGGAAGAATAAAAGCGCCGATCTTTTCGGGAGAATCCAGAATCATATCCTTCGGCAGTTCGCCGTCGTTATATTCCCGAATCAGGGAGCCGCTCAGGCGAATCAGGACAGCGGCGCCGGAGGTCATCCCCTTGATTTTGATTAAATCTTCATAGGAAGCTTTCAGAACACCGGGAAGATTTCCGAAGGCGTCCAGCAGGGCGTGAGCGATTTCATTGGTATCCCGTCTGGGAATTCCGAAAAACAGCAGCAATTCCAGAATCTGATGCGTTTCAAATCCGCGGAGACCGTCCCGCAGGAAACGCTGCTTCAGCCGTTCCCTGTGTCCTTCGTGTACGTTTTTGGGAAATTGGCACGGTTTCCCCGCTTCCTTTGCCGCACCCGGATTATCCGGCCCCTGTCCGAAGCAATCGCCGTTTTTTGCCTCCGGTTCTTTTTCCAACGCTTTCACTGCATCCACCGCCGTTTCATCCTTCCACACAGCTGTTATACTGTCGATTATACCAGAAAAACAATGTTTTGAAAAGGCGGGCAAATATGATACAATAGCAACGGCAGCGCCGCCGGATAAGGCCGCACAGAAACCGTCCGAGGGCGCTGCGGCATAAGGAAACGCGGCTGCTTCTATCAAAAAAAGAAAGCGGGAAAAACGATGAAGTCCATCACGATACGGGCGAACGACGCTGGACAGCGTCTGGATAAATTCCTTACAAAAACCTTCGGGAACCTGCCGGTTTCCATGATGTACAAGGGAATCCGCACCAAGGATATCAAGATTAACGGCAAGCGCTGTCAGATATCTACACGGCTGACAGAGGGCGATGTGGTCACCATATATCTGAAGGATGAATTCCTGATTGAAGCGCCGGCCGCTCTGGAATTCATGAGCGCGTCCAAAAAGCTGGATATCGTTTATGAAGATGAAAATCTCCTCCTTTTGAACAAAAAGGTGGGACTTCTCGTCCATCCGGATGACAAAGAATACCGGGACACCCTGATTTTCCGGGTTCAGCGGTATCTGTATGAAAAAGGCGAATACGATCCGGAAAAGGAAAACTGCTTTACACCTGCACTGGTAAACCGGATTGACCGGAACACCTGCGGGATCGTGATTGCCGCGAAAAACGCCGCCGCACTGCGCATTCTCAATGAAAAACTGCGGGCGCGGGAAATCCGGAAATTCTACCTCTGTATTGTCCACGGGATGATGGAGAAAAAAGAAGATACGCTGGAAGGCTATCTGGAAAAGGATGAGGAGAGAAACCGTGTGTTTATCCGCCGGCAGATGATGGACGGCGCGCGGTCCATCCGCACACGATACCGCGTTCTGGGCGAAAAGAACGGGTTTTCCCTGCTGGAGATCGAACTGCTGACCGGGCGAACTCACCAGATTCGCGCTCATCTGGCCTCCATCGGGCATCCCCTGCTCGGCGACGGGAAGTACGGTACCAACGCCCTGAACAAAGGCACGGGGTACGACAAGCAGGCGTTGTGTTCCTATCGGCTGATTTTTGATTTTCAGGATACGGCGGCGGACGAAAATCCTCTCGCGTACCTTCGGGGGAAGGAAGTGGCGCTGGAGGACGTCTGGTTTGTATCGGAGTTCTGGAAGGGTATCGGATCAGGGCGTTAGAAACGGAAGAAAAACCGGGATATCCCCTTCACTAAAATGCCATAAAAAAATTTCCGTTGCATATCACAGCGGAAATTTTCTGGTGCCTGTGCGACGAAATAGCACAATTCAACTATATCATACCTAACACTTTATGGCACGGTATTTCATATTTCAAGCAATGGAACTAATCGTTTTTTATTGATGCAAACTTCATTGCCTTTCTCATGTTTTCTTCAAACTTTTCTGCCGAAATCAGTGCAATTCCTTCCTCATCGCCAAGTACAATCAGGCGTTTTCCTCCGACAAGTCCAAATTTGTCTCTTGCATCTTTTGGGATAACTATTTGACCTCTGTCGTTTATTGTAATAGAACCCCAAATGTTTTTGCCCTTAGGAGCAGGCGGTATCGTTCCGATTCCATCTGCTGTTTCCGATTTCATCAAGCTATCAATGGTTACGCCGTACACAGTTGCAAGCAAACTGCATTTTTCAATGTCTGGAACGGTAGCTCCGGTTTCCCATTTTGCGTATGCTTGTCGAGAAATACTTATTTTTTCCGCAATCTCTTCCTGTGAGAATCCGTGAATATTACGAAGCATCACTAAATTTTCCTTTAGCATGATAAGCCGTCCTTTATAAATCTATTTTTTCAAATCTCTTGCAGGATTTTCTATACGAAATCCAAGTGATAATCAAGAAGGCAAAGATTCCTGCCAATAGCAACGATAATTGAATTGGCAAATATTCTGTTCCGAATGCATTTAACCTCTCAAGACCGGGCAAATGATGAAGTGCTTCTCCGATACAGATGGTAAGAAAAGCTACAACAATATAAGTTACAAACGGTCGACCGAACTTATAGGCTGTTTTGAAAAATCCGCCCACAAAAACTGCATTAAAAAGTCCGAAAATAAAGAATGCCAAGCCAAATGCGAAACAGTTTGCATTCATCAGCGCATTCGTTCTATATACGGATGCCCCAGCAAAGAGTGTCATTCTGAAAATGACGGCAATTCCCATGAGTATCAAACTGCACAATTCTATGAAACATACAAAGATGTACTTTCCTTTTACAACATCTCGCTTTGCAATCGGAAGCAAGGCAGAAAATAATATATCATTTGTTTCTCTTGCATTTTGGAAGCTTTGAAATATTCCCAATGTAACGAAGAAAACACCGCAAAGAATCGGATATCCGGGAATGAAAAACATCAGTCCGAAAAGAATAAACAAATAGGAGAGGTACGATGCACTGAGCTTTAACTCTTTTGTCATGATGTTACGCATTCAAAGCACCTCTTTCCAAACGCAAAATGGTTTCTTCGAGGCTTTCGCCGTCTGTTGAAAAGCGACTGATGAAATCCGTTTTGGGTAGTGATGCAACGATTTGTCCTTTGGAAATGTACACAATATCATCTGCACATTTTTCAATGTCGGAAATGATATGAGTTGAAAAAAAGATAACAACACCGTTAATCTTTAACTCAGCAAACAAATCGAGCAGCTCGTCTCTTGAAAAAGGATCAAGTCCGCTTGTAGGCTCATCGAGAATAAGCACTTTGGCATTATGAGAAAGGGCTATCAAAAGGTTGCTTTTTACTTTCATACCTTCTGACAGTTCAAGTGCCGTCTTGCTTTCATCGAGTTGAAAAAGGCCTAGATATTTGTGATAAGATTCCTCATCCCATGTGTCATAACAATTTTTAACAACCTCGATAATATCCCGTATACTTTTTCTCGGATACCAGTTTACCGAGCCGGTAGAATAACCGATATGTTTCTTGATTTCAGTTTCATTTTTGGAAAGTGATTTACCAAAATAGTTTATTTCTCCGCTATCGGGATGAACTAAATTCAACATCGATTTTATCGTAGTAGTTTTTCCCGCACCGTTTCTACCGATAAATCCCGTTATCCTACCTTCTTCAATTTGAAAAGAAACATCTTTCAACCGGAATGTAGGATATGTCTTGTTAAGTTTTTGAACCTCTACAATACTCATATTATCCTCCATGAATTTGATTTATATGAATATTGTAAACTATAGTTGCCCGAATTTTAACCAACTGCAGATAACACGTTTTAATGAAATATGTTATGTTAAGTTGCATACTGGTAAAAAAGTACATTCTTTCAACAATGACAAACAGCCGCATCCTATTTGGAAAAGGAAATATATAAAAATAACAACCCTTGTATCGAACACGAATGGTTCAGATATAAGAGTTGTTATTATGGTTGGTGCCTCCGACCGGAATCGAACCAGTGACACGTGGATTTTCAGTCCACTGCTCTACCGACTGAGCTACAGAGGCAAATTTGGCGACCCGGAACGGGCTCGAACCGTCGACCTCTAGCGTGACAGGCTAGCGTTCTAACCAGCTGAACTACCGGGCCAAATCCAAAGTGGTGGGAACAACAGGGCTCGAACCTGTGACCCCCTGCTTGTAAGGCAGGTGCTCTCCCAGCTGAGCTATGCTCCCAATTTGTCCGCTCGGAATGACAACCCGTCACCGGCGACGCTGTATATAATACTATATCCGACAAGGGATGTCAATATAAAACCATTAAAAAAAGTAAATTCGTGATAATTCCCAAGCCGTTTTCCTGACGGGGGAATTCTTCCGTCTGTTCCCCCCTTTCCGTCGTTCCTTCCGGATAAACGACAGGCGCTGTCAGCGGTCATTGGGAGCTGCCGTCTGGGAGGCGATTGCTTCCAGCTCCGACTTCGTAAAGGTATATACCTTGTCGCAAAACTGACAAGCCGCCTCCACCCTGCCGCTTTCATCCGGGAGAGAAAGCAGCTCCTCCGAGTTCATGGACGCAAACGCGCGGACTACCCGGTCACGGGAGCAATTGCAGCGATAGGCCGGTGCGTATTCATCCAGAATTTCATAACCGAACCCATCCAGCGCCCGGGCGCAGATTTCCTCGGGTGTCAATCCGTTATCCAGCATTACCGTCATCGGGTCCAGTGCGGCGACATTTTTTTCAATCCGGTCGATCACTTCTTCCGGGCAAAAGGGCAGCAACTGAATCAGCAGCCCTCCCGCCGCGCGGACGGTCAAATCCGGATTAACCAGCACGCCCAGAGCGCAGACAGTGGGCACCTGCTCGCTGACCGCATAATAGCTGGTGATATCCTCGGCAATTTCGCCCGAGACGATCGGCGTACAGCCGATATAAGGCTCCGCCCCGCCGGTGTCCTTTATTACATACAGCATCCCGTCGGTCCCCACCGCGCCGCTGACATCCAGCTTTCCATTCGGCTTCAGCGGAATTTCCACCACGGGATTCGCCGCATATCCCCTGACGTTCCCCTCGCTGTCGGATACCGCCATTACTGTGCCGGAAGGGCCGCCTCCGTTGATTTTCAGAGTCAGCGCATCGTCTTTCCCCTTCAGCATGATGCCCATCATGGAACCGGCGGTCAGCAGCCGTCCAAGTCCCGCCGTTATCACGGCGGAGGTCTTATGAATCTGTTCCGCTTCGGCAACGATATCGGTGGAATCCAGCACCATAGCCATTACCGTGGCATCACTGGTAAGGCAGCGTATCGCTTTACTCATAGAAACGTGCTCCTCGTAACAACAAATTATTCCGCCCGCCTTCTCGCGACATAGACAGCGCGCTCCCCGTCAACCGGCAGAGCATCCGTGGTCATATCCCCATACACCGCCAGCGTATCAAAGCCCGCGCCGTCCAGCAGGCGGCGAAGGGTGCGTTCCGTATAGGCCCGCTCCCTTACCGTATCGGTAAAACGGCGGCAAAGGCCGCCGCTTTCATCCTCGGCCACAAAAAAATCAAGCTGCATGTCCACCTCGCAGGTGCGCTCGATCAGCCGATTGCGCCAGACGCAGAGGAAATCCTCCTCCTCAAACACAAAGGCGTTGTCCCCCAATATCTCCCGGTGCTTATAAGGGGTGTTGACGTCGAACACAAACAGCCCGCCCGGTTCAATAAAGAGGCGGAGACGGCGGAACACCTCGGCCAGATCGTCCGTCCGGCAGAGATGGTTCAGGCTGTCCAGCACACAAACCGCGCCGTCCACCGTTCCATAAAGGTCGAGCTCCCGCATATCCTGGCAAAGCAGCAAGAGGGACATCCCGGCCTGATCCGCCTTTTCTCTCGCCCTGGCCAGCATCTCGTCCGATCCGTCCACCCCGATCACGTCGATCCCCCTTGCCGCAAGCGGAAGGCTCAAGCCTCCCGACCCGCAGGCGAGATCCAGCAGAGTGTCCGGCGGTTTCTCCGGCCGGAACCGGGCAAACAGAGACAGTAAATAAGCGGCGCGGCCTTCGTAATCCATGTCGTTCATCAACCGGTCGTAAAAGGAGGAAAACAAACCATATCCGCTCAACAGGGCTTACTCCTTTCGAAAAAGAACGCTTTACTTCGCCGATTCTTCCTTTGCGGCTTTCTCCTCCATCCGGGAGAACACCATGTCGTAAGCGTCGCAGCCATAGATCAGCGAACGGTTAACGCGGCTGATGGTCGCGGTGGAAGCGCCGGTCGCCGCGACGATATCGCTGTACACCCGCTTATCGCTGAGCATCTTCGCCACCACGATCCGCTGTGACATGGCTTTGATTTCGGATACTGTACAGAGATCCTCAAAAAACTGATAGCATTCCTCGATGGAATGCAGCTCCAATATCGCCTGAAAGAGAAAATCGGCGTTTTCGTCCTTAATCTTGCTGTTCATGCTGCCTTTTCCTCCCTGATAAATGTTGTTTTTCTTTATTTTAGCACATTACAGTGTGAAAAGGAAGAGGCTTTTTCCAAATAGTTTTTATATCCGTTTCTCCGCGTATTGAAATGAAAAAAACTCCGGACTTCCGGAGTTTTTTTCATCTTGGGTTATCGGGTAAAAATCACCTTGTGAAATACCTTTTTCCCCTTTTTGATAACAACATAGCCCTTTTCAAAGGCGGAATCCGAAATTATCCGGCCGATGTCCGCCACTTTTTCGTCGTCGATCGCCAAGCCCCCCTGCTCGATCAGGCGGCGCGCTTCACCGCGGGAAGAAACCAGCCCGGTTCGGATTACCAGATCGATGACGGAAATCTGTCCGTCGGAAAAGTCTGTCTCCGCCAGTTCGGTAGACGGCATATTGGCGCTTGCCGCGCCCGCGCCGAAAACAGAGCGGGCGGCTTCCAACGCCTTGGCGGCTTCCTCCTGCCCGTGAACCAGTTTGGTAATTTCGTAGGCCAGACGTTCCTTGACCGCGTTGATCGCACTGCCCTCGGCGCGGGACAGCTCTTCGATCTCTTCAAGGGGAATAAAGGTGAGCAGCTTCATGCACTTGATTACATCGGCGTCGTCCACATTCCGCCAGTACTGGAAGAAATCGTACGGGCTGGTCTTGTTCGGATCCAGCCAGACGGCGTTGCCGGCCGTCTTCCCCATTTTATTGCCCTGAGAGTCGGTCAGAAGAGTAATGGTCAGGCAGTGGGCGTCCTTCCCCAGCTTCCGGCGAATCAATTCCGTTCCGCCCAGCATATTGGACCACTGATCGTTGCCGCCGCACTGCATATTGCAGCCGTAATGCTTATACATATGATAGAAATCATAGGACTGCATAATCATGTAGTTGAACTCCAGAAAGGAAAGTCCCTTTTCCATGCGCTGTTTATAGCATTCGGCACGGAGCATGTTGTTCACCGAGAAGCAGGCCCCGACATCCCGGAGCAGTTCCACATAGTTGAGTTCCAGAAGCCAATCGGCGTTGTTCAGCATGAGGGCCTTGTCCTCGCCGAACTCGATAAACCGTTCCATCTGCCGTTTGAAACAGGCGGCGTTGTACTCGATAGTCTCCCGGTCCAGCATCCGACGCATATCGATCCGGCCGGAAGGATCGCCGATCATGGTGGTGCCGCCGCCGATAAGCGCAATCGGACGGTTGCCGGCCGACTGGAGACGCTTCATCAAAGTCAGGGCCATAAAATGCCCGGCCGTCAGGCTGTCGGCCGTACAGTCAAAACCAATATAAAAGGTCGCCTCTCCGTTGTTAATCAGCCGGCTGATCTGTTCCTCGTCGGTGGTCTGCGCGATAATCCCCCGCGCCTTCAGTTCGTCGTACAAAGTCATTTTCTTCTTCCTTTCCATTGATGAAAGCCTGTCGATAAATCTCCGCGCCGCCCGGGGCCGGGCAATAAAAATCGCCAAAAACGCCCCCTGCATGACGGACACGGTGTCCGATGCAGAGGGCGAATAGAAATCCGCGGTACCACCTCTATTGCCGTTCGTTCCCGGATTTCTCCGGACAAACGGCCGCTCCGGCGTCCAGCAACGCCTTGGCGCGATAACGTGCGCAACACGGCAGGGCCTACCACAAAACGCTTCAGCCTGCGGCTCCGGGATGTATTTCCTCCCGCCGTCACGCCGCCTTACACCAAACCGGCGGCTCTCTTTGCAGTCCGGACGGGGCTACTTCTTCCCTTCATCGCCTGTTATAGGGGATTAAAACACATTTTTCAGCCGTTGTCAAGCCCTTCCGACGAAGAGACTTTTTTCGACCGAAAAATCCAGCGAAGCAAAGCATAAACCAGAAAAATCACGGATGCCTCCACCACAAATTCCTTTGCGAAGGCCCAACCGACAATGCCGACGGACAGAGCCTTGCTTTCGTCGGGAAGAAAAAGAATTACCAAAGACAAGGCGCGGCTCAGAAGCAGCACAAGCAGCATAGAAACCGGCTCGTTAATCCGGCCGGCAAGCCATGGAGTCAGCAGCCAGTACAGCAGGGAAGCCGAAAGGATGCTGAGCATACTTAAGGGCAGAAAAGGCACAAAATAGGAATGGACGGCGTTTATCGTAATCAGGGACGGGAGGATAGCCGTTCCGAACTTGAACAATGTATATGCAAGAGCGAGGATTCCGGAAACCCGCCGGGAAAGCCGCATTGCCGCAAACAGAAAAACCGCCGTCATGGCGAAGCCAGATCCCGCCAGAATGATTCGCAGAATCGGTACGGCGACGCTTGCCAGCCGCATCGCCGTTTCCGCATCCATACGGTCTGTCGGCTGGTAGGGACCCGAAGTAACCAAAAGCAGAAAATAACAGCCCAGATAGACCGCCAACAGGAGAAAAAACGCCGCAAAAACACCGTTTCGAAGTCGATTGCCCGCCATGCTTTTCATCACAGTGAACTCCTTTCAAAAACGTGATTCGGTTTTTTCCCGTCTGATTTCCCTCCCGGGAACTTTCTCCATTCCGAATTCCGGGCAGCTATGCCTCCTCCGCTTCCGTCCGGCGGAGCATTTCCCGGGCAGCCTCCAACGCAGCGGGCGTAGGTTCCCCGCCGATGATGCGGGCCAGTTCCCCCTCCCGTTCCTCCCGGTCAAGCGGCGTGACCGCCGTGAAAGTACGGCCGCCCCTCACACTTTTGCTGATGAGGAAATGATCGTGGGCCTGCGCGGCGATCTGCGCCAGATGGGTAACGCAGAGCACCTGCCGTCCCGCGCCGGTTTGGCGAAGCTTGACCCCCACCTTCCAGGCGGCCCGGCCGCTGATGCCGGTGTCAATCTCGTCAAAAATCAGCGTATCAATATCATCCACATCGGCCATCACCGATTTGATCGCCAGCATAATGCGGGACAACTCGCCGCCGGACGCGATCTTCGCGATCGACTTGGGCGTTTCTCCCGGGTTCGCCGCAATACGAAACTCCACCCGGTCAATCCCGCCGGAACTCAGTTCCACCGGCTCCACCGCCGCCTCCAGCCGAACGCCGGGCATATCCAGAAACGCCAGTTCCTCCCCAACCTGAGCGGCAAACGCCGAGGCCGCCGCCTTCCGGGCGGAGGAAAGCCGTTCAGCCATATCCAGAGCGGCCGCTTTGGCCTCTTCGCATTCCGCCGTCAGACGAACGGCCAGTTCGTCCGACATTTCGATGCCTTCCAGCTCCTGACGCGCCTGCTCCAGATAATTCAAAACCGCCTGTTCATCCGGACCATATTTGGAGGTCAGCCGGCGGATTTGGTCCAGCCGATCCTCCACCCGCTCCAGCTCTCCCGGCTCAAAGTCCAGATGGGAAGCGAAGTCCCGCAGATCACTTCCGCATTCCTCCAGCTCATACAGGAGGGACTGCACTTTCTCAGACAGGCTTCCCAGTTCTTCCACATATCTGCCCGCGTTCTGCAGTTCGTCCGAAGCGCGGGACAGCAGGGCAAGAGCGCCGTCGTTCTCTTCCCCGCCCGAAAGCAGCTCCTTCGCCGCGGCCAGGGAGACCGCAATCTGTTCTGCGTTGCGGTACAGATTGCGCTGGTTTTTCAGCTCCTCCTCCTCTCCGGGGCGGAGAGCCGCCGCTTCTATTTCCTCGATCTGAAAGCGGAGCACATCCAGCCGGCGCGCCTTGGCGCCGTCGTCCATGGTCAACTGATCCAGCCGGCGGCAAACGTCGGTATACCGCTCGTAGGCGGCTGTAAACGACGCGTGGAGAGGCAGCAGTCCTCCCAACCGCTCCAGATAGTCCACATGCCGTTCCGGCGAAAGCAGCGCCTGATTTTCATGCTGTCCGTGAATGTTGACCAGCAGCCTTCCGACGGAACGAAGCACCGCCGCCGTGGTAGGCTGCCCGTTGATCCGGCAGCTTCCCTTTCCTTCGGCCGATATGGTACGCTGAATCAGGAGAAGTCCATCCTCATCCGGGGGATACCCCATCTCTTCCAGAACGGCGGCGGTGTGGGACGATATTTCCGAAAACATCGCCGTCACGCGGGCCTCCGTGCTTCCGGTACGCACCACATCGCGGCTGATCCGTTCCCCCAGCACGGCGTTGATGGCGTCGATCACCATGGATTTGCCCGCGCCGGTTTCCCCGGTCAGCACATTCAGACCGGGACGAAACTCAATCCCAGCCTGCTCGATTACCGCGATATTCTCAATATGAAGGCTGGTCAGCATAGCCTTTCCCCCTGTATGCGAACGGACCGGTTACGCTTTGGCGTTGCGCATCAGTTTTTTCAGATCGGTCACCAGATCGATCGCTTTATTCTCATCCTTCATCACGCAGAGGAAGGTATCATCTCCCGAGATGGTGCCGACGATATCTCCCCGGCGAAGGGAATCCATCGCCGCGCAGGCCGCCTGCGCCATACCGGAAAGGCATTTGACTACCACAATATTTCCTGCATAGTCAATGCTGATAACCGTATCGGAAAACAGGGAATGAAACTTTGAGGAAATGTGTTCGCTTTCCTGCTGAACGGTGGAATAACGGTAATTCCCGTCGCTGCCCAGCGTTTTGATGAGCCGCAGTTCCTTGATATCGCGGGAGATGGTCGCCTGAGTCACCGTAAAGCCGCTTTCCAGCAAATAGTTCAGCAGTTCCTCCTGCGTATTCACCGGATGGGCATGGATGATCTCCAGAATTTTCGCATGTCGTTTTGCTTTCATAGCCGTACCCCGTTTTCGGCCGCCGTCAGCGGCGGTTGGTCAGTTTCTGATTGAGCGTATTATAAAACGGCTGCTCCTTGATCCGGATCAGCGAAACCGGACGGGATGACTGCGACACATGAACAACGTCCTTCACCCGGATCCGCACGCTTTCTTCCCCGTCCACCGTCAAATAGGCTTCCTCCCCGCGGGATTCCATGGGGCGCAGGGTAAGCTGTGCCTCTTCGCTGAAAATATAGGAGCGGGCGAACAGGGAGTGCGGACAGACCGGCGTCAGAAGCAGGCAGCGCACCGCGGGGTCCACAATCGGCCCGCCGGCGGAGAGCGAGTACGCGGTGGAACCGGTCGGCGTGGCGACGATCACCCCGTCGGCATTATAGGTCGCCACCGGCTCTTCCCCCATGGAAACGGCGATTTTTACCATGCGGGACTGGGGGCCTCTGGCCAATACCACTTCATTCAAAGCCTGGTATTCCAGAGATTCGCCGCCGTCTGCCGGATGAACCCGGACGGACAGCATCATTCGTTTTTCCACGGTAAAACGCCCCTCAATCAGGGCGGAGAGCCGCAAAAGCTCGTCCGATTCCAGCCCCGCCATAAAGCCCAGCGTACCGCAGTTAATCCCGAGCACCGGTTTATTCAGAAGAGCGGCCCGCTTGGCGGTATGGATGATGGTTCCATCCCCGCCAAGGGCTACCACGACGTCACCCTGTTTCAGCAGCGCATCCGCCGCGTTTTCCGGAAACAGTATATCCGCCGGGGGGAACAGCACTTCCGCTCCCAAACCGGTCAGCGCTTCCCTTACCGGCCGAATCGCCGCGGAAACGCCCGCGGCCTTTTCATTTGGGATCACAACGATCCGCATGGCGTTCACCCCTTCACCCTTTCAGCGTTTTATGCGCGTCCTCCACCACGGCGGCAATCGACAGGGGCGCGTTGGTTTCTTTCTTTTCTTTATCATACCGCAAGGTCGCCAAAAATTCAATGTTTCCCTTGTTCCCTTCCCCGCCCGTGATCGGGGAGAATTCCAATCGCCGCACCGGCGTCCCCAGCGCTTCAAAAAAAGCGCAGCATTCCCCAAGCACCTGCCGGTGAACACGGGCGTCCTTCACCACGCCGTTTTTTCCAACGGCCGACCGTCCCGCTTCGAACTGCGGCTTGACGAGGCAGACAAGGTCCGCTCCCTCCCTCAGAAACGGCAGAATCGCGGGTACCACCTGCGTCAGGGAGATGAAAGACACGTCCACCGCACAAAAATCCACCGAGTTTTTCGGTATCGCCGCACACATCGCCGTCGTATTCCGCGCGTCGGTTCCTTCCAGATTTACTACGCGGGGATCGGCGGCGAGCGCCGGATGAAGCTGGCCGTGCCCCACATCCACGGCATATACCTTTGCCGCGCCCTCCTTCAAAAGGCAATCGGTAAAGCCTCCGGTGGAGGCGCCGATATCCATGGCTGTGATCCCATTCAGTGAAAAACGGCCTTTTACGGCCTTTTCCAGCTTGCAGCCGCCCCGTCCAACATAGGCAAGGCCATCGCCTTCACAGCAGACATCGTCGTTTTCCGTCACCATGCAGGAGGGACGGGAGGCGGTTTTTCCATTTACCCGTACCTGACCGGAGCGAATCCGTTCCTTCGCCCGTTCCCGGCTGGTTTCAAGTCCCCGGCGCACCAAGGCGGCGTCCAGCCGCAGAATGCCTTCGCCGGCGCTTGCATCATTCCGCGGCATCCGGCATCCTCCTCTGTACGGCGGCAAGAATACCCGCCAAATCCAGCCCGTTGGCGGCCAGTCCCCGTTCCGGCTTACAGGCCGGGACAAAGGTATCGATCGCGACCGGCTGATACAGGCCCCGATAGGAGGCGTTCAGCAGCTTGGCGCCAAACCGTTCACATACGCCGCCGCTGCGGATGCCCTCCTCAAAAAACAGGATGCGTTTATATGACAGAGCCGCCCGGATACTGTCCGGATCCAACGGCCGGATACGCGTCAGCTTAAGCACCGAAACCGGCTTTCCGGCTTCGTTCAGGCGGCGGGACGCCTCCCTCACCGTGGCAAAAATCCGGCCATACGTAACCAGTAGGGTCTCCGCCCCCGGCGTTTCCCACAATGTGTAAGGCTGATAGTCGGGTTCGTACCCTTCCAGCCCCGGAAGCTCCCCGCCCCGGGGATACCGGACGGCGGCAACGCCATCCTCGTCGTAGATCGCCTGCTTCAGGTTAATCCGCAGTTCCGCAAAGCAGGAGGGAGAATACACGCTCACGCCGGGGATGGTGTTCAGGAAAGCGACGTCGAATACCCCCTGATGGGTCTCTCCGTCATCCCCCACAATCCCGGCGCGGTCAATGGCCAGAACGATATGTTCCTTGCCGATAGCTGCATCGTTCAATATCTGGTCATAGCTCCGCTGCAGGAAGGTGGAATAAACCGCGAAAACCGGAAGCGCCCGGTCATGGGCAAGACCGGCGGCAAAGGTGACGGCGTGCTCCTCCGCGATTCCCACATCAAAAAAGCGTTTGGGAAACCGTTCGGCAAATCCGAGAAGCCCGGTTCCCGACTTCATGGCGGCGGAAATGGCGCAGATCCGCCGATCCTCCTCCGCCAGCGCGGTCAGCTCTTCTCCAAACACCGAGGAAAAGCAGGGAGAGGAAGCAGGCGTACAGCCGGTTTCCACGTCAAAGCCGGACAGGCCGTGATACACGCCCGGATCCTTTTCGGCAAAGCCATAGCCTTTTCCCTTTACGGTGGCCACATGCATCAGCACGGGACGATCCAGCCGCTTAGCGGCCTGAAACCCCTTTATCAACTCATCGAGATCATGTCCGTCCAGCGGGCCGATATAATTAAAACCCATCTCCTCAAAAAAACTGCTCTTGGAATACATCATTTTTTTCAGTTCGGTTTTCCAGTGGAGCAGTTTGTTTCTGAGCGGCGTGCCAATCACCGGAATCCGGGCAACCGCATTGCTGAAGCGGGTTTTGAGCCGCACATAATGCGGCCGGGCGCGGAGGGCCGCCAGATGCCGGGCCACAAAGCCCACGTTCTGGCTGATCGACATCCCGTTGTCATTAAGCACAACAATCAGCCGGTCCTTGCTTCTCCCCGCGTTGCTGAGCCCTTCATAGGCCAGTCCGCCGGTCAGAGCGCCGTCCCCGATCACAGCGACCACATAGCCGTCCTCTCCCAGCATCGCCTTGGCCTTGGCCATGCCGTTGGCCGCAGAGATCGAGGTGCTGGAATGGCCGACGATAAACGCATCGTGCTCGCTCTCGCCCGGGCGGGGAAAGCCGGATATCCCCCCTTCTTTCCGCAGGGTGTGAAACTGTTCCGCCCGGCCGGTCAGGAGTTTATGCGGATAGCACTGGTGGCCGACATCCCAGACGAACTGATCCTTGGGGGTGCTGAATTCCCGGTGCATCGCCACCGTAACCTCCACAATCCCGAGATTGGAGGACAGATGGCCGCCGGTTTCCGCCACGGTTTCCACCAGCATATAACGAATTTCTCCGCACAGATTTTTCAGCTCCGTCCTGGACAGTGCTTTCACATCATTGGGAGAATGGATATTTTTCAGATATTTTGTATTGGACAACGGATCCGACATAGAACAGCCTCGCTTTCCGGGAAAGCCGTATTCAGGCGGGAATCAGAATCCCAACCAAAATCCCCAGCAATACGCCGCCCAATACCTCCAGCGGCGTGTGACCGATAAATTCCTTCAACTCGATCTCATCCACTTCCACATCCGGAATGCCGTCGCCATCCTTGTCGGCGTTTTTCATTTCGATCTGGTTCAGGTATTTGTTGAGCAGCTTGGCATGCAGGCCGGCTTCCCGCCGCACGCCCATCGCGTCGTACATCGTGACAAAGGCAAACATAACCGTCAAAGCAAAGACCGATGACTGCACCCCGTCAAACCGGGCGACAGCAATCGTCAAAGCGCTGACCATCGCGGAATGGGCGCTGGGCATCCCGCCCGCGCCCCAAAGACGTTCCGCCTTCAGCTTCCGGGTGAGAATCAGCGTGAGAAGCACCTTGGAAACCTGTGCGCACAGCCAGGAGAGCGCCGCAGCAAACAGCACCTTATTCTGAAAAAACTGCAGAAATAGTTCCATTGTTTTCATGCCTTTCCGGCAGAAATTTTCCTCCCGCTTGTTTTTTCTTTTCCGCGGGGGCTGCTTTCCGCCGTTTATTTTCCGGCAAAGCCGTCGTCAGCTTTGCCGCATCAAAAGGGCGCGGGCCAGACTGCGGAGGGATTCCGCCTCCCCGCCAAAAGCCGCCAGAGCGTTAACTGCCCGTTCGGTGCGTTCCACCGCGAGACGGGAGGCTTCTTCCATCCCAAGCAGGGATACATAGGTCGTTTTTTCGTGAATTTGATCCCCGCCGACCGGCTTGCCAAGTTCCTCCGCCGTGGCGGTAACGTCCAGAATATCATCCACGATCTGAAAGCAGAGGCCGAGTTCTTCCCCGTATTGCCGGGCGAAGGCGACCGCTTTTTCATCGCCGCCGCCGAGATAACAGCCCATCACGCAGGCCGCGGTCATCAGCGCCGCCGTTTTACCCCGCTGAAGTTGTTCGAGCACCGGCAGGCCGACCGCTTTCCCCTCGCTTTGCAGGTCGATCACCTGGCCGCCGACCATGCCGTACGCCCCTGCCGCGTCCGCCAGAGCGAAAGCCGCGTTCAGCACGGATTCCGCCGGCAGTCCCCGCCGGTTTTCCGGCGACAGCATAACTTCAAAGGCGCGGGTAAGCAGGCCGTCACCCGCCAGCAGCGCCATATCCTCGCCGAAAGCGGCGTGAACGGAGGGCTTCCCCCGCCGAAGAGGGCTGTTGTCCATACAGGGCAGATCGTCATGTGCCAGCGAATAGGAATGAACCATCTCCATCGCACAGGCAAAAGGCAGGGCCTGTGCGGGCTCCCCGCCGCAGAGACGGCAGAATTCCAATACGAGAACCGGGCGCAGACGCTTCCCCCCGCCCTCGCAGGCGTAGGCCATCGCGTCAAAAATCATTTTTTGCAGCGCGTTGTCTTCCGCCGGCAGATAGTCCGGCAGGGCGCGCTCGATCCTTTCCAGATGAGACTGCAGACGGTTATCATATAAAGCGGTCATACATTTCCTCTTTTCTGAATCGTAAACAGATTTCATACGGTGGGCGTATGGTGGGCGCAAATTTATTCTGAAACGAAATGCCGGAAAGCGCCGGAAAGGCTTTCAACTTGACAGATACTTTTCAATAAAGCCGTCAAAGCCGGAATTATTCGGCCGCCGCCGGTTCCTCTTTTTCCTGTGCGGCGGCCACGTCGGCGGCCGTCAGCTTAACAATTTTCTGTTCGGCGGTTTTCAGAGCCCCCGAACAATACGCCGTCAGCTTGATCCCCTCCTCAAACAGCTTGAGGGATTCATCCAGCGTACATTTGCCGCTTTCCAGCATGGCGACAATCTGCTCCAGCCGGGTCATCGCTTTTTCAAACGTCCATTCAACAGCCATACGGCGCCTCCTTACGTTTTTTTCTTCTTGCCGTTCGTTTCCACCCGATCGACGGTGCAGGCAACCGTTCCGTCGCTGACCCGAAGAGTGAGCGGATCCCCCGCCGTCACGTCCTTTATGCTTTTGATAACCTTTTCCCCTGTATAGGGGATGGAATATCCGCGGGACAGCACCTTGAGCGGGCTGAGCGCGTCCAGCTTCCCGCCGATTGCCGCCAGCCGCCTTCCTGATTCGGACAGACTGTTCTGTGCGGCGTGGACAAAGGCACGGGTCAGATAATCCAGCCGCATCCCCTGCTCTTCAACATAAAAAAGAGGGGTGGACAGGCAGCGGCGGGAGCGGACCACCGCCAGCCGGTGGGAAGCCGCTTCCATAGTGGAACGCAGCCCCCGCCGGGCAATGCCCTGCATCTGCTCCACCCGGGAGAGAAGCTGCGCGCGGTCGGGAACCGCCAGCTCCGCCGCGGCGGAGGGGGTAGGCGCGCGCAGGTCGGCGGCAAAGTCGCAGATGGTAAAGTCGGTCTCATGCCCGACGGCTGAGATCACCGGAATTGCCGAAGCCGCCACCGCCCGGGCCACGCCCTCGTCGTTGAAAGCCCACAGTTCCTCAATGGAGCCGCCGCCGCGCCCGAGGATAATCACATCGGCCGCTTTGGCATCGTTAAAATACGTCAGCGCCTTAATCAGTTGAGGCGGCGCGCCGTCCCCCTGCACCAGCACGGGAGCGAACACGATGGTCGCCAGCGGATACCGGCGGCCCAGCACATTCAGGATATCCCGCACCGCCGCGCCGGTCGGCGAGGTAATTACCCCGATCCGGCCGGGATACTTCGGCAGCGGCTTTTTTCGGTTGGGATCGAACAGTCCCTCCTCCGACAGCCGTTTTTTCAACTGCTCGTAAGCAACCTGAAGCGCCCCTACTCCGTCGGGCTGCATTTCCTCAATATAAATCTGGAACGAGCCGTCCTTTTCATACAGGGATACCCGCGCCTTCACAATCACCTTCATCCCGTTTTCGGGGCGAAACTGCAGTTTGGAAGCGTATGCGCGAAACATCACCGCGCGAACCAGCGCGCCCTCATCCTTCAGCGATAGATAAAGATGTCCGGACTTATAATGGTTTGTAAAATTGGAAATCTCGCCGCCGATATACACGGAAGCGAGGTTCTGATCCCCTTCGAGCAGAGATTTGACGTAGCGGTTCAACTGACTGACCGTGATTACTTTCAAGGCCGCGAACCCCCTTTCCAAACGCCGCCGCGGATGGAACAAAGCAGGGCGATTCCCGCCGCGTTATCCGCCGAAAAGGCCGGCGGCGCGAAGGCCCCGCCGTAACGGCCGGTCAATTCCTCACGCAAAAGGGAGTTGGACATCACCCCGCCCGCGTACAGCAGCGGCAGACCGGGGTATTCCTTCTGCAGCGCGTCGGTCATACCGCAGAGAGCGGCGAGTACACTCTCCAGACAGAAACGGGCGATCTCCTCCGGCGGAACGCCCTCGTCCCGTTTTTTCCGGCACTGATTTTCCACTCCGGACAGGCTGCAATCCGCGCCGCGAAGCGTCGCCCGGGGACGTTTTTTGACCGCCGGCGCCCGCAGAGCCAGTGTCTCCAGCGCCGGGCCGGCGGGGAAAGGTAAGCCGAGAAGCAGCCCAATTCGGTCAATCAGCTGGCCTGCCTTCAGATCAAGGGAGGAGGCGGCCAGCGAACACCGTATCACGGTTTCTTCATCCGACCGGACAAACAGCGCGTCGGTGGTGCCGCCGGAAACGTGAAAGGCCAGAAATTCCCTTTCCAGCAGATCAAGACGGTCCGCGCCGAACGCGGCGGCGGCAACATGCCCCTGCTGGTGAGTAAACCGGAAGAGCGGCGTTTTCAGCGCGGCGGCCAGCGAGCGGGCGGTCCCCAGCCCCGCGAGGAAGCAGGGCATATACGAACCCTCCGTTTCGCAGGGCTTTTCGGAAACGCCGATCGCGGCGGTCCGGCCTTCCACGCCGTTCAGCACGCCTTCCAGCATGGCGGGGAGCTGCCGGGTATGGTGAAACACCGCGTCGCTCTGCCGCAGCCCCAGCTCCCCCGTTTTCACCGGCAGAAGCTGTTTTTTCTGACGCATGCCGCCGGACTGCGGGTCATACACGGCGGCGGAGGTGGTATAATTGCTGGTGTCAATCCCCAGAAATATGGTTCCCCCGCTCACGGCCGGTCGTTTCCTGCCGCGGACTCGGCCGGCATATTCTCCCGGCGGGAAATACCGCCCAGAACGCCGTTGATAAAGGCGCTGTCCTCATCCCCGCCGTATTTTTTGGCGAGCTCCACCGCCTCGTTGATCGAAACGCTGACCGGGATATCCTCCCGATACTGCATTTCGTACACGGCCAGCCGCATGATCGACAGAGCCACCCGGGAGATTCTTCCCTTGCTCCATTTGTGGGAATGAGCCGAAATGATTTCATCAATCGGCTTCAGCCGGGACTCGGTTCCCTCCGCCAGAGAAAGAGCGAATTCGTCGCTCTCCACATCCCGCGCCTCACCCGCATCCATCAGGATTTCCCGTACCGGAGCATCGGTAAAGGATTTTTCAAACAGAAGCACAAACGCCAGTTCGCGCGCTTCCCGTCGTGTCATATTCTCCGCCTCCCATTTCGCGTTTTGCCGCCTTCGCCGTATTTTTACTTCTTCCAAGGTGCAAACGGCGCCGGAAGAGCACTGCGGAGGGCATGTCCCCTTTGAAGGGAGACCGGCCTTGTCCGTTTTCCCCATATTCCGACATCCGCAACAGAAAGAAACCCTCCACAAACCTGCGGAGGGTTCCGCGCAATCAGACGGTGGCTTCCTTTGGTTCGTCGGTCACAAGGCCGGCGATGTGGACGTTCACCTTATTAACCGGCTTACCGGTCATCGACTGAACGGCAACCTTAACGTTATGCTGCACCTCGCCGGCGACGTCGGGAATCCGCGCACCCAGCTTCAGGCTGATATAAACGTCAAGGATGGTCTCGTTTTCATTATTCAGGACCCGCACCGCCTTGGACGCCGTCGAACCGATAAATCCACGGATATCGGCGGGACGCTGCGCCATACCGGCGACCCCCGCCACCTCCAGCGCCGCGGAACTGGCGATTGAGGCGATTACATCCTCCGAAATAATGCAGCTGCCTTCGACAGACTTGTATCCCTTATCGTCCATTGTACGGACCTCCCTTTCAAGCTGTCCCTGAGTTCTCAGGGGTCCGTACCGCCGCCATTGGTTTCTGCCGAAAAAGCCGATGATCCGGACCTTTATATTATACCACAAAGTCCCATCAGAGCAACCTCTTTTTCTTAATTTACGGTTACAATCTTTACATTTTGTGCGACAATGTTCGACTGGGCGGTAACAATCTCCGTGATCTGCAGCGCCTGAGCCGCCTTCAGGTCCGCCGAACGAACAACGATATTGCAGGCGTCCTCTTCGATATAAGCAACGCAATCCGAAAAGCCTTTTGCCTTTACAAGACTTTCGATCTTGCTCTCCTGTTCTACCGCCGCGGCGATGGCGGCCGCTTTGGCCAGCGCATCCTGCTGCGTTTGTTCGCTGGCCTTCACGTCGTTCATCAGGTCGCGGATGATATCCAGCGCTTCCTGCCGTGCATTTTCCCGGTTCAGACGAGCCTGGACGAAATAATCGTTCGGGTCGCCGGTTGTGGCGGCTGCGCTGCTTTCCCCGCCCGTCGGCGGCGTGGTGGTTGAGCCGTTGTTCACATACTGCGCGTCCCCCAGATTTTTGGAGCTGGAGGTGGAGGCATTCGCGTCGGCGACCGGCGGATTCTGTGCCGAAAAATAATAATTGAGATAAACCGCGACCCCCAATGCGACAACCAGCACCGCCAACAGTACCTGCTTTTTCCCGAAAATTCCGCTCATGGCTGCTCCAATCCTTTCGTTTTCAAAAATTCATACGGCAAACAGGTGAATAAACGAGTAAATAAATGCGACGGAATACAAGGCATGCGGTTATTTTGTCAGCTTGGTAACACATACCCGTTTGGACGACAGATTCAGCGCCGTTGTAATCGTGTTAACGATCCGCTGCTGGACAAGCGGCTGGTCCCCCCCTTCGCAAACCACCACCACGCCTTTGACCGTAGGCTGGATTTCGGTGACCAGCAAGCCCTGCTTCCCGTCCTCGGTATCCACCACGATGATCGACTTATCACTGTCATCCCGCTGGGAAATCCGTCCGTCGTCTTCCTGGCGATCGGTGTTGATCTTCTCCTGAGTGGCATAGACATATTCCACGCCGTTTTCCAGTGTAACCATCACCCGGCATTCTCCGGCCCCTTCGATGCTCCGGACGATATCCGCCAGCTTTTCTTCGGTTTTCCTGGTGAATTCCTCCGCGCTTAAACGGGCGGCGGTCTGCGCCTGCGTGCTCTTTGTCTTGTCCGCTTTTGGAAGGAGACCGGATACGCCGATCAAAACGATCCCCAGAATTCCAGCGATAAAGAGCCAGTTCTTTCCCTTTATAAAGGGAAATGCCCTTCCGCCTCCGGCAGGGAAAAAGGGGAAAGACTTCTTTTGTTCCGATTTTCCCGGATCTTTTTTCGGCGTTTCATTCGGTTTGTTATCCATATCCGCAATGGTCCCCTTCCGTCGTTTTTCTCAGTCTGTCAGCGTTTCGACGGTGACTTCGACTCCCAGACGCTGCTCCATCACCTGTTTGGCCGCAATGGCATTCGCTGTGTTTTGTTTGTCCAGATACAGGATAATTTTAGTAATGTATATGCCGCCGTCCTCGCCGGTATCCATCTTTACCGCAACTTTTGCCAGATCAATCGAATAATTTTTCAGCGTCTGCCTCGCCGTCTGCTCCAATGCGGCGGTGACCTGCGCCTCAAATTGCCGGTTGATCCGCTCCTGAAGAACGTCGGCGGATACCTCCTCCGGCAGTTGGTCGATGGACAGGCCGCGGATATCCTTAAGGGACAGGAGAGGCGACGCCATACAGCAGAGAAAAAAGGCGGCAATTATCAGCCGGAACAGTTTCCCTAGCCCGCCTTTGGGCGCAAGCATCTGTAAGGCGGTACAGCCGACCGCCGCGACACAGAGTCCGGCGGCCCATTGAGACACGGAATTCATGCGGACGCTCCTCCTCCCGCCATGGTCACGATGGTGGTGGCGATAATCATAAACAATGAGCAGGCGGCCAGCACTCCCATCAGGGTTTTCAGCACTCCCTGCGCCGCCTTGAACAACGAGGAAAGAGAGGAAAGAGAAAACATATCCGCCATCATTGTGCACAGGGACAGAGACAGGGACCAGAACGCACATTCCAACAACGGCGGCAGCACAATCAGGGCGGTCGCCAGAATTCCAAATCCGCCGAGGGTGGATTTCAACAGCCGCAGACAGCCCTGTACCGAGCCGAACGCCTCGCTCAGCGCTCCGCCAACCACCGGAACAAAACTGTTCAGGGAAAAGCGGATTGCCCGGCCGGTCACTGAATCCGCCGCCGCCCCCACCAATCCCTGAAGGGAAAGCAGTCCGACAAAGAGGGTGGTGGTCAGCCCCAGCAGCCAGGAACAGGCTTTGTTAATCAGGCCGCCCGCCGCATCCAGCTTCATGCCCGGGGAAAAAGAACCGGTCAGCCCGAGAGCAAGCGACACGGTCATCAGCGGGACAATCAGGTGGGTGGCCGCGAGGGAGATCAATTCTGCCGCAAACAGCACCACCGTTTGATAAGACGCCGCCCCCATCGGCTGACCGGAAGTCAGCATCACGCCGGAATACACCGGCACAAAACTGAACATGAACACCGATGTGCTTTCCGCCGCGTCCCTCACCCGTCCGATACAGCCGGAAAGAGGGAGAAGCAGGGCCGTGCAGGCGGTAAGAGCGCAAATCACCCCAAACACCTTCGACAAGGCTTCTTCCTTTACCGTTTCCCGCATCCCATCCATCAGCGCATAAAGCAGGACCACCCCGAGCAGAATCCCCGCCGTCCGCAAAGGCAGCGCGGCCTGCTCGGTCAACAGCGCCAGAAGGGAATCGGTTATCCCTTCCGGCGTGAGAGAAGAAAAGGAATCGGCGTTAAATTGTGTGATTCCCAAGGTATCCAGCAGTGTTTTGGTCTGATTCGGAAGACTGTTCCACAGCTCATCCGCTCCGCTGGCTTCCAGCTGCTCTTCGTACAGCTCGTCCAGAGAGGAACCGGCGGAAGCCGCATCCTCCTCTGCGGCGACAGTTATAGAAAAGGCCAGGCAAAAAAGCGGCAGAAACAGCAGACAAAGCAAACGCCGCAGAAAACGGAAACAGAACGCTTTCATGCGGAACCTCCTTCTCACTCTAATCCCATGCTATTCTCCGTTTATCAGCTGTACCGCCAGCTCCGCGATCTTTTCAAACAGCGGCAGCGCCAGTAGAAGAAGAAAGACCTTACCGGCCAGTTCCGCCTTTTCCGCCATGGCGTTCTCCCCCGCGTCCCGACAGGCGTCGGCCGCAAGCTGTGTGAGCAGACAGACTCCCAAAGCCTTGAACAGGATCAGGCCGTACTCCGAGGGAAGAGAAGAGGAATCCAGCAGGGTCTGCAGTCGGCCGACAACCGGGGCAACCTGCGTCAGCAGCAGAGCCAGCACCAGAATCCCGGTAATCAGGCCGATGGCCATGGAATATTCCGGGTGATAACGGCGAAGGAGCACCGCGAGGAAAGCGGCGACTACCGTAATACCGATCACAGCAACCATACTCATGGCGCTACAGACCAAAAACCGATTTGACCGTGCGGAAAAGATCGCTGATTTCCCCCACGATCATGGACAGCACCACAATCAGACCCGCCAGCGTGGTCAGCATCGCCTGTTCCTCCCGGCCTGAACGAATCAACAATTGATTGAGCACCGCCACGATAATCCCAATCGCCGCGATTTTAAAAATCAAATCTACGTCCATGAGGCTCCCCCGTTTCTCTTCATCCGTTCCGCTGCAGAACTATAAAAGAATCAGCGCCACGCAAAGCCCGCCGGCGACGCCAAGCGTAAGATACAGCTTTCCTTTGGAAACCGACTCTGCCCGGGCGGCCCGGGCCCGTTCTTTCAAAATTGCTTCAAAGGCTTCGCAATGGGCCAATTGTCCCTCCACGTCGCTTCGTCCCAATTCCCGCCCGAAATTCTTCAGAATCTCCCGGTCACTTTCCCTCAGCCCGACCGTTTTCTCGGGAGTCAGGGCGGAACCCCACGCCTCTTCCGGACTGCTTCCTTCTTCCAGACGGCGCACCGCTTCCGGCAGGAAGGACAGCCGTGAAAATTCGCCGTTATCCGCCGCCTGAGAGAGAACCTCCCGGATCGGCGCGGCTGTATACCGAATGCGGACGGCCAGCCAGCCGATCAGACGGCAGGCCGTATCAAGGAAACCGGCGCGCCGGTTCAGTTCGGCGGAAGCCGCTGCTCCCCCGCCGATCCCCGTCAGAATCAGCAATAAAAGCCCGATCGTTTTGAGCAAGCAAATCCCCCGTTTCCATTACCCGGGAAATTTGTCCGGGATGTTTTCTTCCTTCAAGAAAAGCCACCCGGTCGAACGCCCCGGAAAGCAGTGCGTTTTTCAGCTGCGGCCGCCGCAGAAGTTCCCCTGCGTTTCGGCAGTGGGCGGTCGCAACCGCCGCCGCCCCGGCGTTCAGCCCTTCCAATACGGCGGCTGTTTCCTCCAGCGAACCCAGCTCGTCGAAAATCACCACATCTGGCGCCAGACAGCGAACCGCCTGTTGAATTCCCGCCGCTTTGGGATATCCTTTCAGCACGTCGCACCCCGGCAGTCCCTCCGCCCCGGACAGTTCCCCCCGTTCGTCCACCACAGCGACGCGAAAACGCGGACGTTTTCCACCGTCCCCGTCGGCCAGCCGGCGTGAAAGATCCTTGAGCAGACTGCTTTTCCCGCTGGACGGTTCCCCGCACAGCAACAGAGAAACCGGGTGCTCTTCCGAAAGCAAAAGGGACAACAGAGAGGAAGCGCATCCGTCGTGACGGCGGGCGACGCGGAGACACAGCGCCGTAATATTCCGTACTGAAATAATCCGATCGCCCTCCATTACCGCCGTTCCGGCAACGCCGGCCCGACAGCCGTCCCGCGTAGTAACAAAGCCGCTGCACAGCTCCTGCTGATGGGTATGAACCGAGTAGTCGCACAGACGAAGAAAGCACTCCTCTACCTGAAGCCGGGTACAAATCAGCGGAGAATCCGCCGGGCGAAGAGAGGCCTCTCCCCCTGCATTGAGCAGCCATTCTCCATCCGGGGCGGACAGCGTTACCGGAGAACCCGCACGCAGCCGTATTTCCTGTATGCGTTCGGCCAGCCTGTCCGGCAGACGGGCGGCCGCTTCCCTCACGGCGGGCGGGAGATAGGCCGCCGCCTTTGAAAACTCATCCATGCCTGTCCTCACCTCGCTTTATGAATATGAAAAAACACGGACAAGTAGAACAGACGATGAAAAATTGATTACAGACGCACCCCCCGCCGTGTGGTACGGCGGGGGGTGACAGGGGGTGACGTAAAGATGTTTGCTTGAATTTATTTTCGACGTATTTGTTGATTAAGCCTTATCCAGCTGGTGTCCCAAGACACACCGAACCATCTTTCTCTTGCTATGTAAAAAATCTGCCCATAACAATTGACCTATCAACATGATTTTAGTATAATAATTATATAAACATGCGCTTGTAGTATTTCGCACGGATGCTGCACGCCTGGCTGAATGTATAAGTGGAGGTAGGGTTATGAAAAAAGTTGTTAAAACATATTGGCAAATATTGATTTTCCCAATTCTTTACATACCTTACAGCATCCTTAATACAAAAGTAATTGTTAAGTGGTTAGGTTGTGGTTGTCCAACGATTGACGAAAACGGTCAAACAATGAAAAATACCTTTAACGCCAATACTTTTACACTCTTTTTTTGGGGTATCATCGCTTTCATTGTAATTGTCATCTCATGGTTCAATATGAGAAACCTGACCGAACGGCGTCATAAACTTATTTATATGATATCGATTGTTGCCGTAAGCATTTTCCTTGCATTCCTTTTTTATTATTCAATGCTATGGAGATAGTTATTCGATAAAATCGGATGGTGTTCTTTCTTGTCTTAGGCTCTTTTAAACCACTGGCTCATAAACCAGTGGTTTTCCTTTACACAAAAAAGGGTACAGTCCGTTGACTGTACCCTTAGAATATTTATGCTTCGATAAGGTAGAATAAGTTTCGCAAATTGAAAGAAGGATAAAAAGAGACATGGTTT
>CAJJLZ010000005.1 GCA_905192745.1 uncultured Oscillospiraceae bacterium
GCGGGATTATGTTGTTTAGGAGAAATGCGAAAGCATTTCTCAATTGCGCCGCAAGCAAACGCCGGCATAGAACTCGGCTGGGCGGCGCTGCGGTTTGGGGGATTATTGATGAAACAGGAGACAGAGCGGCCCGGCCGCTATCGGGATATTGATGAAAATCGGAACCGTCAGGAACAGCGGGAATCGTCGGAGAATGCGCCCCGGGAGGATGTGATCGCCGGACGGAATGCCGTCGGTGAAGCGCTGCGCTCCGGCCGGGCGATCGACAGCGTTCTGGTGTCGCGGGGGGATCACACCGGCAGCGTGGTTGCGTTGATCGCCCGTTGCCGGGACCGGGGAATTCCCGTCAAGGAAGCGGATTCCCGCAAGCTGGAAGCGCTGGCGGGAAACAGCCATCAGGGGATTGTGGCGCTGGCGGCCTGTAAGGAATACGTTTCGTTGGACGAGCTGTTCGCCGCTGCGGAGAAAAAGGGCGAGCCGCCATTTTTTGTGGTCTGCGACGAACTGGAGGATCCGCACAATCTCGGCGCGATCCTTCGTACCGCCGAAGCGGCGGGAGCGCATGGCGTGATTATTCCCAAGCGCCGCTCCGTCGGCCTGACCTCGGCCGTTTATAAAAGTTCGGCCGGCGCGGTGGAATATGTTCCGGTCGCCCGGGTGTCCAACCTGACCGATACGCTGCGGGAACTGAAAAAACGGGGCGTGTGGATTTACGGGATGGACATGGAGGGGGAGACCTGGTGCACGGCGGATCTCCGCGGCCCCATCGCTCTGGTAGTCGGATCAGAGGGCCGGGGGATCGGCCGGTTGGTGAAAGAGCAGTGCGATTTTATGCTGTCTCTGCCGATGGCGGGACAGATTTCTTCCCTGAACGCGTCGGTTGCCTGCGGCATTCTGCTGTATGAGGCGTCACGGCAAAGGCAGGGATTGACCGCCCGCTGAGGGGCGTTTTTCCGGGTGCGGTCCGCGCCCGTGATTCCAGGACAGGAAAGGCGTGACGTGTTGGATGGAACCAAGGAATAGATCCACCGATCAGCAGATAGAGGAGATATTGGAGGAAGCGCGCCGCAAAAAACGGGAACGCCTGAATCAGACGCTGCCCGCGGCGCAGGAAAAGCCGCTTCCCGCTTCGGCTTCGTCGCCGGCCGCGCCGTCCGGCCGCCGCCGGCTGCAGGATCTGGATATGACCGCCACAATCCGGCCGGTTGCCCTCGGCCGTCCGGCCGGGGAAACCCCGCCGCCGGCCGCCGAGGCAAAAGCGGCGGCGCGGCCTGCCCGGCCGCCGAAGCCGGCGGCGCCCGTACCGCAGCCGATCCCGCCGGCCCCGCCGCGGGAAGCGCCCTCGCCCAAACCGGTTCCCCTGCCGAATGGGACGCCGGCTCCCGCGCCGACGCCGGTAAAGGCGGCCGGGACGGAAGCCGCCGCAAAGGACAAGACGGCGGGGAAAGACGGCGCCGTCCGTGTCGATGCCGTAATCGTTAAAAAAGCCGGGCCGGACGATGCGGCAAAGCCGGATGCCGAAACGATGAAAGCCAATGAAACCAAAGTGTTTGTTCCGTTGGTTCCGCTGGTTTCGCCGGAGGCGGAGGAACCGGACGACGTGAAGGTCTATGTGCCGAAATCGACCGGCGGGCAGACAAAACATACGGAACGGAATGCGACCGAATCCGCGCCGTCCGCTTCTTTGAAGGCGGCGCCGGCACGGTGCTTCTCCCTCCCGGAAGAAGAGGAGAACGACTTTGATCAGATCCAGCTCGACGGCTTTTTGGACGCCGCGGCCGGAGAGAAACCGGAAACGGCGGACGAGAACGCCGAACCGGATGAGGACGAACGGGACTGGGAAGAGCGCCTTCAGGAGGAGCGTCGGAAGAAAGCGGAGAATTTCAAGCTCCATCCGCCCGTCGGCTTGAAGCTGTCGGGGGAGGAAGAGGAAAACGACCCCGCCGAAGAGCCGGAGGTTTTTGAGGACGACGAGCTGGAGGATTTCAACAGCTACGAAGAAACCGAAGCCGTGCGGAATGAGCTGAACTACCGCCGCCGGACCGGCTGGCTTCAGCTTATCCTGACCGGCGTGATTGCCGTGGTGCTGCTGGGGGTGTCGGCGGCGCTGAACCTTTTTCAGCTTCCGACGCCGAACGCCGCACTGCTGGTGTCCCTCAATCTGTTTCTTCTCGGCGTGGCAGCGCTGATAAACCATCGCGCGGTGGGCGGCGGTGTGGCCGCTCTGTTTCGGCTGAAAGCCAATGTGGACAGCGTTGCCGGGCTTTCCACGGCCGTGGTTTTGCTGCATACGGCCGCCCAGTTTCTGAATATGGAAACCGTCGCCTCCGGCCGGGCGGTAATTCTGGCCCCCGTGGCGGCGCTGGGGCTGTTTTTGAACTCCCTCGGCCGGCAGATGCTTCTCCTGCGAATTAGCCGGAATTTTCAGTTTGTGTCCTACCGGGGTGAAAAATATGCCGCGCGGATTGTGGAGGACAGCCGGGCGGCCAATGAAATCGGCCGTTCCGCCGTGGCTATTGGGGAGCCGGTGGTCTGCTATCTGGAAAAGACCGGCTTTCTGACCCGCTTCCTCGAAAATTCCTACGATGGGGATGCGGGCGATCGGGTTATGAAGCTGTATGTGCCGATTTCTCTGGCGGCGTCGGCCGTGCTGGCCGTGATTTATGGGCTGGCGAGCAAATCGGGTGATGTTTTGATGAATTCCATTACGGTGTTTGCCAGCGCGGTCTGTCTGTCCTCGCCGTTGGCGACGCTTTCTTCCACCAATTTTCCCATGCTGCGGGCGGCGGGACGCGCTCTCCGCCGCGGCGCGATGCTGATCGGCTGGAAAGCGGCGGAAGAATTCGGCGGTTCCCATGCGCTGGCGGTGGATGCGCTTGATCTCTTCCCCAGCGAAAGCGTCCTTCTCCACGGCATCAAGACTTTTTCCGGCACCCGGATCGATGAGGCGATCCTTGACGCGGCGGCGGTCTCGATTGCCGCCGGCGGCCCGCTCTCCAGCGTATTCCGCCGGGTGATTCAGGATCGTACCGACATCCTGCAGGATGTGGACACTCTGGTATACGAACAGGATATGGGGATGTCCGGCTGGGTGGGCGGCCGACGGGTGCTGATCGGCAACCGTCGGCTGCTGGAAAACCACGGCGTGGACGTGCCCTCCCGGGATTACGAAGCACGGTACGCCCGGGATCACCGGCAGCTGGTCTATCTCTCCACCGCGGGGGAGCTTTCCGCGATGTTTGTGGTCAGCTATATTGCCGATGAAGGCATCATGGAGGCGCTGGATGCGCTCACCGGCGCGGGCGTCACTCTGCTGGTGCGTACCTGCGACCCCAATGTGACGGAAGATATGGTTTGCCGGGTTTTCGATCTGGATCCGTATTATGTGGAAATCATGGGCGCCCCGGCCGGCCGGCGCTTTGAGCAGCTTGCGGACGAATCCCGGGAGGAAAACGAGGCGGTTATGGCCTCCAACGGGCGATTGGAGGGGATTGCTTACGCGCTGACCTACTGCCGCCGTCTCCGGGGAGCGTCCCGTCTGGCGGTGGCGTCGCAGGTGATCGGCGGCGCGATCGGTTTCGCGATGGGCTCGATTCTTTTCCTGTACGGGGGGATGTCCTCCGGCATTCCGGGGATTTTTCTGGTTGCTTATTCTCTGCTGTGTTCGGCCGTCTCGTGGGTTTTGCCATGTATTCGTCGAGTATAGTCGGGGAAAAATGATGAGAATTAGATAAAACGCACAAAATCACTTCGTTCGGATTGTCGTACGGAGTGATTTTTTTTGGAATTGACATTTCCTAGTTGAAATACAGGGAAGGATGGGCTATAATTACAAAGTAGTTTCACAGCAAAAATTCTTTTTTGTGAAAAATTGCTTAATCGCGTCGAAACCTGTCCGGGCGGGAAAAATTCCCCTTGGCAGGCGTACGCGGCTTGGCACAGCGCCACCATACGAAAGGAGAGTTCACGATTGAAACAGTACAATGCAAAAAACATCCGCAACGTCGCCCTGGCAGGGCATGCCGGTACCGGAAAGACCTCTCTGGCAGAGGCGATGCTGTTTTTATCCGGCGTCACCGACCGCTTGGGGAAAGTCGCGGACGGGACGACGGTGTGCGACTTTGATCCGGAAGAAATCCGGCGCGGCGCGTCGGTCTCTCTGGCGGTGGCGCCGCTGGAGTGGAAGAATACCAAGATCAATCTGCTGGATACGCCCGGTCTGTTTGATTTTACCGGCGGGCTGAGCGAGGGAATGCGGGCTGCGGGCAGCGTGGTGATTACCATTTCTGCGAAAAGCGGGCTGGCCGTCGGTTCGGAAAAGGCGTTCAAAGCCGCGGCGAAAAAAGGCGTGGCGAAAATCTTCTTTATCAATGAAATGGACAACGAGAACGCCGATTTCTATAAGGTGTTTGAAGAGCTGAAAGCGACGTTCGGCCCCATGGTCTGCCCGCTGGTGGTTCCGATTGTGGAGGACCGCCGGATTCAGTGCTATGTCAATCTGCTGGAATATAAGGCTTACGCGTACAGGGACGGCAAGGTAAGCGAAGTCCCGATCCCGGATATGGGACACCGGCTGGACGGCCTGCGCACCGCGATGTATGAAGCGGTTGCCGAAACCAGCGAAGAGCTGATGGAAAAGTATTTCTCCGGCGATGAATTCACGCCGGATGAGTTGATTCTCGGCTTGGCCTCCGGCGTGCGGAAGGGCGAGATCGCCCCGGTTTTCTGCGGCTCCGCCGCGACGTTGGAGGGCGTGGATCAATTGCTGAACGGTCTGATCTGGCTCGCCCCCTATGCTGAATCCATGGCAGGGGAAACCGGGATCGACCTGAACGGCAGCCCGGTTGAGCTGTCGGTGAACGACGACGCCCAGACCGCCGCGGTCATTTTCAAAACGGTGGTCGATCCCTTTGTGGGCAAGCTGCTGTATTTCAAGGTGGTCAGCGGCACCGTGAAGCCGGATACCCTTCTTCTCAACACCCGCACCGGCGCGCAGGAGAAGATCGGCAAGGTGTTCACCGTCCGGGGAAAGAAGCAGGAGGAAGCCGCCTACATCTGCGCCGGGGATATCGGCGCGGTGGCCAAGCTCAACGCCGCCAATACCGGCGATACGCTTTGTTCGCCTGCCCGCCCGGTGGTTCTGCCCGGCGTCATGTTCGACGAGCCCTGTCTGTCCATGTCGGTTCACGCCAGAAACAAGGCGGACGAGGAAAAAATCTCCTTCGGCCTTGCCCGCCTGATAGAGGAGGATCCCACCATCGGCTATACCCATAACCATGAAACCCATGAGCGGATCGTTTCCGGTATGGGAGAACAGCATCTGGATGTGGTAGTCTCCAAGCTGAAAAGCAAGTTCGGGGTGGACGTCACGCTGGATGTGCCGAAGGTCGCCTATCGTGAGACTATTCGTAAAAAGGTCAAGGTGCAGGGACGGCATAAAAAGCAGTCGGGCGGCCACGGCCAGTTCGGCGACGTGTGGATCGAGTTCGAGCCCTGCGACAGCGAGGAAATGGTGTTTGCCGAATCGGTGTTCGGCGGCTCGGTGCCGAAAAACTATTTCCCCGCCGTGGAAAAGGGCCTGCGCGACGCGATGAAGAAGGGCGTGCTTGCCGGTTTCCCGATGGTGGGGGTCAAGGCGACTTTGACCGACGGCTCTTATCACCCGGTGGATTCCTCCGAAATGGCCTTTAAAACCGCCGCCACGCTGGCGTATAAAGCGGGTATCCCGCAGGCCGGTCCGGTTCTGCTCGAGCCGATCGGCACCCTGCAGGCGTACGTTCCGAACGATAACACCGGCGACGTGATGGGGGATATCAATAAGCGCCGCGGCCGGGTGCTCGGCATGAATCCCGCGGACGAGGATAATCTCACCTGTGTGGAGGCGGAGGTCCCCATGGCGGAAATGGGGGATTTCGCCACCCTGATCCGCTCCCTGACGCAGGGACGCGGCTACTTCCGCTTCGCCTTCACCCGGTATGAGGAAGCGCCGATGAACGTGGCGCAGAAGGTGATCGAAGCCCATAAGGAGGAGGAAGAGGAATCCTAAAGGCTGGCCGTCCTGCCGCCCGGCGGGACGGCCGTTTTTCGGGCAGGGGGAAAGACCCCACATTATGCCAAGAACACCCCACATCGTGCTCTGTATTTATCGGGAAAGCCGTGCTAACATAACGGTGATTATCGCCCGATTTCAATCGGACGGAAAAGAAAGATTCCAGATATGAGACGAAAGGGGAAATCGTTATGATTCAGCGCACGCCGCCAATGGGATGGAATTCCTGGAACACCTTCGGTGAAAACATTTCCGAGGAGCTGATTTTCCAGACCGCCGACGCCATGGTGGAAACCGGCCTGCGGGACGCGGGATACGATTATCTGGTGATCGACGACTGCTGGGCGGAAAAGACGCGGGACGCGGACGGCCGTCTGGTTCCCAGCCGGGAGAAATTCCCGCACGGGATGAAGGCGGTCAGCGATTATGTACACAGCAGGGGCCTGAAATTCGGGATGTATTCCTGCACGGGCACTCTGACCTGCGCCGGGTATCCGGGCAGCTTTGAGCATGAGTTTGTGGATGCCGCCACCTTCGCGGAATGGGGGGTGGACTTCCTGAAATACGACTACTGCCATAAGCCGGACTATGAAGAGGGCCGCCTGCTTTACACCCGGATGGGGCTGGCGCTCGCCAACTGCGGACGGGATATTCTGTTCAGCGCCTGCTCCTGGGGCGCGGATGAAACGCCGAAGTGGATCAAAGGCACCGGCGCGCACATGTGGCGCTCCACCGGGGATATCGTGGATACCTGGGAATCCATCAAAAACCTTGGGACGATGCAGATCGACCTGCAGGCCTACAACGGCCTGAACTGCTTCAACGATATCGATATGCTGGTCGTCGGGATGGAGGGCCGGGGGAACGTCGGCTTTGCCGGCTGCACGGCGGAGGAATACCGCACCCATTTCAGCCTGTGGGCGATGCTGAACTCGCCGCTGATGATCGGGTGCGATATCCGTTCCATGTCTCCGGAGACTAAGGAAACCCTGATGAATCCCGAGATCATCGCGGTCAATCAGGATCCGGCCGGCCGCCAGCCGTTTTTGGTCAACCGCCGGGATAACTCGGTGGTCTGGGCCAAGCTGCTGGAAGGCGGCGACATCGCCATCGGCGCGTTCAACATGGGGGATTCCGAGACCGCTCCGTATTGCAGTCTGAGCATCCCGCTGGCTAGTCTGGGACTGAACCGCTCCTGCGGCAAGTCGCTGATGCTCCGCGACCTGTGGGCGCGGGAGGACGTGGGCCTGGTGGACGATGTGTATCTGGCTTCTCTTCCGGCGCACGGCTGCCGGATGTTCCGTGCCCGGCTGGTGAACCGCTGATTCCGCCGCTGCTTGAGAAACCGCAAATCCCGCCCGCGGACTGCCGGATGAACGGCGGCCCCGTGGACGGGATTTGTTTTTTTGAAAAATTTTCCGATTCTGCCAATAAAACGCCGCCGTCCTGTGTCATAGAAAACGGGAGGAGGGGAACCGCATGGATAACGAACGGCTGCAGCTATGCATCCACCGGCTCCGGGATGGGGACGATACAGCCTTTGAGGAAATCTACGAGGACCTCAAGACGCCGGTGTTCACCATCGTCTGCCGCATTGTGCGCGACCGGGAGCAGGCGGAGGATATCCTGCACGATCTTTTCCTGAAGCTGTACCAGGCTCCCCCCGCTCCCTCCGTGAAGAATCCGCGCGCGTGGATCTTTCAGGCAGCGCACAATCTGGCGTTGAACAGCCTGCGGCGGCCGATACCCGCCTCCCTGTCCGAGGACGAACCGGATCCCGGGAATCCGGTCGCCGACGCGGTCGCCCTGCGTCTGGATATGGAGAAGGCGCTGAAACAGCTTCCGCTGACCGAGACGGCGATTCTTTCCTACCATATTTACGGGGAGATGAAATTCCGGGAGATCGCGGAGCTGATGGGGCTGCCTCTCGGCACCGTACTCTGGCGGTACCGCCGGGCGATCCGGCGGCTGCAGGCGTATTTTAAAGGAGGCAGATCATGAAAGCCACAGAAACGAGGAACATAAGCCGAAAAAGAGGAAAAATCGCCGCCGTTTTCCTCGCTCTTTCCCTGTTCGTTTTATCCGGGGCTTCCTTCGGAGCCGCGGCGGAGGCTCCCCCGGCTTTTCTGGACAGCGAGTGGTCGGCGGAAACGCCCTATCCGGAGTGGTACGGCGGTCGATATATCGAAAACGGGAAGCTGATCTATGTCCTCACCGCCGGGGAGGAAGAATCCGTGCCGGCCGGATTCCGGGACAGCCATTCCTGCGTCGTCCGGCCGAATTCCTACAACACGCTCCGGCGGACGCTGGATGCTCTGACGGCCGAATGGATGCCGTCCGCACCGGACGAAACCGTGTTCGTGCAGGGCGCGGGCGTGTACGAGATGCAGAACACCGTGAAAGTGGAAATTTTCTGTGAAGACGGCGAAACCGAAGAGGAGACGGCGGAAAACAGGGAAAAGGCGGAGGTTATCAAGGCCCGGCTGCTGGAAACCTATGGAGGATTGGCGGAGGTCTCCGTTACCAATGCCCGGATCGTCCCTTTGAGCGGCGTCGCTCCCCCTGATACAACGAACCGGCTGTATTTTCTGCTCCTTCCGGCTCTGCTCGCCCTGCTGTTCCTGTCCGGCGCGGGCGTGTTTCTGTACCGGCGCCGGCGTACGGCCCTCGGCGTACGGCGGCCGGCGGAAGGACCGATGGAAACAGTGGGCCGCCGGCCGCCCCGGAGCTTTTCCGAAACGGAAGCGGCGGTGCGGGAGCGTACCCTTACACCGTCTCCCGCGCTTTTTGACCGGATTCGGAAGGATGCCGAAGCCGGAAAAAAGCCCTGATTCTCGGATTTACCGCATCTTCCAATTAGAGCGGGTCTCCCGACCGGGATAGTTCCCGGCAGGGGGACCCGCTCTAATTTATTTTATGTCGTTTCTTCCAATCCCCAGGCGGCGGCCAGGCGGGCAACCGCTTCTTCGATCTGCTCCGGCGGAAACCCGGCGTAGCCCAGCACCACGCCGCCCATGCCGCCGGGCGGGGGAGCGCCGTCCGGCGTATAGTAGCCGGAGAGACCGTATACCCGCACGCCGGCCCGCTCGGCCGCCGCCGTGAGCGTTTCTTCGTCCCGCCCCTCCGCCTGAAGGAGAAGATGAAGCCCGGTCTCCGCCCCCCGGATACGAAGCGCTTTCCCCGGATCGTGCCGGGTCAGCGCTTCCAGCAGACGGTCCCTCTTCGCCTTGTAGCGGTTGCGCATCCGGCTGAGATGCCGTTCGAAATACCCGTCCTGCAAAAAGCGGCGGAGAACGTGCTGCTCAAAGCTCGGAACGGTGGAGGAGTAAAACAGGAAATCCCGCTGATACAGGGCGAGAAGCGGCTTCGGCAGCACCATATACCCGATGCGCAGGGAGGGAGCGAGGGTCTTGGCAAAGGTGTTGAAATAAATCACCCGTCCATTCCGGTCCAGTCCCTGCAAGGCGGGGATCGGCCGCCCGGCGAAGCGGAACTCGCTGTCGTAGTCGTCCTCCAGAATAATCCGCCCCTCCGCCTCCTCCGCCCAGCGGAGCAGTTCCATCCGCCGCCGTACCGGCATCACCGTCCCGAGCGGGAAGTGATGGGAGGGGGTGACATGGACGACGTCCGCCCCGCTCCGCCGCAGTCCGTCCACCCGCAGCCCGTCCTCGTCCAGCCGGATCGGGACGACCCGCGCCCCGCCTCCCTCAAAAATCCGGCGGGTTTTGGGATAGCCCGGGTTTTCCACCGCATAGCGTTTATCCCTGCCGAGCAGTTGAATAGCCAGCCCCAGCAGGTATTCCGATCCGGCTCCCACCACGATTTGTTCAGGGGAGGCCAGGATGCCGCGGTAATCCCGCAGATACCGCGCGATTTCGGTCCGCAGTCCGGGGTCCCCCTGCGGATGAACGGCCCGCAGCAGTCCGCGGCTGTCCTCGCACAGAATCTCCCGGGTCAGCCGCGCCCACACCGAAAAGGGAAAATGGTCGGTATCCACCGCGTTGGTGCGGAAATCGTACCGGGGCGGGGGAGCGGCCTCCCCGGCGGGAAGCTCCGCCGTCTGCAAAACGGAGGAAAAGGGTGGCGGCGCGGGACGCAGCGGCGCTTCCATCCGCTGAACGTAATAGCCGCTGCGGGGCCGGGCGGTCAGGTAGCCCTCGGCCGTCAGTTGTTCATAGGCGGTTTCCACCGTGTTCTGGCTGATCTTCAGATGGGCGCAGAGCGCCCGCTTGGAGGGGAGCTTTTCCCCAGCGGCTAACCGGCCGGTTTCGATTTCTCCCCGGATATAGCGGTAAAGCTGTTCGTACAGCGGCGTTTCCAAACGGCTGTCCAGAGAAACGGTCAGCATAAAAAAGCCCTCCCGGTTAAACTGACATCATAAAATAGTCGTAAACTGGCTATTTAAATGATGCCAGTTTTTTTTATAATAAAGCATAAACCGACCGGCCGTCAAGTCCGGCGCGATCATTTTCAAAGGAGAATGCAGTATGAGCGAACGTTATGAACGGTACGAACTCAATAAAAATCTGGCGCAGATGCTGAAGGGCGGCGTTATTATGGACGTCACCACCCCCGAACAGGCGAAGATCGCGGAAGCGGCGGGCGCCTGCGCAGTCATGGCGCTGGAGCGTATCCCCGCCGATATCCGCGCGGCGGGCGGCGTGTCCCGGATGAGCGACCCCAAAATGATTAAGGGCATCCAGCAGGCGGTTTCCATCCCGGTTATGGCGAAGGTGCGGATCGGCCACATTGCGGAGGCGCAGATTCTGCAGGCTATCGAGATCGATTACATCGACGAGAGCGAGGTGCTCTCCCCGGCCGACGATAAATACCATATCGACAAAACGCGGTTCGACGTGCCGTTCGTCTGCGGCGCGAAGGATCTGGGCGAAGCGCTCCGCCGGATCGCGGAGGGAGCGTCCATGATCCGTACCAAGGGGGAGCCGGGAACCGGCGACGTGGTGCAAGCCGTCCGCCATATGCGGATGATGACCAGCGAGATGCGCCGCCTTCAGTCAATGCGGGAGGATGAGCTGTATCAGGCCGCCAAGGAGCTGATGGTGCCGGTGGAGCTGGTGCGGTACGTCCATGAGCACGGCAAGCTGCCGGTGGTCAACTTTGCCGCCGGCGGGGTCGCCACCCCGGCCGATGCGGCGCTGATGATGCAGCTTGGCGCGGAGGGCGTGTTCGTCGGTTCCGGCATCTTCAAGTCGGGCAATCCGGCCAAGCGGGCGGCGGCGATCGTCAAGGCCGTCACCAATTATAACGACCCGGCGATGCTCGCCGAGTTGTCGGAGGATCTGGGCGAGGCGATGGTCGGCATCAATGAGCAGGAGATCGAACTGCTGATGGCGGAGCGCGGAAAGTAACCGGAACCAAGGGGCTTTGAAAGGAACGGATATACGATGACCATAGCCATTCTGGCGGTGCAGGGCGCGTTCGCCGAGCACGCCGCCATGCTGGACCGCCTGTCGGCCGGGCATTTTGAAATTCGGCGGAAAAGCGATCTGGACCGCCCGTTCGACGGGCTGATCCTCCCCGGCGGGGAGAGCACGGTAATGAACAAGCTGCTCCGGGAGCTGGAGCTGTATGAGCCGCTGAAATCGAAGATTGAGAACGGCCTGCCGGTGTTCGGCACCTGCGCCGGCCTGATCCTGCTGGCCGACCGGGTGGAGGGCGGCGTCCCCTGCTTCGGCGGGATGGATATCACCGCCCGGCGGAACGCCTACGGCCGTCAGCTCGGCTCTTTCCATACGCAGGAGCGTTTCGGCGGAGAGGACGCCGTGCCGATGGTGTTCATCCGCGCTCCCTATATCGCGCAGGCGGGGCCGGGGGTGGAAATCCTCGCTCGGACCGGCGGCCGTATCGTCGCCGCCCGGCAGGGGAACCGCCTCGTCACCGCCTTTCATCCCGAGCTGACGGAGGATATCCGGGTACACGCCCGTTTTCTCGAGATGGCGGCCGCCGGGTAAAGTGGTAAATGCCCGACGTATATGCTTACTGCATAAAGAAGAGGCTTCCGGTCCTTGCCGGAAGCCTCTTCTTTATATGCCTTTTTACTGTCCCAGAATCCGGCGGGCGATGTCCACCGATTCCTTTGCGTCTTTGGAATAATAGTCCGCGCCAATCTTTTCGGCGTATTCCGGAGTAAGGACCGCGCCGCCCACCATGATCTTGACCGGAACATGGTTTTCATGCAGCAGGGCGATGGTCTTTTCCATGCTCTTGAGGGTGGTGGTCATCAGGGCGCTGAGTCCCACGATATCCGCCTTGTGGCGAATCGCCGCGTCCACCACCGCCTGATGGTCTACGTCCCGGCCGAGATCGATCACCGTATATCCGTAATTCTCCAGAAGAACCTTTACAATATTTTTGCCGATGTCGTGGATATCTCCCTTTACCGTGGCCAGCACAATGGTTCCCTTGCTCACCGGCGCGTCGTTCCCGGCCGCGATTTTCGCCTTAATCACGTCGAACGCCGCCTGCGCCGCCCCCGCCGCCTGAATGAGCTGGGGGAGGAACAGGGTTCCCTTTTCAAACGCGGCGCCGGTCCGGTCCAGCGCGGGAATCAGTAGGGTGTCCACCACCTCCATCGGGTCGGCGGTTTCCAGCAGCGAGGAGGTGATCCGCGCCGCGTCGGCCTTCAAACCGTTTTCCACCGCATACGCGAGGTCGTCCGTCCGTTTCGGTTCAGCCGGGGCAGACGACGGCGAGGGGGCGGGAGAGGCGGCGGGGGCGGAAGGGGCCGAAGCCGTCCCGGCATAGGCGGCAACGAATTCCTGTGCGTTGCGGTCGAGGTTATACAGCAGATGGAAGGCCCGCACCGCGCCGGTCATTGCTGCGATGTTGGGGTTGATAATGGGCAGATCCAGCCCGTGGGCGAGGGCGAGGGTAAGAAAGGTCTGGTTGACCAGCTCCCGGTTCGGCAGACCGAAGGAGATATTGGATACCCCCAGCACGGTTTTCAGCCCCAGCCGTTCCTTCACCATCTGCAGGGCCTTCAGCGTTTCTCTGACCGCCTCCTGCTCCGCCGAGGCGGTCAGGGTCAGACAGTCGATAAAGACGTTCTCGCGGGGAATGCCGCAGGAGATCGCCCGGCGAAGAATTTTCTGCGCGATGGCGAAGCGCTGTTCCGCCAGGGGAGGGATACCGTTTTTGTCCAGCGTCAGCCCCACCACGGCGGCCCCGTATTTCCGGACCAGCGGCAGAACGGAGGAAAGGGATTCGTCGTCCCCGTTCACCGAATTGACAATTGCCCGCCCATGGTACAGCCGCAGTCCGCGCTCCAGCGCGTCGGGGTCGGAGGAATCGAGCTGGAGCGGCGCGTCGGTCACCCCCTGCAGCGCCTTGACGCAGCGGGCCATCATCGCCGGCTCGTCAATTTCGGGCAGGCCGACGTTCACATCGAGAATATCCGCCCCAGCCTCGGTCTGCTGAAGGGCCTGAGTGAGGATATAATCCACGTCTTCCCGCCGAAGAGCGGCCTGAAACAGCTTCTTTCCGGTCGGATTGATCCGTTCCCCGATGATCCGGGCGCGGTCGATCGGCACCACACGGGTGGCGCTGCAGACCGCCGAATTCCGGACCGCCGGACGCGCCGCCGGAGGGGGGAAGCCGTCGATCGCTTCCCGGACAGCGGCGATATAGGCGGGGGTGGTGCCGCAGCAGCCGCCCAGGATTTTTACACCCTTTCCGGCGAGCGCGGCGGCGGAAGCGGCAAACTGCGCGGGGGAGATATCGTAATCTCCCGTCGCCGGATCGGGAAGTCCCGCATTCGGCTTGACGATCAGGGGCAGGGAAGACCACTCCAGCAGCTCGTCCACCAGCGGCGCGAGCTCGTCCGGCCCGAGGGAACAGTTGACGCCGAGCGCGTCCGCTCCCAGTCCTTCCAGCGTCAGCGCCATCGAGGGGATACCGCAGCCGGTGAAGGTGCGGCGGTTTTTTTCAAAGGTCATGGTGCAGAGCACCGGCAGACTGCTGTGCTCCTTTGCCGCGAGGACGGCGGCCCGCGCCTCTCCGAGGTCGGTCAGGGTCTCCAGCACGATCAAATCGGCCCCGGCGGCCGTACCGGCCTCCACCTGCTCGCGGAAAATATCCACCGCCTCGTCGAAGGAAAGACTGCCGGTTGGTTCCAGCAGCTGGCCGATCGGACCGATGTCCAGCGCGACCAGACAGTCGGTCCCCTCCGCCGCTTTCCGCGCGGCGGCGACCCCGGCGGCGACCACCTCGGCCGCCGTCCGTCCGGAGCCGGCCAGCTTGTGCCGGTTGGCCCCGAAGGTATTGGCGTAGATCACGTCCGCTCCCGCTTCGATATAAGCGCGATGGATGGCGGTGATCTGGCCGGGATTCTCCATATTAAGCAGTTCGGGCGTTGCGCCGAGGGGAAGCCCCGCTTTTTGCAGCATGGTTCCCATCGCGCCGTCCAGCAGCACGAACGGTTTATTCAGCAGTGTGGGAAAGTCCACAAAATTCACCCTTTCTTCGGAAAGCGCAGTTGCCGCGCAGAGAACAGCGGGCGCATCCGGTCCGCGGATCGGATGGCGCCGCGTCGGTTACCCCGAAAACGGCGGTTACCGATTTCCGGGGGGTCAGGATATCGCTGTCGGTGACGCAAAGCCCGATTTTCCGGGGCGCGTCCAGCGCGGCAAGAAAAGCCGCCTGAATGGAAAGCGGCAGATCTCCGTAGCCCGGGCTGAAGCGGGTGGTGAAGCCGGCCGGACGGCCTTCCTCCCCAAACAGCGGCTTTACCTGCCGTTCCACTTCATCACAGAGCTGCTCGACCAGCGTGGTCGCGCAGCAGTCCATTACCAGCCCCGCGGTTACGTCCTGCACCTGCCTGCGCCGAATCAGCGCGTCCGCCTGCATGGACAGGGTGGCGCAGAGAAGCACGGCGGTATGACAGCCCGCCAGATGGGCGGCAATGTCCTCCCCCGGAAGGGCGAGGCTGCAGCCGTCCAACGTCAGAGCGCCGGACTCTTCCGAAAAGGCGGATGACTTTACAAGCGGAAAGGCGGCGTACACCGCCCGGGGACGGACTTCTTTGGTTAGTTCGTCAATACAGCGGTCCACCAGCGCGTCGGTGGCCGGATTGGGCGCGGTTCCCCCATAGCCGAGATACCGCAGCACCTCCGGCTTATCAATGGGGGGAAGAGAGGAACCGGACGGCTGAAAAACCACCGGCGCGAGATAAGGAGTCATGGGAATCACAGGCAGCCTCCTCGTCCAAAAGCCTCAGTCAAACAGAGAGGCGACGCTTTCGGTGATCCGGCGCGCCACCATAGGGTTGTTCATTGTGTAAAGATGAATGCCTTGCACCCCGTTGGAGACCAGATCCACAATCTGATCGATGGCATAAGCGATGCCCGCATCCCGCAGCGCCTCCGGTTTGTTTTCGTACCGGCTCATAATCTTGGAGAATTTCGCCGGAAGGCTGGCGCCGCACATCGACACCATCCGCTCGATCTGCTTTTTATTCACTACCGGCATAATACCGGCTTCAATCGGCTGGGTGATGCCCGCGATCCGCGCCCGTTCGAGAAACGCATAGAAGGCGGCGTTGTCGAAGAAAAGCTGGGAAACCAGATGCTCCGCCCCGGCGTCCGCTTTCCTTTTCAGGTTGAGCACATCCTCCACCAGAGAATCGCATTCAATGTGTCCCTCGGGATAACAGGCGGCCGAAAGATGAAATTCCGGATCCTGCTCCCGGATGAAAGCGATCAGGTCGCTGGCGTGCCGAAAATCCGTCTTGGGCGGATGATCGGGGGAAAAATCCCCCCGCAGGGCGAGTATGCTGCGGATATTCCGCTCTTTCAGCCGCGCAAGGTTCTGCAGAATTTCCTCTTTGGTGCTGCTGACGCAGGTAAGGTGGGCGAGAGGCTCGATATGATAGGTGTTCTGAATGATCGACGCGATTTCACAGGTGGATTGGTCGGCGACGTTGCCGCCCGCCCCATAGGTCACGCTGATAAAGTCCGGACGCAGGTTTTTGAGCTGGTCCAGCGTGCTGTAGATCGTATCGATGGAACTGGTGCGCTTTGGGGGAAACACCTCAAAGGAGAACACCGTCGATTTTTTCTGAAAAAGTTCAGCAATGGCCATGTAATCAGATCCTTTCGACAGAGCGGATGTCCTGAAGGAAATTCAGGGGGCGTTTCCTATCATACACGAAAATTTCCGGAAATGCAAACCGAAGGAAGCGGATGAAAGGAACCAATCGGCAGAGAAAAAAGGAACGGCCCGTTTATGCCGTCCCTTCGAAAAATTTTCGGTATATTTGCAATGGCTGTCCCGTTCCGTCCGCTTTCCGGACCGGGCGCTTTTCACAGCAGCCGCAGAAAGAGCGTCGTCACTACCCCGGAGAGCGCGCCGATGATCGCTACCATTCCCGCGAGCCGTCGGATGGTTCGGTTTCGTTCCTTTTTCAAAAGCTGCCGAACGGCCCGCCGCTCGCATTCGGGGAGTTTGGCGTCGGCCAGATGACCAATCGCCGTCTGTATATTCAGGGCGGCCAGCATGTCCGCCTCCACCGCGTCGTTCAGCGCCGCTGCCAGAATACCGGTGGGGCTGCCGCCATAGAGGGGGCGGTCGATTCCCTTTTCCTCCAGTATCCGCAAAACGCTGCGTTTGGCGGCGGTGAATCGGCTGCGGACGGTGCTGGGCGGTTCGTGCAGAGTGCGGGCGATTTCCGCAAGACGCATCCCGACAAAATAATACAGAATCAATACTTCGGCGTAGCGGGGATTCAGATGGGTGAGCACATCGGTCATGTCGGTGCGCAGATTGCTGCCGTCCATCTCGTCATAGACGGCGGATTCCGACAGGGCGCCCTCTTCCAGAGGAACCAGCCGCCGGCTGTCCGCATCGACGGCGCTTCGTACATCCCGCGCGCAGTTTTCCGCCGTGCATCTCAGCCAATTGTAAAAAGCCTCCGGATGACGGAGGGTGGGGAGGTATTTGAAGGCTTTGATATAGGTGTTCTGCAGGGCGTCGTTTACGTCCTCCTCCCGATGCAGGATTTCCCGGATCGCGCAGCGGATCGGCCGGCAGGTTGCCTGAAACAGGGCGGTGAAGGCTTCCTGGTCGCCGTCCATCGCCCGGCGTACCAGTTTTTCATCACAGGGATACCGGCGTTTCGGAGCGGTCGGCCGTTCGGTTTTCTCCGCAGTGAATGCTTTCATCGGCAAGTCCCCTCATTTCCCACTATATATCTATAAAGACCGTCTATTCCTCAAAAATCGACGAAAAAATTCACATTTTTTAAGAAAAATATTCCGATGGATTTATAAATAAAAAAGAACAAATGTTTGACTTTTGAAAAAAGAAAGCGTATAATGCAAACAAACGGAGGAATTTTCCGGTTTATGGACTTTGAAATACGGGTAAAGGAGGAGTGACGCCGTGGCGAATCTGATATTGCCGCCAACGCTGGAGGCGGAGGATAAAATCCGCCTGATTCAGGATTCCGCGCGGTTTGACATTGCGGACGCCAGTGAGCTGACCGCCGATGAGATTGCCGATCTGGAGACCATCCGCGCACCGCATACGCCTCCCACCGTTCCCAAGGTGGGGCTGTCCAACGATTGTATCTTTAACTGCTCCTACTGCAGCTGCCGCGCCGGGCTGGAATGCCGCCGGCGCTATACCTGCACCCTGCGGGAATTGGCGGAAATCGCCGTGCAGTCGGCCAAAAACAATCCGACCATGGGGGTATTCGTCACCTCCGGCATCTATAAAAACGCGGATTATACCGAAGAGCTGATCGTGGAAACCCTGCGGATTATGCGGCAGGAACTGCGATACAGCGGGTATATCCATGCCAAGATCATGCCGGGCGCCGATCCGGAGCTGATCGAGCGGGCCGGATGGCTTGCCGACCGGCTGAGCGTGAATATCGAATTACCCCACAGCGAAGGATATGCCGTGATCGCCAAGCAGAAAAATAAAACCAATATTCTTACCCCGATGGGGGAAATCAGCCGTCGTGTCCGAAACCACGCCGGGGAAATCAACGCCGCCGGCCGCCGTTTTGCCCGCAGCGGGCAAACCACCCAGATGATCGTGGGGGCGATGAAGGAGACGGACCGCACCGCCATGACGCTTTCGGCGGCGTTGTATCGGAAATATCGGCTGCGGCGGGTGTATTATTCCCCCTTTCATCTGCCCCGTTCTTCTCACTTTGACTTTTTTCCGGAGGAAAACACCCCGCATTGGCGGACCCGCCGTCTGTATCAGGCGGATCGGCTGGTACAGCTCTACGGCTTTACGGTGGAAGAACTTCTGCCGGAAGAGGAACCCAATTTTCCCTTTGATCTCGATCCCAAAGCGGTTTGGGCGATGCGGCATCTCGATCAGTTCCCGGTGGAGGTGAATACGGCGGATTATGAAATGCTCCTTCGGGTACCGGGAATCGGCGTCACCTATGCCAAACGGATCCTTCAGGCCCGCCGCCTTCATGTGCTGACGCATGACCTTTTGCGAAAGATCGGCGTATCCCTCAAACGCTGCCGGTACTTTATTACCTGCAACGGCAAATATACCGGCGGCCGTCTGCTGGATTCCCCGGCGCTGCGGCCGATGATCAGCGACGTAGCTTCCCAGACAAGGCTTTTCGGTCCGCTGCCCAACGCGAACGCCTCCTGACGAGATAAAAGAAATAAAAGAGAAAGAAAAAACAAAAAAGGCCCCAATGCCTGCGCATTGGGGCCTGCAATAACCGATGAAGGGCAATCCGCGTTGACGAGCCGGATCGTCGTCCGGCAGCGTTACCGCTCCGTCAGGCGTTCCCGCAGCCGGCGGATATAGGAGGCGTTGCTTCCGCAGCAGCCGCCGATATAACGCACAAACTCCGCCGCCGGAAGTACATCCCGTATCCGCCCTCTCGCGCCCTGCTGTCCGAAAAATCATCCCGAAATCCGCGCATTCCGGATAGTATCAACACACTCTAGAATACACCGAAAAGGGAAAGCGTGTATAGAACAAATTCCGCAAAAACCGGAATTTGTTGCTTTGTCTTCCACAGCCCGCGAAAAACAGAAAAACACGGCGTTCCATTTTTCGCCGTGTTTTTTCCATTTTATTCAGCCGGGGAGGCTTCTTCCTTTTCGGCAGGAGTCTCCGCCGCGCCCTCATCGCCTTTTGCCTCGGACTCAAGATGCAGTTCCCTGTGCTGAAAGGTGGGAACCAGATCGTACAGACGGCGGATGATGACCGCCACGTCTTCGTCGTTCATGACCTCTTTGAGCGCCCGCATCTTCCGGATGAAATCATCGATGTCCACCGGAATCTGATTGCCGATGAAAATTTTGTTGTTCATGGTGGACTGGAGACCCTCTTCATTCATCAGCAGCTCTTCAAACAGCTTTTCACCGGGGCGCAGTCCGGTAAAGACGATGGGAATATCCCGGTAGGGTTCCTTCCCGTATTGACGGATCAGGTTTTCCGCCAGGGTGACGATTTTAACCGGTTCTCCCATATCCAGCACGAAAATTTCTCCGCCGTGCGCCATGGCGCCTGCCTGAAGGATCAGGGAAACCGCTTCGGGAATGGTCATAAAATACCGGATGATATCCGGGTCGGTGACGGTGACGGGGCCGCCTTCCTCGATCTGCTTTTTAAACAGAGGGATTACCGATCCGTTGCTTCCCAGCACGTTGCCGAATCGTACCGCGACATATTCCGTCCCGGTGGACTGCTCCGCCATATACTGCATAATCATTTCGCAGCAGCGCTTGGTCGCGCCCATCACATTGGTAGGGTTAACCGCTTTATCGGTGGATACCAGAACAAATTTTTTCACCCGGTAGAGATCGGCGAGATTAGCTACGTTAAAGGTGCCGATCACGTTGTTTTTTACCGCTTCCTCCGGATTGGTTTCCATCAGCGGCACATGCTTGTGCGCCGCCGCGTGGAACACCACGGTCGGCTGGAAGGTGCGGAACAGCCGATCCATTTTCTTGAAGTCCCGCACCGACGCGATCTGAACGCTCAGGTTGATGGAATCCCCGTATTTCCGAATCAGTTCCTGCTGAATCTCATAGGCGTTGTTCTCGTAGATGTCCACAACGATCAACTGCTTCGGCCGGTATTTCACAATCTGCCGGCAGAGCTCCGAACCGATGGAGCCGCCGCCGCCGGTGACCATGCATACTTCGTCCCGGATAAAGGCGGCGACGTCGCTGTTGTCGAAACGGATGGCTTTCCGTCCGAGCAGATCCTCCAGATTGATATCCTTGGCCTGACCGAGCAGACCGAGATCGCCGTCGATGGTCTCATGAATGTAGGGAAGAACCTTGATTTTGCAGTTGGTGTTGGAGCAGATTTGCAGAATCCGCTTCCGGTCCGCCTCATCGCAGGAGGGCATGGCGAACAGAATGGTATGGATGCCGAACTGCCCGCAAAGCGCCGGGATAACGTCGGTGGGGCCGTATACCTTAACGCCGCCGATACTGCGGCCGATTTTCTCCTTATTGTCGTCCACAATGCACAGCGGGTTATACCGGCAGTCCACCCGCTGCATTTCCTCCAGAATGCTTCGGCAGGCCTGTCCGGCCCCCACAATCAGCGTCGGCTCCCTCAGTTCGGTGGAAATATGACGGTTCAGAGCGGTGTAAATATACTGATACAGCAGCCGCATTCCTACAATAGCGAAAACGGCAAGCAGAAAAGCCAGCACCATATAGATGTTGGACGGCATTTCGTGAAGAAGGGTCATAATCAGATAACTGACCGACGTCCCCAGAAAGAGGCTGGAGATAACCAGCAGAAAATTTTTCACCTCCGCATACCGCCAGATACTGCGGTAGGTGCCGCAGAGAGTAAGAGACAGGCTGTTGCAGAGGGTGAACAGAATCAGAGACCAATAGGTGTCCGAAACGGTCAGATGCACGATTGCCATGGTGTTGGAAAGAAAGAAGGAGGCGAAGCAGGCAAGACAGAGGGTGATTAAATCAATGAAAACCAACACAATTTTACGAATACTCATATTCCTCATTCGTTTGCTCTCTCGTTTCCTTTTATTTTTCACGGTAAACAGCGGCTTGATTAGCTGCCGGACATCTCCCATTTTTCAATCCCCATTATATTACCATGGTTTCCGCCGTTCTGCAACAATATACAGCGCCGCATTTTCTGGCGCGCCGTCAGCCTTTGCCGGCGGCGCTGCTGAGAAATGCTGTCGCATTTCTTCCGAACGACATTATACCATAGAAGGCGGCGGAGGAAAAGCCGATTGTCCGTACAAACCGCTTTCAACTAAAAAGACCGGCCGGGACAGGCAAAAAAGCGAAAAACCGATCGGATTTTTTGATTTGCCGCCGGCTTTGCATTTTCCGGAAAAGTTTACCGCGAAAAGAGCCGCCGAATACCGGTCAGGGCATTCGACGGCTCTTAGGGGCGGAAGCTTTCCGTCAGCGGGAAGCCATCAGGTCGCAGATCTGGCTGCTGAACGCCGCCGGATCGTCAATCGGCAGCCCTTCAATCAGCAGGGCCTGAGTATACAGCAGCTGCGCATACTCCCGCAGCTTATCCTTATCGCTGTCATAAAGAGAAACCAGCGTGCCGAAAATCGGGTGGGATTCGTTGATTTCCAGAATCCGATCCGCCTGCACCTTGTTGTCGGTCGGCATCGCGTTGAGCACCTTTTCCATTTCCAGCGAAAGGTCGCCGCCGCTGGCGAGACAGACCGGGTGGGTCTTCAGCCGCTTGGACAGCCGGACTTCCTTGACCTTTCCGTCCAGCGCCTCCGTCATGAAACCGAAGAGCTCCTTATTCTCCTCCTGCAGCTTTTTCTCTTCATCCTTCTCCTCCGCCTCAAAACCGAGATCGCCGGAGGAAACCGAGCGGAATTCCTTGCCGTCGCTGTCGTGAAGCACCCGCAGGGCAAATTCATCCACGTCGTCGGTGCAGTACAGAATCTCGTAGCCTTTGTCCCGAACCGCTTCGCTCTGGGGCAGACGGGCCAGCTTGTCCACGCTGTCGCCGCAGGCATAGTAAATGTATTTCTGCTCCTCCTTCATCCGGCCGACATATTCGGCCAGAGTGACCGGCTTTTCCTCGGTGGAGGAATAGAACATCAGCAGCTCCTGCAGCACGTCCTTATGCTGGCCGTAGTCGGCGTAAACGCCGTATTTCAGCTGGAGACCGAAATTCTTGAAGAACTTTTCGTAATTCTCGCGGTCGTTGTTCAGCATGGCGAGCAGCTCGCTCTTGATCTTTTTTTCCAGCCGGGCGGCGATTACCTTGAGCTGGCGGTCGTGCTGAAGCATTTCCCGGGAAATGTTCAGCGACAGGTCCTGTGAATCCACCAGACCGCGGACAAAGCTGAAGTAATCGGGCAGCAGGTCGGCGCACTTATCCATAATCAGCACACCGCTGGCGTAAAGCTGAAGGCCCTTCTCGTATTCCCGGGTATAATAGTTGTAGGGCGCGCGGGAGGGGATGAAAAGCAGCGCGTTATAGGTGGCCGCGCCTTCGGTGCTGGAGTGGATAACGCGGGCCGGATTCTCGTAGTCGAAAAATTTCTCTTTGTAAAAGCTGTTGTAGTCCTCGTCGGTCAGCTCGTTTTTGTTCCGTTTCCAGAGCGGAACCATGCTGTTGACGGTTTCCACCTCGGTATAGCTTTCGTATTCGCCTTCCGCTCCCTCCTTCGGGCGGGATTTTTCGATCTCCATTTTAATCGGGTAACGGATGTAGTCGGAGTATTTCTTAATAATTCCCCGCAGACGGTAGGTATCCAGAAATTCGTCGTAATTATCCTCTTCGGTGTTCGCCTTGATGTTCAGGACGATGACGGTGCCGTGCCCATCCATCCCGCAGGGCTGGATGGTATAGCCGCTTGCCCCGTGGGACTGCCATTCGTAGGCTTCGTCCGCCCCGTAGGCGCGGGAGCGGACGGTTACGCAGTCGCTGACCATAAAGGCGGAGTAGAAGCCCACGCCGAACTGGCCGATGATATCGACGTCCTCTTTGGCCTCGTTTTCCTTTTTAAAGGCGAAGGAGCCGCTTTTCGCAATGGTGCCGAGGTTGTTTTCCAGTTCCTCCTGCGTCATGCCGCAGCCGTTGTCCGTCAGGGTAAGGGTGCGGTTTTCCTTATCCACATCCAGCCGGATAAAGAAATTGTCCCGGCTGACGCCGGTCAGCCCGTCGGTCAGCGAACGGTAATACAGCTTATCGATTGCGTCGCTGGCGTTCGAAATCAGTTCCCGCAGGAAGATTTCGCGATGGGTATAGATGGAATTAATCATCAGGTCGAGCAGACGCTTTGACTCGGCCTTGAACTGTTTGGTTTTCATCTCGGAGACCATTCCCTTCCTGGCGGCGGAAAGCACCGCCGCATCATGTTTAGCACTCTGTTTGCTTGAGTGCTAAACAATACTATAGCGCGGTTTGGCATAAAACGCAAGGGTTCGTCCGCCGGAAAATGTTAAAATTTTGAAAACAAAGGGGCCGCGAGGGGGATGTCCCGGAAAGACAGGATATTTTTCCAAAGCGGCGGTTATAGTAAACGGCGGGAAAGAACGGCATTTGACAGGACGGCGTACGGCGGGTAAACTGATAGCGGAAGCGCCGATAAAAAACGATGAAAAGGGGAACATGGATGAGAACGTTTCTGCGCCCGGCCGCCTTGCTGACGGCCGCCCTGTGTTTTCTGGCCGGCCTGACCGGCTGCGGCGGAAGGGGCGCGGCGGAGCGGTATGAGGCTTCTTATGTCGATCTGTTCGATACCGTGACCACCCTGACGGCTTATGCGGACGATCGGGCCTCTTTCGACCGCTGGGCGGCGGACGTCCATGCCGCGCTGCTGGAATATCACCAGTTGTATGATATCTATAAGGAATACGAAGGCGTCGTGAACCTCTGCCGGATAAACCGAGAAGCGGCGTCCGCGCCGCTGGCGGTGGACAGCCGGATCCTCGGCCTGCTGGAAATGGGGAAGCAGGCGGGGGAGGAGACCGGCGGAAAGGTGAATGTGGCTCTGGGCTCTGTCCTGACCCTGTGGCGGACCTGCCGGGAAGCGGGGCTGGCCGATCCGGCGAACGCCGCTCTGCCGTCTATGGAGACGCTCCGCGCGGCGGCGGAGCACATCGATCCTGCGGATATCGTGATCGACCGGGAAACGTCCACCGTGTTTCTGGCGGACCCTCTGCTGAAAATCGACGTGGGAGCGGTCGGCAAGGGCTATGCGGCGGAGCAGGTCGCCCGTTGGGCGGCGGAACACGCGGAGGAATACGGCGTGACCTCCGCTCTGCTGAACCTCGGCGGCAATATCCGCGCTGTCGGCGGCCGGGCGGACGGCACGCCCTGGAAGGTCGGGATTCAGGATCCGAAGAAGGCGGAAACCGGCGGCCTGCTGATGCTGGTGGGGCTGGACGGAGAGGATGCGCTGGTCACCAGCGGGGATTATCAGCGGTATTACTCCGTGAACGGGAAGCGGTACGCGCATATCATCGATCCGGATACGCTGATGCCGCCGGAGTATATGTCGTCGGTCAGCGTGCTGTGTCCGGATTCCGGCCGGGCGGACGCTCTGTCCACCACCCTGTTTCTGATGCCGGTGGAGCAGGGGAAGGCGCTGGTGGAATCCCTTCCCGATGTGGAAGCGGTATGGGTTGCAGCGGACGGGACGATTACCTATAGCTCCGGTTTTGAAGCCGGCGTGCTTTGAAAAAAGGAACACGGACAAACGCCCCCTGACACAGGAAGACGGACGGATGCATTGGGACGCGGAGAAGGATTGCACGAAATTCTCTGTTTCAGGGAACGACGGCTCTTGTTTTCCTTGGATAGGGTTGGTATAATGGCATTCGGAAGAAATGTCAACGGCATTTTTGCCTTCCTGATGAAAAGGAAGCCGCCGGGCGTATATCCTGTCCGGCCGGCGAAAGGATGATAAGGAAATGAAACGCAAAGAAATCGCGGCGCTGTATGTGGATGCGGAGCAGCTGGCGGGGCAGAATGTTACGGTGTGCGGCTGGATTCGTACCCTGCGCCAGTCGAAAACCATCGCCTTTATTGAGCTGAACGATGGAAGCTGTCAGCGCAACCTGCAGGTGATCGCTGAAGAAGAACGCCTGCCGGGCTTTGACGAGGTGGTACGGCTCAACGTCGGTTCGGCCCTCGTGGTTTCCGGTACGATTGCCATGACGCCCGGTATGAAGCAGCCGTTCGAGCTGCACGCCGTTTCGGTGGAAGTGGAAGGCCGCTCCACCCCGGATTATCCGCTGCAGAAGAAACGGCATTCCATGGAATTTCTCCGAACCATCGCCCATCTGCGGCCGCGGACGAATACCTTCAGCGCGGCGTTCCGGGTGCGGTCGGAATGCGCGTTTGCCATCCATCAGTTTTTCCATGACCGCGGCTTTGTCTATGCCCATACCCCGCTGATTACCTCCAGCGACTGCGAAGGGGCGGGGGAAATGTTCCATGTCACCACCCTCGATATCGCGAATCCGCCCCGCACGGAGGACGGCGCGGTGGATTATTCGCAGGATTTCTTCGGCAAGCATACCTCGCTGACCGTGTCCGGCCAGTTGGCGGCGGAATGCATGGCCATGGCGTTCGGCAAGGTGTACACCTTCGGCCCGACCTTCCGCGCCGAAAAGTCCAACACGCCCCGGCACGCGGCGGAGTTCTGGATGATCGAGCCGGAGATCGCCTTTGCCGACCTGCAGGATGATATGGAACTGGCGCGGGATATGATGAAGTACGTCATCGCGCATGTCCTGACCAAATGCCCCGACGAGATTGATTTCTTCAACAGCTTTTTTGATAAAGGGCTGAGGGAACGGCTGGAGTTCATCGTGAATTCGGATTTTGCCCACGTTACCTATACCGAAGCGATCCGTCTGCTGGAGGAGCATAAGGAGCAGTTTGAATTTCCGGTTTACTGGGGCTGCGACCTCCAGACCGAGCATGAGCGGTATCTGACCGAGCAGGTGTTCCGGCGCCCGGTATTCGTCACCGATTATCCGAAGGAAATCAAGGCGTTCTATATGCGGCTGAACGACGACGGAAAAACCGTTGCGGCAATGGATTTGCTGGTGCCGGGAATCGGGGAGATCATCGGCGGAAGCCAGCGCGAGGAACGGCCGGAAATGCTGGAAAAGGCGATGGACTACTTCCATCTCAACAAAGCCGACTACGACTGGTATATGGATCTGCGCCGTTTCGGCGGCGCCCGCCACGCGGGCTTCGGCCTGGGCTTTGAGCGGCTGATTATGTATGTGACCGGTATCCCGAATATCCGGGACGTGCTGCCCTTCCCCCGCACCACCGGTTCGGCGGAATTCTGAGCAGCCGCCCCTGCGGCCATTACCGAAACAAAAGCTCCCGTCCGTGGACGGGAGCTTTTATGTTTAACGGAATCTATCCGCCTGTTCCGGTTCCAAAGCTGGAATAGGAAGCGCCGGCTCTTTCGTCCTTTTCCGCCGCCGCAGGAGCCGCCCGGCCAGACACATCCCTGCCGTGGCGAGGGAAAGGGCGACGCCCGCCGTCAGCCCGCGGGGACGGAAGGACAGAGCAACGGTATGCTCCCCGGCAGGGAGGGGGACGGCAAGAAACGCGTCCGCCACATCCGAAGCGGCGGCCTTTTTCCCGTCGATCCGCACCGTCCAGCCGCTGTCGGCGGGCAGGGAGGTGAACAGCACGCCGTCCCGGGGCGCGGTGAGGACGGCGGTGACCTGCGCGCCGCTTTCGCTTACGGTCAGCCGGTCGGGCGTCCCTTCCCGAAGGACGGCGGTCAACCGCTCGAACGCCGCTTCATCAAAGGCGGCGGCGTACAGCTCACCAAACCGGCGGTTGGTTCCCGACACCGGAAAGGAAACGGTCACTATGCCGGCCTCCTGTTCGCCGAGGTCGATCACACCGCGCACCATCCGTTCGCCGCCGGCGTTGAGCGTCTTGTCCGACAGGAGAACCGCGGCGTTTTCCGGCAGATTGTTGGAGAAATACAGCAGCACATGCTGACACGCGGGATTTTCGATGGTCAGAACCAGCCGCCCTGTTCCCGCCGGAACCGAAACGTAGGTACGCGTCCCGGCGGACGGCGTGTCCAGCGTGCCGTTCCGGCAGGAGGCCTGAACGGACAGCGGGGTAAAAAAGGCGTTCTCCTCGCCGGAGCCTTCCAGAGACGAGAAAAAGGCGTTTTGCAGTGTGAAGGGATCTGCCTTTCCATTCGCGGAAAGGGAGAGAACGGCGCTGTCCGCAAAATAGGCGAGGGGAAGAGCGTTTTCATTGGCCCGGAGGATAAGACCGTCCGCCTGACCGACGTCCGTCATACCGGCGCGGTCGTCCCGCCGGGCAAAAACGTAGCGGATGCCCAGAACGGCGTCCAGCGCGGAGGTGGAGCCGCCGTACCGCAGGATTTTGTCGGAGGACGCGGTGGTCATCCCCAGCCGCCGGAGGAACCCGAAGGTATCCCGCCGGGAAAGGGAGCTGTAATGGCTCAGGGCGGGCAGACCGCGGACAAGCCCGTCGTTTGGGTTTCGGGCGTTCCGGTCCTCCACGCGGTAGAAATTGTCGGGGGAAAGCGAATCCCCGCGCGATGCGGTGAGGGAGGAAAGCAGCGCGGTCTGCTCCTCCTCCCGCTCCAGATATTCGGTAAAGGTTTTTCGCTGCTCAAAGCCCAACTCGGTGTTCAGGGAGCGCAGGGAGCGCAGCGCGTTGTCCGTAAGTTCCAGCGGGACGCACAGAGCAAGGAGAATAAGCGCCGTGCGCTCAAGCACGCGGCGTTTCCCCGTCCGCAGCGTCAGCAGAGCCGCATACAGCGCAAGCAGCCCAAGAGTAATCCACAGCTGTCCGGTGAAGGCGCCGGCCTCCTCCGGAAACAGCCATTCCGGGAGCTGAACCGCCAGCATCAGCAGAGCGGAAGCGGCGAAGCCGAGCCAAATCCGCCGCCGGGTCAGCCCATCCCGCCGGGAAAAGGCACGGGCGGAGGAGGCCACCAGCAGGAGGATCAGACAGAAGGCATACCGCCCCGGAAACCAGACCGGCGGCTGTCCGCCGTGCCAGAGGGTGTCCAGCGGATCCACCGCCATGCTGAGCAGCAGAAAACCGATCAGCACCCCGGCGGCGAGCTTTTCCCGCCGGGGGATTTCCCGGTGAAGGAAATACGCGGGCAGCAGGCCGAGAGACAAAATCCCGCAATAGAGGTTGGGGGTGCCGCTGCTGGTGGCGGAATCGTACGCGCCGAACGCCAGCTTCCCAAGCAGGGTCAGGGGGTCGGCCGCCAGACTGAGCCAAGGAAGGGTTCCTCCCACATCCCCCTGCGCCTCCCGCAGGGCGAAGAAGGCGGGAAGCAGCAGGAAAGCTCCCAGCCCCGCCGCGATCCCCGCCGCGCCGAACAGACGGAGAACGGCCCGTCGCCATTCCTTCCGGGACGCACGCCGGACGAAAAGAAGGGCGAACAGGAACAGCAGGCTGAACCCGCCCGCCATGTACGCCGTGTAGAAATTGGAAAGGAAAAGCACCGTGTACACGGCGGCCAGCGGGGCGAACCGCCCGGTCCGGACCAGATGCCGCACTCCCAGCAGAACAAGGGGAAGCAGCAGCACCGCGTCAAACCACATCACATTGAAAAAGAAAACGGCGGCATATCCCGACAGGCCATACATCGCCGCAAACAACACGTTTGCCGTTCCCCGCGCGCCGACGGCCTTCCGCAGAAAAAGCGACATGGTGCAGGCGCTCCCCGCCAGCTTGAGGGAGACGACCAAAAGTACCGCCTCCGGCAGCAGCCCGCGGGGAAAGAGCAGGATCAGCGGGGTGAAGGGGCTGGCAAGGTAATAAGCGAACAGGCCGAGGAAATTCATTCCCAGCCCGCCGTCCCAGGTATACAGGAGACTGCTCCCCCCCCGAACGGCGTCGTACAGAGCGGCATGGTATTCGATATACTGCTGCGCAAGGTCGGTAATCAGGATGGAACGGGAGCCGAAGGGGGCGACCCCGAACAGGCAGAGCGCGGCCGTCCAGACTGCCGCGGTCAGCAGAAAAGCGGCAATCGGCGGCAGCAGTCCGGCAAGAGCGTTTTTTTCGTCCCGGCGGTGTTCCGTGATGGTTCCCCGCGGCTGAATCGCTTCAGACATGGCTTCCTCCGCTGTTTCAAAGAAGTAACGACATAACGGTGCTGTGATACGGATAACGTCGTGTTTACTGAACAAATCCATAGAGCGTTTGCGGCGGCATTTTTTATTGTTCGATTGTTCAGCAGACATTAATATAAGGGATTTTACCACACAACGGAATAAAAAGGAAGAGCGGTCCGCATGGGCGGTTCCCCTAAACAAAAGGCCCGGAGCGGCGCTCCGGGCGGTTCGGTCGGTATGCGGGCGCGCGGGGCGGAAACGAGCCGCGTTAAAACGCCTGATAATAGGGACAGTAGCCGTCCAGTCCCACATAATTCCGCCGTCCGTCGAGAATGTCGTCCTCGTTTTCATCGAAATCCACACAGCCCCGGCAGCAGTGGGGCAGTGCCTCCCGCAGCCGCGCGTCGTATTCCGCCCGGGAAAGCAGAGTAACGTCCGCCTCCTCCATCATGGTGACGGCGGAAAAGTTGACATAGCACATCCCGATATCCTCCCGCACAAAATAGGGGGGGACGCAGTTGTCGGAATACAGGCAGCGCATGGGCAGAAATTTGTTGCCGCTTAAATTGACGTAGGCGACGAAATCCTCCATGGAATAGATTCCTTCCGGGTACAGATACGCGTCGCCGCCGATGTTGATGACTTTCATGGGGCTTGCTGGTTCTCCTTTCAGGCCGGAACCGCCAAGGGTGCCGGCACACGATCGATTCTTATCGTAGCATATTTCTCTTCCGGTTGCAACGTGGGAAACAGGATTTTCCCCGGAAATCAACAGGCTCTTTGAAAACCGGAAAAATTATGCTAGAATAAAAGAGCAGCACATCGGCGGAACCGGTGCGGATATCCGGAAGCAGATCAAAAAGCGTAAGGGGAGGGCGAATCATGGAGAAAAAGGATATGCGGTTATATAATGCGGTTTTTCCTATATGGCTGCTCTGGCTGTTTCCTGTCACCTGGCTTGTGGCGCTGCCCGCCAATTTCCTGATAGACCTGCTGGTCGTCGTTCTGACAATGGTGCGCCTGAAAATACCGGATAAAAAGAAAACGGTCAAATGTACGATATGGAAGGTGTGGATCGCCGGGTTTATCGCGGATTTCGCCGGCGCTCTGGCGATGAGCGCGATGGTTCTGCTCCCTGTGCGTTCTATACCGGTTTTGGGGACGTGGCTGGCTGAAAATGTGGCATATCCCATTGGATCGAATCCATTTACCAATATTTTTGCGTTTTTTTGGGTGACGGGCTGCGTTTTGTTAACGGCATTTTTAATTTATCGGCTGAATCTTGGATGGTGTCTGAAAAAAGCCGACCTTGACGATGGGCAGAAAAAGAAAATCGCGTTGTCGCTCGCGGTTTTTACGGCGCCGTATTTGTTTTATCTCCCGACAGTATGGTTTGTATGAATACTTTTATTTACGAGCTGAAAAAGCAGAAAACTTATCATGGTAAGGAATTTGTGAAACGCTATGGCTTTGTTATCGGTATCCAATCTTCGAAAGGATTTCAGTGAACGCACCCTCTTCCGCGACGTGAACTTCGAGGTGGGGGAGCGGGACAAAATCGGTCTGGTGGGGGATAACGGGTGCGGGAAAACCACCCTGTTCCGCCTTCTGACCGGGGAATATACGCCCGACGCCGGAGGCGTGGTCCGTGCGAAGGACGCGCGGGTCGGGTATATGGAACAGCATGTCTGCCGGGACGGCGGCCGCACCCTCTGGGGTGAGGTGGAGTCGGTGTTTGCCCCTGTGATGGAGCTGGAAAGGGAATGGGAGGCGGTGAACGCCCTCCTCGCCGGGGAAAAGAGCGGGGACGCGGCGCTGATCGAGCGCCAGCACAGCCTGACCGAGCGGATCGAGGCGATGGGAGGCCTCACTTATAAAAGCCGGGTACGGGCGACGCTGCTCGGCCTTGGATTTGATGAAGCCGCCTTCTCCCAGCCGGTGGATACCCTGAGCGGCGGGCAGAAATCCAAGGCGGCGATGGGGCGGCTGCTCCTTTCGGACGCCAACCTCCTGCTTCTGGACGAACCGACCAACCATCTGGATATCCCGTCGGTGGAATGGCTGGAGGAATTCCTCCGCGCCTATACCGGGGCCGCGGTGATTATCTCCCACGACCGGTATTTTCTCGACCGGGTGACCGGCCGCACGCTCGAACTCGCCCATGGGCGGCTTTACGCTTCGAACGGCAATTATTCCTTCCATAAGGCGCTGCGGGAAAAGGAGCGCGAAACCGAGGAAAAGCACTATAAAACCGCCTCGAAGGAAATCAAACGGATCGAGGAAAACATCGCCCTGCTGCGGCAGTGGAACCGGGAAAAGAGCATCCGCACCGCCGAAAGCAAGCAGAAAATGGTGGATCGGATGAAGGCGGATCTGGTGGAGCCGGAGAGCGACGCGCCGGTCATCCGTTTTGATTTCACCGCCCGCTTCACCAGCGGGAACGAGGTCGTCAACGCCGAAAATCTTGCGATGGGCTTCCCCGGCCGCCCGCTTTTCCATGATGTGAGCTTTCAGGTCCGCCGGGGACAGCGGATTTTCCTGCTCGGCCCGAACGGCTGCGGCAAGACCACCCTGCTGAAGGTGATGAACGGCCAGTATGCTCCGCTTCAGGGTTCCGTCCGTCTGGGGGCGAAGGTATCGATCGGCTACTACGATCAAACGCAGGAAGGGCTGGACCCCGGGAAAACCGTCATCGACGAGGTATGGGACGCCTATCCCGACCGCACGCAGACGGAAATACGGAACGCTCTGGCCGCCTTTCTTTTCCGGGGGGACGAGGTGTTCAAGTCGGTTTCCCTCCTTTCGGGCGGGGAGCGGGCGCGGCTCCTTCTGCTCAAGCTGATGCTGGCGCGGGATAATCTCCTTCTGCTGGACGAGCCGACCAACCATCTGGATATCGCCTCCTGCGAGGCGCTGGAGGAGGCCCTCTCCGGCTACGACGGCACGATTTTCATCGTGTCCCACGACCGGTATTTCATCAACCGGATGGCCGATCATGTGATCCGCCTGACCGGGGACGGCTGCCGGGTATTTCCCGGCAATTACGACGCTTACCTTGCCGAATTGCAGAAGGAGGACGCGGCGGAGCCGGAAACGCCCGCCGCGCCGGTTCCGCCGAAGGCGAATGAGTACAGACTTCGCAAGGAGCAGGAATCCGCCCGGCGAAAGCTGGCCACCCGCATCCGGCGGAATGAGGAAGCGATCACGGATGCCGAAGCCGCCGTCGCCGCACTGCACGAACAGCTGGCGGACGAAGCTGTGGCCGCCGACTATGGCCGCGTACTGGGACTGACCGCCGAGCTGGACCGGCAGAACACCGAACTGGAACGCCTGATGGAGGAATGGGAGCAGCTCCAGAACGAGCAGATGACGATGGACGGGGAGCTTTAATGCGCCGAAAGGGGCGGGAGAAAAGCCGCCGATACGCGAAAACAGAAGAAAAGCGCCGGACAAGATTTGTGAAATCTGTCCGGCGTTTTTTTGTGGTTCGCTATTCCCGCCGGGAAAAAAGACGGTGGAAGAAAACGAATAAAAGATACAGGAAGAGCGAACCGGTCAGAAGGAACAGCCAGACGCGGGGGCTCTCCCGTGCAGAGAGATCAGCCGGTTCGCTTGCCGCAGAAAGGCCGCCTGTCGCGTCAGGAAGGGAAGAAGCCGCCGGTAAGCTGCTTTCCGGGGTTTCGGATGGTGCAGTTTCCCCGACCGGCGCGGCGGCCCGCCGGTCGGCGATCAGATCCTGTACCAGAGGAAGATGCGTTTCCGCCATCAGCCGGTGCCCGGCCGGCGTGGGGTGCGGATCGGGATTCCAGCCGGACGGCTCGCTCCAGCCGGCGACGGTAAAGGTCAGCGCTTCCTCCCCGGCGTAACTGCGGAAAGCCTGACTGCAGTCCGCCAATCGTACAGCGGGATTGGAAACGGTTTGCAGCCGGGAGTTGAAGCAAAACAGAAACGCGTCCACCAGCAGGTTCAGGGGCGGTTCCACCGTCGGCGGAGGAATGGTGGTGAGCAGAAGGACGGCTTCCGGATTGCGGCGGGAAAGAGCATCCAGCACGGCCTCCACATTGTTCAGCATATCGTCCGCCGCCGCGTTCAGACGGCGGTAGAAATCGCCGTTTCCCGCCAGCTTCAGCAGGGAGGATACGGTTTCCCGCCGGTTTTCCTCCTGCAGCTTTCCCAGAAGCTCCTGCCAGGGCGCGGAAGAATCCGGGTCCAGCGCCAGCGCGCCGCCAAGGGCCTCCCGCAGACAGTACAGCAGGTCGTTCCCGCCGATGCTGACGGTCACCAGGTCGGCATTGGCGGCAACGGCCTGTATTTCATCGGTTTCGATCATTGCCCGCAGCCCGCCGCTGGTCAGGCCGTCCACGCCGTAATTGGCAAAGGATACGGTCGTTCCCGTCCCGTCCAGTTCCTCTGCCAGACGGTCGGCTAAAAGACGGCCGTAGGCTTCCTCCGGACGGCAGCCGTATCCCTGCGCGATGGAATCGCCCAGCGCCGCTGCCCGGAGGGGTTCCGCGCCTTCCCGCGCAAGGACGACCGGAGAAAAAATGAGAAAAATAAACGTCGCCGGGAAGAGAAACGCGGCCGCCCGACAGCGGGAAAAGAGCCGCCGCGCGTGAAATACGCCTTTCAAACGTCTCCCCCCTGCCGATTTTATTGCCTTAGCAAACAGCCGCGCTGCGGATCGGACAGATTTCCGCCGGACGGCAGCGCGGCTGTTTATCCCTGTGCTAGTATATCCGCACGCGGGACGCGTTAGTACTTGGAAGGAAGGCCGGCGGTCAACTGTCCGGCAACTTTTAGGAGGCTTTCTGCCTTGTCGGCTTGCCCGGCGCCTTGGAGAGCGATCGCCGCCGCTTCCAGCCGCTTTGCCTGATGGAACAGATACGCTCTTCCGTCGGGATCGGCGGCGTCCACACCGCCGCGATAGAAGCAGGCGGGCCGGGCGAGCTGCTCCGCCGCAGAAGCGGGGGAGAAAGCGGCGCACAGAACGGTGTACAGCCGGTCTCCGTCCCGGGCGATCCGTTCGGATTCGATGGCGAAGCCCGACCGGAGAAGAAACCGGCGCAGTTCTTCCGGTCTGGACATCGGCTGCAAAATCAGGCGATAGCGCCCGTCCCGCGTCCAGAGCGCGGCGGCAAGGATGGCGGCGATAGTTTCCCCGCCCATGCCCGCGATCACGATGTCGTCCGTTTCTTCCGGCCGGACAGGGGAAAGCCCGTCCCCCAGCCGCAGATCGATCCGCCCGGTCAGTCCCGTCCTTTCCACAGTGGCGGCGGCGCGGGAGAGAGGGCCGGGGCGGATATCCGCCGCAATGGCGGAGGGGCAGACGCCGGTTCCCACCAGATGGGCGGGAAGATAGGCGTGGTCCGTGCCGATGTCCGCCAAACGGTGGCCGGGGCGGACAAACGCGGCACAGAGGGACAGCCGGGAATCCAGATGAACCGTGGGCATAAAACGTCTCCTTTCTGCCTTCTGCCGCCGCGCATCCGCATAAATCGGGGAGAGGTGCGGCGTAGTTCGGTTTGTCAAAGGGATGACGGCTTCGTCCGGCTTCTTTGATAAGCCGAAACGGCACGGCCCGTCGGGCCGTGCCGTTCGCTTTCGCTGCGTTTTCGTTTATTTCGCGGCCGCCATGTGCTCGTTCAGCTTCTTCACGATTTCTTTCCAGTCTACCCCGTGCACGGCGCAGGCCTGCTCGATGGTTTCCCCGCGGGAAGCCGGGCAGCCGAGACAATGCATCCCCATCTCCATAAAATAGGTGGCGGTGGTGCGGTCAAAATCCAGAACGTCGCCGATCAGGCTGTCCTTTGTCACTACCATATTAATCTCCCTTCCGCCGTTACACGCCGGCGCCAACAGAATGGAAAGAATGGCGTCTCCGCGCAGCGGAGCGCCGCCCCGCCCACGGGGAAAACAGCCTGTCCGGACGGCTGCCGGACTGAGCTTTCCAATCCCATCGATGGTTTTTGTATACGTTGAACTCCTGCCCTGCGTTTTCCACGCCCGGCCGCCGGTCCGTTGTTTCCGCGGCAGGTTGTCCTTTTGTTTATTATAGGAGGAACGAAAGAAAAATGCAACCGTTTTCTTGGAAATCCTTCTTGATCGGGAGAAGAAGAAAGAAGGAAGGGAAAAAGGAAACTATGTAAAAATATAAACCGGATAACATTTTTATTTTATCGGAAGAACGAGGGCAAAAGGAGAATTTCGGGGAATATCCCAAGATATTTAAAGAAATATTCAGGGATATGCACAATATACTATTTAAATTTTCATAATTCAAAACGAATATTATATCAACCGATTGACATACAAACGGTAATGTGTTACGCTGTGGGCAGTGAAAGATTCGCCTTGTGCCCGCCGGTAAATATGCCGGCTGGCCGAACGGGGCGTCGGCATCCGGCGTTTCGTCACTTTTATCAAAAATGACGAAACGCCGGGTATGAGCGGGCGGACGGCAGGGAATGCTATGCCGTATGGCGGGCTGTGCGAATTGGGACGCCGTTTGAATGTGCAAATGGATGCAAATGGAAGGGAGCGGAAATGGATGGGCGATGCGAAACTCCGCAATAAGGTGATGCTGATTACCTATGCAGACAGTCTTGGTCAAAATCTGAAAGAACTGAAACAGGCGCTGGACGGATATTTTGAAGGCGCGGTGGACGGTGTGCATATCCTGCCGTTTTTTCCATCCTCGGCGGACCGCGGCTTTGCGCCGATGCGGTACGACAGGGTGGAGGAAACCTTCGGAGACTTTGAGGACATCGCCGCTCTGGCGGGGGACCATCCCCTGATGTTTGATTTTATGGTGAACCATATTTCCCGTTCATCGGCGTATTTTCAGGATTTTCTTCAGAACAAAGACGCGTCTCCCTATAAGGACATGTTCATCCGCTTCCGGGATTTCTGGCCGGGCGGCGCGCCGACGCAGGAGCAGGTGGATAAAATCTATAAACGCAAGCCCCGCGCGCCTTCCATTACCGCCCGCTTTGCGGACGGCAGCGAGGAGGAAATCTGGTGTACCTTTGGGGAAGAGCAGATCGACCTCGACGTGTCCAGACCCTTTACCCGGCGGTTCATCCGGGACACGCTGAAAGAGATGTGCGAACGGGGAGCCGCGCTGATTCGGCTGGACGCGTTTGCCTACGCGGTGAAAAAACCGGATACCTCCTGCTTTTTCATTGAACCGGAGATGTGGGAGCTGCTCGAGGACATCCGCCGGACGGTAGAACCGTACGGGGTGGATATTCTCCCCGAAATCCACGAACACTATTCCATTCAGCTCAAGCTGAGCGAACGCGGCTACTGGGTATACGACTTTGCGCTGCCCATGCTGGTGCTCCACGCGCTGTATACCGGCCGGGGGGATCGCCTCAAGCACTGGCTGGATATCTGTCCCCGCAAACAGTTTACCACGCTGGATACCCACGACGGCATCGGGGTGGTGGACGTGGCCGATCTGCTGACCGAAAGCGAGATCGAGGAAACGCGGGAGCTGCTCTTTTCCAAGGGCGCGAACGTTAAAAAGAGCTACAACACCGCCGCCTACAACAATCTGGATATCTATCAGATCAACTGCACCTATTATTCCGCGCTGGGGGATGACGATCAGGCGTATCTGCTTGCCCGGGCGATCCAGTTCTTTGCGCCGGGTATCCCGCAGGTTTACTACGTCGGGGCGCTCGCGGGCACGAACGATATCGAACGTCTGGAGTCCACCAAACAGGGCCGGGATATCAACCGCCACGCCTACACGCTTTCAGAAATTGCCGCTGAAACGCAGCGGCCGGTGGTGCAAAAGCTGCTCGGGCTGATGCGGCTGCGCAATACCCATCCGGCGTTCGACGGCGTATGCGAGACGGCGTTGGAGGGGGAAAACGGTCTGGTGATTACCCGGATGAACGGAGATCACCGCCTGACGCTCCGCGCCGACCTCAAAACTCATGCGTTTACCATTGACTGAGACCCCGCGGGGGAGAGCAAACGGCAGACCATAAAATTCAGAAACACACAAACCGATGGATGAAAGGAATGGAGAATGGCTATGAAAAAGATCACGCGAATTTTGAGCGTCCTTCTGGCGGCCGGGCTGACCGCCGTTTCCTTTGCGGGCTGCAGCGGCGGCAAGGGAAAGAAAATCACTTTTCTGAATACCAAGGGCGAAATCCAGAGCGAATTTGAAGAAGTGGCGAAGCTGTATCAGGAAAAAACCGGTATTACCGTGGAGATCACGGTCGCGCCGGCCGGCTCGTCTCCCTTTGCGACGATTTCCTCCATGTACAATTCCGGCAATCCGCCCACGATGGCGATGCTGGATACCACCGACGTGGTGTCCCTCTACGCGGAAAAGGCGCTCGACCTGTCGGACGAAACCTGGGCCAAGGATGAAAGCGCGCAGACCTACACTCTCGACGGCAAGGTCTATTCCTTCCCCATGGGGGTGGAGGCAAAAGGCCTGATTTATAACAAAACGGTGATTGAAAAGACGCTGGGCCGTACGTTTGATCCGGCGGAATACAACACGCTCGACAAGCTGAAGGCCCTTCTGGAAGAACTCAAATCCAAGGGGATGGAAACTCCGGTGGCGCTGTCCAAGGAGGACTGGTCTCTCGGCTCGCACGTTTTCGGCACGGTTTACCAGTCTCAGGCGGATAACGAGGCCGGACTGGAAGCGTATCTCGACAAACTGCGGGCAGGCACAGGCGATCTGGCGAATAACGGGCGCTTCAACCAGCTGATGGATGTATTCGACCTGCTGAAGGAGAACAACATCAATAAGAAAGATCCTCTGTCCGCCGATTACGCGGTTGATCCTTCCTATATCGTGGAAGGCAAGGTGGCTTTCTGGTATAACGGCAGCTGGGCTTGGCCGAATATGGAAGTGTTCGTCAAACAGGGCGACGCCACCGAGTACGGTCTGATGCCTCTGCCAATGGGGAACGACGCGTCCGATTTTGCCAATACGACCATGGTGGGCACCGGCTCCAAGCAGGTCATCATCGATCGGGTGAAGGCGACCGAAGAAGAGCAGAAGATGGCGAAAGACTTCCTGAACTGGCTGTATGCCGACGAGGAGGGCCAGAAGCAGGTGGTGAATACCCTGAACATGGTTCCCGCCTTCGGCAACAACCCCAACGAGCCGGGCGACCCCCTGAGCAAAACGGTGAAATCCTATGTGGCGGACGGCCGGATTCTGTTTGAGCCGATCGTTCCCTCCGATCATTGGTCGGTGGTCGGCGCGAAGATGCAGGAGTATCTGGCGGGCAAGATTGACCGAACAGCCCTTGCCGCGGCGGTGGAAGCATACTGGAAAGGGAAAGCCTGATTTTCCTCCGGCGGCGGTTTCCCCTCTGATCCGGCCGGGAAATCTTCCTCCGCCCGGAGTCCTGCGGGACTCCGGGCGGGGGGAAGGAACAATAGCAACGGCTGCGCCGCCGGGAAAGGCTGATACAGCACCCGGTTGGGCGGCACTGTGGAACAAGAAAGCTAAGGAAAAAGGGAGGGACCTGCCGCCGGGGGGTTCTCTCGAAGGAGAACTTCTCCGTTTCATGAAAGGATGGGCGTTTCTATGGGTGAGAAAACAAGACTCGGCAAGACAAAGCTGTTTCTGATCTTTGGATTTCCGGCGCTTTTCTTCTTCTGCGCCGTTGTGGTCATCCCCGTGGTCTACGGCCTGTATCTGACCCTGACGAACTGGGACGGGATCTCCAGCGCGAAGGACTTTGTCGGATTGTCGAATTATGTGGAGGTTTTTCAGGACGGCGAGTTCTGGGGCTCGCTGTGGCTGACTCTGAAATATGTGATCGTTTCGGTGCTGCTGATTAACGTGGTGGCCTTTGTGCTGGCTTATCTGCTGACCAGCGGCGTAAAAGGGCAGAACTTCCTGCGCTCGGCGTTTTTTACGCCCAACCTGATCGGCGGCATTGTCCTTGGCTTCATCTGGCAGTTCGTTTTCAACCGGGCGCTGACGGAACTGGGCGGGACAATTCCGTTTTTTGAAAACACTTTTCTTGGGGATCCGACCAAGGCGTTCTGGGCGATGGTAATCGTGACGGTCTGGCAGTATTCGGGATATATGATGATTATTTACGTCGCCGGCTTCACCTCGATCCCCGGCGACCTGCTGGAGGCGGCGAGCATCGACGGCTGTACGGCGTGGCAGACCACCCGCCGCATCGTCCTGCCGCTGATGATGCCCTCCTTTGTGATTTGCCTGTTCCTGTCCATTCAGCGCTGCTTCATGGTGTATGACCTGAACCTGTCCCTGACCAACGGCGCGCCGTTCGGTTCCACCAAGATGGTGGCGATGCATGTCTATAATAAAGCGTTCCTGTCCCGCGAATACGGCGTCGGTCAGGCGGAGGCGTTCGTGCTGTTTCTGGTGGTGGCGGCGATTTGCGTGACGCAGATCTATCTCGGCAAGCGGAAGGAGGTTGAGGCGTAATGAGCGGAATGGTCGGAGGAACCCGGAAGCGGGTGTTCAACGTGGTGAAAACCGTGCTGCTTTTCGCCCTGCTCCTGCTTTACATGGTGCCGTTTCTCCTCGTCGTCATCAACGCCTTCAAAAGCAACGGCGCAATCCTTTCCTCGCCTCTCGGGCTGATTGATCCGGACGGCATCACCTTTTCCAATTTTTCCAAAGCGTGGGAACGGATGGATTTTCTGCGGTCCTTTATAAACTCTCTGATGATTACCGTGGTCAGCGTGGTTTTGATTGTGCTGGTTTCCTCCATGACCGCCTGGCTGTTCGTCCGCTTCTCCTGGAAGATCAACAAAATTTTCTTCGGGGCCATGGTGGCGGCCATGATCGTTCCCTTTCAGGTCATCATGATTCCGCTGGTGTATGTGTACGGCGGGGTTCTGGATATCCTCGGCAACCCCGTTACCCTGATGGCGATGAACGTCGGCTTCGGCGTGAGTATGGCGACGTTCATCTATCACGGCTTTATTAAGGGCGGCGTACCGCTTTCGCTGGAGGAGGCGGCGACGCTGGACGGCTGCACCCGCACGCAGATGTTCTTCAAAGTGGTGTTCCCGCTGCTGAAACCGACCACCGCGACCATTGTGGTGCTCGATGTGCTGTGGGTATGGAACGACTACCTCCTGCCGAGTCTGGTTCTGTCCAATAACCGGGATGCGTTCACTCTGCCGCTTTCCACCTATACCTTTTACGGCGCGTACCTTACCGATTACGGCGCGATTATGGCGGCGCTCTGCCTTACTGCCCTGCCGGTCATCGTCCTGTATCTTTTCCTCCAGAAACAGATCATTTCCGGTGTCATTTCCGGCGCTGTCAAGGCGTGAAAAAGCGTAAAAAGAATAGACAGGCATACCCGGCCTGAACGAGGCGGAGGACCGGCGGATCGCCGCGCGGTCCTCCTTTGCCTGTGGTTAAGAAGCCTTCGGCAGAATTCTTGGTTCTTTTCTTGCCAAATCGGAAGGAACAGGATACAATAAGCAGAGAAAAGGGCAAGCGGAATGGAAATGAGAGAATGACGATACCGGCGCCGAAAGGCGGCGGGAAGGGGGGAACTCCCATTGAACCGGAGAGTAATGGAGCGGGATTATCTGTGGATGCCGGTGTGCCCGGGGGCGGAAAAACGGCAAATTGAAATTTTCGACGAGGGAAAAAAGGTGCTGGAGCTGACGGTTCCCTGCGCCGTTCAGCCGGGTTCTTCGGAAGGAGAGCGTCCGTTTTTCGCCTGTCTGCCGGTGTCGGCCTACCGCGGCCATACGCTGACCTTCGAGGGCGCGCCGGCCGGCTGGGCGGCTTCCCTGCGCTGCGAACCGGCGCCTCCTTCGCCTCCCGCCTGTCCGCGTCCGCTTCTGCATTTCACCCCGCCGGTCGGTTGGATGAACGATCCGAACGGTCTGGTATTCGCGGACGGGGTTTATCATCTGTATTATCAATACAATCCCTGCGATGTGGAGTGGGGAAATATGACCTGGGGCCACGCCCACAGCCGGGATCTTTTTCAGTGGGAATGGGACGATCCCGTCCTGTATCCGGATGAGACCGGCGTGATGTTTTCCGGCTGCGCCCTCCGGGATGACCGGAACGCTGCCGGTTTCGGCCGGGGACGGCTGCTGTATTATTATACGGCGGCGGGCGATACGAACGCGTGGTCCAAGGGGCGGCCCTTCGCCCAGTATCTGGCGCTCGGCGCGGCGGGCGGGATGCGGCTGGAAAAGACCGGCCGGGTCATGATTCCGCCTCTGGCCAAGGGAAACCGCGACCCCAAGGTGTTTTATCACGAAGCCTCCGGCGCCTATATTCTGGCGCTGTATCTGTCGGCGGATGAATTCGCCCTGTTCCGTTCGGCCGACCTGCTGCATTGGGAGGAATCCCAGCGCTTGACGCTGGACGGGGCGTGGGAATGCCCCGATCTGCTGGAACTGCCGGCGGATGACGGCGGCAGGCAGTGGGCTTTCTGGTCGGCGGACGGCTATTATTTTACCGGAGAGTTCGACGGCTTCCGTTTCACGCCGACCGGCCCCCGCCGCTGCGCTTACGCGGGCGGGGAGCCGAACGCCTTCGGCGGCGGACCGCTCCGGCCGGGGGTCACTCTGCTGCCCTACGCGGCCCAGACCGTGGCCGGGGTGGAGGACGGCCGGGTAATCAGCGTCGCCTGGCTGCGTACGCCGGGTACGCCCGGACACGGCGCGGCGCGGCTTCCCTACACCGGGATGATGGCGCTGCCGGTTGAACTGTCCCTGACGGCGGACCGGCAGATTCGGCTGTCGCCGGTGCGGGAGCTGGACGCGCTGCGGGGCCGCCGTACCCCGATGATGCGCGGGGCGGCGGTGGAAATGAAGGCGGCTTTCGAATTGACCCTGACGCTGAAAAGCGGTTCCGCCGAGGCGGAGCTTCCGGCCGGCCGGCTGACGGCGGACGGGAAAACCGGCCGGTGCCGTTTTGTCTCCGCGCTTTCGGCGCGGGAGTTTTCCTACGATCCGTCGCGCGGCCTTTCGCTCCGCCTGATCGCGGATACGGGAATCGTCGAAATTTTCGCTCAGGATGGAACGATTTCCATGGCGTGCGAAACGACACCGGCGCTTTCGGGCCGGGTACGCTGCCGGATCGACGGGGTGGGCGAGGCCTTTGTGGCGCCCTATTCCTTTTGCGAGTTTCCTTCGCGCGGACAAAAGGATAGCCAATCGACTTGAAAAGCGGCACAGGGCTTGCGGCAGACAGACCGCGGGGACGGAATGATTTTCCGGTTGATTGACTATAAAAAGAACCGGAAGAACAGGACGAGTTTTCAAGAAAAGGAAGGCATGGTAAAGCATGGCGACGCTTAAGGATGTGGCCGAGAAGGCGGGGATTACCGTTACGACCGTTTCCCGTGTGCTCAATAACCGGGGATATATCAGCGATAAAACCCGGGAAAAGGTGTACGCCGCGATGAGGGAACTGAATTATCGGCCCAATGAGGTGGCGCGTTCCCTTTCCAAAAAAAGAACCAATGTGATCGGCGTCATCGTCCCCTCTGTTCTGCATCCCTATTTCAGCAAGGTCGTACATTATCTCGAACGGTCCGCCGCGGCAAAGGACTATAAAATCATGCTCTGCGTCTCCAATCACGAAAAGGAGAAGGAGATCGAATACATCGATATGCTCCGCTCCAATAAAGTGGCCGGGATCGTGATCTGCTCCCGGACGGTGGATATTGGGGATTATCTGGATCTCGGTATGCCGGTGGTTACTTTTGAGCGGGAGCTTCCGGGCGATATCGTGTCGGTCTCCTGCGACAACCGCCAGGGGGGATGTCTTGCGACCCGGCATCTGCTGCAGTGCGGCTGCCGGCGCCTGCTCCATATCAGCGGCAGCCGGAATGTACCGATCGTGGCCGATCAGCGCGGCGCGGCGTTTGAGGAGGTCTGCCGGGAGGCGGGGGTGGACGGCACGGTGTATCACACGGAAGAGGCGCAGTTCCTTTCCATGGATTACACCGCTTTTATAGAGAAAATCATTGCGGATAATGTTGTCGGCCGTCCGGCAGACGAACGGGCGGACGGCGTTTTCGCCAGCAGCGACGTGATCGCCGCGCAGGTGCTTCAGGCCTGCGCCCGTTTCGGCGTCCGGGTACCGGAGGAACTTCGGGTCGTCGGTTTCGACGATGTGGAGATCGCCGCGCTCACCATTCCCACCATCACAACCATCCGTCAGCCGGTGGAGGATATGTGCCGCTACACGATTTCCCATATTCTCCGGCGGCTGGATGGGGAGACCGTCCCCACCCGCACGGTGCTGCCGGTTCAGTTGATAGCGCGGGGCTCTACCGCGGCGGTCTGACAGTCAAAGGAAAGCAAAGAGGCAAAAAGGGAGGAAAATTCATGGCAGATCTGGTGTCTCTCGGCGAACTTCTTATTGATTTCACCCCTCGCGGGGTCAGCGAAAACGGCAATCCGCTGTTTGAGCGAAATCCCGGCGGGGGTCCGGCTAATCTGGCCTGCGCCGCCGCCAAACTCGGGGCGGATACCGCATTCCTCGGCAAGGTGGGGGACGATGTGTTCGGCCGCGCCCTGCGGGATATCCTGCGGCAGAACGGCGTGAATGTGGACGGGCTGCGGCTTTCCGCCGAAAATCCCACCACCCTCGCCTTTGTCCATCTGGCGGAGGATGGGGACCGCTCCTTCAGCTTTTACCGGCACGGCGGGGCGGATACCATGCTGCGGCCGGAGGAGCTTTCCGCGGAGCTGATCCGGCAGGCCCGGGTGTTCTTCTTTTCCTCGGTTCTGATGGCGGAAGGACCGTCCCGCGAAACCAGCTTCGCGGCGGTGAAGCTGGCGAGGGAGGCGGGCGCCGCCGTGGTGTTCGACCCGAATCTCCGTCTGAATCTGTGGAAGGACCCGGAGGACGCCAGAGAGTGTATCCTTTGTGCAATTCCGTACGCCGATGTGCTGAAGGTGTCGGAGGAGGAACTGGTGTTCCTTACCGGGGAGAGCGATCCGGAAACCGGCGCGCGGCTGTTGTCCGAACGCTTTGAACTGGATGTGGTGCTTGCCACCCTCGGTCCGCGGGGCTGCTTTGCCTATGCTCGCCCGCAGGAAGCGGGAGAGGGCGCGCTGGTGCGGGTCGGCGGTTTCCCGGCCAGGACGATCGATACCACCGGCGCGGGGGATTCGTTTACCGGCGGATTTATTTCCCGGCTGCTTAAACGGGGGGGCCGTTCCAGTTTTTACGCGGGCGACCGGGAGGCTTTCCGGGAGGATGTCCGTTTCGCCAACGCCGTCGGTTCGCTGACCACCACCAAAAAGGGCGGTATTCCCGCCCTCCCCGCGCTGGAAGAAGTGGAAGCCTACCTTTCCACCCTCGCCGACGTGGAGTAAACGCGGAAACATAGGAAAAAACGCCCGGGGAAATTCCTCCGGGCGTTTTTGAAAAGTCCCGGCTTTTGGCGTCCGGTTCGCCGCAGACCGGCCTCTGTTGTTGATTTCCGATGAAAGACGGCGGCGGGATACGGCGGCCGCTTCACGGAAATGTTTCCGCGTTTCGGCGCTTTCGCATTGACGAAGCACAAAAAATGTGATATGCTGGTTTTCGAAACCATATGATATTTTCATTGAGTTTATATGTGCCTGTCTTGCCCGCGTCTGCGCGCGTAGAAAAACACAGGCGTGAAAAATCGTATTTGGAGGATGACGCATGGACAGCATAAACAAGGGGAATATTTCGTTGATCGTGGATAGCTGCTGCGACCTGACGCCGGAGCTGAGGGAGCTTCTTCGCCCGGCGGTAGCGCCTTTGAAGGTTCGGGTGGACGGCGGCGCGGAGTATATCGACGACGGAACCGCCGACGTGCCGGCGCTGATCGCGGATATGGCGCGTTCCCGTCAGGGGGCCAGCTCGGCTTGCCCTTCTACGGAGGAATATGCCGAGCCGATGCGGGCGGCGGAGGAATGCTTCGTCGTCACCCTTTCCAGTAAGCTGAGCGGTTCCTACAATGCGGCCCGGGTGGCGGCGGATATGGTGCTGGAGGATGCGCCGGAAAAGAAAATTCATGTGTTCGACTCGGAGAGCGCTTCCGCCGGCGAGGTACAGCTGGCGCTGTTTCTGCGCGACCGGATTGACGAGGGGCTGTCGTTTGAGGAAATCATTCCTCTGGCGGACGAGTACATTGCCCGTATGCGTACGCTGTTCGTGCTGGAGGATCTCGGGAATTTTGTGAAAAGCGGACGGCTGAGTAAGGTGTCCGGCCTTTTGGCGTCGGTTCTGTCCCTCTGCCCGATCATGGGCGACAATGGACACGGCGATATCCATCTGGTCGCCAAGGCGCGGGGGGTGCAGAATTCCCTGCGGAAGCTGGTGGAGATTGTCGCGGAGATGACCGCCGGCGCCGCGGAAAAATCGGTGCGGCTGGTTCTCGCCTTCTGCAACTGCCCGTCCCGCGCCCAGACGCTGAAGGCCTCTCTGCTGGAGAAATGCCGGGCGCTGGGCGAAATCATCCTGGTACCCACCGGCGCGCTGTCCACCATGTATGCCAACGACGGCGGCGTAATTCTGGCGTTTAGACCGGAGACATAAAAATCGGAATATTTATGCCCGCTAAAGACAAAACCGCCGCCCCATTTCCGGGCGGCGGTTTTGCTGTGCGGCGGAACAGCCGGAGGCCCCCCGGGACTGGCCGGCCGGGAGAAATATTGTGGATTCGATCGGGGGACCAGATTGAACAGGGAATGCGAAACCGGTGATTTTCGCGCTTTTTCCGCTTTTTTCGGCTTTTGACTTCCCGGAGCGAATCCGGTATGATACGGGTAAGGCCTTAAAAAATAACAGTGAGGATGAAAAAAGTGGAGAAAGTGGAAAAGAAAATGCCCAAATTTGTAAAACGCCTGTTGATTATTGTGCCCTGTGCCATAGTGGCGCTGATTGTGATAGTCAGCTGCTTTGACATTGTACCGGCCGGCTTCAAGGGGGTCAAGCTGACCATGGGAGCGGTTGACGGTACGGTGCTCAATGAAGGGCTGGCGTTCAAGCTGCCTTTTGCCCAGCAGATCGTCCATGTGGACGCCCGGGTGAAAAAGTATACGCTGGAGGGGGAAACCTCCGCCAGTAAGGATATGCAGTCCATCACCACCAACGTGGCTCTGAACTACCGGGTGGACGGTGCCAATGTGGATGAGCTGTACAAGAATCTGAGCCTTAATTATGAGGATACCATCATCGCTCCGGCCGTGTCCGAATGCATTAAGTCGGTCACCTCCCAGTATACGGCCGAGGAGGCCATCACCCGCCGCAGCGAAATTTCCTCGCAGATGAAGGATATGCTCAAGGAACGGCTGGAGGACAAATACATATTTGTGGACAGCCTCAACATCACCGATCTGACTTTCAGCGCGGCCTTCGACAAGGCCATTGAGGAAAAACAGGTGGCGGAACAGAACGCCCTGAAGGCGAAGTACGACTTGGAGCGGATCAAAACCGAGGCCGAGCAGGCGGTAATCAAAGCTCAGGGCGAGGCGGAGGCCATGGAGATCAAAAACAAGGCGCTGACCGAGAGCATCATTGAACTGGAGTTTCTGGAAAAATGGGACGGGAAAATGCCTGCCTATTACGGCGGAGACGCGGACCTGCTTCTGTCTCTCACCCCGGATAAGGATACGGATGCGGAATAACGGAGTAATCCGCATATAGAATAACGGAAATTCGGAAAAGAGCCGCCGCAAAACGTTCGTTTCGTTCTGCGGCGGCTCTTCGTTGTTGCCGTAAAGCGCCGGCTTTCTTTGGCGCGTCGGCCGGATTATCCGGAGTACCGGCCCTGCTTTTTTAATCGGGCGCCGAGCAGCCATGTCGCCGCAATCATCACGGCGAACAGCGCCAGCAGATAATAGGGGAAAACAAAAGCGCCGGCCGCCTGCGCCAGAAAGCCGAACACAGGTGGCATCAGCATAATCCCCATGTAGGTGGCCGCCATCTGGGTCCCCATGACCGACTGGGAAATATCCCGGCCGAAGTTCGCCGGAGTCAGATGGATCAGGTTGGGGAAAACCGGGCCGACGCCGAGGCCGATCAGGAACAGCCCGGCGGCGGAGGAAAAAGAGGACGGAAGGGCGAGCAGCAGGAGGGCGGCCAGCATAATTCCCTGTCCGATATAGATCAGCTTCCAGCTGGAAAGCCGGGCCGACAATATCCCGGAAAGGAACCGGCTGAGCGTCATGCCCACATAATACACGGTGATGATTCCCGCGGCCTGTTCCGCCGTCATCCCCTTGGCGTCCACCAGAAAGGTGCTGCCCCAGGTCCCGCAAGTATTTTCAATCGCACAGGAACCGATGAAAATCCACCACACGGTCCGCACAGCCGGAATTTTCATCATTTCCGTCATGCGAAGCGTTTTCACCGGCTCCGTTTCCACGGAATCGGAAACCGCGGGCCGCGTCTTTTTCCACAGGGGCAGGGACAGGAGGACGATCAGGACGATGACCGTCTGGACAAAAAATGCCCGGCGGTAGCCAAGCCGCCATTGATTTCCGTCGGCCAAGGCCAGCGACATCAGATACGGGCTGAGGGAAACCCCGATCCCGTAAAAGCAGTGCAGAAAATTCATGTGTGCCGCCCGATAATGAAGCGCCACATAGTTGTTAAGGCCGGAATCAATAGCCCCGGCGCCGATGCCGAGGGGAAGGGCGAAGAGGCACAGCCACGGCAGGTTTCCGGAGAGGGAGAAGCCGAGCAGCGCCGCGGCGGTCAGGGCGGTACTGGCCGCGGTGACTGCGGCCGTCCCCAACCGGTTGATAATCCGGGCGCTCAGAAGGCTGGACACGACCGTACAGCCGGAAATCAGCAGCGTCACAACGCTGGCCGCCGAAACCGGCAAATCAAATTCCGGATAGATGGCCGGCCAGACGGTGCCGAACAGAGAGTCCGGAACGCCCAGACCGATGAAGGCAATATAGATCACGAATAAAAGCAGAGTCGCCATACCGGTATCCTCACTCGCACGGATTTTTTCTGTGAGCTATCATACAGGAACCGGGAAGGGATTGCAACCGCTTTTTTTGCCGGTTTCCCGCAAAAAAGACTGCAAACGGTTCGGTTTGCAGTCTCCAAAAACATATTTAAACCCTCCGGGGCCTTTCTATTTGCTGGGAATCAGCCGGATATCCAGCCCGGTAACCGCCAGCTCCGCCCCATCGGAAAGGTTGACGTTGCGGAATTCCTTAACCGCGCCGTTTTCCTCGGTTTCCGCCATATGGGCATAAATCCCTCCGGCCGTTTCCGCACCGGATACCACCAATCCGTCCCCGCGCAGCACGCACACCGTGTAAACGCCGGCCGAAAAATCCTCTCCGGCCCGGAAGGTGGCCGAAGGAGGCGGAACGGGGGAGGTCGTCCCCGTCGAACCGGCGGAGGAACCGGCGGCGCTCCCGGTTGAACCGGTCGTATTTCCGCCCGCGCCGGTTACATTCCCGGTTGAACCCGTTGTGTTTCCGGCCGAACCCGCAGCGCTTCCCGTCGTGTCGCCGGTGGGACTGCTCTCCGTGCCGCTGAGGACGGCGAGGGTTACCGGTTCCACCGCGGTGTTGCTGCGGGCCGAGGTGGTGCCCGTGGCGGTTCCCCGGACACGGATCGTCATGCCGGTGGCGGTCAGCGTGTCGCCCACCGCCAAGGAAACATCCTCAAAGCCGCAGATCGTGTCGGGGCCTCCCTGAGCGATCAGGGTTTCGTCCACCACGCCAAGAGCGGTGAAGAGGCGTCCCTCGCCCTTTTCAGCGGTGATGGTATACAAACCGGCGGGAATGTCCACCCCGACGACATAGTGGCCGCTGGGAAGCAGCTCGTCGTAAGATGTCTCCGTTCCGTCTGCGCCGGAGGAAAGAACGCCGTTTGCCGGCAGAAGGAAACCCCAGTTCCCGCCGTACCGCCGCGCGGTCACCGCCGCCCCGGCCGCCAATATCGCCGCCGCCGCGGCAAGGATCGCCGCGTTGCGCATCCAGTGGCTGGGACGCGGCGCTTTTTTCAAAGCGGGCGCGTCCTCCCGACCGGTCTGCGAAACGGGGGAATCCGGCGCGCCGCCCGCCGCCTTGGCGGAAAGCGCCGTCTCATCGGACGGATTTGCTGGCGATACCCGTCCGCAGGCGGGACAAAAATCGCCGTTGTAGGTTTTGCCGCAGTTCGGGCAGATCATGCGCTACCTTGCCTTTCCGGCCCGCCGGGGCCTTGCCGAGGTGAAGGGGACGGACGAACCGCTCAGCCGCCGATCAGGCGCCGCAGACGGACGATCTCCTCCGCGGTGAGAGCGGGCACGGTTTCTGCGCCGCCCGTTTCCTTGGGGTGCAGGGAGGGAACGTCGACCCGGCCGAGAAGATAATCCACCGAACAGTCAAAATAATCAGCCAGCGAGGCCAGCTTATCCGCCGAGGGCATGGAGCCGCGCTTCATATTATCCAATACGCTTTTATTCAGCCCGCTTTCCCGCAGAACCTGATTGATACTGATTCCGCGCTGCCGGGCGAGGGCGGTAATCCGTTCAATGACCGTTTGCACGTTAATCATTGGAAAATCTACGTCCTTTCCGGGCCTTACATCCGGAAAGGATACAAAGCCTGATTAATACGAATCCCGAATAAAAAGGATGTCCTCTTGTCGGCGCCGCGCCGCGTTCCGCCGTTTTTCGGCTGCCGTAAATTGATTGTACACTTTCCGGGATTTCCTGTCAACAGCCGGGGAAAAACTTCCGCCCGGGAGGCAGAACTCCGGAAATATATGGATATTTGTTGCCGTTTTTTCTTTGTAAAAGCAATACGGGCCGGCCATTCTGCCGACCCGTATCGCTTTTCTGGGAGGATGCATTGCCCGTGGTTACGTCTCGTCCTTTTTAAAGAGGTTCTTTATCCAGCCGATCAGACCGGCGGGGGCTTCTTTCGTGTCCGCCGCCGTTTCCTCCGCCTCCGGCTTGCGGATGGCGTCGGTTTTCATAATAAATTTCACATCGGTGTCCATTCCTTCCGCCGCGTCGGTGAAAAGACGGTAGTCGTCCGAAAGCTTCAGATAGGCTTCCGCCCGCGCCTTCAGAGTATCCGCCGATTCCAGCAGCGAAAGGTAGCTGCCCACCGTGTCCTCGGCCTGCAAACGGTCCAGTTTGCTTACGATGCCGGCGGCGAGAGCGGTATTCTCCGGGTCGGTTGCCAGCGTCAGCGCGTCGGCAATCTGCCGGTTTGCTTCCAGATCGGCCTTCATCTTCAGCAGGGTGGCCAGTGTGGAGGGCGCGTCTTTCAGCCGTGCTTCCGACTGCGGATCCTCCAGCCCCGCGGCGAGCGCGTCCAACACCGGCTTCGCGTCGTTCAGGTCCTGCCGGAGGGTGGGGAGCATTCTGGCAAAAGCCTGCATGGCGGGATCCTCCATCGTCCCCATCAGTTCTTCCAGCAGGGCGAGATTTTCCGCGTTATCGTCGAGGTCGGCTTTCATCGCCACCAGCTTCCGGCTTGTCTGCTGCAGATAGGCCATGGTTTCCTTGTCCTCCAGCAGCGATTCCAGTCCGACGATCTGTTCCCGGTTCTGTTCCAGTCCGGCCACCAGCTCGTTCAGCCCGGGCATCAGGTTCTGAACAAAGTGCAGGGAGTTCTGCACCTGCTCGGTTCCCAGCGCGTCCAGCCGGCCGCCGAGCGCCTTCGCCTCCGTCAGGAGCGCTTTTACCTTCTGCGAAACGGCGGCGCTCTGCTGCCGTACGGTTTCCTCCGCCTGCGAAAGCTGTGTCAGGATCGCCGGCTGAATCTGGCCGACAATGCCGCGCAGGGCGGGCAAATATGCCGCGGGGACGGCGTTCGGGGAGGACAGCAGGGAAATCAGCGCACGAATCTGCGCTTTTTCCTCTTCACCGGTGTCCGGCCGGGCCGCCGCCATATTCAAACAGACGGTGACGACCGTCCGTTGGTCGGCGGTCATTTCGCCGCTGTCCGGAATCAGCTCAGCCGGGGTGGAAGAGGTCAGCAGGTTCAACTGCGGCAAGGTAAGGGAGAGGGAGGAGGCCGCTTTTTCCATCGCCTTCTGTTTTACCAGCGTCCCCACCAGAAGGTCGATGTCTTCCTCGGTAAGGGATACGCCCTGCGCTTCCAGCTCCGCGGACAGCGCCTTCACCCCGCTCAGCAGGGTGAACGCATCGTCGCTGTATCCGAGCAGGGCCTGCATCGTCTGCATCGCCTGCGTATTGACCGAAACCTGATCCGCCAGTGCCGTACTGCCCTTCAGCAGGGCGGCGAGCTGGTCGGCTCCGCCGAGCATCCCGATCACGTCGGCCAGCCGGTCGGTGTCGATTTCGCGGAGTTCGTTAACGTCCGCCATCAGGCTCCGGATCTTCTCCCGGTCCAGCGTTTCCATCCGGTCAAGCAGGGCCAGAACGTCGGGATCGTTCAGCACTTCGCTGAGCTTCGCCTCCTTTACGTCGGCGCGGAGCCGCTCAAACAGGCCGATATTGTCTTCGGTTACTATGTCGGGGAGAGAATCCAGCAGAGACGTGTCCATCTCGTAGAAAGCGGCGAGATCGCCGGTCAGGGTTTGCGCTCCGGCGGCCGTCTGCGGATCGGTAAACAGGTCGCGGAGCAGGTGGTCGGGATCGATCTTCTGCAGCCCGTCCTGCATATCCCGCAGGTCATACAGGTTCTGTTTCATGGAATCCAGACTGAAGTCGTTTTTCAGTTCTTCCAGCTCGGGAATGTCGGTGGTCATCGCAAAAGCCATGTTCCCCAGCTCAAAATCGGCCGCGTCCGCCGTCACGGTGAAGGATTCCGGGAAGGAAAGTTCATCCAGCCCGTCAATCCCCGCGCCGGAAAGATCGAGGCTCTTTTCCAGACCGGGAATGCAGACAAAAGCGGCGATCTGTTTGCTTCCGTCGCCAACGACCGTCCCGTTTTCCACCTGCACGTTCCGGAAGGTTTCCTCCGGCAGGATTATGCCGCCGGCCACCATGACCGGGGTATACATGGTCACGGTTTTTCCCTCCGCCGTCACGGCGTGGGCGTCGGTGTTGGTCACGGTAATTTCGATCGTGATCCGGCCGGATTTGCCGGCGAGATCAGCCGGGGCGGTTTCCTTTCCATCCAGCAGATAGCGAACGCGGAGATCCACCGGCAGCTTTTTTTCGCTGACGCCTTTGTAATACAGGTCGGTGCCCGCCACGCTCCAGATGAGGGAGGAACCGTCCTGTACGGGGGCTTCGTTCCCCTTGATGTTCTGGATATCCGTCAGGTCGCTTTTATCCCGAACCGTGACCCCGGCGGTGTCGGTATGGAGCCAGTCGGTCACCAGCTTCATGGTCGGGTTGCCCTGCGCGTCCATAGTGACGTAGACGGTTTCGGATTTCCGCACCGAGCCGGCCGTGCCGCCCGCGGAAACGCTCTTTTCCGGCTCGTCGTCCGACGGCGTGCCGGCGGGGACGGTCTTGGCTCCGCCCGCGTTACAGGCGGTCAGGGTGATCAGCGCCCCCGCCAGGAGAACGCAGAGCCCGCTTTTCGCATAGGTTATCCATTTCATGAATAATAACGCCTCTTTCCGGTTACGATGTTACGCTCTTATTTCAGCAGGGGCTGGGGTTCGGGCGTTTCCGGATGGACGGAGGATTCGCCGCGGCCGGCGTCCTCCTTCTTGCCTTTCTTCCAGCCGATGGTGGTTTTACCGATCAGTTTTTCACTGGCCAGCAGCAGGGGGGTGAGGAACAGGATAATAACGATGGCGGAAATGATCGCGCCCCGGGCCAGCATGGCGCAGATACTCTTGATGATTTCAATGTTGGAGATCAGGTACACCCCGAAGGTGGCGCAGAAAAAGACCAGCGCGCTGGTGACGATCGACCGGTCGGAGGCGTTCGCCGCGATTTTCATGGCGGTAAACCGATCCTTGCCGGACCGCAGTTCCTCCCGGAAACGGGTGGTGAGAAGGATGGCGTAGTCCACTGTCGCGCCAAGCTGGACGCAGCCGATCACGGTGGGAGAAATGAAGGGGATCACCGTGCCGGTCAGCCACGGGATGCCGAGGTTGATGAAAATGGCCAGTTCAATGGAGGAAACCACGATGATCGGGATGCTGATTGATCGAAAGCAGATCATGACGATCAGGAAGATCGCCGCAATGGAGATAATGTTGGTCACCAGAAAATCGGTGTTCGCAATATCGATCAGATCCTTGGTCAAGGGGCCTTCGCCGGTAATCATCCCATTTGGGTCGTAGGCCTTGACAATGGCGTTCAACTCGTCGATTTGGGCGTTTTCATCGTCCATCGCCGCTTTGTAACGGGAGTTGACCATCATCATCTGATAGCCGTCCTTCTTGCAGATCTCCCGGATATCCTCCGGAATGAACTCCTCCGGGATGGCGGAGCCGACGAATTTGTTATAGCTCAGAACATTTTCGATTCCTTCCACCTTTTCTATCTCGGCGGTCATGGCGGAAAGGTCGCTCGCCGGCAGGCTGTCGTCCACCAGAATAAAGTGGGTGGAGGCCATGTTGAAGTCATCCTTCAGTTTGTTGGTCGCCACGATGGAAGGAAGATCCTGCGGCAGGGACTGGTCGAGGTTGTAATACATCGCCGTGTGGCTCTGCGCGTAATAGGCGGGAATCAGCAGCAGAAGAAAAATCACCACATAGACGGCCCGGCGCTTGACAAGATGGTTGTTCAGCCGGTCGAAACGGGGAACCAGACTGCGGTGACGGAAGCGATGGACAGCCTTGTCGAACGTCAGAATCAGCGCCGGCAGGATGATAACCACGCTGAGCACGCCGAGCACCACACCCTTGGCCATGACAATGCCGATATCCCGTCCGAGAGTCAGCCGCATAAAGCACAGGGCGATAAAGCCGAAAATCGTGGTCAGCGAGCTGCCGGAAAGGGAAACAAAGGTGCGTTCGATCGCGCGGGCCATGGCGTCCCGGCTGTCGCTGAATTTTTCCCGTTCCTCCTCGTACCGGTCGATCAGAAAGATGGAGTAGTCCATCGTCACGCCAAGCTGGAGGACAGCGGCAATGCATTGCGTAACATAGGAAATCTGGCCGAGAAAAATATTCGTGCCGAAGTTGTAAACAATGGCGAAGCCGATATCCAGCAGAAACAACAGCGGCAGAACCCAGGATTCGATCGACAGGCTCATGGCCGCCAGACTGAGAAGAACGGCCAGCCCAACGTAGATGGGAAGCTCCTGATCCGCAAGATCCTTGGTGTCCTTAACGATTACCGACAGGCCGCTCAAAAAGCACTGCCCGTTCATCAGTCCCCGTATCTTGCCGATGGCGCTCATGGTTTCCTGAGAGGAGCCGGGATGGTCGTACTGGATCAGAATCATGGTGGAGGTTCCGTTCTGGCTGTAAAACACGTCCCGAATCTCGTCCGGCAGAATCTCCGCCGGCACGGTGATGTCGGTCAGATCGCTGATCCAGACGGCGTCGCTCACGCCGTCCACCTGCCGTATTTTTTCCTGCAGGGGAGCAATATCCTTTGCCGGCATGTTTTCAATAATCAACATGGAACTGGCCGCATTATGGAAGGTGCCGTCCAGAATATCCTGTCCCTTGGTGGTGTCCAGATCCTGCGGCAGATAGGACAGAATGTCGTAATTCACATAGGTGTTGACGGCGCCGATCACACTGGGAATCAGCAGCAGCACGGCGATTATCAGTACGGCTCTGGTGTGGCGGGTAAGCCACCGTGCAAATTTTTTAATCATACCTGGCCTCTTTTCTCCGCAGGTTGATGGAGGAGAAACCGCCGGTTCGGTCCGCTGCGGAGGCCGGCCGGCGGGCAAAAAACATCGCCGCTCAACACAGCAGCTTGCCGATCAGCAGATACAGGGTGGGTTTGATTTCGTCCAGCCGGTAAGGGCTTTCGTCCAGAATCGCATCGCAGCAGACCGAACCGGCCATTTCCACCAGAATATACAGCGTCTGGAGCGCCTGCTCCTGCGATTCCCCCCGGCTCATGAAATTCTCGGTGAACCGGGCGATGGCGGTCTGGAGGTTTTCATCCGCTGCGATAAGATTGCTGCGGAAAAGCCCCTTGGACAAATCCTTCCGGATCAGCAGCAGCGCGTCCTTATGGGTGGTGAAATAGGCGAGAAGATCGTCGATGAAGCAGAACACCGCTTCCTTTAAATCGATTTTCTTCTGCGCTTTGCGTTCCTCCACCGTGGAAAGGGCGTGCTTGATTACGTCGGCGCTGCGGTACAGGATGAGCTGATCCAGCAGGTCGTATTTGTCTTTAAAGTACAGGTAAAACGTACCCTTGGCCACGCCGGCCCGTTTAACGATGTCGTCGATTACCGTGGCGTGGATTCCTTTGCTGACAAACAGCTCGCCGGCGGCCTCCAGCAGGGCCGTGCGTTTCGCGTCCTTCTTTTTTTCAATCGTTGGCATAGGTTGGATCCCTTCCTTCGCATGTTGTCGGGTTTCCGGTTTTCCCTCGGTTCCGTTTGTTCGGAATAAAGGAAAAGCGCAAATAATGACTGTTAGTCATTTGCTACAGGCTACACTTTACACCAGAAATGACCATTGGTCAACACCTGCACTGCAATATTCATAATTTCTTCATCTTTTATGCTTTTCCCGGGAGGTCTTTCCGCCCTCCAGAGAAAAGGACCCCGACGGGGAAAACGACTCTCCGACAGGGTGGGGGAACAGGGGAGTGCGCGGAAAGACCGCGCGATGAATATACAAAGGAGAAGGGGCCCGAAAGTTTCAGAAACTCACGGAAGGTTTCCCCAAAGAACGGCGCTTTTTAGGGAATTCCTGAAAGTCGCGTCCGGATGAAAAAAAGTTAAATCAACCCCTTGACAAAAGCCTGCCGGATCGTTATAATAACATTCGTCGCTGACGGATGTCGCTGAAAGGCGTTCCCAAAGCGGCAAAATAAAATAGGCGGATATGGCGGAACTGGCAGACGCGTTAGATTCAGGTTCTAATGAGCGCAAGCTCATGGAGGTTCAAGTCCTCTTATCCGCACCACGTCGGAGTAAGCTTTGTATCGCTTGCTCCGATTTTTCTTTGAAAAAACAGAGCGCACTCGCCTGCTGCTCCTCCTTCCCGCAAAAAGCCTCGCTTGCTGCGGCTGATGCCGGTACGGCATAGACAAGTCTAAAAAGGCTGAGCATCTTGCCAACGGTAAGATGCTCAGCCTTTTTGTCTTTTGTCATTGAAAATGCAAGAGAAAACCACTTAAATCCGCGAGAAAAATTCACGGTATATTCGGATAAGCTCCAGTTCCGTCCACGGCTTTACCTTTACCGGGTTTTCATCCAGATCATATATTTTCGCGTCCCGCGCCGCCAGCAAAAACGGCGAATGGGTTGATATAATAAACTGGCATTCAAAAAGCGGGCGGAGTCTTCTATAAATTCCTTCAGTTCTATTTGTCTCTGCGGTGAAAGGCTGTTTTCCGGCTCATCCAATATATACAGCCCGCCGTCGCCGATTTTTTCAATAAAATATTTGTAGGCGTTTTCTCCGTTTGAGAGTTCTCTCACCGTATCGATCAATTCGCTTTTCACAAATTGCCGCTGTGTTTTGCTCCGCGCTTTTACTACTCTTTTTAATTCATCGTAATCGGCGATGGATTTCACTTGAAAGTGGGCGTACTTCGCGTCCAGATATTCCTTGCATGTGATCTTCCTTTTCCGGTCAATCCCCTCGTTTAAAGCGCGTATCTCCAGCATGTAATCAAAAACGTCGTCGCTTGTGATAATCCGGCTGTTTTCAGGGATACTTTTTCGCGTGTCGGCATCGCACAATTTCACATAGTCGGGATAACCACTGGTTTTGTTATACATGGAATCCCGATGAATCTTCATTTTTTCCGCAATGATGTTTAAGGCCGTTGATTTCCCCGAACCGTTGCTCCCGTATAAAATAGTGATCGGTTCAAAGTCAATCCGCCTGAGATTGTGTGCCGACAGGACGCGGAAGGGATACGATGCGTCTCCGGTTGTATAGGCATATTTAAGTTCCATATCCTCGCTGGGGAATGTGAAACCGGTTAAGTAAATCATGACGCTGTACTCCTCAAACGCAGAAACTTTGATCGGTGTCTATAGTATAGCATATTTTCAATGGGGAGTATGGAAATTTACGCTTCGGATTCGACGTTACCGGACATTCTTTTTTCTGCTAAATATTGAAACAGCGGCGTCTTTCGGGTACAATTTGGTTAGAATACAGGGGGAATCAATCGATAAATCGGATGGAGGCAGGCGTATGTGTACGGCAGCGTGCTACAAAACCAAGGCGTTTTATTTCGGCAGAACGCTGGACTATGATTTTTCCTATGGCGATGAGGTGACCATAACCCCGCGGAATTATCCGTTTTCCTTCCGCGGCGCGGACGGCGCGGGGCGCATGGATCACCATTACGCCATCATCGGTATGGCTCATGTGGCGGAGGAATACCCGCTCTATTATGATGCGATCAATGAAAAAGGGCTGGGAATGGCCGGCCTGAATTTCGTGGGAAATGCGGATTACGGGGAGGACGCGCAGGGGAAGGACAATATCGCGCCGTTTGAATTTATACCGTGGATTCTGGGCCAGTGCGCCACGGTGCGGGAAGCGAAAGCGCTGCTGGAAAGGATACGTCTCGTTGACAGAACCTTTAATGAGAAACTGCCGGTAGCCCAGCTCCATTGGCTGATTGCCGACCGGGAAGAAGCGATTACCGTGGAATCGGTGAGGGAGGGCCTTCGCGTCTATCCGAATCCGGTTGGTGTTTTAACGAACAATCCTCCGTTCGACGAGCAGATGTTCCAGCTCAATAATTATATGCATTTATCTCCTCGATCTCCCGAAAATCATTTTTCCGATCAACTGTCCCTCCACGAGTACAGCCGCGGCATGGGCGCGCTGGGACTGCCGGGCGACCTGTCCTCCCAATCCCGTTTTGTTCGGGTCGCTTTCACGAAAATGAACGCGGTTTCCGGTGATTCGGAATCCGAAAGCGTCAGCCAGTTTTTTCACATTCTGGGCTCTGTCGATCAGCAGAGGGGCTGCTGCGATGTCGGCGGCGGAAAATTTGAAATTACGATTTACACTTCCTGCTGCAATACCGACAAAGGAATCTATTACTACACGACTTATGATAATCACCAGATCACGGCGGTGGATATGCACAGGGAGGAACTGGACGGCATTCGTCTGGTTCGGTATCCGCTGATTCAGGGTGAACACATACGGTGGCAGAATTAAGAGGATGGCCGCGCCTATCCCCACAGGGGATTTTGTGCACGGTGTTCACGGAACGGATACGTTCCTAAACATATGGAAAACCTGCCGGGGAAGGGAAGAAGAGCATGGAACGTCTGGAAAGATGGATGCAATGGTGCAGGAAAGAAGCCGTACTCTGCGCAGCATTCGCCTGTGCGCTGGTTTCCATGCTGTTCGTGCCGCCGGATGCGGAATACCGGGGCTATGTCAATCTGCAGGTTCTCTGTTTGCTTTTCTGCCTGATGGCCGTGGTTCTGGGACTGCAGTCCTGCGGTCTGTTCGAACTGCTGGCGCAGAAGCTCCTGACCGGCCGGAAATCGGGGCGGCGGTTGGTTCTCCTGCTGGTTTTACTGCCTTTTTTCACCTCCATGCTGGTCACAAACGACGTAGCGCTGATTACCTTTGTCCCCTTCGGTCTGCTGGTGCTGGAAGCGGCGGATGCGAAAGCGCTCGCCATCCCGGTTGTTGTCCTGCAGACGGTGGCGGCAAATCTCGGCAGTATGGCCACTCCCGTGGGAAATCCGCAGAATCTGTATCTGTATGCCTTTTATGGGCTGAATGGCGCGCAGTTTTTTCGCGCTCTTCTCCCGCTTGTTCTGGTCAGCCTGCTCGGCCTGACGGCGGCCTGCCTGTGTACGGGGAAGCGGGAACTGCGGGTGGATTTCCCCCGGCCGGTATCGCTGCGCAGCCCGGGCCGGCTGGCGGTATATCTCGCTTTATTCGGGTTTTGCCTGCTTTCGGTTTTTCGCCTTGTCCCGTATGCGGCGGTCACCGCCGGGGTGCTTGCCGTCTTTCTTGTGCTGGACCGGAAACTCCTTCAGCGGGTGGATTACGGCCTGCTGCTGACCTTCCTCTGCTTTTTTGTGTTTTCCGGAAATCTCGGCCGTATTGCGCCGGTGCGGGATTTTTTAAGCGAACTGCTGACGCGCGGCTCTCTCCTCTGCTCGGTGGCCGCCAGCCAGATAATCAGCAACGTGCCGGCAGCCGTCCTGCTCTCCGGCTTTACGGACGATTGGCGCGGCCTGCTGGCCGGCGTTAACATCGGCGGTCTGGGAACTCCGATCGCTTCCCTGGCCAGCCTGATTTCCTTCCGGATCTATCTGCGGCAGCCGGAGGCGAGGCTGGGAAGATATCTGCTGATCTTTACTCTGGCGAATCTGGTGGGGCTGGCCGTTCTCCTTCCGATTGCTCTGCTGCTGTGAACGGGAACAGGACGGCCCCTTTTCTGCCTTTTCTGCCTTTTCTGCCGCCCCTCGCTTTCTCTCATAAAGGATATTGTGGTTTTTCTGAAAAAACGATATAATGAGGGAGAACGAACCGCGTAAACGGGGATAACGGGGATGGGGAAGAGAGGGCCCTCTTTTGCCTGTCGTTCGGCAAGCCCAAACGGATTGGCTCACGTTGGAGGACAACGCCATGGATGATAAATTCGTCAATCTCGGTCAGGAAATTCAGAACGCCGTGCAGAGGGTACTGGATTCCAAAAGTCTGGCCGATCTGGAGGTTACAATCAACGACACGGTCCGCCGCACCACCCAGAAGGTGGCGGACAGCGCCAGAAAAGCGACGGGCGCCGCCCGGCAAACGACATACTATTACCAGACGCCGCCTGCCGCTCCGCCGGGGACTCACGCGGGACAATATCCGACGCCGCCCCGTTCGGTCCCCTATGCGGCGCCGGTGGCCTATCAGCAGACAGTGACGCGGCGGAAAATCCGCGCGCCCGGCTTGGCGGCCAGCGTGTTGATGATCGTCGCCGGCTTTCTGGGAGTCATTCCTTTCGGGGGAGCGTTCCTGGCCGTGTTGATTCAACTGATTTCTGAATGGAGCGTTGGGAATCTGATCGCTACCCTGCTGATGGCGGCTTTTTTCAGCGGCTGCCTGTTTCTGATCCTCCGCGGATTTTCCAATCGCCGGCGGATCCGCCGATTCGTTCAGTATCAGTCGGTGATTCAGGGAAGGAGTTTCTGCACCGTCTCGGAGCTGACGGCGGCAACGGGAGCAACCGCGGATTTCGTGGTGAAGGATCTTCGAAAAATGCTTCAGCTGCGGATGTTCCCCGAGGGATACCTCAACGCGGAAGGAACCAGCTTCATGCTGGATTACGCTACCTTCCAGCAATACCAACAGGCGGAGGAAAGGTCCCGCCGCCGGCAGGAGGAACTGGACAGCAACCCGGAAAAGGCGGCGATTCAGCAGATGCTGACCGAAGGCGGCGCCTACATCCGCCGAATCCGGGAAATCAATCTCGAGCTTCCGGCGGAGGATATCAGCCGGAAACTGGATACGCTGGAAACCGTGACCGGAAAAATTTTCGTTTATGTGGAAAAGCACCCGGATAAGCTTCCTCAGATCCGGAAATTCCTGTGCTACTACCTTCCCACCACCCTGAAGCTGGTGGAAGCCTACCGTGATCTGGAAAAGCAGCACGCCGACAGCAAATCCGCCGGCGGGGCCAAAGAGGAAATTCAGGGCGCGCTGGATAAAATCAACCTCGCCTTCCAAACCCTGCTCGACAATCTGATGCAGGACGACCTGCTGGATCTTTCGGCGGATATCTCCACGCTGGAGACGATGATGGCGCAGGAAGGGCTGACCGGCCTGAATTTCCGTCAGTCCTGACCAAACCCGGTATTTCCCGGTTTACGGCGCCGTACCCATAAGTAAAAGGAGGAACCAACCATGTCTGACACTATGCAGGAAATGCCCACCCTGACGCTGGATCCCGGTGCCGCCTCCGCCGCGCCTTCGGTCTCTCCGGCGAATACGGCGGCAAAGGAAGAGGAAACCATCGTTCCTGTTGAGCAGATGAAGCTGACGGAACAGGAACAGCAGATGGTGGATTCGTTCGTCCCGAAAATCGATCTGCGGGATTCCCATCTCGTGCTGCAGTACGGTTCCGGCGCACAGAAGAAAATTGCCGACTTTTCCGAGAATGTGCTTGGTTCCGTCCGCACGAAGGATCTGGGTGAAATCGGCGAGATGCTGTCGGGTGTGGTCACCGAGCTGAAAAGCTTCGATGTGGAGGAAGAGAAAGGCCTTTTCGGCTTTTTCAAGCGGAGCTCGAACAAAATCACGGCGATGAAGGTCAGGTACGACAAGGCGGAGGGCAACATCAATAAAATCTGCGGCGTACTCGAAAACCATCAGATTCAGCTGATGAAGGATATCTCCCTGCTGGATAAGATGTACGAGCTGAACACCGTGTATTTCAAGGAGCTTTGCCTGTATATCATCGCCGGGAAGAAAAAGCTGAACATAGTGCGGGAAACCGACCTCGCCGCTCTCGCGGAAAAGGCAAAGCAGAGCGGGCTGGCGGAGGACGCGCAGGCGGCGAACGACCTTGCGGCCCTCTGCGACCGTTTTGAGAAAAAGCTGCACGATCTGGAACTGACCCGGATGATTTCCATCCAAATGGCCCCCCAGATCCGGATGATACAGAACAACAACACCCTGATGTCGGATAAAATCCAGTCCACGCTGGTCAACACCATTCCGCTCTGGAAGAGCCAGATGGTTCTGGCCCTGGGGCTGGAACATTCCCGTCAGGCGGCGAGCGCTCAGCGGGAGGTCGCCGACATGACCAACGAACTGCTGAAAAAGAACGCCGACGCCCTGAAAATGGCGACGGTGGATATTGCGCGGGAATCCGAACGGGGCGTGGTGGATATCGAGACTCTGCAGCACACCAACCAAAGCCTGATCTCCACACTGGACGAGGTCCTTCAGATTCAGGAGGAGGGACGGCAGAAACGTCAGGAGGCCGAGCGGGAGCTTTCCCGTCTGGAGGGCGAGCTCAAACAGAAGCTGCTGGATATTCGCGGATAAAAAACGCGATATTTCTCCGTGTTTGTGATATACTACAGGAGGAAACAAAGGCCGTGACCGCCGTTTCCTCCTGTAGTTTTTTGTTATTTTGTCATTTGAGAAAGGATGACGCCGTTATGACTTCCAGCAACAACCGGAAGGTAGTGCTGATCGGCACCGGCATGGTGGGGATGAGCTACGCTTACGCGCTGCTGAACCAGAACGCCTGCGACGAGCTTGTTCTGATCGACCTGGACAGGGAGCGGGCCAGGGGAGAGGCGATGGATCTGAACCACGGGCTGGCCTTTTCCGCCTCCAGCATGAAAATCTACGCCGGGGAATACACCGACTGCGCGAACGCGGATATCGTGGTCATCTGCGCCGGGGTCGCGCAGAAACCGGGGGAATCCCGGCTGGATCTTTTGCAGCGAAACGCCGCGGTTTTCCGTTCCATTATCGGTCCGGTAACCGAATCCGGCTTTAACGGCATCTTTCTGGTAGCCACCAATCCGGTGGATATCATGACCCGGATTACCTGTACGCTGTCCGGCTTCAACCCCCGTCGGGTGCTGGGCAGCGGCACCGCGCTGGACACCGCCCGGCTGCGGTACCTGCTCGGGGAGTATTTCTCGGTCGATCCCCGCAATATGCACGCCTATGTGATTGGGGAGCATGGGGACAGCGAATTCGTCCCCTGGTCTCAGGCAATGATGGCGACCAAGCCGATTCTCACCCTGTGTGAGGAGGCCGGGAATTGCCAGTATGCCGACCTGGAAAATATCGCCGCCGAGGTGCGGGGCGCGGCGCAGCAGATCATCAAGGCCAAGCGGGCCACCTATTACGGGATCGGTATGGCTCTGGTGAGGATCACCAAAGCCATTTTCGGCAATGAAAACAGCGTGCTCACTGTTTCCGCCATGCTGCGGGGGGAATATGGGGAAAACGGCGTGTATGTCGGCGTTCCCTGTGTCGTCAACCGCAACGGGGTGCGAAAGGTGCTCACTCTTTCCCTGAACGAAGACGAAAACCAACGCTTCCGAGCTTCCTGCCGGACGCTGCAGGAATCCTACGCGGAGCTTTCTCTGGAATAACGGACCTTCAAATCCTGCCCGGTAGAAACCAACCCATCCGCATTAATAAACCGCATGGTCATGGGATCATAATACCGGCTCAGGAGATAATACAGTCCACTCTCGGCATCATACTCATACCCACGGTAGCGGAAGGGGTTGAGGGCACCCACGGTCGCGGCCAGACTGCCGGTGACGCTGACCGGACGGCCCCACGAGTCGTAGCTGTACTGCACCACCGACGTGCCGGTTTTGTCAATCAGCCCCACCACGTCGCCCTGCGCGTTGTAGACGTAGTAATACCCCGTACCGTTCAGCAGGAAGCCGACCCGGCGGCCGTCGCCCTCATACATGAAGAGCAGGATATCATTGCCCTTCTGCATCTTCATGATCTTGCCGTCGGTGTCCCGCCAGTAGGTGGTCGCCGTGCCGTTCACGGTTTTCTTCACCCGCTGGCCGTCCGCGTCGTACTGGAACGCCATGCTCAGCCCGGTTTTGTTCAGCGTTTTGAGCTGCCGGCAGTCCCACGTCATCGTCATCCCGTCCCGGTAGGCGAGGGGATTGCCGATCGCGTCGTAGGTGATGCTCTGCCCCTTGTAGGCGGTCAGCAGGTCCTTCCATGTGCTGTCCGTGTAAGAGAAGGTTTCCAGCCCGGTCATGCCAGACTCCAGCTCGCCGCTTTCGGAATACGGGTATTCCTGCCGGCTCAGGAGGTTGCCGCCCGCGTCGTAGGCGTAGGTGGTCATCTTGCCCGTGATCTGGTTGTTTTCCCAGATCAACTGGTTCAGTCCGTCGTATTTGTACGATATCTTCCGACCGCACTGGTCTGTGATGGTCGCGATGTTCCCGCTGTCGTCAAAAATTCATCCCAATAAGTATAGAACATACTAAACGCTTTGCTATCTAACGGATAAATAAACAACAAAATATCGGCCCAACTATGGTTTGGCGTGTAAATGTGAAATTTGTTTTGAATAAATTTCGTAAAATCTGGAAACAAAGAATTTGTGGGTGCCGTATTTCTGTCTAGAAAATAATTATATCCGCATAAATTGGCATACAGTCCTTCCAGTGATTGCGTTCCCAAGAAGAGCTCAGGCTGTTTTCGAATGGTTTCAATTTCCATATACAGTAAAGAGTCTGTTGTCGTATCTGTTGAAAGCGTATTTTCTTTTTCAGGACAACTCCAATTAGCATATTCCTCAAAGAATTTCTCCAAATGCTTATAAAACTCATAGAAAGCCTGTTCATCCGAGATGCAGAAAAAACTAATTATTTTTGCCCAGTGATGGTCGGCATTCATTCGATATTTTTTCTGGATATATTTTTGAAAATCAGATATTATGCAGGACGTATAACCTAACTTGTGGAACTGATAGGCAAAAGCGTTATAGAAATAAAACAGTCGATTGAGGGAAGGCTTTCCAATAAGTGCGGACGGATTTTTTTGTACATCTATTAGCATTCTATGTATTTGGTCCATTGTTTTTTGCTCCTTAAAATATTGGTGTAGGTATTACTGTTTTTTCCCCGGTTCCGATAAAGTCGGCAACCCATAATGATTCCGGTAGCCCCAGCGGATGAATGTTACAATATACCACTCCATTGAGACGGATGCCAATATGAAATCCGTTTGTACTAATTGCATCTCCACCACGAGAAAGGCTTAAAATATACCCCCTTCCGCCGATAAATGTTATGGAAAGATAATCTGCTTTAATTTTGTTCTTACGCAAATATTCAGCCATTTCATTAGCGGCTTGTACGCATTCATATAATCCAAACTGTCCAGCAATTTGACCTAGCTGTTCCTCTGTTGATAATAGGATACTTTCTGTAATTGCATAGTCTGAAATAAACTCAGTCATGAAATTTTGAAATTCATTCAAAGCATTATTTAAACTATCTTTTGCGGAGTTTAAGGCATCTGTAGCTTCGCTGACACCAAAAATTGATAATACGGTTAATCCACCAAGTACCAATATTTCATCTACAGGTCCTGTGATAACGTCATCAACACCAAACCATTCGCCGGTTTGATCATCGTAATTCACGGGATTATTTCCACAATAAGCGAAAAGGTTGGTTCCAACTATACTCGAAGAGTGTATTGAAATGTCCGCATTCACAAACCGCATGGTCATGGGATCATAATACCGGCTCAGGAGATAATACAGCCCGGATTCGGCATCATACTCATACCCACGGTAGCGGAAGGGGTTGAGCTGGCCCACGGTCGCGGCCAGACTGCCGGTGACGCTGACCGGACGGCCCCACGAGTCGTAGCTGTACTGCACCACCGACGTGCCGGTTTTGTCAATCAGCCCCACCACGTCGCCCTGCGCGTTGTAGACGTAGTAATACCCCGTACCGTTCAGCAGGAAGCCGACCCGGCGGCCGTCGCCCTCATACATGAAGAGCAGGATATCATTGCCCTTCTGCATCTTCATGATCTTGCCGTCGGTGTCCCGCCAGTAGGTGGTCGCCGTGCCGTTCACGGTTTTCTTCACCCGCTGGCCGTCCGCGTCGTACTGGAACGCCATGCTCAGCCCGGTTTTGTTCAGCGTTTTGAGCTGCCGGCAGTCCCACGTCATCGTCATCCCGTCCCGGTAGGCGAGGGGATTGCCGATCGCGTCGTAGGTGATGCTCTGCCCCTTGTAGGCGGTCAGCAGGTCCTTCCATGTGCTGTCCGTGTAAGAGAAGGTTTCCAGCCCGGTCATGCCAGACTCCAGCTCGCCGCTTTCGGAATACGGGTATTCCTGCCGGCTCAGGAGGTTGCCGCCCGCGTCGTAGGCGTAGGTGGTCATCTTGCCCGTGATCTGGTTGTTTTCCCAAACAAGCTGGTTCAGCCCGTCGTACCGGTAGGTGATCTTCCGACCGTCCTTGTCCGTGATGGACGTGATATTCCCATTGTCGTCGTAAGCGTAGGTATCGTTCACCAGTGTGCCGGAAATCTGCGCCTGCGCCGTGTAGTTGTTCACCAGAGTGGTGGTCTGCTGGCCGGTCACCCCGACGAAGGTGCGGTTGAAAACAAGGGCGTACTGCCCGGGCGTGGCGACCAGATTGGTGCGGTATTCCCGCCCGAGACTGTCAAAGGTATGGTTGGCTATGGCGCCGACGCCTCCCGCAGCATAGCCGCCGAACATGGTCGAACCGCTCAGCCGGGAATCCGGGCCGTAGGAATAGGTGTTCTGATAGGTCTGCCCGTCGAAAATGTAGCTTTCGCCGGTGAGGCGGTTCTGGTTGTCGTATTGGTACCGCACGGAGGAAACGCTGCCGGAGTCGGGAATGGTGCGCCGCGCCTCCAGCCGTCCGGCGAGGTCGTACTGGTAGTAATGCGACCCGCCGAACGCCTTGTCGTGGGTGACGGCCAGCGTGCCGTTCGCGTCATACTCGTTCCACAGGATGTAATTGGAGGAATCCTCCGCTTCCATCATCAGCCAGAGCTGCCCGTATTTGTTGTAGCTGTAATGCCGCGTGTCCCCGTTGCCGTAGGCTGCGAGCTTCAGCTGTCCGCTGTTCGGCCAGTAGGTGTTGCTGATGAGCTGGCGGACGGCTGAGGGCTGAGGCAGGGCATATTTTCACAGGATATGCCCTGCCTCAGCGAACATACTTTAATGGGTTATCTTTTTTGCATCCTAATCCTTGATGTGGCTTTTCCTCAGATAAGAATTTCCTTTCTGATGTCTATTTTTCCTTTTTTGGTATTAACTTTGTTAATATAGCAACCAACCAAAAAGCAAAAGATATATAATATAACTTTTGAACAACACCATAATCCAATGAAATCACTTTTGTACTGAGTAAGATAAGCAATAGTAAAAATCCCCCAAAATAGGTTGCGCATCCCCATCGAACCAATTTTCCGACTTTATACCACATATGAAACTGTCCTTTCAACCCAATTGAAATGGGTTATTCGCATAGGGATATTTTCCATATTTGCCATCCCATTCGGCGTATACATATGGAGTCAACCCATTTCCAGCAGAAGCTCGAGGATCGGTGCAATATGGTTTGTACATGACTATACCATTTCCATGATTAACAGCGCTTTCTATTGCTTCACACTTAATACGATACTCAGTTTCGTCCTTTAATGCAAAAAGCAAATCACTAATTAACAAACATATTCCACCTCCAGTAGTGCCTTTTAATGTATCATATAATCCAATACCTGCTGATATTCCAAGTTCAGCATAAGAGCCTTGTCGTTTATACAAGTCTTTTACATCATTCGGAGGTATAAATGTAATTTGGTCAGTAACTACAGCAACTCCATAAACTGGACCAGTTATGCATCCCCCGTTAGTCACTCCTCCATCTGGCAGATAATGAAGTTTTTCATTTGGATAATATGTGCAATTTTCGATTCCTCCATCGTATAATTGCATTTCCCAACGTGTCTGACTGCTTAAAGATTCCCACTGCATTCCTGAAGTGTTTCCAACCCAATAACGACCAAAAGGATCATAACATGTGATCGGATTGTTTCCGCAATACACAAACATATTGTAGCCAAGGATTCCCTGCCCAGTAGAAACCAACCCATCCGCATTCACAAACCGCATGGTCATGGGATCATAATACCGGCTCAGGAGATAATACAGCCCGGATTCGGCATCATACTCATACCCACGGTAGCGGAAGGGGTTGAGCTGGCCCACGGTCGCGGCCAGACTGCCGGTGACGCTGACCGGACGGCCCCACGAGTCGTAGCTGTACTGCACCACCGACGTGCCGGTTTTGTCAATCAGCCCCACCACGTCGCCCTGCGCGTTGTAGACGTAGTAATACCCCGTACCGTTCAGCAGGAAGCCGACCCGGCGGCCGTCGCCCTCATACATGAAGAGCAGGATATCATTGCCCTTCTGCATCTTCATGATCTTGCCGTCGGTGTCCCGCCAGTAGGTGGTCGCCGTGCCGTTCACGGTTTTCTTCACCCGCTGGCCGTCCGCGTCGTACTGGAACGCCATGCTCAGCCCGGTTTTGTTCAGCGTTTTGAGCTGCCGGCAGTCCCACGTCATCGTCATCCCGTCCCGGTAGGCGAGGGGATTGCCGATCGCGTCGTAGGTGATGCTCTGCCCCTTGTAGGCGGTCAGCAGGTCCTTCCATGTGCTGTCCGTGTAAGAGAAGGTTTCCAGCCCGGTCATGCCAGACTCCAGCTCGCCGCTTTCGGAATACGGGTATTCCTGCCGGCTCAGGAGGTTGCCGCCCGCGTCGTAGGCGTAGGTGGTCATCTTGCCCGTGATCTGGTTGTTTTCCCAAACAAGCTGGTTCAGCCCGTCGTACCGGTAGGTGATCTTCCGACCGTCCTTGTCCGTGATGGACGTGATATTCCCATTGTCGTCGTAAGCGTAGGTATCGTTCACCAGTGTGCCGGAAATCTGCGCCTGCGCCGTGTAGTTGTTCACCAGAGTGGTGGTCTGCTGGCCGGTCACCCCGACGAAGGTGCGGTTGAAAACAAGGGCGTACTGCCCGGGCGTGGCGACCAGATTGGTGCGGTATTCCCGCCCGAGACTGTCAAAGGTATGGTTGGCTATGGCGCCGACGCCTCCCGCAGCATAGCCGCCGAACATGGTCGAACCGCTCAGCCGGGAATCCGGGCCGTAGGAATAGGTGTTCTGATAGGTCTGCCCGTCGAAAATGTAGCTTTCGCCGGTGAGGCGGTTCTGGTTGTCGTATTGGTACCGCACGGAGGAAACGCTGCCGGAGTCGGGAATGGTGCGCCGCGCCTCCAGCCGTCCGGCGAGGTCGTACTGGTAGTAATGCGACCCGCCGAACGCCTTGTCGTGGGTGACGGCCAGCGTGCCGTTCGCGTCATACTCGTTCCACAGGATGTAATTGGAGGAATCCTCCGCTTCCATCATCAGCCAGAGCTGCCCGTATTTGTTGTAGCTGTAATGCCGCGTGTCCCCGTTGCCGTAGGTCGCAAGCTTCAGCTGCCCGCTGTTCGGCCAGTAGGTGTTGCTGATGAGCTGGCGGCTGCCGGACCCGTTTACCAGCCTCACCGTCTGCTGGTTCCCCAGCGCGTCGTAGGTGAAGAAGTACTGGAACCCGTTATGGGTGATGGCGGAAAGGCGGCTCCGGCTGTCGTAGCCGTAGGTGTTGGAGGCGTTCCCGCTGCTCACCCCCGTCAGCCGGTCCGCGCTGTCATAGGTGTAGCTGGTCACGTTCCCCTTCGGGTCGGTTACGCTGTTCACCAGACCGCTCATCCCGTCCACGTCAAAGGTGGTAACCTTCCCGCGCTGGTCATAGGTTTTGGTCACATAATGCCCCAGCGCGTCGTATTCCTGGCTTGTCTTCAGATAGGGGTTGGAGGTGTTCAGCGTGCCGCTGGTGGTCACCGTCCCCATCCATGTCTGGGTCACGTTGCCGCTTGCGCCGTCATAGCCAAAACGGAATCCAAGCCCGGTCTGGTTCGACCGCGCCGCCACCAGCCGGTGCTTGTTCGAGGTGTCGTAGGTATAGCTGTAGCTTTCGCTCAGCGCTTCGTCGGTTACACCGACTAACTCGTTGCTCGATTCATCATAGTCGTAAATCTTTTTGTTCTGCGCGTTGTCGCTCGCCGAGAGCAGATTGCCGGTCTTATCGTCATAAGCGTAGGCTGTCCCCGTCGCGTCGATGTTCAGGCAGAAGTCGTCGAACCACACCTTGTTCGCGTTTTTGTAGTAGATGGCGTAGAACGAAACCGAACGGATTTTTTTGTTCCTGTTGGTCTTGGACGGCCCGACCGCCTACGACACGAACTGCGCCCCCGTCGAGTCCGGGTTGAAGGGGACAACCTTCCACTCGGTTGTACCGTCGGCGAAGTATATCCCCAGATCCAGCGCAAAATACCGCGATGACGCCGTGATCGGCACCGAGCCGCCGGATATGCCGCCCGCCTTGCCGCTGACCCGGAAGTTCACGCCCGTTTTGTTGATCTGTACCGTCTGCACGATGTTCCGGTTTCCTCCCGGATCGCCGGTGATCTCCGCCCGGCCCGATGACGCCCACCCCGCACCTGTAGTATACGTCCACGAGGCGCTGCTGTCAAACTGCGGGTTGGTCAGCAGGTTGTAGTCGCTCGCCACCATGGCGTTTTCCAGCTGGAAGCAGTCGAAATACGCCGTCCCCGTCGCGTCAGTGATCCCGCCGTACACCGAATCTTCATCATAGTTATATAAAATAATATTCCCCAGAATGTTCCAGCATCAGACGCCACCCTTTGTACAATAAATGTGGCGTCTGATGCTGGCTACTTACTTTTTGATACTCAAATCTCTTTAGATCAGTATGATTCAAAAAACATGGATTTTATTGGTGTCTTAACATATTTATTAGATAAGTTAAGACCAAAATTTTTTAGAAGGTTATATTCGTCAATATTTTCTGGATACACTTCTATATAACCTTCATGACTGCTTGCATATAACCAACAACGGTTTTTACTGAAGAAACTTAAGTCTTCTGGATAATATGGATATCGCCAAGATAAATAGCTGTTTGGCTTGAATAATAAGCTAAGAACAGTAGGATCAGCGGTATAAACACTAATAATAAAGCAGTCTGGATTAGAAAGTACTTCGGTACTAGGCCATATAGAGTTTGTTCTTTGCTTTATTAAATAGGGTTCTATTTGCTTAATAAATGGTACACAATATTCAGTATATATCTGCTTCTCCCAAAGACCCTTTTGCTCTTTTTCAGTTAGTTTTTTTATTGTTTCTGGATCTTGTAGTAAAGAAGGGGACAATTTTTTTATTTTCTCAACACTCTCTTTTAATTTAAAGACACTGGGTTCTTTTAGACTTACAAGCAGAAAAGCATCAGATTTTGTTAATGCATACTTAATTAATTTACGATATTGTTTTGACGTAATATCATTCCAAACGGTCATTTTTACACCTCCATTTAATAATGCCAGATGTGAGGGTTGCCATGCCGGTTGTCTAAATGAAAATGACGATAGTAACCTGGAACGTTTTCTTTTCCTCTATCAATTTCATATATTCTTGTTTTTCTCCACGCTGCTGTCAATTTATCTGCTGTGCTATAATCCGAACAAATGAAACTCTGTTCGGAACCAGAAAGTAATGAAGCCATAGCAGTGTTAATATCCACCTCCATCACTATATCTATTTTTTTAGATTTTGAATTATAGTTCGCCATCCATATTCGGGATTGATTGTCTTCTGATTTATCTCTTTCTCGTGGTATAGATATTGGAGGACTGATTTCATACGATTTTTCTCTCTCTTTTTCACGGCGTGAATCAGTTATACCTTTTCCAACAACAACACCCGCGGCTGCACCTATAGCTGCTAAAGCGGCTACCCCAACAGCTTTAGCTAAAGCAGTCAATAAAGCGATTCCTCCGCCAAGAGCGAGTGCAAATTTACCATGCGGATCAGTGTGGTTTATTGGATTATTTAGACAGTAGGCAAACATATTGGTTTCCAATACACCTGATCCTGTTTGTGCGAATTCATCCGCATTCACAAACCGCATGGTCATGGGATCATAATACCGGCTCAGGAGATAATACAGCCCGGATTCGGCATCATACTCATACCCACGGTAGCGGAAGGGGTTGAGCTGGCCCACGGTCGCGGCCAGACTGCCGGTGACGCTGACCGGACGGCCCCACGAGTCGTAGCTGTACTGCACCACCGACGTGCCGGTTTTGTCAATCAGCCCCACCACGTCGCCCTGCGCGTTGTAGACGTAGTAATACCCCGTACCGTTCAGCAGGAAGCCGACCCGGCGGCCGTCGCCCTCATACATGAAGAGCAGGATATCATTGCCCTTCTGCATCTTCATGATCTTGCCGTCGGTGTCCCGCCAGTAGGTGGTCGCCGTGCCGTTCACGGTTTTCTTCACCCGCTGGCCGTCCGCGTCGTACTGGAACGCCATGCTCAGCCCGGTTTTGTTCAGCGTTTTGAGCTGCCGGCAGTCCCACGTCATCGTCATCCCGTCCCGGTAGGCGAGGGGATTGCCGATCGCGTCGTAGGTGATGCTCTGCCCCTTGTAGGCGGTCAGCAGGTCCTTCCATGTGCTGTCCGTGTAAGAGAAGGTTTCCAGCCCGGTCATGCCAGACTCCAGCTCGCCGCTTTCGGAATACGGGTATTCCTGCCGGCTCAGGAGGTTGCCGCCCGCGTCGTAGGCGTAGGTGGTCATCTTGCCCGTGATCTGGTTGTTTTCCCAAACAAGCTGGTTCAGCCCGTCGTACCGGTAGGCGATCTTCCGGCCGTACTGGTCTGTGATGGCTGCAATGTTCCCGTTGTCGTCGTAGGTGTAATCCCAGTACCGTTCCTTCTGCGCCGTACCGTTCAGCCGCGTCTGGGTAACATAGCGGTTGACCAGGGTGGTGGTTCGCTGACCGCTCACCCCGACAAAGGTGAGCTTTCTCCGCACCATTGCCGACCCCAGCTCCACGTCCGTCCAATACTCCCGCCCAAGGCTGTCGTATACCCGCGTGACCCGTGTGCCGTTGAACAGGTTGGATGTACTCTTGCGGGAATCCGGGCCGTAGGAATAGGTGTTCTGATAGGTCTGCCCGTCGAAAATGTAGCTTTCGCCGGTGAGGCGGTTCTGGTTGTCGTATTGGTACCGCACGGAGGAAACGCTGCCGGAGTCGGGAATGGTGCGCCGCGCCTCCAGCCGTCCGGCGAGGTCGTACTGGTAGTAATGCGACCCGCCGAACGCCTTGTCGTGGGTGACGGCCAGCGTGCCGTTCGCGTCATACTCGTTCCACAGGATGTAATTGGAGGAATCCTCCGCTTCCATCATCAGCCAGAGCTGCCCGTATTTGTTGTAGCTGTAATGCCGCGTGTCCCCGTTGCCGTAGGTCGCAAGCTTCAGCTGCCCGCTGTTCGGCCAGTAGGTGTTGCTGATGAGCTGGCGGCTGCCGGACCCGTTTACCAGCCTCACCGTCTGCTGGTTCCCCAGCGCGTCGTAGGTGAAGAAGTACTGGAACCCGTTATGGGTGATGGCGGAAAGGCGGCTCCGGCTGTCGTAGCCGTAGGTGTTGGAGGCGTTCCCGCTGCTCACCCCCGTCAGCCGGTCCGCGCTGTCATAGGTGTAGCTGGTCACGTTCCCCTTCGGGTCGGTTACGCTGTTCACCAGACCGCTCATCCCGTCCACGTCAAAGGTGGTAACCTTCCCGCGCTGGTCATAGGTTTTGGTCACATAATGCCCCAGCGCGTCGTATTCCTGGCTTGTCTTCAGATAGGGGTTGGAGGTGTTCAGCGTGCCGCTGGTGGTCACCGTCCCCATCCATGTCTGGGTCACGTTGCCGCTTGCGCCGTCATAGCCAAAACGGAATCCAAGCCCGGTCTGGTTCGACCGCGCCGCCACCAGCCGGTGCTTGTTCGAGGTGTCGTAGGTATAGCTGTAGCTTTCGCTCAGCGCTTCGTCGGTTACACCGACTAACTCGTTGCTCGATTCATCATAGTCGTAAATCTTTTTGTTCTGCGCGTTGTCGCTCGCCGAGAGCAGATTGCCGGTCTTATCGTCATAAGCGTAGGCTGTCCCCGTCGCGTCGATGTTCAGGCAGAAGTCGTCGAACCACACCTTGTTCGCGTTTTTGTAGTAGATGGCGTAGAACGAAACCGAACGGATTTTTTTGTTCCTGTTGGTCTTGGACGGCCCGACCGCCTACGACACGAACTGCGCCCCCGTCGAGTCCGGGTTGAAGGGGACAACCTTCCACTCGGTTGTACCGTCGGCGAAGTATATCCCCAGATCCAGCGCAAAATACCGCGATGACGCCGTGATCGGCACCGAGCCGCCGGATATGCCGCCCGCCTTGCCGCTGACCCGGAAGTTCACGCCCGTTTTGTTGATCTGTACCGTCTGCACGATGTTCCGGTTTCCTCCCGGATCGCCGGTGATCTCCGCCCGGCCCGATGACGCCCACCCCGCACCTGTAGTATACGTCCACGAGGCGCTGCTGTCAAACTGCGGGTTGGTCAGCAGGTTGTAGTCACCCGCCACCATGGCGTTTTCCAGCTGGAAGCAGTCGAAATATGCCGTCCCCGTCGCGTTGGTGATCCCGCCGTACACCGATACCCGGTCGGTCCCCGCCGGCACCTGAAAGGTCACGGTCACCCGGTCCCAGCCGTCCGCCGAGGTGTTTTCGGTGATCCGCTGGCCGAGAACGTCCGAACCCGCTCTCACCAGTCCGCCCGATTCGGTGTATTTCCAGAAGGACGCGTATACCCCCGCGCCTCCTCCTTCCACGGAGGGGGTGATGCCGCTGACCTTGACATAGGCCGACAGGGTGCACCAGCTTCCCGCCGCGACCCCGGTGTTGTCCTGACAGTAGCCGCCCGTGCCCGCCGGCGTCGTTTTCGTTACCCGCAGCGCGTTGTTCCCCAGATATACGTTGCCGGTTTCCAGCCCCACCGTCTGCGCCGCGCCGCTCCAGTTGGAGGGTTTCCAGTTGGCCGTGCCGCTTTCAATATCGTGGTTCTTCACGAAGTTCTTCCGCGGCTTCCGGGTGGAGCTGGCGGTCGCCACCTTGTTCCGCATCGCCGCGTCGCTGACGGACGCCTTGTAGGTGTAGGTGCTGCATCCGCCCGGCGTCACCACGCTGGTGAGCTGGCCGATATTCGAGAACACCCGCATTTCGGTGGTGACGTCAAAGCCGGAGTTCCCCGTCCGCCCGGTGTTGGTGGTAATCGTGGTGGTGTTGTCCGTCCCGTAAGCAATTTGGGTATATCCCCCGGTGGCGGTGGTGTTGTACAGCTGCGTTGCCTTTACCACCCGGTTCCGCTCCGACGCGTACTGCGAATTGGTCTGGTAGGTGTATTGCACACCTGTTCCGTCCGAGTTCAGCACCTTCGTCAGACGGTGGCTGCTGTCGTAGCTGTAGCTCGCCCACGTCCCGTCCGGCCAGGTGATTTTGGACAGATATTTCCAGTCGGTGTATTCGATGCTGACGGTTTTTCCGTCGTAGTTGATGGTTTTCAGGAACCGACGGATACCCGCCCCGGTATCCCGCCCCAGCGTGATTTTCCGGCCGTCCGTTCTCTTGTCCTCCAGATAGGACAGGATGCCGCCGCCGTATTGATAGTGGATCGTGTTCCCGTCCGTGTCATTTTCATACACCAGATACGACAGGCCCGATCCGTTGATCCCGGTATATTCCTCTGTAAATCCGTTTTTGTAGGTGACCAGATATTTACTGACGCTTTCATTCGGACGGTATTCGATGGTCGTCCCCGTGCCTTCCTCGTCCTCATATTTGTTATCCGTAGAGGTTTCCTTGAAATAATGCCGCGTTCCGTCCGCGTCCAGCATGGCGAGGGGGAATTTGTCCTTCAGCGCATCGTTTGTCACTTCTTCAATCCGGCGGTTGGAGCTGATCTGCCAGCCGAAACCGTTTTGCAGCGCTTCCCGCGCGGCGCCGTTCTTGTCGCTGACGAATTTCCCCGCCTCGTAGCCGTTATAGGCAAAAGACAGCCCCATCGGCGTCCGGGCGCTGCTGGTTGCAAATACCGGTACCGTGAAGGTCAGGTTGCCGGTGTAGGCGTCGATGTGCCCGGTTCCCGCCTGTCCCACATCCTGCTCAACATAGGAGCGATAGCCTTCGACCCCTCCGTTGTGGAGGTAGGTAACAGAAAGGATGGGATAGGCGTCTTCATATTCCTCATAAAAAGCCGTCGACGCCAGTTGAACACGTGCTACCTTGCTGCTATCCGACGAGGCAAGTGCAAAGTTTGCGTAATTTCTGGAACGTCCCTCACTATACCATTTTTTCACTGCTTTGGTAACATCCAGAGATTTTTTAAAAATGTCTTTTGCTGTAACATTGCGATCCATTTCAAAGTAGTCCAATACTGGTGTGTTTAGCCACGCTGTCGGCTGATTGTTCCACGTTAACTGATTAATGCTGCCGACATCATTGGAATTTCCTATATAGGTGTTACAATCATAGACATTTACATAGACCGGGGAGGTTGTCCCAAAATCTCCGGTAAATTGGCCGATGGTCAGAGTCGCATTTACTACCACTGCCCCGGTTTCCAGAGGCGGAGGAGTAAATTGCAGATAGGATCGACTGTCTCCCCAGGAGGTGTTGGAACTGCGCCCTACGTATAAATACCTTCCCTGACCGGTAGTAGTAGGTAAACCTTCGATGACATGGGTGTTGCCAATATCGCCTATTTCTTTTTGCTTGACTTCCACATACGGATCCAGCGTCACAGGATACGCCCGTTCCTGCGCATCCAGCCAGACGCTGTCCGCCGTCAGCTTCACCGTCAGTTGCTTGTTTTTCACTTTCGTGATGGTCAGCTTGATCCCGTCGCTTTCCTCTCCGTTCGCGTCGGTCATCACCGGCGCAGCCAGCGTATACACCGTCTCGCCGGCCGCGTTTTTCAGAAGGATCGTCCGTTCGTCCGCCTGCTCCGCCGCCAGCTTCCCAATGGTATAGTTCAGTGTGAACTCCCGCCGGGCTGTACGGCTTTTCAGGAGGATGTTTTCCTTCACTCCGGTCGGATGCACGAAATACTGCAGGTCCACATCCTCGAAAGCGTCCCGGTACCAGGCCTCCTGAGTCAGCTTTTTCAGCTTCAGGAACGCGTCGTTTCCTTCCTCTGTGGTTTCCGGCGTTTCCACCAGCTCGATCTTCCGGTTCGCCGCGCCGTCAAAGCCCCAGGTCAGCGTTTCGCAGCCTTTGACTTTAATAGTCACCAGCTTTTTCGCCTTCGCTTTGTTGGCCAGCCGGATTTCCTTGTCGCTTTTCCTGTTTATGTATTCTTTCTCCGCACCGTCCGACAGACCGGACGTCTCTTCGGCGGGGGACGCTTCTTCCATCATGGTATTGTCATAGTCCTGCCATTTGCCGTTTTCGTCCTGATAATGGATCGGCGTGCCGTACATGGCGATCATACAGGTGCCGTCCGATAACGCGAATTCCTTGCTTTCCTCCGTCCGTTTGGCGGTATCCTCTCCCAGAATCACCGCCGGCTGTTCCTCATCGGATGACGTTGCCGCCGTTTCCGGAAGGGACGGTTCGCTTTCTCCCTCCGCAGGCAGCGCGATGACGGACAGGGGGGCCGTCTGTATCAGCAGGGCTGCTGAACAGACTGCCGCCAAAGTGCGCAGAAACAGCCGCGTTCGGTTCCGGATTCCTTCCATTTCTGTTTCCTCCTCTTATATGTGACAAATTCAGGACCCCTTTCCAATATTATACTACCAGAATATAACAGAATCAACACGAAAAACAAATTGATTGATAAAAAATATGTATTAAAGTCATTAAATAGTATATAATGTAATTATAAGAAAGAAAATGAGGAATTCTTCCCCGATGCGTTTTTCTCTCTTTGAAAAGCCAAATGCCGGAAGGCAGGCACGGTATATCGTGCCTGCCTTCCGGTTTTCGGTTATGGTTCCGTGATCGGTTTCGCTTTTTCCTTGGATGTTTTGGCACGTCCCTGAATTTCTGGCACCGGCGGCGCTTCATTCCGTGGACGTCGCCGAATTTCCGGCCGTTTCATTCCAATTTTCGGCATGGGTGTTCCTCCTTGCCTGTCATACGTCGTCCGGCGGGTTGGAGTGCTTTTTCGCGCTGCGGTTTTGATTCTGATTTTCCCGGGTGAGCGGCGTCTGGCCGCGGCATTTTTTCATCCGCGCCGTTTTTTTGTCCGGTTGGCTGTCCTTCGGCATACGATCACCGCCTTTTGGGCGGCGTCTGCAGACCATGATCCGTTCCGGTGGGATCATCCGCCAGCGGAATATCGTAGATATCGCTGTAGGAATCCACCTCGTCGGCGGATTCCGGTGCCGCGGGGATCAGACCGGTACACTCCATGGAGGAGGCGACGGGAAAAAGATTTTCAAAAAGCTCGCGGTCGTCTTCATCATCATACGGAAGAGAAGACTTGGACTCGGACAACGGATATAATGGATATCGCACGATCGTCACCAATCCTTTCCTCTGGGAACATGCGTACAACGGCGCCGCAAAAATGCATTTTGTTCGGGTTGTTCAGGCGAAAAAGTCCGGCTTTACGTTTGCAAGACGGGAAAATACAGCCTCGCTTTATGACCTGAAAACGCTTTTTCAAAGGGACGCCGTAAAATGCTCCTTTTGCAGATTTTTCTGTACCTGTTCCCGTCATAGTTTTTCCCGCTTCAGCAGGAAAAAAGGTCAGAAATTCTGTCAATCCTTCCGTACCGTTTTCTGGAAAGATAAAACGGAAAATTTCACATGCCGTTTTTAATAAACGGAAAACCGTCCGCCATCCGTTTTCATGTCCGCTTTTCACCGTGCCCGGCGAACGCGCATAAAATGCAAAAGGTAAAATGTTCCTGCGTTTCGGCTGCGGGACAGAGAAAGGCGTGATGATATGGCAACCTATCAGGGCATCGACGTTTCCACCTTTCAGGGAAACATCGACTGGACGCGGGTGAAAAACGCGTCGGTTGATTTTGCCATTTTGCGTGCCTCCTACGGCTGGGAGAACCGTGACCGGCAAGTGGATGCGCGTTTTCATGAAAACGCGCAGGGGGCCGCGGAAGCGGGCATCCCCTTTGGCGCGTATCATTATTCTTATGCCTCCACCGTGGAGGAGGCGCACCGGGAGGCAGATTTTTTCCTTGATGTCATCAAAGGCTATCGGTTGGGGTATCCTGTCGCCTACGATATCGAAAACCGCTCCCAGCAGGCGCTGGGAACGGAAGGGGCTACCGCCGTAGCAAAGGTCTGGTGCGATGACATGAAAAAAGCCGGCTATTACCCTCTGGTGTATTCCAATCTTTCCTTTGTCCGGAATTTCCTGACGGAGGAATTTCGGGCGGGAACCGAGCTGTGGATCGCTCAATACAACGATAGACCGACCTATGGAGCGCCCTTCGGCATCTGGCAGTACACCAGCGGCGGTTCGGTGGACGGAATATCCGGCCGGGTGGACCGCGACCTTTCCTATAAAGACTATTCCGCAATTATCCGGGATGGCGGTTACAACGGTTTTGACAAGCCCGTCCCCGGCCCGGGTGACGCTGAAAAAACGGTTGTCGTGCGGGCGGGGGACACGCTTTCCGGCATCGCCGCACGGTACGGCTTTTTCTGGAAGGAGCTGTACAGCCATGACGGCAACCGGGCGGTGATCGGTGACGACCCGAACCGGATTCGTCCGGGGATGATACTGCGCCTTCCGCCGTCTGCCGGCGTCGCTCCGGCACTGCGGGTTGGCGCCAGAGTACGGTATGCCGGCAGGCTGTATGGAGACAGCTACGGCGGCAGTCCGGGCCAGAGCGTAGACGCGGTCTTTACCGTTGTCCGGATTATCAACGGACGAAAAACCGGCGTATTGCTGAATCAGATCGGATGGGCGCCGGCGGATGAGCTGACGGTAATCGGATGACCTGAAACGACGGTTTGACAAATTCGCCGTGTTTCGGTATTGTAAATCCGGGGACGCGGCACATTTTGTGAACCTGCGCTCTGTCAGCGCGGAAGATGGCGGAAGGATGGGAAACGGAAATGAAGGACATTGGAATGATTCAACTGTACTGCGGCGACGGAAAAGGGAAAACCTCGGCGGCAATGGGGCAGTGTCTGCGCGCTGTTGGCCACGGCCTCCGCGTCGGGATTGTCCAGTTCCTGAAAAACGGGAGTTCGGGGGAAATCGTCGTGCTTTCACGGCTGGAAAACGTACGGGTTTTTCCGTTCCTGAAGCAGGTGAAATTCTCCTTCGCCATGAATGAGGAGGAAAAACAGGAGGCGCGCGTGTTTTACAATACGCTGTTCGGTGAGGCGGCCGCTTCGGCGGAATCGCTGGACGTTCTCCTGCTGGATGAAGTCTGCGCGGCGGTCTCCGCCGGACTGCTGGATGAAAACGTCCTGCTCGCCTTTCTGCGGGAAAAACCGGTGGGACTGGAAGTGCTGCTTACCGGCAGGGATCCTTCCGAAGAAATCCGGAAACTGGCCGATTATATCAGCGAGGTCCGGATGCTTCGTCATCCCTATGAAAAGGGCGTTCCGGCACGGGAAGGAATTGAATGGTAAAGGTTCCGGCGCGGTAAAGTGTATGTCCATACATTTTGCCGCGTTTTCTTTGTTCTGTTTGTTGTGTGAAAATCCCGGGGAAATCGCTCGACTTCCCGAAGAATTTATGCTATGATAATTCTATTCGTATACCTTTATCCATCCGGGAACGGATGGACGGCTTTGAAAGGCAACCGGTGTATTCTGCTGTGCGTCGGGGAGGGGGCGGTATGATGGTGAAAAAACACAGGACGGCGCGTGGATTGCGGCGCAGCCGTCTGCTGGCGGGGCTGCTCAGCGCGGCGATGGTTCTGTCGCTGTCCGGCTGCAGTCTGGGCGGAGATGTGGAAAACCTGATCCGTCCGCCCCGTTCCACCGGCGAGCAGCAGGAGATTCAGGAGGCGCTGGAGAATGCCGTCGGAAACGCCGGCAAAGGCAGCTATGTGCTGAAGTATCCCAAGACGGGCGAATACCGTTCGGCCATTATTCTGAAAGACCTGAACGGGGACGGTGAGGAAGAGGCGCTGGCCTTTTATCGTATCGGTCCGGAAAACAGCAGCCTTCATCTGAATCTGCTGCAGAAATCGGGGGGCAAATGGCTCTCGGTCAGTGACGCGGAAGGTGCGAGCACCGATGTGGAAGAGGTCTTTTTCGGCGATCTGGACGGGGACGGCTTCCTTGAGATGGTCGTCGGATGGAGTATTTATACTGTGCGGGACAAGCAGATGACGCTGTATTCTCTGGCCGGCAACCGTCTGACCAAATGGTACGAGGGAATGTATTCCTCCGCGGTGATGACCGATATGACTGGAAAAGGGCGGGATGACCTGCTGCTTCTGCAGGCCGGCAGCGGGGATCAGCCCCCGGCCGCCGTGCTGTGGAGCGCTGAGAAAAACGAGGCTACGGCGGAAACGGTGCTGACCGAAATGGGTTCGGCTGCGCTGGATCAGACCATTCAGCAGTTTCTGTCGATTCGCGTCGGCCGTCTGTCCGATACCGTCAGCGGTGTGTTTGCCGACGCGGCGAGTTCCGCCGGCGGACGGCTGACGGAGCTTCTGTACTGGGACGGTTCTCAGCTGCTCGCCCCGTTTTATGACGAAACGACGGGACTGACCAGAGGCACCTATCGGGAATACAACATCCCGGCGATGGATGTGGATGGCGACGGGCAGGTCGAATGGCCTTCCTGTCAGCTTTTTCCCGATCAGGAAACCCTCAGCCCTGCCCGGGACCCTCTGTGCAGAACCGACTGGATGAGCCTGAATTTTGAAGATATGACCACTTTCCGTGAGTTTTCCAGTGTGGTGAATACGTCCGATGGATACCTGCTCCGGTTGGAGGATGGCTGGGACGGCAAAGTGTCCGCCAGTCTGAACCGGGAAACCGGGACGCTCAGCCTGTATGATATTTCCGGCGGAGCGAGGGTGGAGATTCTTTCGCTGCGGACCACGCCGACCAGAGCCTGGACCGGAACCACAACGGTGGGCACCACCGCTTCGGCCGCCGTTTCCCAGACAAGCCCGGCGGGGGGGAAGGCCGAGGCGGACACGGCTGCCGATTCAACGGATGGCCTTGCGGCTGCGGAGAGGGAAAATAGTGTGAAGCACACCTATCGTCTGCTGGAAAAGCGGGACGACGGGGTGCGGCATGAGGTGTGGTTCGATTCAAGGGAACCGTTCAGCCTGAATATGGAACGGATACGGTATATGTTTACGATTCTGAACACCTGATATCCGCCGTTCGGGCGGAGTGATCCGGCCGCGCCCGCCGGATCCGCGGTATGTTGGGCGGACAGCAAAGAGTACGAGGGGAGACTGGCGGAATGAAACGGATTCTGGTTTGTGAGGATGAGAGTTCCATTCGGGAGTTTGTGGTAATTAACCTCAAACGCTCGGGGTATGAGGTGCTGGAGGCCGGCTCCGGTGAAGATGCGCTTCGTCTGTATGATGAGGAACAGGGGAACGTGGATATCGCGCTGCTGGATATTATGCTGCCGGGGATGGACGGCTTCGCTGTCTGCCGGGAACTGCGGGAGCGCAGCGATACCATTGGGATCATCATGCTGACCGCGCGTACGCAGGAGATGGAAAAGGTGGGCGGTCTGATGATGGGGGCGGACGATTATGTGACCAAGCCCTTTAGTCCTTCGGAGCTGGTGGCGCGGGTGGATGCGCTCCACCGCCGGGTAACCGCCGCCCGTACAAGGGAGGAAGTCAGCTATCTGGAGGAGATCACCAGCGGCGATTTCGTGCTGAACCTCCGTTCCCGCACCCTCAAGAAACGGGGGATGCCGGTGGAGCTGACTCAGGTGGAATTTCAGATTATGGAATATTTCTTTACCAATCCCGGCAAGGCGCTCAGCCGCACCGATATCCTCACCCGCGTATGGGGCGAGGAGTATTTCGGGGAGGAAAAGATCGTGGATGTCAACATCCGGCGTCTGCGGATGAAAATCGAGGAAGATCCCTCCGATCCGCGGTATATCCTGACGGTCTGGGGACTTGGCTATAAGTGGGTTGGCTGATTCAAAGGGACAGCGGAAGTACATCGTTGTCATCCTGGTTTAACACGGCGGCAAAGGGAAAAACAGGGAAGCCGTTCTCTGGCGGAAAGGAGGAAGCACCATGCGAAAAGGAGGCATCACCCGGCGGTGGATGGTGAACAGCCTGACGGCGATCGTTACGATCCTGCTGGTTTTCGGCGTGGCGTTTGTTCTGGCTTTCCGCTCCTATTATTATAAAAGCGTCGAGTATTCCCTTTCCTCCCGTCTGGATTCTCTGGATGCGTTTCTGGAGCAGGTGCGGATGTCGGCCAATATCTCGAATTTTGATAATTCCGCCCGGGAATTTGTAGAGAGCTTTCAGGATAAGGAAAAGCTCGAGATGCAGATTCTGAATACGGACGGCGAGGCGGTGGTGTCCTCCACCGGCTTTGCACCGGAAGAGGGACAGGCGCCCGACTATCTGCGCGCCCTTTCGGACGATAAAAACCGGGGCGTATGGATCGGTCACACCTCCAGCGGGGAGCATGTGATGGCCGTCACGCTGGCCGTCCCGAACGCGGGAGAAAGCGCCTTCGGCGGACTGCGGTGTGTCACCAGCCTGTCCAAGGTGGACCGGCAGATTGTCCTGCTGGTGGGGATTATCGTGCTGGTCGGGGTGGCCGTGCTGTTTTTCGTCATGCTGTCCGGCTCGTATTTCATCAGTTCGATCGTCCGCCCGGTCGCGGAAATCAACCGCGCCGCGCGCCAGATCGCGCTGGGCGATTACGATTCCCGGATTGAGAAAAAGACCGATGATGAGATCGGGGAGCTCTGCGATACCATCAACTATATGGCGGGGGAAATCTCCGCCGCCGAACGGCTGAAGAACGACTTCATCTCGTCGGTCTCCCACGAACTGCGTACCCCGCTGACGGCAATCAAAGGCTGGGCGGAAACGCTTCAGCAGGGAGGAGCGTCGGACGACGAGCTGACCGGAAAAGGGCTGGATGTCATTATTGGCGAAGCGGAACGTCTCTCCGGTATTGTGGAGGAACTGCTCGACTTTTCCCGGATGCAGGGCGGGCATCTGGTGATGAAATTCGGCCGCACCGACGTGCTGGCCGAGCTGAGCGAAGCGGTATTTCTCTTCCGGGACCGCGCGGCGCGGGAGGGAATCGAGCTGCTGTATATCGAGCCGGAATCCCTGCCTCCGGTATTGGGGGATCATGACCGCCTCAAGCAGGTGTTTATCAATATCATTGAAAACGCGATCAAATATTCCAACCGCGGCGGCCTGATCCGGGTGGAAACGGCCGATATGGGGGCGCATGTGCAGATCGTAATCAGCGATACCGGGGTGGGAATTTCCAAGGAGGATCTGCCCAATATCAAAAGTAAGTTTTATAAGGCGAATAAAACCCGTCCCGGTTCGGGAATCGGCCTCGCGCTGGCGGACGAGATTGTCCGCCGCCACAAGGGCCGGCTGGATATCGACAGCGAAGAAGGAGTGGGCACTACCGTGACCATCCTGCTGCCGGTGGCTCCGCCCGATCAGACGCTGCCGACCGGTGAAATATAAAGCAGCCGGGGCGATGGAAGCGATCCCGCTTCCGGAGACGATTTCGAAAACAGAAAGGAAACCTGAAAAATGGCGAAACAGGAGCAGGTCAAGAAAAAAACATCGATCGGCGGACAGGCGCTGATCGAAGGCATCATGATGCGCGGGCCGGAAAAAACTTCGATGGCCGTGCGGCATGTGTCCGGCGAAATCGTCACGGAGGAATGGGTGACTACCGGCCAGAACCGGGCAAAGATATGGAAGCTTCCGCTTTTCCGCGGGGTATATAATTTTATCGATTCCATGATCTTCGGATACCGCTGCCTGATGCGTTCCGCCGAGTTGGCGGGGCTGGAGGACGACGACGGAGAAAAGAAGGAAAAAGCGAAGGAAACGGAAGCAGCGGCGGAAACAGCCGCGTCGCCGGAGACTCCCGGCGCGGAGGTTCCCCTTTCCGTTGAGACGGAAACCGTTGTCTCCGCCGGTGAGGAGCCCCCGGCGGAGCCGGAGCCGGAAGAAAAGTGCGGAAAAGACGACGCGGAGAAAAAAGAGGGGAAAGAAGAAGGCTTTTGGGAGAAATTCGGAATGACCCTGCTGATGGTGCTCAGTTCGGTGCTGGGCGTCGTGCTGGCGATCGGCCTTTTTATTTATCTTCCGGCGCTGCTGTTCAACCTGTTGACAAAGCCGTTCCCCGCGCTGAACCATCAGGTCTGGCGGGCAATTTTTGAGGGTGTGCTCCGCATTGCTCTTTTTGTGGGGTATATTGCCGCCGTTTCTCTGATGAAGGATATCCGGCGGGTGTTTCAGTTTCATGGGGCGGAACATAAATGCATCTTCTGCTATGAAAAAGGCCTGCCGCTGACGGTGGAGAATGTACGCCGGCAGATTCGCTTTCATCCCCGCTGCGGTACTTCCTTTATGATCCTGATGCTGATTGTCGGCATTGTGATTTCCATGTTTATCACCGTGACAAATCCCGTTCTGCGTACCGGCATCAAGCTGCTGACCATTCCGCTGGTGGTGGGAATCGGGTACGAGCTGATTAAATTGGCCGGCCGGTCGGATGCGCTGATCGTCCGGATTATTTCCGCGCCGGGTCTGTGGCTCCAGCGGGTAACCACAAAGGAGCCGACCGACGATATGATCGAGGTGGCGATCACTGCGCTGAATATGGTAATCCCGGAGGATCCGGAGGCCGATCGCCTGTAAACAGTATACCTAAAAAAGGCGGTAAGCGCAGGCTTGCCGCCTTTTTACGGGACGTTGATAAAAAAAGAAAGGGAGGATGCGGCGATGACTCTCCGCGCCTTATACGACGCGCTCCGCGGCCGGCTGAAGGAAGGCGGAGTGGAAGCGGCCGCTTTCGAAGCGGATTGTCTGCTGGAGCACTTCGCCGGTCTCGGACGGGGGACACGTCCTCTTCACGGCGGGGAGGAGGTATCGGAAACAACCGTCCGGGAAGCGTTGGATGCGGCGGCGAGACGGACTCAGGGGGAGCCGCTCCAGTATCTGCTGGGGGAGTGGGATTTCCTCGATCTCACCCTCGAAGTGGGGGAGGGGGTGTTGATTCCCCGCCCCGATACCGAACTGTTGTGTGAAACGGCGGCGGACTGGCTGCGGAATACGCTTCTTCCGGATTCCCCGTCCTTTGCAACGGTATTGGATCTGTGCGCCGGTTCGGGCTGTGTGGCGCTGGGAACGGCAAGGCTTTTCCCCGGCGCGCGGGTGACGGCGGTGGAACTGTCGGCACAGGCGCTGCCCTATCTCCGCCGCAACTGCGCGCGGTATCCGGATTTTGACGTTACCCCGATGCGGGGAGACGTGCTGAATGACGCGCCGGCTTTCCCGGACGGCTGGACGGCCATTCTGTCCAACCCGCCGTATATTCCCGCCGCCGACCTGTCCGGCCTGATGCCGGAGGTGCAGAGGGAGCCCCGTTTGGCGCTGGACGGCGGCGGGGACGGGATGACCTTCTACCGTGTGATCGCGGAGAAATGGACAAAAAAGCTCGCTCCGGGCGGTTTCTGCGCGGTGGAGGTGGGGATCGGGCAGGCGGCGGCGGTCGCGGCCCTGTTTCGGAACGCGGGTTTAACCGGTATTTCAGTTTTCCGCGATCTCGGCGGAATCGAGCGGGTGGTGGCCGGACGAAAGCAATGAAAACGGTTGTTTGACGGCCTTTTACGCTTATGATATAATGGCAGCAAAAAGCAGACGCGCAAACGGAAGATATCGCAGCGAAAGAGGGAGTACGGCGTATGGAAATAGTCTGGGGAGTCGTATTGAGCATCATTGCCCTGTATATCTTGTATCTGCTTATTCGCGGCGCGGTGCGCAGCGGTGTAAAAGAGGCGTACCGTGAATTAAAGCAGGAGGAAAGGGCCGCCAGAGCGGCTGAGGAGACACAGACCGCCGCGGCCTCGCAGGACACGGAGGCGTTCATGGAGAGAATAAACGGCTCTGACCAATAAAAAACGGTTATTTTTACAAAAACGGTCCCGGACATATTGTCCGGGACCGTTTTTTACCTGTACGGCGCGGTCTTTGTTTTTCCCTAAAGCGCGGAAAAACGAACGGACCGCCGAGTTTACTTCTCCAAGAGAGCCGTTTATCCGCTTATCTCCCCGGGAGAAAGATTACCTTCCGTCGTCCGCTTTCTGGGCGAAGATCTTGGTTGCGTCCAGCCAGAAGCCATCCGGACGCGCGATCAGCCGCGCATTCTGATAGGCCATGTCCAGAGTCAGGATGGTGGTGCCGATATACTGCCCATGCACCAGCTCAATACTGAGCGCGACGGTCGGCGGAAGTACTTCCTTGTATTCCCCTTTCCGGATTTCCTGCACGCCCTCGAGATAAATCGGCATCAGGAACTGCAGCTTGCCGGTAGCGGGCCAAAACTGCGGCGCAACCAGTTTATAATTGCGTTTGGACAGCTCCAGCGACGCTTTCAGCGCCCCTTCGAACATCTGGCGACAGCGGGCGACGTCCTGCGAATTTTCAAAATTGAACTTGACCGAGGGGTCGCGCAGTCCGTCGTTGATCCGCTTCATATTGTCGATGAAGATGTGTTCGTCCGCAATGTTGATGCCGCCGGGACGCTGGGCGGTTTCCCAGTTGAAAAGCAGGTCGCCCGGATTTTCATAAAACGTCGCGACCGGCAGCGGTGCGTTGCGGGAGTAGTTGCAGAATACCCGGTTGCTGGATTTGTAAATCTCCGGGTTCCGGTATTCCTGCCGGAAAAGCGCGTCCTTGGCCGAATCCTTCACGATATCGCAGACCAGAAACAGCTCGTTGAAGGAGGCGTCGATCAAACCGGTGTTGAACAGTAGCTTTTCCTCTTCCTCATTGACGAAGGTTTTGCGCTGATGAACCAGCTGGAAATAGGTGTTTTCCAGATAGTTTTTCAGGATCGGGTGGCTGACCTTGGACGTGTAATTGGAAAACGTCCAGTTTTCATACAGCGCTTCTTCCGCGAGCCGGGAAAGCAGGGCGTTCATGTCTTCGATGCTGTCGAAAACAATGTCCCCGATATGCCAGCGGCTGGTGCGGGAACGAACGGTGTCGCGTAGCATGGTTTCCCGTTCCATGAACAGCCCGTAATAGGCCTTCGGGTTCTCTTCATCCCGGCGTGTATTTTTTAAGGTATACGCAAAGATGCGTTCCTGTCCGTGCTGAAAGCGGAAGCCGGTGTCGAACGCGTACAGGGTGTTCCCCGAACGGTTCCGGCTGCTGCATTTATAGGTCAGAAAACGGTTTTTTGAAAACGTGCGGTCGATCACCTGATCCAGATGCTGCTTCGCGTCCTTGATGGTCATCCCGCCCGCCATCTGCACAAACTGGAAGATGGAGCGCTCGTATTCCTCGTTGGAGTTGAAGCTGATATAGTCGTGTATACTCATGATTTCACCTCCTTTCAAAAAGCCCATCAGACGGTCGTTTTGCATTTATACCTGCACAAACCCCATCTTCTTTTTTGCCTTGAACAGGGTGCGGCCGGCGACGGCGGAGGCGCGTTCCGCGCCCTGCTTCATCAGCGCTTCGAGCTGCGCTTTGTCCTTCATATACTCGTCGAACCGCTGTTGGATCGGGCGGAGCTCTTCGATCACGGCTTCCGCGACCGCGGTCTTGAAATCGCCGTAGCCCCGGCCCTCGAATTCGGCGGTAATCTCGTCCAGCGTTTTGCCGGTGGTTGCAGCATAAATCTCCATCAGGTTGTTCACGCCGTCCTTGCCCTCGGCATAATGGACGCTGGCCTCGCTGTCGGTGACGGCCCGCTTGAATTTCCGCAGGATGGTGTCCGGGTCATCCTTCAGGGAGATGTAGGCGTTGACGTTTTCATCCGATTTGGACATTTTTTTGGTCGGCTCCTGCAGGGAACGCACCCGGGCCCCGCTCTTCATGATATACGGCTCGGGGACGGTGAAGGTGTTCCCGTACAGGTTGTTGAAGCGCAGGGCGATGTCGCGGGTCAGCTCGCAGTGCTGCTTCTGGTCCGCGCCCACCGGCACATAATCCGGCTGATACAGCAGGATATCCGCCGCCATCAGGGAGGGGTAGGCGAACAGGCCGAGGTTGATGTTGTCGGCGTGCTTCTGCGCCTTGTCCTTGAACTGGGTCATACGGGAAAGCTCCCCAAACTGGGTGTGGCAGGAGAGCAGCCAGGCCAGCTCCGCGTGGGCGGGGACCTGCGACTGCACGAACAGCAGGTTTTTCTCCGGGTCCAGCCCGATGGCCAGCAGCAGGGCGAACATTTCGTTGATCTGACGGCGGAATTTGGCCGGCTCCTGCCGCACGGTGATGGCGTGCAGATCGGCCACCGCGAACGCGCAGTCAAATTCATCCTGCATCCCGACCCAGTTGCGCATCGCGCCGAGGTAGTTGCCCAGCGTGGGGATGCCGGAGGGCTGGATACAGCTCAGCGCCCGCTTTTTGCGGGGCAAGGTATTTTCATTATTCTCCATGGGAGATCATCCTTTCGGGATAGAGTTGAATACGTTAAATACGTTAAACAGTGTTAAAAAGTCAGAACATCAGGCTGTTAGCCATTAATATAGCTTTTCGCGAATTCGCCCAGCTTCCGGACCCCGCGCTCCATCGCCTCGTTGCTCGGGGTGGAGAAGTTGATCCGGAAGGACTGGCAGGGATCGGTTTCATGGGGCATGAAGGCGTTGCCGGGCACCACGGCGACCTTGTGTTCCTTTACTGCCAGGGTGCAGAATTCCGGCATATTCACCCCTTCGGGCAGGTGGCACCAGATGAACAGGCCGCCTTCGATTTTATCATAGGTGATGCCGGCCGGGACAAGGTGCTGCTCAATCAGCTCGATCATCTTCTCCGCCTTGGCGCGGTAGAGGGTGCGGAGTCCCTCCAGATGGGCTTCGTAATCGTAGCTGCCCATAAACTCGTCGCAGACGATCTGGGACCAGATGTTGGTGTGGACGTCCTCGCCCTGCTTGCAGACGATCATCTTCTGCAGCAGCTTCTGCGGGGCGATGGCATAGCCGACCCGCATACCGGGCGAGATCACCTTGGAGAAGGTACCGGCGTACAGCACCAGCCCCTCGTCGTCCAGCGTCTTGATGGCGGGCACGTTTTCGCCCGTGTACCGCAGATCGCCGTAGGGGTTGTCTTCCGCCACCAGAATGCCGTATTCTTTCGCCAGCGCATACACCCGGCGGCGCTTGTCCATACTCATGGTGATGCCGGCCGGATTCTGGAAGTTCGGAATGGTATAGAGGAATTTCGCGTTCGGGTTCGCCTTCATGGCCGCCTCCAGCGCCTCCACGTCGATGCCGTCGCTCTGCAGCGGCACGCCGACCAGCTTCGCCCCCACCGAGCGGAAGGAATTCAGCGCCCCCACAAAGCTCGGCGCCTCGCAGAGCACCACGTCGCCGGGGTTAATCAGAGCCTTGGCCAGCAGCTCCAGCGCCTGCTGGGCTCCGGAGGTTATCAGCAGCTCGTCAAAATCGCGGCCTGCCCCGTGCTTTTCCTTCATATATGTTTTCAGGCGGCTGCGCAAAGGGGCGTAGCCTTCGGTCGTGCTGTACTGCAGCGCGTCCACCGCCCGCTCGGCGAGCACGCGGGAGGAAATCTCCCGGATCGCCTCCACCGGGAAGGCGTCGGGCGCCGGATTCCCGGCGGACAGGGAGACAACCTCCGGATCGGCGGAATACTTCAGTATTTCACGGATAGCCGAGGGATTCAGGTGAACGATCTGGTTGGCGAAACGATACTCCATAACAATCTCCATTCTTTCTCTTTGCAAATCCTGCCTGTCGGCAATGGACGCGGTTTCGGCTTTGCCGGCGGCCGGCGAAAGCTTCCGGCGGCGGAAGGGAGGAACGGCCTGCCCCTTCTGACGCGAGGAAAGCTTTAACGATTATAGTACGGCAGCGCCGCCCGGACGAATTTGGCGCTGCTAAGGACATTACATCATTAATCATACCACACCTGTGTTGACAATTTCAACCGGAAACGGTAAAGTAATACTATCGTTCCGAAAGCCGAAAGGAAATTTTTCCCGGCGGACGCACGTCTGTCCGGAAAGTCGGGACGCACCGTCTGAAACAGTGGGACGGGGAAAGGCGGAAAACAACATGACTGCACAGGAAAAACTGGCGAACGCCATGTTCCCGGACGTGACCGTCACGCCGGAGCATTTTGAAAATATGTATCCTCCGCGACAACTGAAGGAGGGCGCGCGGGTGACCCGCATCGCCCCCAGCCCGACCGGCTACCTTCATCTCGGCGTCCTGTACTCCGCGATGGTGGATAAGCTGACCGCCGACGCGACCGGTGGAGTGTTCTATTTCCGGCTGGAGGACACCGACCAGAAGCGGGAGGTGGAAGGCGGAACGGAGGATCTTCTCCGCGGCCTGAACGCCTACGGCATCACCCCGCAGGAGGGATTTATCGCTCCCGGCGAGGTGAAGGGGAATTACGGCCCCTACCGCCAGCGGGAGCGGGCCGGCATCTATCACGTTTACGCAAAATCCCTGGTGGAGCAGGGGCTGGCCTACCCCTGCTTCTGTACCGAGGAGGCGCGGCAGGCCGCCCGGGAACAGCAGGAGAAGGCCAAGGCCCGCACCGGCTATTACGGCGAATACGCCCTCTGCCGCCGCTTTTCCGCGGAGGAGGCCCTCGCCCGGGTGGATGCCGGTGAAAGCTATGTGGTGCGGCTCCGTTCCCCCGGGAATGAAGCGAACCGCGTCAAATTCGACGACCTGATCCGCGGCACGATCGAGATGCCCGAAAACGACGAGGATATCGTATTGCTGAAATCGGACGGCATCCCCACTTACCATTTCGCCCACGCGGTGGACGACCATCTGATGCGCACCACCCATGTGCTGCGGGGGGACGAATGGATTTCCTCCGTTCCGAAGCATCTGCAGCTCTTCCGGGTTCTGGGCTTCAAGCCGCCGAAGTACGGCCATATCAGCCCGATCATGAAGGAGGACAACGGCGGAAAGCGGAAGATTTCCAAGCGGAAGGACCCCGAAGCGGCCGTTCGGTATTTCGCGGAGCAGGGATATCCCGCCGACAGCGTGATTGAATACCTGATGACCATCGCGTCCAGCGATTTTGAGGAATGGCGCCGCCGCAATCCGGACGCGCCCCGCAGCGCCTTTCCCTTCAACCTGAAGAAGATGAGCGCGTCCGGCGCGCTGTTCGATACCGATAAGCTGAACGATGTGAGCAAGACGGTGATTTCCCGGATGGACGCCGGCGCGGTGACCGATGCGGTGATCGCCTGGGCCGCGGAGTATGCGCCGGAATTCCACGCTCTTCTCGTCCGGGACCGGGATTATGCCCGCGGCGTTTTCGCCATCGACCGGGGCGGGAACAAGCCCCGCAAGGATCTGGCCAAATGGGCCGACGCGCCGGACTACGCTGCTTATCTTTTCGACGAAACCTTTACCGTCTGCCCGACGGCGGCGCTGCCGGAAACCATTGCTCCGGCCGACGCAAAGGCGGTCCTTGCCGCCTACCGGAACGTATACGATCCGGCGCAGGACAAACAGGCGTGGTTCCAGACGATCAAGGAGCTTTGCCCGTCGCTGGGCTTCTGCCCCGAGGTGAAGGAGTACAAAAAGAATCCGGAGGGCTGGAAAGGCCATGCCGGAGATGTCAGCACCATCCTGCGGGTGGCGGTGACCGGGCGGACCAATACGCCCGACCTGTGCAGCATCATGCAGCTGCTGGGGAAGGCGCGGGTACTGGCCCGCATCGGCCGCGCGGCGGAAGAACTGGTTTGAGGCTTGCCGGCTTCAACGGCTAAGAAAGTAAGCAGGCAACGTAAAAAATAAAGGATAGGGGATTACCATGGCTGAGGAGAACAGAGAGAACAAAGATAACAAAGACAAACGAACCGAAAACGCCGCGGCGGGAAATTTCATCCATGATATTATCGATGAGGAACTGGCGCCCGGCGGGCGGTGTGAAGGGGTTAAGGTTCACACCCGCTTTCCTCCCGAACCCAACGGCTACCTTCATATCGGCCACGCCAAGGCGGTCTGTATCGACTTCGGCACGGCGCTGAAATACGGCGGCATCTGCAACCTGCGGATGGACGACACCAACCCGACCAAGGAGGACGAGGAGTTCGTCGACGCCATTCAGGAGGATATCCGCTGGCTGGGATACGACTGGGACGACCGTTTCTTCTACGCGTCGGATTACTTTGAAACGATGTACGAACTGGCCCGCGGCCTGATCGAGCGGGGACTGGCGTATGTGTGCGAGCTTACTCCCGAACAGATGCGGGAGAACCGGGGCGACCTGACCCATCCGGCGGTCAGCCCCTACCGCGACCGTCCGGCGGCGGAAAGCCTTGACCTTTTCACCCGGATGCGGGCCGGAGAGTTTGAGGACGGCCGCATGACCCTGCGGGCGAAGATCGATCTCGCCAGCGGGAATTTCAATATGCGGGATCCGGTGCTTTACCGGATCAATCATCTGCACCATCACCGGCAGGGGAACGCTTGGTGCATTTACCCGATGTACGACTACGCCCACCCAATTGAGGATATGCTCGAAGGGGTGACCCACTCCCTCTGCTCGCTGGAGTTTGAGGATCACCGTCCGCTGTACAACTGGGTGCGGGATCACGTCGCTGTCGAGCATAAGCCGCGGCAGATTGAATTCGCCCGGCTGAATCTGACCTATACCGTCATGTCCAAGCGGAAGCTCCGCCGGCTGGTGGAGGACGGCGTGGTGTCCGGCTGGGACGATCCCCGGATGCCCACCCTGCGCGGTCTGCGCCGCCGCGGCTATACCGCCGCCTCCATCCGGGATTTCATTGAGCGGGTCGGGGTGGCCAAATCCGCCAATATGGTGGAGATCGCTCTGCTGGAGCATTGTCTGCGGGAGGATCTCAACCAGAACGCCGCCCGGGCGATGGCGGTGCTTCGTCCGCTGAAGCTGACCATCACCAATTATCCGGAGGACAAGGTGGAAGCCTTTACGGTTGAAAATAATCCTAACCGGCCGGAGGACGGGGAGAGGGAGGTTTCTTTCTCCCGCAGCCTGTGGGTGGAACAGGAGGATTTTCTGGAGGAACCGGTGAAAGGATATTTTCGGCTTTTCCCGGGAAATGAAGTGCGGCTGAAAGGCGCGTATGTCGTGCGGTGCACCGGCTGCAAAAAGGATGCCGACGGCCGTGTGACCGAGGTGCTGGCGGAATATGACCCCGCGACCCGCGGCGGGAATACGCCGGACGGCCGCCGCATTAAAGGAACCATTCACTGGGTGGACGCCTCCACCGCCGCCGATGCGGAGGTACGGCTGTACGGCAGTTTGTTCAATGATCCCGACCCGGAGGGCGGGGACCGGGATTTCATGGACTGCCTGAACCCGGATTCGCTGGAGATTCTGACCGGCTGTAAGGTGGAAGCCTCTCTCGCCGGAGCGGAGGCGCCCGCCTCCTTCCAGTTCATGCGGCAGGGCTATTTCTGCGTGGACAACAAGGACAGTACGCCCGGCCGTCCGGTATTCAACCGCGCGGTTTCCCTGAAAGACAGCTTTAAAAAATGATCCGGCCGCTTCCGGCCGGGAAAGGAAGCGTTCCCGATGAGCCAATGGAAACCGATGGGACTGCGGAAAACCGCCGTTTTTCTAGGGACTGTCCTGCTCTTCTGCGGACTGTCCGCCGGCTGCCAATCCCCCGCAAACAGCGTGAGCGGAGAGGGGGAATCGTCAGCAGGGACGGTTTCTACCCTGCCTCCGGTGCAGGAGTTTGAAGAAATCGACAATGAAAACGGCCAGCGGACGCTGGAATGCGCGGTCTATTCCCTGAAAACGGAGGACTGGGTTTCCTTTGAACCGGATACCGGCGCGGAACGTGTCCGCCTTCGGTATAAGCTGTCCAGCGAGTGGACGGTGGAAGGGCCGGAATTTTCCGAAGGACAGACCAAAAAGGGGGCGCTGGTTGGGGCGGTTCCTTATGAGGGCTCGGCGGAGCTGCCGTCCGTGGGAGGGAGCGCCGCGGATGGGAAGGGCTGTGTGACCGAAAAGCTGCTGAACAGCCATACGGTTCTGGTGCGGACGACGGAACGGAGCGGTTCGGTATCCTATCTTTATATGGTGGATTCGGGGAAAGGCTATGCCGTTTGTTTCCGATTTTACGCGGAGGAGGGGGCCAATCTCACCGTGGTGCAGACCGATGCCGATACGGTGGTGAAGTCTCTGGAGTTTCTCTCATAAAAACACGAGAAGTCAAGATGCCCGGCAAAGCCGGGGGATTGAGAAACCTCTGGAAGGGCATGGTATGGACAACGCCTCTCAAGGGGCCACGAAATGGGTCGGCCAGCTGCATTGCTGACTCATGGCGGGCCCCGAAAGGGGCGTTATTCTTTTACGCATTGATATTCTAACTTGATACGGTTATGGGCTGTGTCATGTATTACTCTTCGGTTGGTGGAATAGGCGGCATTACATTTGCAAATAAACCTTTCAATTCTTCCACGGAATCGGCCTTAACCTATTCAGTCATTCCTGCTTTCCAAGCCAAATTATCCGGAGAAAATTGTCCGGCAACTGCCATCTGTTTCAAAATATTAAGATCAAACGGGCCGGTTGCCTGTCCGTTTACTGCAATATGATACGCAACAGCAGGAACAGGGGGAGGCGTCATTCCTCCCTGCATTGGCTGATTGATTCTGGTTTAGACCGGGCGCGCACCTCAATCTATGGACAGTATACCTCCCCTTGCCGTTCTTAGGGTTTCGCCGGCGAAACCCTGTCCCCACCTATATGTGTTAAGATGCGGCCGGACATACCCCTTGCGCCATTATTTTTGTTTTTCCGTTGTCAAGGTCGGGTTGTATTTTTTGAAACTATACTTTCAAAAAATCTCCACCCTTCTCCTGACAAGGCAGGTGTTGTGCTAGGTCTTGTTCTTTGGTCAGCATATCGTAGCGTTTTTTGGCCGTGCGATACCCTCTAAAACAATACTCCCAGATAGCCCTTTTTTCTTTATCGCTTTCAACCTTGTCCTGCAAGGCTTTAACTAGTTCTAAAACCTGCTCATGGTAAAACATCTCGTATGTACGTTTCGCTTTTGCCTGTGTTATACGCAGTTCTTTTCCGATTGTTATAAACGACGCTTTTTCTGCTTCTCTCATTTTAACAACACGGGCAATCATTTTTTTGCTCAATTTGGGCTTGAATGGCGGCATACCCTTAACAAATTGTGTCGGCATACCCGGTTCCCCGTCTCTATATTCCGTTAATATATCATTGTACTTCTTTTCCAGATACGCACAGGCGTAGGTGTAATCCTGATAGCATTCTTCCGCTTCGTTGAATACCTTTCTGATCTGCGAAGTACTATCATATCCCAGTGCTATCGAAACATGATTGATATATAACCGGATTTGTCTAACTTTCAGCCGGAAATATATCTGCGTCACCCTTGTCACTGACAGCTCAAATTCTGTTGCAATATCGGTAAAGGTGTTATTGTACTGGTCTCGGAGCAGCATAATCTCATATGCTCGTCCATCTTCCTTTAGTACTCTGTATGGTATGTCTTTTAGCACACAAATCCGCCCTTCCGTTGCATTGATGTTCAAAACTAGTATATTACAAATCGAACTATTATGCAACGGTTAAATAACTGTTATTAAACAGTAGGCGTATAAACCTCAGAACTTTTCTGATAATTTATATATAACGGTTATTTCACTGTTATATGAGGAGGGGTATCTATGCCGACTAATAAAACACCATTTACCTTTAATATTGAAGATGAATATTTAGAGAAGATGAGATATATTGCAAAAAGGGAAACAAGGAGTTTAAGCAATCTGCTGGAACACCTTTGCAAATTACATATCGAAAGATATGAGCAGGAGAATGGTAAAATCGAATTAGAGAATAATAAGAATGCGGATTAAGTTGTAACAGAAAAAACAAAAATAAAAGGCCACCCGCACGGGTGGCCTTTTTGCGTGTGAGATACTCAAAAGCAAGCCCTGTGTGAAATCATGTAAAAAACGTGTAGGGCAGATGAAAATAGCAAAAGACCCTTGAAAAAATCAAGGGTCTTTTGGAATGTAGCAGGGTCAGAAGGACTTGAACTTGCTTCGCAAGCCCTCTTGCGGTGCCCGAAACGGCTTTGACGCCTGTCGGCGCGACGTTTCGACCGCTGCGCCAGCCTCACCTCGCTGCTTCCGCCACGGGCGGCGCTTCGGCGACGCTGCCCGACACGCTCCGCGTGCCTTCGGCTTCCACTGATTCCGCTCGTGTGAAAAGCAGAAAGAGCCGCAAATGCGACTCTTTCTGCTTTTGGCAGGGGCAGAAGGACTTGAACCCTCGGCACGCGGTTTTGGAGACCGCTG
>CAJJLZ010000006.1 GCA_905192745.1 uncultured Oscillospiraceae bacterium
CGAACCCGGGACCGACCGGTTATGAGCCGGTTGCTCTAACCAACTGAGCTAAAGGCCCATGTCTGCCGGAGCGGTCCGTTCATAACGTTCACCGGCGTTCACAGGACGGTCGTGCTAAAGCACGAAAGTTATTTTACCATAAAAACGCCGCTTGTCAAGAGTCAATCCGCGTTTTCTTGATTTTCTGTCGTTTCTGCGTGAAAACGGGCGGCCCGGAGTTGATAATCCGTGGGGGTAAGTCCCTTTACTTTTTTAAAAACCCGTGAAAAATACAGCGGATCGGCGTACCCCACCGAACCGGCAACCTCTGTTACGGTGAATTTCCCGTTACGCAGCAAACTGCACGCTTCGTTGATCCGATACTTCTGAAGAAATTCGTTGGGGGAGATGTTGTAAAAGGAGATAAACGCCCGGTACAGCTGACTGCGGCTGATTCCCGCATAGTCCGCGATATCGGATACGCCGATATCCCCCTCGTAATTGTATTGTATAAACCGAAGCGCCTGGGCAAGATAATCCCGTGTTCCATAATCCCGCCGTTCCGCTTCGTTTTCCTGAATCAACCGGCTGAGGAACAGGTACAGATAGCCGATCATGGCGGCGTCAGCCGCCGGGGTATTACCGCGGGATTCATAGATCCGCAGCAGGAGGGAACGAATATCGTTTCCCTCCGGAAGCCGCAGAACGGGCGCCTCCTTTTGAAAACCGGCAAGGTGAATCATCCGCTTGGCTTCGGTGCCGTGGAAACCGACCCAGTAATATTCCCACGGTTCCTTTTCGTCCGCCGCGTAGGAAACGACCTGAGAGGGAAAAATGAGAAACATATCCCCGGCCGTGATGGCGTGCGTTTTTCCTCCGCAAGTATAGGTGCCCTTGCCGGAGGTCACGTAATGGATGAGATAACGGTCCCGCGTGGCAGGCCCCCAAGCGTGGTGAGGGCCGCATTTCTGGTATCCCGTGTTATAAACGGCAAGCCCGAGATTTTCTCTTAAGGTATCGGTAAAGGAATATTTAAAATCCTTTTCACCGTTCCGGTCGTTTCTGCCGTCCATATTTCCGCCTCCTTACCGGCAATTTCATTCTCTTAATTATATATTATATGCGGATATGCAACAAATGTCCATATAAAGGAGAAATAAAAGAATGACGGAATCCATCGAAATCGTTACAATAAAGGATAGAGAGAAACGACGGGGAAGAACGGCGGCACCGTGCCGGTCTTCCTTCCGTCGGGAAACGGATAAGCGGAAAAGGAAAGGGGAGCCGGGAATGGCGACGGGAGTATCGGCGCTGGTTCAGCAAATACAAAACGGAGAATATGACGAAGCGTTCCGAACGCTGTACGGGAAAGAGGCTGTTGCGGCGCAGCGGGAACGGTACTGCCGCGCCGCGGAGGAATTTGGAAGTCTGTTCGGTATGGAACGGGAGGTCCTGCTTTTTTCCGCTCCGGGGCGGACGGAGATTGGCGGCAACCACACCGACCATAACCATGGACGGGTGCTGGCGGCCAGCGTGAATCTGGATGTAATCGCGGTGGCTTCCCCGTCGGCGGAAGGCCGTATCCGGGTGAAGTCCGAGGGCTATCCGATGGATACGGTTTCGCTGGAGGATCTCTCCGTGCAGGAAGAGGAGTTCGGGCGTTCCTCCGCGCTGATCCGCGGAATGGCCGGGCGGTTTATCGGTCAGGGCTTTTCGGCGGGCGGTTTTGACGCCTATACCACCTCCAATGTCCTGAAAGGATCCGGCCTGTCGTCCTCCGCAGCGTTTGAGGTGCTGACCGGCACCATTCTGAACCATCTTTTCAACGGGGGCCGGGTCAGCGCGGTGGCGATCGCCCAGATGGCGCAGTACGCGGAAAACGTCCATTTTGGAAAGCCCTGCGGCCTGATGGATCAGATGGCTTCTTCCGTGGGAGGAATCATCACCATCGATTTCGCCGATCCGGCGGAACCGATCATTCATCAGGTGCCGTTTGATTTCCGCCGTTCCGGTTATCATCTCTGCATTGTGGATACCGGCGGCAACCATGCGGACCTGACGCCGGAATATGCCGCCGTTCCGGCGGAGATGAAGGCGGTGGCGGCGTCTCTTGGTGTCGCTTTTTTGCGGGAAACCGACTGGCAGACTCTGCGGAAGGCGCTTCCGTCCCTGAGAAAGCAGCATGGGGATCGGGCCGTGCTCCGTGCCATGCATTTTCTGAAGGAAAACGACCGGGTCGCCGCGCAGGTTGCGGCGCTGGAAAACGGGGAGTTTCCGCGCTTTCTGGAGTTGATTCTGGCTTCCGGGCATTCCTCGTTTGAGTATTTGCAGAATGTGTATCCCTGCTCCCTGCCGAATGAACAGGGGCTGTCCCTTGCCCTGTGCCTGGCGCAGTCGTTGCTGGAAGGAAAGGGCGCCTGGCGGGTACATGGCGGCGGTTTTGCGGGCACGACCCAGAATTTCGTACCGGATGCGCTGCTGGAGGAATTTCGGCGGGAGATGGAAGCCGTTTTCGGTGAAGGAAGCTGTCATGTGCTGAATATCCGCCCCTGCGGCGGTGTTCGGTTGGATACGCTGTTGTAAGCGGACGGACATCGTAATCTATCGCCTTTGGCGGTGAAGCACCCGCTAAAGGCGGCAATGCAAGAAAGGATCTGGAGGAAATGGCTGAACTGAGAAAGCACCCCCTGACAAACGATTGGATCATGATCGCCTCCCACCGGCAGGGACGGCCGCAGATGCCGAAGGATTACTGCCCGTTCTGCCCGGGCTCGGGCAAGGTGCCGGATCATTACGACGTTTATAAATACGACAACGATTTTCCGGCGCTGTCGCAGAACCCGCCCGAGCCGGATCCGGTCGCGAACGAGTTCTTTGAGACCGCTCCGGCTTACGGCAAGTGCGAGGTGATCCTCTATTCGCCGGAGCACACCATCACCCTTCCCGAGCTGCCGGCCGGGCATATCAAAAAGCTGGTCGATCTTTGGGTGGAACGGTTTAACGCTATTCGCGAAGATGAAAAGATCAAATACGTTTTTATCTTTGAAAACCGCGGCGAGTTGGTCGGCGTGACAATGCCGCATCCGCATGGTCAGATTTACGGCTACTCCTTCCTTCCCAAGAAGCTGGAGCTGGAGGTGGACAACGCCCGTCGGTATCTCAGGGAAAAAAATACCTGCCTGTTCTGCGAAATGCTTCGGCAGGAGGTCGCCTTTGGGCAGCGGATTATTTTCCGGAACGAGCATTTCACCGTGTTCCTGCCGTTCTTTACGGAGTATCCTTATGGCGTTTATATCATGAGCAACGCCCACCGTTCCAACATCACGGAATTCACGGAGGAGGAGCGGCTGTCTCTGGCGGAAACCCTCCGCAGGACGACCGGGATGCTGGACAGCCTGTTTGATTACAAATTTCCGTATATGATGTGCATGTATAACGCGCCGGTGAACGGGGAAGACGCGTCCGACTATTTTCATTGGCATATCGCCTTCTATCCGCCGATGCGCAGCGCGGATAAGGTGAAGTTCAACGCGTCGAGCGAAACCGGCGCGTGGGCGCACTGTAATCCTACCTGTCCGGAGGAAACGTCCAAGGAACTGCGGGCGGCCTATGAGCGGTTCATGAAAAAGTAAGAAAAAATCAGAAAGGCAGGGAGGAGCCGGACGGTTCCTCCCTGCCTTTTTACGGCTGTTTCGACTGCTGAAATTCCGTGAAAAAACGCTGGAAGATACCGGCGTGGATATCTTCGTCGGCCGCCAGTTTCCGCAGAACGGCGGCCAACTTGGGATCGCGCACCATATTGGCCTGCGCCAGATAGGTATTACGGGCATACTGCTCGCCGGTCAGGTTGCCGCGCGCCATGGACAGGAGCTGATGGTTGTAATTCACCATATTGCCGTTCCAGGCGCTGCGCCGGTTATTGACCGACGCCTGGCAGCGCGGGTCTCCGCCGAGAAGCACCACCAACTGACCGAGGGTGTCCAGATGGCGCATTTCCACCTGAGCAATTTTCCGGAGAGCGGCGGCAAATTCCGGCTGAACCGTTTCCACGGCCCAATGCTGGAACATATACTGGTAGATCGCGGTCATTTCACTCTGCGCGGAAGCCATGTCCTGCATCAACATCCGGGCATAAGGAAGATAGGGATGCTCAACTTCGATTGGGGGGAAGGGACCGGGAGAGACGACGGTCAATTCCGGCTCCGGTCTCCCGGGACGGGAAGGATAGGGGGAAGGACGGGAAGGACTCATGGCGGACGCTTCCTTTCCGGCGGTGAAGCCGCGGTTTTTAACAGTATATGACGCCGCGGGGCGCTTAAGACCGCGTAAAGTGCTGAATACGAATTCCGCCTTTCGGGTGACTGATGAGTCCGGACTTTTTGAAACACAGGCATTGGCCTTAGAAAAAAGGAGCGGTTTCCGAAAGAAAACTTTCGGAAACCGCTCCTTTTTTCTTGACAGGATATCGTCGGAGAACGGAGGAAAACCCGGAATCAATCAGACAATTCCCTGCGCCATCATGGCGTCCGCGACTTTCAGGAAACCGGCGATATTCGCGCCAACCACATAATTGCCTTCGTACCCATAGGCCTTTGCCGCGTCGTAAGCGTTCTTGTGGATGCCGGCCATAATTCCGTGCAGCTTCTGATCGACCTCTTCGAAGGTCCAGCTCAGGCGCTGGGAATTCTGGCTCATTTCCAGTGCGGAGGTAGCCACGCCGCCGGCATTGGCCGCTTTGCCCGGGGCAAAGATGACGCCCTTGCTCTGGAGCAGCTCGGTAGCCTCCAGAGTGGTAGGCATGTTTGCGCCTTCGCCGACCAGCTTGCAGCCGTTCTTAATCAGCACAGCCGCATCGTCGGCGTTCAGTTCATTCTGCGTCGCGCAGGGGAGGGCGATATCGCAGGGAATCGACCAGATGCCCTTGCCGTCGTGGTACTCTGCGTTCGGACGGTAGTCCGTATACTCGCGGATACGGCCGCGCTTGACTTCCTTGATTTCCTTGACGGCGTTCAGATCGATGCCGTCCTTATCATACACCCAGCCGGTGGAGTCGCTCAGTGCGACAACCTTGCCGCCCAGCTGCTGAGCCTTCTCCGTGGCGTAGATCGCCACGTTGCCCGAGCCGGAAACGACGATCGTTTTGCCGTTCAGTGAATCGCCTTTGGTCTTCAGGATTTCGTCCACGAAGTATACCAGACCATAGCCGGTCGCCTGCGTCCGGGCGAGAGAACCGCCGTAGGTCAGGCCTTTGCCGGTGAGCACGCCCTCGTAACGGGTGGTCAGTTTCTTGTACTGACCATAGAGATAGCCGATCTCCCGGCCGCCTACGCCGATATCGCCGGCAGGCACGTCGGTGTCCGCGCCGATGTGACGGAAGAGCTCGCTCATAAAGCTCTGGCAGAACGCCATCACTTCACGGTCGGATTTGCCCTTCGGATCGAAGTCGGAACCGCCCTTGCCGCCGCCGATGGGCAGGCCGGTCAAAGAGTTCTTGAAAATCTGCTCGAAGCCCAGAAACTTGATGATGCCCAGATTAACGGAAGGATGGAAACGCAGACCGCCCTTGTACGGCCCGATGGCACTGTTGAACTGTACGCGGAAACCGCGGTTAACCTGAACTTTGCCCTGATCGTCCACCCAAGGCACCCGGAACATGACCACGCGCTCCGGCTCGGTCAGACGCTCCAGCAGGCCGGTCTGCTCAAAGCGGGGGTTGGCGTCGATCACCGGACGCAGCGAGTTCAGCACTTCGGTAGCGGCCTGAATAAACTCCTCCTGCGCGGGATTTTTGCGTACGAGTTCCTGCAAAACGGAATCAACATAAGACATACACGTTTCTCTCCTTACCTGTTGTTCAGAATGGATCCATAACGGATGGGATAAACCCACAACTGCAATTATACAGAAAAAAGGATGGATTTGCAAGAATAATCCGACAAAATTTCAAAATTTATCTTTCCTTTCCAAAAACGCCTCTTTTTTTCCGGATGAGGTGCGAAAAAAAATCGGGCGCACTGCAATCAGCCGACGGGTTTTCAGGAAAAAAAGACGCTCTCACCGGTCCTGCGCGGGCGGGATTTCCCGAAAAAGACGGAAGGAAAGGAAGAGGGAGGCAGGACTAAGTGGGAAGGATACAATATTAAAGAAAGAAAAAGGAAAAAGGAGAAAATAGCCAAAAACGCCGTGGCCTTCCGCCTCAATCGGGGAAAAACAAATGGATGTTGTGCATAAATATTCATTATAAAGGAAATAAAATTCTCGCTAAATCACAGGAACATGCCGGGAAAACAGAAGACGGCGAAGAGCTTTCTTACTGATTTTCACAAATTGCAGGTTTTCTTGGAATAGCCGTTGCCACTACCGGAAAACGTATGCTATAATACATAGTTAGTTAGCGTCTGCAGACGGACGAGGGAGCGGCGGAACGGCCGGGCCGGCAGAAATCCGGGAAGTTCGGGAATCAGAAATGCAGAAAGCGGGAGGAATCCGATATGACAGGCCTATCCGACAGCGGGATGAGACTGGTTCGCGGCGCACGGGTGATTGATCCGTCCCGTGAAATCGACGGCGTTCTGGATGTGCTGATTCGGGACGGCAGAATTGCCGAGATCGCTCCCGCGATCCACGTGCCGGAGGCGGAAGTGCTGGAAGCCGGCGGGCTGGTCTGCGCGCCGGGGCTGGTGGATATGCACGTTCACCTTCGCGACCCGGGGCAGACATATAAAGAAGATATACACACCGGTTGTTCCGCTGCGGCGGCAGGCGGCGTTACCTCCTTGGCGTGTATGCCCAATACTACGCCGGTGTGTGATAATCCGGCGGTTATCGGAGACATTGTGGAAAGGGCGGCCTCCGCCCCGGCGCGTGTGTATCCGGTGGCCGCCGTTACCGCGTCTTTGGGCGGTGAGAGGCTGACCGATTTTGCCGCGCTGAAGGCGGCGGGCGCGGTCGCTGTGTCGGACGACGGCCGCCCGGTTCCCACGGCGGGACGAATGCTGGAAGCCATGGAAAAGGCGGCGGCGCTCAGTCTGCCGGTGCTCTCGCATTGCGAGGATCTGTCCCTGACCAGAGGGGGGATCATGAACGAAGGCACGGTATCCGCCGCGCTCGGCGTCCCCGGTATCCACCGCGCGGCGGAGGATACGGCCACCGCGCGGGAAATCGCGCTGGCGGCCGCCGCCGGTCTGCCGGTGCATATCTGCCACGTCAGCACACGGGGGAGCGTCGCGCTCCTGCGGGACGCCCGGCGGCGCGGCGTACCGGTGACGGGGGAGACCGCCCCGCATTATTTTCTGCTGACGGACGAGCTTCTCCGCGGCCGGGACGCGGACTATCGGATGAATCCGCCGCTTCGTACCGAGGACGACCGGCGGGCGGTTATCGAAGGACTGAAGGACGGCACCCTGACCGCCATCGCCACCGATCACGCTCCTCATTCGCCGGAGGATAAGGCGGACTTTCTTCACGCGCCGAACGGCTCCATTGGGATGGAAACGTCTCTGGCGGCGGGGATTACGGCGCTGGTTGTGCCGGGCTGTCTGTCCCTTTCCCGGCTGATTTGGCTGATGTCCACCGAACCGGCGCGGCTGCTTGGTATTCCGGGCGGCACGCTCTGTCCGGGCGCGCCGGCGGATATCGTACTGTTCGACCCGGACGCGGAGTGGACGGTGGATCCCGGGGCGCTGCACGGGAAATCCCGCAACACGCCCTTCAAGGGGATGAAGCTGCGCGGCCGTGTCCGGCATACCCTGCTTGGAGGCAAAACGGTTTATACGGCGGAGTAGTCCGGTACGAGCGAAACCAGGATATACGGCGGTGCGCCGCGGAAAGGACGGGATGAACAATGTGGGAAGTGATGGCGGCGGTTTGCTCTGCGGCGGCGGTTCTTCTCGGCATTGTTATCCTCTTTCGGCTGCCGAAAAATCAAAACGACGGCGTGACCTACGACCAACTGCGGCGGGGGATGGCGGAGCAGAGCAACGATACCATGCGTCAGCTCAGCCTCCTGAAACAGGAGCTGGACACCGCCATGAAAAACAACAGCCAGTTGACCGGGCTGAACATCGAGCAGATGACCCGGGTAATCGACCGCCGGCTGGCCGCGATGCAGGATACCGTGGACCGCAGCATCCGCACCCTGCAGGAGGACAATGCGAAAAAGCTGGATTCCATGCGGCAGACGGTGGATGAAAAGCTGACCGTTACGCTGGAAAAGCGGCTGGGCGAGAGTTTTCATACCGTAAGCGAACAACTGAAAAAGGTGTATGAAGGGCTGGGGGAAATGCAGACTCTGGCCACCGGGGTGGGCGATCTGAAGAAGGTGCTTACCAATGTGAAAACACGGGGCACTTGGGGCGAGGTTGCGCTCGGCAGTCTGCTGGAACAGCTTCTCAGCCCGCAGCAGTATAAAGCGAACGTCAAGGTGGCTCCCCGGCGGAACGAGATCGTGGAATACGCGATCTGTCTGCCGGGAAGGGAGGATGGGCTGGAAACGGTGTATCTTCCCATCGACAGCAAATTCCCGATGGAAAGCTATATCCGTCTGGCGGATGCGTCGGAAGCGGGGGATCCCGCCGGGGTGGACGCGGCTTCCCGCCAGCTGGAGACGGCAGTGAAGGAATGCGCCCGCGATATCCGGGATAAATACATTGTGCCGCCCCATACCACCGATTTCGCTATTCTTTTTCTCCCGACCGAAGGGCTGTACGCCGAAATCACCCGCCGGGCGGAGCTCTGCGCTGCGCTGCAGCGGGACTGCCGGATCACCATTATGGGGCCGACCACGCTGGGTGCGTTCCTGAACAGCCTGCAGATGGGCTTTAAGACGCTGGCGATCCAGAAACGTTCCGGAGAGGTGTGGAAGCTGCTCGGCGCGATCAAAACCGAGTTCGGCCGCTTTGGCGAGGCGCTTTCCGCTACCCAGAAGAAGCTGGAGGAAGCGACGGCGAATATCAGCCGTGCCTCCCGGCGGACTGAATTGATCCGGAACCGGCTGCGCTCGGTGGAGGAATTGCCGGAGAGCGACGCGGCAGGGCTGCTCGGAGAGGGCGGCGTGGACAGAACGGACAATCCGGATTTTTAAAGAATCATTACTTATAATACTTAAACGGAGGTAACTATGGCGCTGGACAGACTGATTGAAGGAATTAAACGCACCCATAACCCCACCGTGGCGGGGCTGGATCCTAAACTGGAGTACATTCCGGATTTTCTGGTGGAGAAAGCGTTCGCCGCGCACGGCGAAACGCTGGAGGGTGCGGCGGCGGCGATCCTTGCCTATAATAAAGGACTGATCGACGCGCTGTGCGACATTGTCCCGGCGGTGAAGCCGCAGGCCGCGTACTACGAAATGTATGGGTGGCCCGGGGTGCGGACCCTCAGCGAAACCATTGCCTATGCGAAATCCAAGGGGATGTTCGTCATCACCGACGGCAAGCGGAACGACATCGGCAGCACGATGGAGGCGTACGCCGCGGCCCATCTCGGAAAAACGAAGGTGGGCGGAGCGGAAATCGCCGCTTTTGGCGGAGACGCGCTGACGGTGAACGGTTACCTTGGCGAAGACGGGATCCGGCCCCTGCTGGAGACTTGCCGCCAGAATGACGCCGGTATCATCGTGCTGGTGAAAACATCGAATCCCTCCTCCGGCGAATTGCAGGACCGCCGGATCGACGGGGAAACGGTGTACCGGACGATGGGAAGCCTCTGCGAAAAGTGGGGAAAGGAGCTCCCCGGCAAATACGGCTATTCCGGCGTCGGCGCGGTGGTGGGCGCTACTTATCCCGCTCAGCTTGCTGAACTGCGGGCCGCGCTGCCGCATACCTTCTTTCTGGTGCCCGGTTACGGGGCGCAGGGCGGCGGGGCGGCCGACGTGGCGGGCGCGTTCGACAAGGAGGGAATGGGCGCGGTTGTCAACTCTTCCCGCGCCATCCTCTGTGCATGGAAAAAGGAAGGCTGCGCGCCGGAGGATTACGCCGGCGCGGCGCGGCGGGAGGCCCTGCGGATGCGGGACGATATCCTGAGCGTGCTGTGAAGCGTGTGAAAGCAGGGAAAGCAGGAAAGCAAGAATAAAGGATGCCGGCGGCAGCATCCCGCCGGAAAAGTAAGCGGAAGGAATGGGATTATGGCAGCGATGGAAAAGAAAATAAAAACCGCCTATCTCCTGCTGGAGGACGGAACCAGCTACAAGGGCTATGCTATGGGCGCCGAGGGTTCGGCTGTGGGGGAAGTGGTGTTCAACACCGACATGACCACCTACCAGGACCTGCTGCAGGACCCGACCTACTCCGGCCAGATCGTGGTGCAGACCTACCCGCTGATCGGCAACCGGGGCGTGGACCCCGAGGCCCCGTCCAAGCTGATGGCGAGCGGCTACATTGTACGGGAATGGTGCGTGGAGCCGACCGACGCCCATGAATTCGTTACGCTGGACGAATATCTGAAGCAGCGCGGGATCGTCGGCCTCTGCGGTATCGACACCCGGGCGCTGACCCGCCATATCCGGGATCACGGGGTGATGAACGGCGTGATCGCCGAATCCCTCGACGACCGGGAAGCTTTGCTGGCGCGGCTGGAGGGTTACCGCGTTCCGCCGGCAGTGGGGCAGATCACGGTGAAGGAGCCGCAGCGGCGGGTATTGGAGGGGGCCAAATACCGGCTTGCCATTCCGGATTACGGCTTCCGCCGTTCCATTCTCTCCCATTTTGAAAAAATGGGCTGCGCCTGCACGATCTATCCGGCCTATACCTCCGCGGCGGAAATTCTCGCCGATAACCCGGACGGCATCGTTCTCTCCGACGGCCCGGGCGATCCTTGGGACAATCCGGAAATTATCGATATCCTCCGCGAGCTGATGAAAAGCGGCAAGCCGCTGTTCGGCTGGGGGCTCGGCCATCAGCTTCTGGCGGTGGCGAACGGCTTCCGAATCGAAAAACTGCCGGTGGGTCACCGCGGAAGCAACCAGCCGGTGCGCGACAGGGAAACCCTCCGGGTGATGACCACCGAACAGAACCACGGCTATGCCGTCGCTCTGGACAGCATTGATTCCGGGCGGGCGGACGCGTTCCTCCGCAACGTCAACGATGGAACGGTTGAAGGAATCCGGTATAAAACCATTCCGGCTATGACCGTGCAGTTTGAACCGTCCAACGGACGGGGCTATCAGGATACGGCCTGCATTTTTGAGGAATTCGCTTCGATGCTGGAGCGGGCGAAGCCGTAAAATTTACGGCGGAACAGGATGGAAACGACGGAGACAGAAAGGAATGGGATCTGAGCGATGCCGAAACGCGATGATGTGAAAAAGGTGCTGGTGATCGGTTCCGGCCCGATCGTGATCGGGCAGGCGGCCGAATTCGATTATGCCGGAACACAGGCCTGCCGCGCGCTGCGGGAGGAAGGGCTGGAGGTCGTGCTGGTGAACTCCAATCCGGCTACGATCATGACCGACAAGACCATGGCGGATAAAATCTATATCGAGCCGCTGACCCTTGACGTGGTTAAACGGATTATCGACATGGAAAAGCCGGACAGCGTGCTGGCGAATATGGGCGGGCAGACCGGCCTGAATATCGGTATGGAGCTGTCGGAAGGGGATTTCTTGGAGAAACGCGGCGTAAAACTGCTCGGCGTGAATCCGGAGACCATCCGCAAGGCGGAGGACCGGCAGATTTTCAAGGACACCATGCTGGCCATCAATGAGCCCTGCATCCCTTCCAAGGTGGTGGAGTCGGTCGCGGACGCGCTGGAGTTTGCCCACACCATCGGGTATCCGGTGGTGGTCCGCCCGGCGTATACCCTCGGCGGCACCGGCGGCGGCTTTGTCCACAACGATGAGGAGATGCAGGAGATCTGCGCGGGCGGTCTGCGGGCCTCCCTTATTCATCAGGTGCTGATCGAAAAGAGCGTGGCCGGCTGGAAGGAAATCGAGTTTGAGGTCATCCGGGACGGCGCGGGCAACTGCATCGAGGTCTGCTCGATGGAAAACGTCGACCCGGTCGGCGTGCATACCGGCGACTCCATCGTGGTGGCCCCCGCCCAGACCATGACGGCGGACGAATTCCGGATGATGCGGTCCGCCGCGCTGAACATCGTGACCGCCCTCGGGGTGGAGGGAGGCTGCAACGTGCAGTTTGCCCTGAAGCCGGACAGCCGGGAATACGCCGTAATCGAGGTGAATCCCCGGGTTTCCCGATCCTCCGCCCTTGCGTCCAAGGCGACCGGCTATCCGATTGCCAAGGTGGCCTGCAAGATCGCCATCGGCTACCGGCTGGATGAGATCGTGAACGCGGTGACCGGCAAGACCTACGCCTGCAATGAGCCGGCGGTGGATTACTGCGTCATCAAGTTCCCCAAATGGCCGTTCGACAAGTTTGTTTACGCCGACCGCCGGCTCGGCACCCAGATGAAGGCGACCGGCGAGGTCATGTCCATCGGCGCGGGCTTTGAGATCGCCTTTATGAAGGCGGTCCGCTCCATCGAGCTGGGAATCGACACCCCTAGCCTGCCGAAACTTGCGAAGAAAAGCGACGAGGAGATCCGGGAGATCATCGCCCGGATGGACGACGAGCGGATTTTCGCTATCTACGAGGCGATTACCCGCGGCATCATGACGGCGGATGAAATCTTTGAAATGACCAGAATCGACCGGTGGTTCCTGTCCAAGCTGAACCGGCTGGCCGCGATGGAAAAGGAGCTCAAAACCGCCGCGCTGGATGAGGAAACCTATCTGCGGGCGAAAAAGCTCGGCTTTCTGGATAAGACCATTGAGCGTCTGTCCGGGCAGAAACCGCCCATGCACCGGTATGCCGCCTATAAAATGGTGGATACCTGTGCGGCCGAATTCGTTGCCGAAACGCCCTACTTCTATTCCTCCTGGGATGAAGAGAACGAAGCGGAAATTTACCGTGAACGGCTGAATTCCAACAAAAAACGAGTGATCGTGTTCGGCTCGGGTCCGATCCGGATCGGACAGGGCATCGAGTTTGACTACTGCTCGGTTCACTGCGTCCGCACCCTGAAGAAGCTGGGCTATGAGGCGATCATCGCCAACAACAATCCCGAAACGGTTTCCACCGATTTCGATACCTCCGACCGGCTGTATTTTGATCCGCTGACTCCGGAGGACGTGGACAGCGTGCTGGAAACCGAGCAGCCGGAAGCAGTGGTGGTGCAGTTCGGCGGCCAGACCGCGATCAAGCTGACCAAGCATCTGGAAGAAAAGAGGGTCCGTATCCTGGGCACTCCGGCCGACAGCATCGACGCGGCCGAGGACCGGGAGCGCTTCGACGAGCTACTGGAGCAGTGCGGCATCCCCCGTCCGCAGGGTTCCACGGTGTTCACCACCGAGGAGGCCGTCGGGGTCGCCAACCGGCTCGGCTATCCGGTGCTGCTCCGTCCGTCCTATGTGCTGGGCGGCCAGAACATGATTATTGCCTACGACGACAACGACGTGCGGGAGTATATGACCATCATCACCTCCCATAAGCTCGAAAATCCGGTGCTGATCGATAAGTACCTGATGGGCAAAGAGGTCGAGGTGGATGCGATCTGCGACGGCACGGATTACCTTATCCCCGGCATTATGGAGCATATCGAGCGGGCGGGCGTCCATTCGGGCGACTCGATCTCGGTCTATCCCTCCCAGACGCTGAGCCGGAGAATCAAGGATACCATCGTCGATTACACCGGCCGGCTGGCCCGGGCCCTGAAGGTAGTCGGACTGGTCAACATCCAGTATGTGGTGTATCAGGACACGGTGTATGTGATCGAGGTGAATCCCCGCTCCTCCCGGACCGTCCCGTATATCAGCAAGGTCACCAATATTCCGATGGTGGAGCTGGCCACCCGCTGCATGCTGGGCGAACCGCTGAAGAATATGGGGTACGGTCTCGGCGTGGCGCCGGAACCGGATTATGTCGCGGTGAAGGTTCCGGTGTTCAGCTTTGAAAAGCTGCGGGATCTGGACGTGCAGCTGGGGCCGGAAATGAAATCCACCGGTGAAGTGCTTGGCCTTGCCAGGACGTTTGACGACGCGCTTTATAAGGGCTTGGTCGCGGCCGGCTATAAAATGAAGAAGGACGGCGGCGTGCTTATTACGGTGCGGGATTCCGACAAGCCCGAGGCGATGGAGCTGGCGGATAAATTTGCCTCGCAAGGCTTCAGCCTTTACGCCACGGCAGGAACGGCCAACCGGCTGAACAAGCAGATGATCCCGGCCTCCGCCGTGCGGAAGATGCATGAGGAGCATCCGAATATCGTCGATCTGATTGAAAGCGGAAAGGTGGATTACATCCTTTCCACCGACGCGCACGGGCGGGACCCGAAGCTGGCCAGCGTACAGATGCGCCGGCTGGGTCTGGAGCATGCGATCCCCGTGTTCACTTCGGTGGACACCGCCGCCGCCATGCTGCGCTGTCTGGCGATGGATAAAACCATGGCGGATATGGAACTGATCGATATCACGAAGGTTTGATTCTAAACAGAAGCTCGATAAGCAAGAAGGAGGAATTCCATGCGCTATACACAGGAGATGGGGAAGCTGCTCAGCAAGACCGAGCTTGCTCCGGGCGTGTACAATTTTGTCCTCTCCGCGCGGTCGATTGCCGGGGCGGCTTCGGCCGGGCAGTTTGTGAACGTCCTCTGCGGCAGCTATCAGCTGCGGCGGCCGATTTCCATCGCGGGATTCGACGCGGAACGGGGGATTCTCCGTCTCATATTCGAGGTGCGGGGAAAAGGCACCGACTGGCTGGCCGGCCGCGAGGCAGGGGAGATGCTGGATCTTGTCGGTCCGCTGGGCCACGGATTCCCGCTTTCCGATCCGTCGAAAAAGGCGGTGCTGGTCGGGGGAGGGATTGGAACGCCCCCCCTTCTTCCGCCGGCGCAGTTTTACGGGGCGAACGCCACGGTAATTACCGGCTTCCGCAACGGCGGCGCGGCGATCCTGCAGGCGGATTTTGAAGCGGCGGGCGCAAAGACCATCCTCTGCACGGACGACGGCTCCGCCGGCTTCCACGGCTTCACCACGCAGGCGCTGGAGCGGCATCTGGAGGAAAACGACTGCGGCGTGATTTATACCTGCGGCCCCAAGGTGATGATGCGGGGGGTGGCGAAGCTGGCCGAAGCGAAGGGCGTCCCCTGTTATGTGTCCATGGAGGAGCGGATGGCCTGCGGCGTCGGTGCCTGTCTGGGCTGTGTGTGCCAGACAAAGGATAAGGACGGCCCGCACCGTACCCGCGTCTGTCTGAACGGCCCGGTGTTCGATTCCAAGGAGGTGGACTGGGATGCCTGATACGACTATGGCGGTGAATCTCTGCGGTGTGACGCTGAAGAATCCGGTGATCGCGGCGTCCGGTACCTTCGGCTACGGCATGGAATACAATGAGTTCTATCCGGTTTCCCGTCTCGGCGGGGTTTCCTGCAAGGGGACAACGCTCCGGGAGCGGGCGGGCAATCATGCCCCGCGGATTGCGGAGACGCCCTCCGGTATGCTGAACAGCGTCGGGCTGCAGAATCCGGGAGTGGGTCCGTTTCTGTCGGTATATCTTCCCTGGCTGAAAAAGCAGGGGACGGCCGCGATCGCCAATATTGCCGGCAACTCGGTGGAGGAATACTGCGAGATGGCGGAACGCCTTCATGACTCCGCCGTGGATATCGTGGAGCTGAATATTTCCTGTCCCAATGTGAAGCACGGCGGCGTGAATTTCGGCACCTCCTGCGACAGCGTCGCTCAGGTGACGGGGGAGGTAAAAAAGCGCTGCGGCAAGCCGCTGATGGTGAAGCTGACCCCCAATGTGACCAGCATCGGCGATATCGCGGCGGCGGCGGAAGCGGCCGGGGCGGACGCGCTTTCCCTGATTAATACCCTGACGGGGATGCGGATCGATATCCGCACCCGCCGTCCGATTCTGCACAACAATACCGGCGGACTGTCCGGCCCCGCCGTGTTCCCGGTCGCCGTGAGGATGGTGCGGGAGGTTTATAAGCGGGTGAAGGTACCGGTGGTCGGCATGGGCGGCATTTCCACCTGGGAGGACGCGGCGGAAATGATGATCGCCGGGGCGGCGGCCGTTCAGGTGGGGATCGCCAATTTCCGCGATCCGATGGCTTGTGTGAAGATCATCGACGGGCTGGAGACATTCGCGGAACAGAACAACCTGCACAGCATTACCGAGCTGACCGGAACGCTGAACGAGTGGCAGTGAGAGAAAAGCACGGCGAAACAGAGGAAACGGGGAGGAAACCGTTTGTGAAAATTCTTGGCGTAGATCTGGGTACGGTGCGCACCGGCCTTGCGATTTCCGACCCGTCGGCGTTCATCGCCTCGCCAATCGGGACGGTCACGCAGCGGGATTTGGACAAGCTGGCCGGGCAGGTGGCACAGACCGCCCGGGAGCAGGCGGCGGCGGAAATCGTCGTGGGGCATCCCCGGAATATGGACGGCAGCCGGGGGGAAAGCGCCCGCCGGGCGGAAGGGTTTGCGGAAACGCTCCGCACACTGACCGGCCTTCCCGTTCATTTATGGGACGAACGGATGACCACCGTGTCGGCCATCGGGGTGCTGAACGAGACTAATACCCGGGGAAAAAAGCGGAAGGCCGTGGTGGACACGGTGGCCGCGACCATTATTTTACAGGACTATCTGGACGCTAGGCGGCTTCAGCAGAAAGAGACGGAGACGTGACCTCTCCCGCGGCGTACAGGCAAACAAGCATAAAAAGGAGGAAGAGAGACACTCTCTTCCTCCTTTTTGCTCTGGATTCATAGGGCGCCGGACTCGATGATGAGCGACTGCTGATTCATCTCCCGATACCGCTGATTCACCAGTTCTTTTTCATAGGAAACAACGCCGTTGGATTGATAGGGGTCGTTGAAATAATAATTTTCCGCGTCATAGCCGACCAGTACCAGACAGTGCTCGTTTTTCGTCCAGGTGAACAGCTCGCCGCTTCCGTTCAGGAACCATTCCAGCCCGTCCTCGATCGGAACCATATTGATGCTGGCCCAAACGAGGACCGGCGTACCTTTCGCCACATACTTGCTGCAGAGGGTTTCCAGAGAACTGCCCGTGGTGTTTTTTACCTGACAGGCGCTTCCTTTTTCCCGGAAGAGCTTCTCAAGGGCGTTCTGGATAACCGGCGCGTAACAGCCGAAGCCGTCCGAACGATAGGGGCTTCCGACAAACGCTTCGTTTGGATCAGGGCCATACCGCATTTTTCCGTGCATCTCCAGTTCACCGCAATCCAGATAGCGGTCAATAAAAGCGTGGGTATCCATCCAAATGGAATAATACTGAAGAAGCATAACCGTGCTTACCACTTCGCAGCCGGTGGGAAGGCGGTTTTCCTGACTGAGATAAGGAACGGAAAGCAGGACCTTGCCGGGCGGGGAAACCTGGGAGGGAAAAGCAGCGGATTCCGGTGCTCTCTGAGAGGGCGGCAGAGTGGTGGGATAGGGGATGTTTTCCTCCTTTATTTCTGCTTTTTCTGCCTGCTCCGTTTCTTTCGTTCCCCTTGTCTCGCTTGGAGAGAGGGAAGCCCATTCTTTCCATAAAAAACCGGCCCAAAGGGCGCAGAAACACAAAAATATTCCATAACCGATCAGAAATCGGGAGTTTTTCCGGCGGGACATAAGGCTCATCCTTCCTGTGCTGGTTTATTACCAGTATAGGAAGGACTTATCCGGAGGATTTCATCAAGTTGTAAAAAGGTTGTGTCGGATTCGGAAGATGCCGAGACAGCCAGACGGGGACGGTTTACACGGGCGGCTTACAGAGGGGGGGAGAGCGGTTACTCCAATTCCAATACCAGCGGATATTTTTTGGAAAGGACGCCGTATCCGGTGGTCTCTTCAATCAGAAGCCGGGATGCGTCCCGGCTCAGCGTAATCCGGAAGGAGCCGTAGTCGCCCTTATAAAGAAGCTGAGGATTTATCAGCCGGTTGTCCTGCAGCCGAGCAACATAGATATCGCAGTAGTCGGTGGCAAAGGCGACATACATTTCCCCCTGCTCCGTCACGGCAAGGCTGGAGTTATGGAGAGAGATGTTGTCATGAAGGATGACGGGAGACAGGGACTCATTGAATTTCCCGTTATAATAACTGGCGTCGGACTCCCAACTGTATTCGCCGATGTGGCTTTTCACATCGTCAAAGGTGCATCGCCGCAGAGTATCCCCCAGATGATACAGGATTCCTCCCTGCGGATCGAACGCAAACCATTCGTTCTTTTCAACACGGCGGAGAAGCTCATAAGAGCCTTCTTCCTGCTCCGACAGGCAATAATAAAAGCAATTGGGGCTTTCCTTCGCCTCCGGGTCGCTGTATTGGGCGGCGATCAGCGCGGTTCCCTCTTCATTGACAGCGCTTACATATCCCAGAAGAGGAACGAGACAGGAACGGGATTGCATATCCGAAAAGGTGATTACGGAAACGACGGCGTCCTGAACATAGTTGCCGGGAAGGGCCCAGACGGCGAGGGCGCCGCCGTCGTTTGACCAGCAGCCGAACATGTCGCTGTAGGCGACGGAAGCGGCGTCCGGATCGATTTTGTTCCGCCATTCCGAGGGAACCATTCCCTTCATGGCAAAGGTTTTCTGTTCGCCGTTTGTCAGATCGCACAGGGTGAAACGGATCTTTTTTTTCGAAGATATCTCCGAATCCCCTTCCGGCAAACTGCCGTCGGAGGACGCCGCCGTGGTGTCGCCGGAGGGGTATTCCGCATAGACCAGATACTGTCCCCCGGGCGAGAGGGAGGCGTACAGCATCGTTGGGGAGGTATAGGTGAAAATCTCGTCATAAAAGCCGTACCGGTAATCCATCCGCAAAACCCGGATGGCTTTTTTATCGGTCGCTTTCAGCAGAAGCAGTCTGGTGGGGTCGGTATTATCCCAGGCATATCCCATCACGGCCTCATTGGCGCTTTCGACCGGCGTATCGACCGAATGAATCTTTTTCAGCTTCATCTGCAGAGCGCCCGGCTCCGCGCTGACTTCGGAATCTGCGGGGATATCCATGATGATCGTCTTGGAAGAGGCGAAATGACAGCCGGTCAGAAGCGGGGCAAACAGAAGAAGACAAAGCAGACCCGAAAGAAAAAAACGGCCTTTCTTCGAAAAACGGTTTGGATGGCTGCGGGACGTCGGCTTCATTCTTTTCCTCCTGTCTGGTTCTGCCTCGTTTTCTCCGGGACTTCTTTATCGGCGGATATCCTGCCGGTTCCGCCTTTGCCGGGCTTTTTCTCCGCCGCGGCTTTTTCGCTTTCGGGAGAGAGTTCTTCCCAGCGGGGGAGCGTGACCGTAACGGTCACCGATTCCTGCAGTTGGCTTTGAATGGTGATGTTCCCCCCGTGTTCCTCCACAATTTTCTGGCAGATACTGAGGCCGAGCCCTGAACTGCCGCGTTCCCGGGAGCGTTGCTTGTTAATGCGGTAGAAGGGGATGCACAGCTTGTCCAGCTGATCGGGAGGAATCCCTTCCCCGGCGTTTTCCACAGAGAAGAATACCTGTGTTTCCGTAGAATCCAGTACGACGGCGATCGGCGTGTTTTCCTTGCCGTATTTGATGGCGTTGTCCAGCAGATTGATAAGCAGCTCCCGTAGCCGTTCCTTCTGGCCGCGTACAAACCGCCCGGGATGGCCCGGAAGGCTGGAGAAGCCCGAAAGAGCGAAGGTATTGCCATATCGCCGCGCTTTCAGCGACATGGCTTCCGTAACCGAAACGGTCAGCGCGGCCAGATCCACCTTTTCAAAGGGGAGCTTCTGGTTGAGCGCCGCGATATCCAGCAGATGAACCACCATTTCGTGGAGCCGCCGGCTTTCCGCCTCGATATGTCCGACGGCCTTTTGGTAAAACGCCTCGTCCGTCCGGGCGTCCGACTGCAGCAGTTCCGCGTATCCCTGAATGGTGGTCAGCGGGGTTTTCAGTTCATGTGTAACGTTGTTGAAAAAGGTGCGGTCGTATTCGTACAGGCTGCGGATATGATCCGCGTCCTCCTGAAGCAGACGGAACTGTTCGTTGATTTTTGTCAGCATTTTTCGGTAATTAAGCGCCAGTTCCCCGATCTCGTCCCGGCGGCCGGTCAGCGCGTCAACGTCGTTTGAAATTTCGCCGCCCGCCTCGCTGCCGATCCGTCTGGCGACGGAGTCGGAGTCCCGTGCCAGCGTTTGAACGGGGCGGACGATCCGGTTGGCAAACACAAGGATCAACAGGAACGTGATAAGGGAAACCGCAAAAGTGACCCAGAACACCAGCAGTTGGGTGTTGCGTCCCTGTCGGGCCATATCGCTGTAGTCGGCGTAAAACCGCAGAATGCCGACGGATTTTTCCTCCACCACCATCGGACAGGAGAACTGCACGTCCAGACCGTTCTTTTTCGTGTAAGTGAGCGAGTAGGAGGGCGTTCCGTTCATGGCGTTAATCAGATCGGCGTCCGAACCGGAGAGGGCGTCGTCGCTCGTCTTCTGCAGCAGCGTCCCGTCAACTGTATATGCCGCCGCTTCCCGTCCGGTTGCCGTCCGGAGCTGGGAAAGCAGGTCCGAAGCGATCGCCTGAAATCCTTCTTCTTCATTGTTTTGCTGATTCAGCATCAGGACCTGACGGGTATAGATTTTGGAATTGGCCAGAAGTTCCCGCATATCCGCCGCAATACGCGTTTCGTTGCTTTGGCGGATCTGAAGAAAAACCAGCAGATTAATCACCGTTAATCCGACCACGAAAAGCACAAGGAGCTGGAGCATCAGCTTGATCCGTATTCCAAACCGAAACGGCTGTTTCGGTTTTTGGGCCTTTTCTTTTCGTATATTCTTTTGGACATGCGGACGGGCCATGCTTCATTCCCCCTTTGCTCCGGATTGACTGTTCGTGCGTTGAAAAACACCATCATCCTATCATACGGATGTCAACAAAGTGTGTCGGCGCGGCCGGAAGAAAAAAGGATGAACGGAAAAAATTCAAAAAGAGGAAAAGCGGGCGCCGCAAACGGCTGTTTTTCATTTTTCAGGCGATTCGGCAAGCCCTCTTTATTCCCCTGTGTATTTGTATCCCACCCCGAAAACGGTCTGGATGCTGTCCGCCATGTCCAGTTTTTTACGAAGACGCTGGATATGCGTGTCCACGGTCCGGGTGTCGCCGAGATAATCGTATCCCCATACCTGTTCCAGCAACACGTCTCTGGTAAAGACCTGATGCGGACGGCGAAGCAAAAACAGCAGCAAATCGTATTCGCGGGGGGTGAGGTCGATCGGCTGTCCGTCCCGCTCTACAATTCTCTCTTCCGGCTGAAGAAGCATGCCGTGGAAGGAGAGAGGCCCGGAGCCGGCATCCCGGCTTTTTCCAATCCGCCGGAGGATTACCTTGATCCGGACGATGACCTCCCGCAGCTCGAAGGGCTTGGTGATGTAATCGTCCGCGCCCGCCTCCAGCCCATGCACTTTGTCGTCCATGGAAGAACGGGCGGTCAGCATGATGATGGGAACGTTGTATTTTTTTGTAATCATCTGGCAGAGATCCACGCCGCTGCAATCCGGGAGCATCCAATCCAGTATCAAAAGATCGGGCCGGTCATTTTCAAAAAGCTTCAGTCCGTCGCTGCCGGTAAACGCGGTGCGGACGCGATAGCCCTCCTGCTGCAGCCCATACTGCAGCAGCTCGGCAATCGGTTTTTCATCTTCAATAATCCAGACAGCGTAATTGGACATGGGAAAAGCCTCCCGATCGTTGAAATTTTACAGAGAATGCAGCGAATGCAGAGGATACCGGGAAAAAGCAGAAACGAAAGTGGAAACGCCGCACAGGTTTTCTTTATTATTTTAGCGGATGAGCAGGGAAAAATCAATTTTTCTTCTTTTTTGCTTCTTCTTTTTCCGTGCCGGATTTTTTCTTTTCCTCCGGGCGGCCGGTTTCGTCCGGATACGGCTTGCAAAGGGGAGGGGGACATGCTATAATGCCCCTGAATTTACCGGAAGAATAGTTCCGGGCAAAGCGTTTCCTGAACAGGTCTGAACGGGGGTTCGACAGGGGACGTTTCCGGAAAAGAGGAGGGCGGACGATGCGCGGCTTCGGCGACACATCCCTGATACAGAAATACAGCCGAAAAATACGGCCCGGGCAGATTCTTGTCCTGGGCTTTCTTTGCGTCATTCTGGCAGGCGCGGTTCTTCTGACGCTTCCCATCGCTGCGGCGGACCGCAACTCTCTGGGATTTCTCGACGCGCTCTTCACCGCAACCTCCGCCGTGTGCGTAACCGGTCTCAGCGTGGTCAACGTCGGGGTAAGCCTGTCCCTGTTCGGTCAGATCGTGCTTTTGGTCCTGATTCAGATCGGCGGACTCGGTTTTATGACCATTACCTCCCTTTTGTTTATGGTGGTGGGGAAGCGCATTTCCCTGAAGGAACGGCTGCTGATTCAGGAGTCTTATAATCTGGATTCCATACAAGGGGTGGTTCGCCTTGTCCGTAACGCCCTTACGGTTACTTTTGTAATCGAAGGAGCGGCGGCCGTCGTTCTGGCGGTTCGCCTGATTCCGGAATTCGGGCCGGCCGGGGGCGTTTATCATGCGGTGTTCCTTGCGGTTTCGGGCTTCTGCAACGCCGGATTCGACGCCTTGGGGCAGGCGAATTCTCTGGAAAAATACATTGCCGATCCGGTGATTAACATTGTCGTCATGCTTCTTATCACGCTGGGCGGTATGGGTTTCTCCGTCGTTCTGGATGTGCTGCGCAAACGGCGTTTCAGCAAGCTGATGCTCCACAGCCGGATCGTTCTGCTGATGTCCGGCATCCTGTTTCTGTCCGGCGCTTTGCTGATCGGGCTGCTGGAATGGAACAATCCGAATACGTTGGGACGGCCGGGGCTGAACGTTCCCCAGAAGGTAATGGGGGCCTGTTTCCAGTCGGTTACGCTGCGGACAGCCGGATTTGACACCATCGGTCAGGGAGGCTTGACGCCCGCCGGCACGCTGGTCAGCATTATCCTGATGTTTATCGGCGCGTCGCCGGCTTCCACCGGCGGCGGCATTAAGACCACCACCTTTTTCGCCGTGCTGCTTTCCGTTTCCTGTATGATTCGCGGGAAACAGGACTACAATATTTTCCACCGCCGCCTGAACGAGCAGCTGATGCGGCGGGCTGTAACCATCGTTGCGCTGGCCCTCGGCCTCGTTTTGGCGGACACGGTGGTAATCAGCTGGGTGGAGAGCCTGAGCGGCGGAACCGAACTGCTCAGCGACGTGCTGTTCGAGGTAACTTCCGCGTTCGGTACGGTCGGGCTGTCAACCGGGATTACTCCGACGTTGTTCCCTGTTTCCAAAATTCTGATTATCTTAACCATGTTTTGCGGAAGACTGGGTCCGCTGACCATTTCCATGGCGCTCTCCGGCGCGGCGCCGAAGCCCGACGCGCTGCATTATCCGGAGGAACGGCTGATTATCGGGTAATTGACGGATGAGACGACTGTTTTGCGGGCAGAGAAAGGCAGGATGACGATATGAAACAAATGGCGGTTTTGGGGCTGGGACGTTTCGGCGCCAGCGTGGCGCGTTCGCTGGTTCAGCACGGCGTGGAGGTTATGGGGGTGGACAGCGATCCGGAAAAGGTCGCGGATATTGCCCCGGATATCACCCATGCCGTACAGGCGGATGTGATGGATGTGGACGCGTTGGATTCTCTCGGCCTGCGAAATTTTGACGGGGTGATTCTCAGTATCAAGGATGTGGAGATCAGCTGTCTGACCACCATGACGCTGAAGGATCGCGGCGTCCGCTTTGTGGTCGCTCAGGCCGGGGGCGACGCCCATGCGAAGATATTGGAAAGGATCGGCGCCGATAAGGTGATTATGCCGGAAAAGGATATGGGCGCCCGTCTGGCGCGCAGCCTTTCCAGCGACAACCTTATTGATTATATGGAGCTTTCCGCCCGGCACAGCCTGATGGAACTGGCGGCGCTGGATGAATGGATTGGACACACCCTGAAGGAAAACAATATCCGTTCCCGGTACGGGGTGAATGTGGTGGCGATCCGTTCGGGCAAAGCCATCCAGGTATCGCCGCAGGGCGACGATATCATTCACGACGGGGATATTTTGGTGGTGATCGGTGAAAACGCCGATCTGGAGAAGCTGACGCGGCTGAGCAAAAAAGGCGGCGTCAAGCCGGTGAAGCACTGAAGGCAGTTAACCGGTTAGGCTGTACAGGGCCTTCGGAATACGGATAAGAAGAGACCTGCCGTTATGGACAGGTCGGGGAAAAAACGGATAAGAGACAAAGAACCCCCTGATGCAGGAAAATGAAAGCACTGCATCAGGGGGTTCTTTTCTCTCCCGTAATCGACGGGTCTCTTTTTCAATAAACAGTACTTGCACGGCGCCAAAAGAACAACGGCGGAATTTACGTCAGCCGGAGCTTTACCGGACCATCACTCCCCGTATTCGTCCGGACGCCGCTGCATGGAAAGAACAATCACCCGCAAAGCGTTTATCTGGGAATCGGTCAGCCCTTCCGTATCCAGCCCCTGAGAAGAGGCGGCTTTTCGGCCCAGCAGAGTATCGACCGAGACATGATAAAGATCGGCCAGAGCAATCAGATTATGAATGCTGGGAAGCCGCTCTCCCGTCTCATAGGAGGAAACGATCGAAGGGGAACAGCCGATCCGGGCGGCAACCAGCTTTTGCGAGTAGCCGTTGGCTTCCCGCAGCTGTCGCAGGATTTTCTGTAATTTCATAGTTCGTTGCACCTCTTGCTATGAGTGTAGTAGAATGTATACCACAATAGGTGTTTTTTTATACTCTAAAAGTGTTGACTTGTCGGAAATATCTGATATAATGACATTTGGGAGAAATGCGAAAGCATTTCTCGGTTGCGCCGCAAGCAAACGCCGGCACAGATTCCGGTCGTTCTTTGCATGAATCCAACGGCGGACGACGCGCCGGCGGGAGAAATATCGGCTTTAAAGGGGAGAGGAAATTGATTCGTCCAGCGATCCGGCGGGGCAGCGCCGGGACGACATTCTCTCTTTCTGAAAAGGAAGCGGCAGAGCGAAAGCGTCTCGAGATGGAAGAAAAGCGGCGGCAAACAGCGCTGGCTGTACGCAGCGCTCTTACGGCGATCCGATTCGGGATTACGGAAGAATGTTCTGCCGTGGATTTGTCTGTGTACAAAGTGGTTTTGTCCCGCTGTCATTTTTGCTTTTACGCAGACGCCTACCGCGCGGGAATCGATTATCAGGAAGAATGTCTTCAGGAACTGTTCGCGGACATTTTTTCGAATGCGGATCATCCCATGACAGGGGATCGTCGAAGCCGTGCGCTGCGGGATCTTCGGTTCTTATCGGCGCTTCGTCCGTCGGAGGAAGCCTACCGGCGGGCCATTGCGGGAGTGCGCGCGGCGGAGCGGAGAGAAGACCTGCAGCAGGCGATGTTCCAGATCGTTCCCCTGCTTGGTGCGCGGGATCTGTACTTTTTGTTTCTGACCGCTGCGGAAATGCCGGAGAAACCGATGAGACTGTTCCTGCGTACGCTGGACGGTCTGTGTCAACGGGAGGAAAAAACACGCTGTCGGGCTGTCCGGGCAAAGCGGGAGCTGTGCCGGGAACTTCACCGTCAACTGCGCGGGATCGAGAAAAAACCGAAAAGAGAGGCGCTGGACGGCATTTGCCGCCGGATCAGCCTGTTAGAAATTATGGAGCCGGAAAGCCCCCCTATACAGGCGTTGAGCCGCTGTGCGGAGATTGATCCCGCCGGTCTGCCGAATATGTTAAACTTCTTATTATTATAGCAAGATGGGCATAAAAGGACGGAATCTGCATTCCGTCCTTTTATGCAAAAGAAAATCGAACATATGTGCGAAAATTTCCGGAAAACGGTTGCTTTTCTTGAAAGAGTCCAGTATAATAAAAACATCGCGGATGCGTCGGTAAAAAATTTACGCATTATAGGCATTACACGGATTCTTTAAAAAGAAACCGGAACAGGGGAAGGATGAAGGATATGGCGGCGGACGATAAAAAAAAGAGCACGGTGGAAGACAGCAAGAAAAAGGCGTTGGAGCTGGCTCTTCAGCAGATTGAAAAGAATTACGGAAAAGGTGCCGTAATGCGCCTTGGGCAGAACAGCGCCATGAATGTGGAGTGTATTCCGACCGGCTCCCTGATGCTGGATGCCGCGCTGGGCATCGGCGGCCTTCCCCGCGGACGGATTATTGAAATATACGGCCCGGAAGCTTCGGGCAAGACGACCCTGGCGCTTCACGCTGTGGCGGAAGCGCAGAAGATGGGCGGGGAGGCGGCGTTTATTGACGTGGAACATGCCCTCGATCCCGTGTACGCCAAGGCGCTGGGGGTGGACGTGGATTCCCTTCTGGTTTCTCAGCCGGATACCGGCGAGCAGGCGCTGGAAATCGCCGAAGCGCTGATTCGTTCCGGCGCGGTGGATATCGTCGTTATCGACTCGGTCGCCGCGCTGGTTCCCCGCGCGGAGATCGAAGGGGATATGGGAGACAGTCATGTCGGTCTGCAGGCGCGTTTGATGTCTCAGGCCATGCGGAAACTGGCGGGCGCGGTCTCCAAATCGCAGTGCATGGCGGTGTTTATCAACCAGCTTCGTCTGAAGGTCGGCGTGGTTTATGGCAACCCGGAAGTTACCGCCGGCGGCAATGCGCTGAAATACTATGCGTCGGTCCGGCTGGATGTCCGCCGCACCGAAACCCTGAAGGCGGGAGGAGAGCCGATCGGTTCCCATACCCGGGTCCGGGTGGTCAAGAACAAGGTCGCGCCGCCGTTCAAAGAGGCGGAATTCGACATTATGTACGGTCAGGGTATCTCCCATGAGGGAGAGCTGCTGGATATCGCCGTGAAACTGGGATTCATTCAGAAATCCGGAGCATGGTTCTCCTATAAGGAAAACCGCCTCGCTCAGGGCCGCGATAACGCAAAGGAAGCCGTTAAGAACGATCCGGCGCTGATGAAGGAGCTGGAGACGTTGGTTCGCGCCAATCTGGATAAGCTGAATCCTTCCGCCAGAGTGGCGCCGCTGCCTTCCACACCGGTGGAGATTCCGCTGGAAGCCGCCGCCAAGGTCAGCGCTCCTGCCGCCAAGGCGAAGATCGATATTTCTGTTGACGACTGACGGACAAGGAACAGGGATGAGCGCGCGCTCTCTTAAAATGTCCCGTCGCTTTTCCGATATCGCCGAAGGAAAGGGCGGAAACACCAAAATGATGATTACGGAACTGCGCAAACGCCGCGGCCGCCTCGTCCTGCTCGTGTTGGACGGGGAACCGGCGATGACCGTGGACGCCCGTACCTTCGAGGAGTCGCCCTATCGGGTCGGCTCCTCGTTGTCGGATGAGGAACTGAAAGCCCTGCTGGAAGAATCCGCCCGTCGCCGCGCCCGGGAACGGGCGGTCTATCTTCTGTCCCGGAGCGACCATTCCCGCCGGGGGCTGGAGGAAAAGCTGCGCCGGGATGCGGACGCCGCGGTGGCCGCCGAAACCGCGGCGCGGATGGAAGAACTCGGATATGTGGACGACGAGCGGTACGCGTACCGGCTGGCGGAAGAACTGACCGGACGGAAGCTGTATCCCCGCCGCCGCGCCGTGCAGGAGCTCTGCAGCCGGGGGGTGGCCCGGGAACTTGCCGCCCAGGCGGTGGAGGCAACGGAAAAAGACGATCTCGAGAAAGCTCTTGAACTGCTGGCGAAAAAACAGTATAATAGGCTGCATGATGAGAACGGACGGCGGAAAGCGGCCGCTTCGCTGGCGCGCTTCGGGTTCGACGGCGGAACGGTCCGCCGCGCTTTGTCGATATGGGACGAAGGCGAAGAGGATGCGGCCGGCGCCGACTGGGGTTCCGACGCTCTGCTTGACGGGGCGGCGTATCCGGAAAACGACGGCCTGTAAGCATTCGCTGTATTGCCGGCCCGCTTTGCGGGGCGGCGAAGGGGGCTCCGTTCCTCGGAAAGGTTGGTTTATCCATGGCATATAAAGTGGGAATGGTCTCCCTCGGATGTCCCAAGAATCAGATGGATGCCGAATTGATGCTCGGTCGTCTGCGGGACGCCGGGATCGAGTTGACGGCGGAGAGCGGTCTGGCCGATGTGGTGATCGTAAATACCTGCGGCTTTATTGAGGACGCGAAAAAGGAATCCATCGAAAATATTCTGGAATTTGCCCAGTTGAAAAAGGAAGGGCAGATCAGGAAGATCATCGTGACCGGCTGCATGGCCGAACGGTATAAAGACGAACTGCTGAAGGAACTGCCGGAATGCGACGCCGTGCTGGGTCTCGGCGCCAACGGCGATATTGTGGAAGCGGTGGAAACCGTCCTGCGGGGCGAGCGGATGGCCCGTTTTCCGGACAAGGGGTGCTGGAGTCTGGAAGGAAACCGGCTGCAGACCACCCCGGATTTCTTCGCCTATCTGCGGATCGGGGACGGCTGCAATAACTGCTGTACCTATTGCGCGATCCCGCTTATCCGCGGCCGGCTGCGCAGCAGAGACAGGGACGCGGTGGTGGAGGAAGCGCGCGGACTGGCGGAGCGCGGGGTGAAGGAACTTACCCTCGTGGCGCAGGATACGACGCTCTACGGCGCGGACTGGGATGGGGAATCCCATCTCCCCGAGCTGTTGGAGCGGCTCTGTGAAATCGAGGGCCTGCGCTGGATTCGGCTGCTTTACTGCTATCCGGAACATATCACCGATCGTCTGCTGGACGTGATCGCCGCACAGGATAAAATGGCGAAATATATGGATATCCCGATTCAGCACGCGAACGGAAAGGTGCTCGCCGCTATGAACCGGCCGGGTGATGCCGCCTCCCTGAAAGCGCTGCTTCGCCATATCCGGGAAAAGGTTCCGGGTATCGTTCTGCGTACCACGGTGATGACCGGTTTCCCCGGCGAGGGAAAAAAGGAGTTTGCCGAGCTGTGCGAATTCATTAAGGAAATGCGCTTCGAACGGCTGGGCTGCTTCGCCTTTTCGCCGGAGGAGGGTACCAAAGCCGCTCTTCTGCCGAATCCGGTGGAGGAAAAGGAAAAACAGCGCCGCCGGGATATTGTCATGGAAGAGCAGACGCTGATTACCGACCGGTACAACCGTTCGCGGGTGGGGAAAACTCTCGACGTACTGGTGGAAAGCTACGACCGATACGCGGAATGCTGGTTCGGCCGCAGTGAAGCCGACGCGCCGGATATCGACTGCAAGGTGTTCTTTGCCGGCGGACCGCGGGACGTTCGCCCGGGCGATTTTGTCCGTGTGAAAATTACCGATGTGCTCGATTGGGACCTGATGGGAGAACGGGTGAAATAAACCGCTCCGGGGCCGCACGGCCTGAAAAGAAAGACTACCTGTAAAGCGTATTGCCTTGTCAGTGCGCGGCAGGGGAAAGGGATGGTCTTGAAATTGACGACGACCAACCAAAAGCTGAATCTTAACACTCCCAATAAACTGACGATTCTGCGGGTGTTTTTATCACCCTTGGTACTGCTTTTTCTGATACTGGATTTCCCGTTTCACAATCTGGTTGCGATGGCGGTGTTCGGCGCGGCCGCGCTGACCGATCTGTTTGACGGACGGATCGCCCGCTCCCGCAATCTGGTGACGAATCTGGGAAAATTTCTCGACCCCATTGCGGATAAGATGCTGACGACCGCCGCCTTTCTCGGCTTTCTGGTCATCGGGCGTCTGGATGTCTGGGCGGTGATGCTGGTGCTGACCCGGGAATTTATGGTGGCGACCATCCGGATGCTGGCGGCAAAGGACGACGTGGTGGTGGCGGCGGATTTCGCCGGCAAGGCGAAAACGGTCGCCCAGTTCGTCTCCATCCTCTTTTTGTTTGCCGCGCTGGAGTTCGCCTCTTGGCAGGACACCCTGCTGGCCGGATTCGCATTGCCGGACAGTCTCTTTTCCATCCCGTTAATCGTCGGCCATGCGTTGATCTGGGTGTCGGTGGTTTTGACCGTGATTTCCGGATGCCAGTACGTCTGGAGCTACCGCCGGTATCTGATGGATTCGGCGGAGGAAAATTAAGGTGGATTTTTTCGGAAAATCCGCTATAATGGAATAACGGGAGGCTTCACGGCCTTTTGTCCTGAAAATTTTATATTCCTGATGTGATGACCGGGAGAAGTACCCGTTTTCCTCCGCAGCAGAGAAGGCGCGCCGGACGTTCGTCCGAAGCTGAAAGCGCGCCCGGCGGAAGGCCGGCGAAATGCACCCGTTAACACGGCAAGGGGAGAGGGCTTTTTCGAAAGGCGCTGTGTGCGTGTTTTCGGTCGATGCCCGCGTATCCTGCCGCGGCTGCCGCCGTTACCGGCTTTGAGTAAAATCCGGAGTGGAACCGTGTGAACCCGCACCTCCGTTGCCTCGCTTTATGCGGGGCGACGGAGGTTTTTTAACGCTTTCAAACCTTTACGTCTGGAAAGGACATGAATTTTACCATGTTTGAACGCATAAAAGAGGATATCGCCGTTATTCGGGAAAAAGACCCGGCAGCCCGGTCCTCTGTCGAAGTTATGCTGCTGTACAACGGCTTCAAAGCGGTGCGCGCTTATCGGCGTGCCCACTGGTTTTTCAACCATAACATGAAATTTCTCGCGCGTTGGATATCCCAACGCTGTGTGAGGAAAACCAATATCGAGATTCATCCCGGCGCAACGATCGGCCGTCGTCTTTTTATCGATCACGGTACCGGCGTGGTGATCGGAGAAACAACGATTATCGGGGACGATTGTACCATCTATCAGGGGGTAACGCTGGGGGGAACGGGAAAGGACAAGGGAAAGCGGCATCCAACCCTCGGCAATCATGTGATGGTCGGTTCCGGCGCCAAAGTGCTCGGCCCGATCACGATCGGAAATAACGTCCGGATTGCGGCCGGGGCGGTGGTGCTGTCCGAGATTCCGGACGACTGCACCGCTGTCGGCGTTCCCGCGCGGGTTGTCCGCCGGAACGGCGCTAAAATTGTGGAACTCGATCAGGTGCATATTCCCGATCCGGTGGCGCAGGAGCTCTGCCGGCTGGAATATCGGATCGGTCAACTGGAACAGGCGCTCGAAAAACAGGGGATTTCCGTTCCGGAGGAGCCGCCGGCAGCCCCGTAACCGGATGAGCACGCTGTGAACAGACGATAAAAATCCACACTATGGAACAGGAAAGGACGATACCGCTGTGAAAATCTACAATACGCTGACCCGTCAGAAAGAAGAACTCATCCCTATCGAAGAAGGCAAACTCCGCGTATACGCCTGCGGCCCGACAGTATACGATTATATCCATATCGGCAACGCCCGTCCGCTCTGCGTTTTCGACGTGTTCCGCCGGTATATGGAGTGGCGGGGATGGAACGTGCGTTTCGTGCAGAATTTCACCGATATCGACGACAAAATTATCCGCCGCGCGAACGAAGAAGGCGTGTCCTACGACGTGATTTCGGAGCGGTACATTGCGGAGTTCTGGACGGATGCCGGAGGGCTCAACGTCCGGAAAGCGACGGTTCATCCCCGCGCGACGGAAAATATCGATGAAATTATCGCCATCATTTCCGGCCTGATCGATAAAGGCTTTGCATATCGGGCGGAAAACGGGGATGTATATTTCCGCACCAATCATTTTGACGAATACGGAAAACTTTCTCATCAGCCGTTGGATGACCTGGAATCCGGCGCCCGGATCGACGTCAGCGACCTGAAGGAGGATGCAATGGATTTTGCCCTCTGGAAAGCGGCGAAGCCGGGCGAGCCTTCCTGGCCCTCGCCGTGGAGCGAAGGCCGTCCGGGCTGGCATATCGAATGCTCCGCCATGGCCCGCCGGTATCTCGGTGAAACCATCGACATTCACTGCGGCGGGCAGGATCTTATTTTCCCCCATCATGAGAACGAGATTGCCCAGAGCGAATGCTGTAACGGCGTCCCCTTTGCGCGTTACTGGATGCATAACGGTCACATCAATGTGGACAACAAAAAGATGTCCAAATCCCTCGGTAATTTCTTTACTGTGCGGGATGTGGCGAAAAAGTACGGCTATGAGCCGATCCGCTTTTTCCTGATTTCCTCCTCCTATCGCAGCCCGATCAACTATAACGCCGCGGTGATTGAACAGGGAATTGCCGCGCTCGACCGGCTGTATACCTGCCGGGACAACCTGACCTTTGCGTTGAACGGCGCTCCGGAAAAAGCGGGCAAGGACGAAAATGCCGCTATGGAGGCTTTCCGGGCGCGTCGTCAGCAGTTCATCGACGCCATGGAGGACGATCTGAACACTGCGGACGCAATCGCCGCCTTATTTGAACTGGTTCGGGATATCAACGTGGCGGTCGCCGACGCCCCCTCCCGCGGATTATGTGAGCAGGCGCTTTCCCTGCTGAACGAACTGTGCGGCGTGCTTGGCCTGCTGTATGATCGAAAGCAGGAAATGCTGGATGCGGACGTTGAAGCGATGATTGCCGCCCGCGCCGAAGCGCGCAAGCAGAAAAACTGGGCCGAGTCCGACCGGATCCGGGACGAATTGAAGGAAATGGGAATTGTACTGGAGGATACGCCGCAGGGCGTGAAATGGCACCGTCAGTAAAATTTCCTGCGGCCTGTTTTCCGGCGGCGGCCCTTCCCATCCGCGTCCCTTTTGTGCTATAATGACAGCGTTCCGCCGGCAAAGGCCGGTATGGTATGAGGAAACGGCTGGCGGATATAACGTCGGTGCAGGTCGGTATAGAAAGAAGAGATCAGCTTTGCATAGAAATATTCTGAGCGTGACGTTGAATCCTTCCATTGACGTGACCCTTTGGTCGGACGGGCTTCACCCCGACAAGGCCAACCGGGTGCTGGATGAGATGCGGGAAATCGGCGGAAAAGGGATTAATGTGTCCAGAGTGGTGCATTCCTTTGGCCAGGAGACCCTCTGTCTCGCCGTTGCGGGAGAGGACAACTGCCGGGAATTCGCCGGTTATCTGGAGAGGGAAAGCCTGCGCTATGAGTTTATTAAAATACAGGGCGCGGTGCGGGAGAATCTCACCCTCCGCTGCGATGGTCAGACCATCAAGCTTAATCGGAAGGGGCCGGCGCTCTCCGAAATGATGATCGGGGCGCTGATGGCGCTGATCCGGTTCCGGATGCGGCCGGGCGATATTGTCGTGTTTGCCGGCAGCCTGCCGGAAAATGTATCCGTACGGGATTATGTGGAGCTGATTCTCGCGGTCAAGAATACGGGGGTGTTGGTGGCGGTGGACAGCGATCTGCTGTCGCTGGAGGACTACCGCCGGATTTCTCCCTGGCTGATTAAGCCGAATATTCATGAACTGCGGCATATTGTGAAGGTAATGGGAACCACCATTGACGACGTGGCGGACGCCGCCCGCGTCCTGCGGGACAGCGGGGTGGAAAACGTCGTGGTTTCCCTTGGCGGGAACGGGCTGGTTTGCGTATCCGGCGACCGGATGATTCGTGCCGCCGTTCCGCAGGTGGAAGTGAAGTCCACCGTCGGCGCGGGAGACAGCGCGCTTGCCGGATTTATTGTCGGCTTTGTCAAGGAATATGAGCTCCCGGAATGCGTCCGGCTGGCCGCTGCCTGCGGTACGGCCTGCGCTATGCGGGACGGAACACTGCTTGCCACGAAGGAAACGGCGGCCGCTCTGCTGGATCGGATCGAAGTCCGGGAATAGGCGGGGCAGCGGGGTATAGAAGCAGATGAAGCGGGGGCGGAACGTACGGATGATAAACGAACGCCGCCGCCCATGCGTTCAAGGAAGGAGCCGGTTGTGAAGATTTCCCGTTTTCTCAAAACGATTCTGTATCTGGTTTTGACGGCGATTTTGCTGGGGGTATCCACCTCGCTCCAGCTGGCGTTCCATCGTCAGGAGGGCTTGGCGAACGCCTATTTTCAATCGAATCTGTATCTGTTTATCATGGCGGCGGTCTGCCTTGGCACGGCCGTCTATTCTTACCGCGCTTATACCCGCCGGCATCGGGAGCACGCGGTCGATTCCCTCTTTCTGCTTCTGCTTGGAATCGTGCTGATGATCGCCGCCATCCTGACGATGGTGAATTTCGGCGGTTTGGACGAAGAGTTTACCGAAGCAGGCTGCACGGCCGCCAACGTCAATATTGTGCTGATGTCGGCTCTGCCGCTGCCGTTTTTGATCCGGTCAATCATACTTGCCTTTTCCTGCGGGCAGTATGAACCGTCCCGCAGGACGCCCGCTTTGATCGCCTGCGGCGTGGTAACAGTCGCCTATGTGCTGTGTCTGGCGCTGGGCGGAATGATGCAGATGGTACGGTATGAACCGGCTTCGTCCTATTCCACGTCCTCTTCGCCGGAGGAGGATATGCCGGACGAAGCGTTCCTGTAAAGAGGGCGCTTCCCCCGTTGAAAATTGCTTGCGGGCCATGAAAATGGCCCGCATTTTTGTTTTCCAGCCGCAGAATTCGGTTTTCCTTCGGTTCCCGTATAGTTTATGCATGGTAAGCGGCCTCTCGGGATATGCTAACCGTAACGCCGAAAGGTCCGGACGAAAAGGAGACAGGAATCATGAGGGATGGGAAAGAAAAGACAGCGCGGGCGGGTTTGCGTATCGAAGGAATGGCCTGCGGGCGCTGTGAGAAACGGGTGGAAACGGTTCTTTGAAATCTGCTTGAAACCGGAGATATACTTGAAAAAGAAAGGATGCTTACAAGGATGAACAGAGAAGAGGCGTCTCAGGCGCTTCATCTGACCGCGGCGCAATTCGCGGACAGAAAAAGAGCCGGCGGGGTACTGGTCGTGGATTTCTGGGCGACCTGGTGTATGCCGTGCAAAATGCTGGGCCCAGTCATTGAACAATTGGCGGCCGATTATGAAGGGCGCGCCGTGGCCGGCAAAGTCGATATCGATGAACAGCGGGAACTGGCGGAGGAATACCATATTCAAAGCGTTCCGACCGTAATGATTTTCCGGGATGGGGAACCGGTGGACACCCTCATCGGCGTACGTCCTCTGGATGTGATAAAGGCGGCGGTTGACAAGGCGCTGAACCGTTAAATTTATACGCGGAGAAAAGCAAAACGGCGGCGTCCTTCTGTCTTACAGGGACGCCGCCGTTTCGGTTAAAGAGGCAGGGAAGCAGGCGGACATTATTTCTCCCACCGGATCATGCCGGTGGTATATTCCGTTCCGCAGGGAAGAGGCGTCGGCAGGGCCAGCGCATACAGGTCGGCCGCGCGGCATTCCAGCGCAAAGAGACGGCGCGCTTCCTCCGTCATTGACTCGAACTGAGAAACGCGGGTAATCAGCGGCAGGGAGGAGCCTTTAGCGGCGTTCAGAATTTCCGCCCCGCCCGGTCCGATTCCCAGCACCCGGATATACGGTGGGCGGCGGGTCTCCCATCCGGAGGAAAGGCCGAGGAAACCGGCCAGGAGAACCCGGCGCAGCCGGGTCAAAGGGTACCGTTTGGTTTTTACGGCGGTCAGCAGTTCCTCCATCCCTCCGGCAGTGCGGATCGCGTCGTACAGCCGGTTTTCCAGCCCCTCCGACACGCCGGGAAGCCGGACGATCTGCTCTTTGGTGAGCCGCCGGAGCGCAGCGAGCATCGCCCTCTCAATCAGCTTCGGGTCGGCCGGACAGCGGCCGGCCCGGGCCGCTTCATGAAGGATTTCCAACGGGATTGCGGGGATGTAAGGGGCGGCGTTCCCCGGCCGTCCGGCGGCGAGAAGCTCACGGAGATAGCTGGCCGAGGCCATGTCCCCAACCGGCAGCGACTGGTCGTGTCCCGCGCCGAACCGCGGAATGGTAAACGGCCGGATGGGAGAATCCATCCGCCGAAGAGCTTTCAGATATTCGATCCCCAGCGTATTGTTGGCATTTTCCAGCAATGCGGCGGTCCTTTGCCCGGCAATCTCCGCCACGGCGCGCTGCCGGGCCTCGGGAAAGGAAATGCCGCCCTCCAGGTGATACCGCAGCAAACCGGCGAACCGATCGGAAAGCAGGATGTCCGCGACCTTTTGCAGCGGTTCCATTTCTCCGCATTCGCTGCCGAAGCTCAGCACATTGACACAGCCGAGCGCGTCCAACAGGGACACGGCGCCGAATGCGAAGGCTTCCGCCGAGGCGATGGCCCACGGCAGAGGAAGTTCCACCACCAGATCGGCTCCCCCTGCCAGCGCGGCCCGCACCCGGTCGAATTTCGGCAGAACGGCGGGTTCCCCCCGCTGGACGAAATTCCCGCTCATCACCGCGACGACATGGGTAGCCCGGCAGCTGCCGTCCGCTGCGCGGGTGCGCTCAATATGATGTGCGTGGCCGTTGTGGAAGGGGTTATACTCGGCGACAATACCGGCGACTTTCAAAGCAGCGTCATCCTTTCCCGGGCAAAAACGGGGAGATTGATTGCCCTTTGGTTATTTATGCGGAAAAATGCAAGAAACGTTGATTTTCATCTTGAAAATCAAAGATGTTCGTATTATCATAATAGAGTTACAGTATACGGTGTTTCTGATAAAATTGCAATATGGAACAGCAGAGAACCCGGCATGGAAACACAGGAAAGGAATGGTCACAGAAATGAAAATTCTGGTCATCAACGCGGGCAGCTCGTCGCTGAAGTATCAGCTGATCGATATGGATGGGGAGGTTGTTCTGGCCAAGGGCAACTGTGAGCGAATCGGCATCGGCGGAAAAATCACGCATAAGACCAGCGACGGCCGCGTGATTGCGAAGGAGGTCGATATGCACGACCATGCCGCCGCTTTTGCCGAAGTGAAGGCGGCGCTGACCGAGGGCGAGGGGAAAGTTATCAACGATTTGTCCGAGGTATCCGCCATCGGCCACCGCATCGTGCAGGGCGGTTCGAAATTTGATCATTCCGTGCTTGTGAATAAACAGGTCATTCAGGATATCGCCGATTACGCCTCTCTGGCTCCGCTGCACAACAAGGCGCATGTGCAGGGAATCAACGCGGCGATTGAAGCGTTCGGCACGGATGTGCCGCAGGTTGTGGTTTTTGACACCGCTTTTCATCAGACCATGCCGCCCAAGGCCTATATGTTCGGCGTCCCGTACCGGTATTATGAGGAATACGGAATCCGCCGCTACGGCTTCCACGGCACCTCCCACCGGTATGTCAGCCAGCGCTGCCTGGAACTTCTGGGCAAGCCGGACGGGAAGGGCACCCGCCTGATTTCCTGCCATTTTGGAAACGGCTCCTCCGTGACGGCGATCAAGGACGGCAAGGTGATTGACACCACGATGGGCCTGACGCCGCTGGACGGCTTTATGATGGGCAGCCGTTCCGGCGCGGTGGATCCCTCGGTTGTTACCTATATCATGGAGAAAGAGGGGCTGACGCCCCACGAAATGGATCAGCTTCTGAATAAGCAGTCCGGTATGCTGGGCATTTCCGGCGTTTCCAGCGATGACCGCGATATCGCGGCGGCGGTAGAAGCGGGGAACGAACGGGCGAAGCTCGCCTGGAATATGCGCACCTATGAAATCATCAAGTACATCGGGGGTTACATCGCGGCTCTGGGCGGGGTGGACGCGCTGATCTTCACCGCCGGCATCGGCGAAAACCAGCCGGATCTCCGGGCGGAGATCATCAGGACCTTTGAATTCTACGGCATGAAGCTGGACGAGGAGAAAAACAAGGTTCATGGCGTAGAGACCGAAATCACAACGCCGGATTCTTCCGTGCGGGCGTTTGTTATCCCGACCAATGAGGAACTGGTTATCGCGCGGGATACCAAGGCAATTATCGAAGGCAAGGCGCTGTAACGGCGCGAATCCCGAATCCGGATAAAAAGCGGCGGACGAATTTTCGTCCGCCGCTTTTTACAGAGCGTCAATCGTGCTCAATCAGTTCTTCGCGGTCGCGGAAAAACAGGGATATGCACCAGATACCCGCCAGCGCGACAATGGTATAGATTACACGGCTGACCGCGGCGCCCTGGCCGCCGAAAGCCCATGCAACTATGTCGAACTGAAACAAGCCGATACTGCCCCAGTTGATAGCGCCGATAACCACGAGAATAAGCGCCAGTCTGTCCAGCATGTGTTTCACTCCTCTTTTTTTGCCCGACGCGTTCAGGCGCCGGGGGTTGCGAAACGGGTCCGCCGCAGACCGGCGGACTTTCCGCGATGTTAGTATGCACGGCGTCCGGCGGCTTTATGCGCGGTACTCGCAGGCTTTACAAAAACATAAAAAATCCGCGAAAGAAGAAAATAAAACGGTTGACGCCGGAATCCAAAAACGGCCGGAAAAACCTCCCATGGATCTTTCGCTATTCCCCGTCCGCCGGGATAGTATCCCGTTCCGCCGCTTCGTTCGGCGTTCCGGACGCGGAGATCCGATGGAGGATAAACATAACGGCGGCCAGAAGAAGCAGGGACGTTCCCAGCGTCAGGGGAATGTTGCCGCCTGAGAAGCCGGCCACCAGATAGCCGACGACGCAGCAGGCGGCTGCCGTGACGGAATACACCAGCTGGGTGGAAACGTGCTGAATGTGGTTGCAGCCGGCGCCGGTGGAGGAGAGAATGGTGGTGTCCGAAATGGGGGAGCAGTGATCGCCGAACACACTGCCCGCCAGCGTTGCGGAAAGGGCGACCACCAGCAGTTCCGGCGCGACCGCCGTACAGGTGGGGACGACGATCGGGATCAGGATGCCGAAGGTTCCCCAGGCTGTTCCCATGGCGAAGGAAAGCAGCGCGGAGACTATGAAGATCAGCGCCGGAAGCAGCGCGCCGGGGAGCACGCTGTTGGAAACGATGGTTTTCACGAATTCGCCGGTCATCAGCAATTCCCGGCAGACGCCGCTGATCGTCCAGGCGAGAATCAGGATGACGAAAGCGGGCACCATGGACTTCACCCCTTCGACAATACCGTCCATAAAGGCGCGGAACTTAACGACGCCCCGGGGAACGAACAGAAGAAAAGCCACCACCAGCGCGGCGAATCCGCCGATTACCAGCGCCTCCGACGCGGAGCAGTTGCCGAACGCCGCCGGGATGGAGTGATAGGCAGGGTCTTCTCCCCACAGCCCGCCGTTATACAGCATAGCGAGAATGGAAAAGACGATCAGCGCAATGACCGGGATCAGCATATCGAAAACGCGGCCCTTATCCGATACGGCGAACGATTCCCTCAGACGGGTATCCACCGCGCCGGGATCGCCTTCCTCCTTCGCCTTCTTTTCCACCTTGGCCATCGGGCCGAAATCAAGGTTGAAAAGGCAGAGCGCAAACACCATCACTATGGAAAGAATGGCATACAGATTGTAGGGAATCGTAGAGACAAAGGCGGTCAGGTCGCTGGAAAACGCGCCGGTTTCCCGCAGGCTGGAGCCGACCGCCGCCGCCCAGCTGGAGATAGGGGCGATAATACATACCGGCGCCGCCGTGGCGTCGATGATATAGGCAAGCTTGGCGCGGGAAATATTGTGCTTGTCGGTGACCGGCTTCATGACCGTGCCGACTGTCAGGCAGTTGAAATAATCGTCGATGAAGATCAGACCGCCGAGTACACCGGTCGCCACCATAGCCGAACGTCGGCTTTTCAGCTTGGTTCCCGCCCAACGGCCGTATGCGCGGGAACCGCCGGCCATTCCGATCACAACCACCAGCGCGCCAAGCAGCGCCAGAAACAGAAGGATGGAGATATCGGCCTTGTTCGCCATCAGCTTGAACGAGGTTTCCACCGTGCCCACGATCGGATTAGCGCCGGTGCTCAGCGAATAGATCAGCGCGCCGGACAGAATTCCCACCAAAAGGGAAGAAATAACCTCCTTGGTAAGCAGCGCCAGAACGATGGCGATAACAGGGGGAAGGATAGACAGCCATCCTACATAAACAGGGTCCATGGTATCCATGTTGTTTCCACTCTCCTTGCCTTCTCTGTTTTCTCCGTTTTCCGGCCGAAACCGCATGCCGGGAACGAAAAAGACGAAAAAGTTGAAAACAGGAACGTTTCTTATGCCGCCTATTTTATCATGAGGCCAACAGGAATGGCAAGAAAAACCGACAAAAATATAAAAAATAGCGAAACCGCCCGCTTTTTGCCGGAAAAAAGCGCCGCGGCATGGGTTCGGATGCAGGAGGAGAAACAGAGGAGAATATGGGGAGACAAAAGGACCCGCCGCCTGTGCGAAGCAGGACGACGGGCCTTTTCCTTTGTCTGATTTTCCCCGTCCCCCGGCGGATTTTCAGGATTGCGAGGCGGCGGGGGAATATTTGGCTTTTACCGTCTGGATTTGCTGCTGGTCGGCCGGAGTGGTCGGATACCAGCCGCGTTTTTGCATCTCGCCGAAAATATCGGCCTGGATGTTGTGCTCGTCCTGCAGGATGTTCAGCAGTTCGTCCCGGATGTTGGCTGCCGCGCATTCGTTGGCGAAGGAATTGTATGCCTCCGCGATGAATTTCTGAGAACTCAGGGCATCCTCCAGACGGTCTTTGTCCTGCATGGGAAGGGTGGGAGCGGGATTCTGGGCCATATTAATCCTTCCTTTCTTTGATCCGTCAGTTCAGATAGCTGAGAAGCCGGTCAAAATGGTTCTGATGCCGGCCGGCGATCTGTTCGCATTGTGTTTTGATCTGTGCGTCGGTGGAGAGGACAGCATACGATTTGAATTTTTTAATTAAAAGCAGCTCGGCGCCAAGCTGATCTTCAATCGCCTTCAGTTCCTCCGTCGTCAGGTTTGCCATAGCTATTCCGCCTTTCTCGCCTGTCCTCCCGCCGTATGGCGGAAGGACGTGGTTCGTCGATATGCCTGATGATTTATATGGTTGACAGCGGCCGTGCGCCGGCGGGACGCAAAATGCGGGCCACAATCATGGCCCGCAGCGTTTTAGGGATATCGCAACTTTCTTTGCAATACCGCAGTCTCCGGCAGGCCGTGGCCGGCAAGACGGAGAGGGGCGCGGTATTAGTATGGCGGAGGAAACGGCCTTTATGCGTTCCGGACGGTTTATGTAGTCCGGTTTCCCGCCTCATTGTGCAGACCGAAGCTGATTTCCAGCGCCTGATTGATCCGGTTCATCGACTGTTCATCCAGACGGCCCATGTGCTCCTTGAGCCTTCGTTTATCGATGGTTCGGATCTGCTCGAGAAGAACGATCGAATCCCTCGCCAAGCCGCTGCCGGTGGAGTTCAGCTGGATATGGGTGGGCAGACGGGCCTTGTCCTTCTGACTGGTGATGGCGGCGGCGATCACGGTGGGACTGAAACGGTTCCCTACGTCGTTCTGTACGATCAGTACGGGACGAACACCGCCCTGTTCCGAGCCGACCACTGGGCTCAGATCCGCGTAGTAAATATCTCCTCTACGGACGTTCAAAGTTATTCTCACTCCTGTATTCAAGCTTTTATGGAAATGTCGGTTTTTTCCCGGGCATGCAATATGCCTGCAGGAATATTTTGACCGATATTTTTGTGTTTAGTCGGCGGATGGCAAATTTCTTGCGCCCTTGTATCCTTGTACATGGCTGTATCAAGTGTGCCGCCGTCTCTGTCAATACAGTATATGCTCGTCCGGGATGGTTGTCCGTCGAAGCTTGCCGAGAAAAACGCTTGTATGGAAACGAAAGATATTTTATAATGGAAAAAGCTTCTGTGAAGACGGCGATAAAGGATCGCAAAAGGGAAGGGAACAGGAAGGGGAAAGGAACGATGTCTCGTCCGGAACAGCTGTCGCCGGGAGAAAGAGAGGGAATCCTGCCGCTCTACCGCGGCAGTCAGGAAACGCTGATCTGGTCCTGCCTGCAGGGTGTGATGGGGGAAGCGTGGGCGGATGACCGGAAAGCGCCCCGCTGTGCGCTGATTTGCCTGGGGGATTTCTGCTATCCGGCGGGGGATGCCGATGCGCCCGGCGCGGCGGAGCTTCTCCGGATTCTGCCGGCCCGCCGTCTCTTTGTCGTGCCGGAAAGCGAAGCGTGGTCCGGCCTGATCGAACGGCTTTATAAAGATCGGTGCCGCCGTCTCGACCGCTATGCGATTAAGAAGGAACCGGGGATTTTTGACCGGGAAACGCTGTGGGGATTTGTCCGCGCCCTGCCGCCCGGATTTTATCTGGAGGAGATCGGATCGCGCTGGTACGATTCGGTGATGGCGGAGGAATGGAGCCGCGATTTTTGCTCGAATTTCGGCTCGAAGGAGGATTTTGCCGGGCGGGGACTGGGCTTTCTTGCCCTGCGGAACGGCGTGCCGGTCAGCGGCGCGTCCTCTTACAGCGTCTATCGAGGCGGGCTGGAGATTGAGGTGGTGACGCATCCGGATTATCGGCGGCAGGGGCTGGCCGCGGCCTGTGCCGCAAGGCTGATTCTGGAGTGCCTCGACCGGGGGCTGTATCCCAGTTGGGATGCGGCGAACCAGACCTCCGTGCGGCTGTCGGAACGGCTGGGCTATCATTTTGACCGCGCTTATCCGACGTATGAAATACTGACGACATGATGCCGATCGTTTTTAGAGTGTGTTGACACTGACCGGGATGCATGTTGAGCGTTGGCGTCAACATGCTCCGGCACAGACTTGCAAAATATGTTTTTTCATTGTATCGGTGATTCGATTTACCGGTGCGCGAAAGGTGGATATAATAATGGAAATCGAACGCAAATTTTTGATGGATCCCGCTTTTCCGGCGGAACTTCCGCTGCGGGAAGAGGCGGTGGTTTATCAGGGGTATCTGGCCGTCCATCCGGTGGTGCGCATCCGCAGTAAATGCCGGGATGGGAAAACCGGCTATGTGCTCTGTTTTAAGGGCGAAGGGACGATTGCCCGGCAGGAGACGGAGCTGGTGATCGACGAGCGGGTGTTTCATGAACTGGAAAATCTGCTGGAAGCGCCGATGATTCGGAAGGATTACCGGGTTTACGATCTTCCGGAGGGGCGCAGGCTGGAGTGCAGCTGTGTGGATCGGGGAACGCCGACGGAATTCTGGTATGCCGAGGTGGAATTTCCAACGCTGGAAGATGCCTACGCTTTTACGCCGCCCGCCTTTCTCGGCCGGGATGTAACCGAAGAAGCCGGGTACGGCATGAGCAGTTATTGGGAGAGGAAGGTGGCCGCACAAAGAGCGGCCTCTGAGGATAACGCCTGACGATGGAAAATTTGCTGCTTTCGCTGGAGGTGGTCCTCCCGCTGTTTTTGATGCTGGCGCTGGGGTATTTCCTCCGCCGCATTTCTATGGTGGATGACGGCTCCCTCCGGATTATGAACAACTTGGTCTTTCGTGTTTTTCTTCCGGTTTTGCTGTTTATTAATGTATATCATACCGACATCGGTACGGTAATGAATCCCCGGTTGATTCTTTTTGCCGCCGCCTGCGTTGCGGGAAGCTTTCTGCTTCTGTTTTTTCTGGTTCCGCTTTTTGAAAAGGATAATTGCCGGCGCGGCGTGCTGATTCAGGGGATTTTTCGCAGTAATTTTATTTTATTCGGTCTGCCGGTTACCATTGCGCTGTGCGGAGAGGAAAACAGCGGTGTTACCTCCATGGTGATTGCCGTAATTATCCCGCTTTTTAATATTCTGGCCGTTTTTGCGCTGGAATATTTTCGCGGCGGCCGGTTCCGATCGGGCAAGGCGCTGCGGGGAATCGTTACCAATCCTCTGATTATCGCCTCTTTGCTGGGGGTTCTGATGCTGGCTTCCGGCTGGAAGCTGCCCGCCGTGATGGAAAAGACGGCGGAGGATATAGCCGGGGTCGCTACGCCGCTCGCGTTGGTGGTGCTGGGCGGTTCGTTTGAGTTTTCCTCCGTCCATGGCCGTGGAAGGCAGGTGGCGGCCGGCGTGCTCGGCCGTCTGGTGGCGGTTCCGGCTGTCTGCCTGCCGATTGCCGCCGTCCTTGGCTTCCGTGGACCGGAGATGGTTGCCCTGATGGCGCTGCTGGCGTCGCCCACCGCGGTATCCTCCTTTACTATGGCGCAGCAGATGGACGGCGACGCAGAGCTGGCAGGACAGTTGGTGGTGTTCGGTTCGCTTTTTTCCATTCTAACGATTTTTCTCTGGACCTTTCTGCTGAAGCAGATCGGCCTGATCTGACTGTTTGGTGGGAGCAGACTGGAAAACACAGAAAAATACAGGGTATGTAATTATGTAATTTTTAATATGCTTCTTATGAAAATCATGGATTCCGGTATAAACGCGGGGCGAATGCAGAGACTATTTCCGGGCCGGCAACCGCCCGCAATACTGTAAGGAAGGATGATTTCGATGGCGAAGAATCAGCAGAACAATCAGAATCAGAGCCAGAATCGGCAGCAGAACAATCAGTTCCAGCAGAAGCAGAACCAGAATCAGGGGCAGAACTGCCAGAACAATCAGCAGAACAACCAACAGAACAACCAGAGCCAGAACTCTAAAAACAGCAAGTCCAGAAACAATAACGACCAGTCGGAACTTTTCTGATCTCCCGTTTTCTTTTTGTTTTCAGCCGCCCTTTTTTCACGGGCAATGATTTCATTAGGTAAATAAGGGAAACGTCAAGAAGGAACCTGTCCTCTGGGGGGACGGGTTCCTTTCTTTTTCTGAAGAAGCCGTGTGAAAAAATTCCGGGATTTCTCTGTACAGGGACCGGCCGGCCTTCCGCCGCATATAGTGTCCTGTGAGAGTTTTTTAGACTGCGAGGTGAACGGGTTGGGTAAGTTGGGTAAACCGGGAAAGGTATTGTTCAACGTGAGTTCCGTAACCAACGCCATGCGGGGAAAGTCCCTGCTTGAGCATAACGGAATCCGTGCGTATGTCGGGCGCACCATCGATGCAAACGGAAATAACGGCTGCGGATACAGTATCACGGTTTCCACGGAACCGGAAAAGGCAGAGCGCCTGCTGACCTCTGCAGGAATCCATATTCGCAGCAAACAGCAGCAGGAAGACTGACGGCTTGGAAAGGAGCGGGTACAAACGATGAGAACAGGTACAATGGGCGGGACGGACTCCGCCGGGATGATTTATCTGGACAATGCCGCCACCACCTGGCCGAAGCCGGCGGCTGTGCGGGGGGCCGTTCAGCAGGCGCTGACCGTATATGGGGCCAATCCGGGACGGAGCGGCCATAATATGGGTCTGGCCGCCTCGGAAGCTGTCTACCGCAGCCGGGAAACACTGGCGGATTTTTTTCATCTGGACAATCCGGCGAATGTGGTGTTTGTCCAGAACTGCACCATGGCGCTGAATATCGTCATTAAGGGGATGCTGGAAAACGGCGGCCGGATGGTTGTTTCGGATCTGGAGCATAACGCGGTTATGCGTCCCCTGCACGGGCTGTCTCCGGATTCTCCGGTGTATGACGTGGCCAGAGTGGTTCCCGGCGAACCGGCGGCTACGGTTGCGGCCTTTGAACGCTGCGTCACGCCGCAGACCAGGGCTATCGTCTGTATGCATGCCTCCAACGTGTTCGGCACACGGCTGCCGATCCGGGAAATCGGAGCGATGGCGCATCGCCGCGGCCTGCCCTTTATCGTGGACGGCGCGCAGAGCGCCGGGGTGCTGCCCATAGATATGCAGGCGGACAATATTGATTTCCTTTGTGTCCCGGGACATAAAGGCCTTTACGGGCCGATGGGAATCGGTGCGCTGCTCTGCAACAGTGACCGGGTCCTGCCTCCTTTTGTGGAAGGAGGGACAGGAAGCCAGTCAATGGAGCTTTCGCAGCCGGAGGAACTGCCCGACCGGCTGGAAAGCGGCACGCTGAACACCGCGGGCATATGTGGACTGAAGGCGGGGGTCGATTTCGTCCGGGAACGTGGGATAGAGGAAATTTTCGGGAGAGAAACCCGCCTGATGAGCCTCTTGTATGATCGGCTCTCCGCCATGCCGGGGGTGAAGCTGTATACGCCCCGCCCGGATGGAATAGGATGCGCGCCGGTGCTTTCCATGAACGTCGTCGGCAGGCGGAGCGAGGAGACCGCGCAGGCGTTGAACCGCCGCGGAATCGCCGTGCGGGCCGGTCTTCACTGCGCCCCCAGCGCCCACCGCCGTTTTGGAACGCTGGAAACCGGCACCGTGCGTTTTTCTCCATCCGTTTTCACAACCAGAGAAGAGATCGAGAGGGTATGCCGCGCGGTTTGGCTGGAACAGAGAACCCCCGGGCGATTCTGAATGCCGTCCACCGCAGCACGGGATGCAAAACGCCGAATTTTGCATCCCGTGCTGCGGCGTTTCCGGCCGGACGTTTGGAAGCGCGTAAAAGAGGAAGGAATAGGGGGAGCAACAGAGAAGAAAAGGATTGCAATAATCGGAGAGTATGATAAAATAATAGAATAAGCGGCAGAGCGGCCGGCCGCGATGGGATCCGACATGGACGAAAAGACGGAATGGGACGGATCCGGGATTATCGACGCCCTCCGAAAGGAAGAAGTGGAATGACAGCGTTTTTCAGCGCCATATGGGCGGAAATCGTGTCCTTTTTCCAGTCGTACAACTGGATTCGGGATACGGTGGATATTGCTCTGGTGGCCTTTGTAATATACAGTGTAATTAAGTTGGTGCGCGATTCCCGCGCGGAACAGCTTTTAAAAGGGATTCTGATTTTTGCTCTGGCGTTTCTGACGGCGTCTGTGCTGGATCTGAAAACCATGTATTACCTGTTGAAAACGGTCTTTGACAATATCTTGATTGTGCTGATTATCATTTTTCAGCCGGAAATCCGGCGCGCGCTGGAACAGGTCGGTCATTCCCGCCTGGGGAATATCAGCCTGTTCGGAATGAGCGAGGAGGAATCCGAACTGCTCACCAAACGCTGGCAAAAGGCGATTTCCGCCACCTGTTCGGCAGTGGAAATTCTTCAGCGGCAGAAAATGGGGGCGCTCATTGTTTTTGAACGCTCCACCAAACTGGGAGAGATTATCAATTCCGGCACGGTGGTGGACGCCGATCCTACGCCGGAGCTGATCGGCAATATTTTCTTCAATAAAGCGCCCCTGCACGACGGCGCGATGATTATTCGGGAGGGGAAGGTATACGCCGCCGGCTGTATTTTGCCGCTTACCGATAATCTCCAGATCAGCAGCGAACTGGGGACCCGTCACCGCGCGGCTGTGGGGATGAGCGAAAACTCCGATGCGCTGGTGGTGGTGGTTTCGGAAGAGACCGGAACGGTTTCCATGGCCGTGGCCGGGGAATTGAAACGGAATTTCAGCGCGGAGGCTCTGCGCGTGGCGCTGGAAAACGGCGTGCTTTGGGATCGCTCCCGTCGGGACAAGGATGGAGAGCATAAGGCCATCGGTCCTTTCCGCAGGAGGAAGACAAAATGATGAAAGGAAAATTTTCACTTAACAAGCTGCTTCATAATAATAAACTGATGATTGTCTTTTCCCTTGTCGCCGCCGTTGCCATCTGGGCGTCGGTGGTATACGACGGAAATAATCAGGACAGTCGGACCATGACCCTTTCCGTGCCTCTCGACCTGGCCGGCAGTTATGCGGAAGCGGACGGACTGGAAATCTATGAAGGTGCGACGCAGACGGTGAAGGTGGAAATCCGGGGTCCCCGTTCCCTCATTTTCAAGCTGCAGGAAAACGATATGCGGGTGACGGCGGATTACAGCGAGATCCGCGGCGCGGGGAACTGGCCGGTCAAACTGGACGTGGTGAAAAACAGCGATACGACGGGATATGAAATTACGTCGGTCACGCCGCAGTCGGTGCAGGTGTACTGCGACCACACCCTGACCAGCTCCGCCCTCAAGGTGGAAGCGGATATATCGGGGATCACGGTGTCCGAATCCTCCGGTCTGCAGTTGGGTACACCGGTGATTGAAGCTCCCGGGCTGGAGGACGGCTCGGTTTATATCAAAGGCCCCAAGACCGTGGTAAGCAAAATCGTTTCGGTAAAAGCCCGCGTTCAGAAGACGAAGGAGATCGCGGAAGTTACTTCCTTTGACGCGGAACTGGTTGCCTTGGACGCGGACGGCAACGAGGTGGATACGAAATACTGCGAATACACCGGTCTTTCCGAAAACGTTGTCAAGGTGACCGTACCGGTGGTGGTTCACCGGGTGGTGGAATTTAGCTGCCTGTACAAAAACATGCCCAAGGCTTTTGAAAACGTGGATTCCTTCCGGACGATTACTCCTTCGTCGATCGAGGTGGTGGGGACACCGGAACAGGTAGAGGCGTTTGCGTCCAGCATCGAAAATTTGGGAACGTTCGATTTCCATCATCTTAGCCTGATGGATCGGACGAAAATCATTCCACTCAACGTGCCTTCCGGCATTCGGGTGCTGGATGGCACTACGGAGGTCACGGTTTCCTTTGACATGGACGGTTTCTCCCAGAAAACGCTGGATCTGACGCTGGAGTCCGGCAATACGAGGGTTGAAAACGTACCGGCCGGCCGAAGCGCACAGGTGTCCCGTCAGAAGATCGAGAATATTCGTCTGGTCGGTCCGGCGGAAACGCTGGCAAAAATCACGGAGGCGGATCTGTCGGTGGTGGCGGATATGACGGATAATGAGGCGACGGGCGCGGTCAGTCTGAAGGTGACGGTCAACGTCAATGGGTACGACGACGTATGGGTGTATTACGGCGCGGCGGAAACCGACGGATATGAGATATTCGTCCAGATACAATAGAAGCCATTGGAAAACGGGAACACCCCATCCACGATTGGATGGGGTGTTCCCGTTTTGTCAGGCCGGTGCTTTGCAAAGGGCAGTCAGAATCCCGCGCGGCTTTCGATCGTGAGCCGGTTCAGAGAAACCGCCCATACCGGACAGCCTTCCGGAAAGGGAAGAAGCTCAATTTTCAGATACCGCATCCCCTCAGCGGCCGCTTTATCCGGCGTAAGCGAAAAGGCGTTCCAGTACATGGCAGGGGGACAGGGGGTGGGGATGGAGCAAGAGGTCGCCGCTTCTGTCCAATGGATACGGTCGGGGGACAGCCGGATACGGACGTCCCGGACAGGATCACCGAATCCGCTGGCTGTAAGAAGATCCAGTTGGAAAGAGGTGATTTCTCCCTCTGCCTGATATATCAGATACTGAAGCGCATTGTTTCCCCGTTTGTTATACAGGTTTTTGCCGGTTTCACGGTTCTTTTCATATTGCCAGCCCTCCGAAAGGGCGACGGTCCGTGAGAAGCCGGGGTTCATATCGTCAACCAGCAGGGAAACGCTGTTGCTGTACCTGTTTCGGATTTCATGGAGCAGGGCGGCGCTTTCCGTCAGAAAAGCGTCCGCGCTCTCCCTCGTCAGTGCCGCCTTATCGTCCCATTCCCGCGCCGTCCGGGCGGCTTTTGTCAGTGAAAGACGCAGTCTGTCTGTTCCGGAATCCGCCGCGGGAAGAGCATCAAGCAGAGACTCGATTTGTATCCGGCGCCGGCCAACTTCACGATATAGGGAAGCCTGCTGAAAGTGGGTATACGCCCGCTTTGTTTCCTCCTCCTCCAAGGCGGCGCTGAAGATCCGCACCAACGCGAGCTCTCCGCGAAAAGACGGCCCGATTGAAAAAGCCGGAGAGGGTACAAAAGCGGGCGGTTCGGGTAAGGATACGGTCCACGCCGGGTTCCCGTTTGTCCATACCTGAAGCTGTCCGTTTTGGAACGACGCCATCATATGGTGTCGATTTTGCAGCTCTGCGGAAAGAGGTATACCTTTACACAAATTCCCGACGATAAGAAAAACGTCGCCGTTTTTATCCGTCCGTATGGCGATGTCCCCACAGGTGAAAAGCGTCCCTCCGTCGCCGCGTTCCATGGAAAAGGCGATCTCCAGCGTGAAGGAGGTGGAGGGTTTGAAGGGAGACGACGGAAACGAAGCGGCGGAAAGGTAGGTTACGGTGCTGCGCCCGTCCAGAAGCAGAACGCGCTCATTCTCCTTTTTCCCGAAACGGGGATTCCCGGACAGACGGCAGGACAGGCGGCTGGGTGACCGGTCGCTGATACCGGCGGCATAATCGCAGTCCAGAATATCCGCCCGAGACAGAGAACGGCGGGACGGGGTGTCCGGCATTGCCAGCAGGGCGGTCAGGAGTTCGCTTGTTTTACCGAAGGATTCCACAGCGACAATCTCTACGCGAAATATTGTGTCAGGGACCAGAGAGGATATCCGCACGGTCTGGGTTTTCGCCATGTTCGAAAGGCCAAGATAAAAATCGGAACAGAAATGCCGGCGGAAAAAGAGCGTTCCGGTTTCCTGATTCCGAACAGTAACAATGTATCCGTGGGTATAATCGTCGTGGACAGCGGAGGGAAACGAAATCAGACAGGAGTCCGGCGTTTCCTCGTGAATGCGGATGGTTGCTCCCACGGGAAAAACCGGAGGACGGCGATTTTCCCCTTTTGATTTAGTGTAAAGGAAACCAGCTTTACTCAAAGGCAGGGGGAGAACCCAGTCCTCTTTAATCTTTTCGATGGGATTGACCCTGAGTCTCTCGAACCGGACTTCCTCCGGCCGGACGATTGCCAGCAGGGCTTCCGGCGTATGGAAGGCGTCGTCAGGCACGCCGGTTTCCACTACGGTGTAATAGAGGGAGGGGAGCCCAACGGCGGTGTAGTTTTTTTGAAAAATGGAACGCTCACAGGCCAGGGGATAATGAGAGTGACCGGTGAAGAGGATTACCTGCGGATAGCCGGAAAGCAAGGAATCCAGCGCCGGATTGCCCCACAGATCGCTTCCATATATGGTGTCCCGAACCGGCTGATGAACCGCGACAAAGATCGGCCGGTCCGGGGCGTCCGCTTTTGCCGACTCTAATTGTTCCCGCAGCCATTCGATGGAACGCTCGGTAAAGGTTCCGTTCAGCTCGCCGCCTTCACCGCTCAGTCCGATAAAATGGCAGCCCCCGATGACGGTATGCGGATCCGGGTCAACGCCCAGCGATTCGGAAAACCGTCTCTGCACGCCGCTCACATCCAGCGGTTCATGGTTCATCGCCCGGTAATCGTGGTTCCCCATGACCAGAATCTTTACAGGAGCTTCCATGGGGTTGGGATAAACGGAGGAAAAGATGCGGTTGAACCGTTCGTAAGAGGCCAGTCCTCCTTCGTCGGCGATGTCTCCGCAAACGATCAGCGCCTTAATATCCTGTTCCCGATAATATCGCAGCACTTGTCCCAGAGGGCGCTCCGTCCCGTTCTTTCCGTCGTTTGTCAGATGAATGTCGGCAATCACACCAAAGGTGAACGATGATTCTTTGTCGTGCTGCATGAAAACCACTCCTCCATAGGCGGCGCCATCAAATGCTTGATTTTTTCTGTTAATCTGTTAATCTGTTAATCTGTTAATCTGTTAATCAATTTTATTATATCGCACAAGGGAGAACTGGGGGAATCGCCGGAACCCCATGACTTGATTATCTATATATTGGATAAAGGCGGCGAGTACGGGGCGGTGGATGGTGGTTTATATTTTCGAAACAAAGGATAAGAACGAAAATTCACGGAAAGCCATCCGAAAGCCGCTGTTTACGCGGATTATGTTGAATATGCCGCGAAAAAATGGTATACTATGCTAACCTGTTCTTTGGGTACGGCCGCTGTGTCTCCTGACGCGGCCGCCGTGTCTCATTGACGGAAACGCCGAAGATTCCTGTTCGGCGGAACATCCGGGGAGGGGCCGAGGGAGGAAACCGACATGAGTATCCGACGATGGATTGTATCGCCGCTGGACAAAGAGGCGGCGGCCCAATTGGCGGAGGACTGCGAAATCAATCCGTTTCTGGCGCTGCTTCTGGTGACGCGCGGGATTACCGATCCGGAAACGGCGTCGGAATTTCTGCTCGGCGGCGAAATCGCGGACGATCCCTTCGGGTTTGCCGATATGGATCTGGCGGTGGAACGGATACAGCGGGCGCTGGATAACCATGAACAGATGGCTGTCTACGGCGATTACGACGCCGACGGCGTGACCTCGACGGTTCTGTTGTATACCTATCTCCGGGAAAAGGAAGCGGATGTAACCTATTATCTGCCCGACCGGGAAAAGGAAGGATACGGTTTACATAAGGAAAGCATTGACCTCCTGCATCAGCAGGGCGTAAAGCTGATTATCACGGTGGATAACGGAATCGCCGCCGTCGGGGAAATCGCTTACGCCGCGTCGCTTGGCGTCGATGTGGTGGTGACCGACCATCATCAGCCGCAGGAAACGCTCCCTGCGGCGGTCGCTGTGGTGGATCCGCACCGGGCCGACTGCGGCAGTGAATTCAAGGATTATGCCGGGGTGGGCGTCGCTTTTAAACTGGTCTGTGCGCTGGAGGGCGACGCGGAACCGGTCATGGCCCGTTTTGGGGATTTGGTAGCCATCGGCACGCTGGGGGACGTGATGCCTTTAACGGGGGAAAACCGGGCGCTGGTCCGCGCGGGGCTGCGGGTGCTGAACGAAGGAAACCGGCCGGGCCTGCGCGCCCTTGCGAGGGCGGCGGGAGCGGAGAACAAGGAACTGTCCTCGGCCAACGTGGTGTTTACATTGGTGCCCCGGCTGAACGCGGCGGGACGGATGGATTCTCCCGACCGGGCCGCCCGGCTGCTGATGACCGCGCAGGACGACGTGGCCGAAGCTCTGGCGGGGGAAATTCAGCAGTGCAACGTCCGGCGGCAGGAGACGGAAACGGGAATCCTGACGCAGGTGATCGAGCGTCTGCAGGCTGAACCGCGGCTTCTGGCCGACCGGGTGCTGGTAATCGATGGAGAAAACTGGCATCCCGGCGTGGTGGGGATTATTGCGGCCCGGATCGTGGAACGCTATGGAAAGCCCTGCATCCTGCTGGCGGTAAAGGACGGGCAGGCCAAAGGTTCCGGACGGAGCGTAAAGGGCTTTTCCCTGTTTGAAGCGATTGCCGCCTGCGAGGATACCCTTTCGCATTTCGGCGGGCATGAGCTGGCCGCCGGGGTAGGGCTTTCCGCTGACAATATTCCGGAATTCCGCCGTCGGATCAATGCCTTTGCCGCCGAGCGGTATCCCAATATGCCGGCGCCGGAACTGCGGCTGGATTTCAAGCTCCGCCCCTCGCAGGTGGATGTGGAAAAGCTGAACCTGCTGAAAGCACTGGAACCGGTGGGCGCGGGCAATTCCGCGCCGGTGTTCGGGCTGTTTCAGATGAGGCTGGATAATATTACGCCGCTTTCGGGCGGCAAGCACGTCCGCCTTTCGGTCTCCCGGGACGATACGCGGCTGTCTGTGCTGAAATTCGGGATGTCTTACGATGATTTTCCCTTTGAATGCGGACAGATTCTGAATCTTGCGGTGACGCTGGAACGCAACGAGTTCCGGGGCGTGGTTACGCCGTCGGTTCTGGCGAAGGAAATCCGTTCCGCCGAGCTGGATCAGGAGGAACGGATTCTTGCCGACCGGCAGTTTGACCGTATCCTGAGGAAAGAAACGATCTCGCCAGAACAGGCGGCCGTCTGGACGCCGGAACGGACGGAATTGGAGCGGGTTTATCGGTATCTCCGCACGGCAAAGGGGTGGAACGGCGCATTGGAGCAGTTGAGATATTTTCTGGGAAATCCGCTCATTTCCTATGTGCGGCTCCGGGTTGCGCTGGAGACGCTGCGGCAGGCCGGTCTGATTGGGTTGACCGATACCGGGGACAGCCTGAAGCTGTCTCTGCTTCCGGTGAGCGGCAAGGTGGATTTAAATGGAACGCCGATTTTGCAGTTTCTGCAAAATCCTCCGGATCATCGTACGGCGGGGAGGTGAGCGCGGGAAGCGCGGAAAATGGACGAACGAAAAGACTGGGAAAACAGAGAAGAAAATCCGGCGGTCCCCGTTTCACAGGAGCCGGTCGTACAATCGAAAATGGAAACGGGGCAGGCGATCGAAGAACTGCGGGAGGTGATCCGGAAAACCGGAAAGCCTTACGATATGGATGTGATTGACCGGGCGGTCGATACCGCCTGCCGGGCGCACGCGGGGCAGTTTCGTTCCTCCGGGGAGGAATACGTTATCCACCCGCTGATGGTGGCGAAAATTCTGGTGGAGCTCGGTATGGATACCGAGACGATCGTGGCCGCGCTTCTTCACGACGTGGTGGAGGATACGCCGCTCGAACTGGCGGATATTACCCGCGGGTTCGGGACGGAGGTTGCCGCTTTGGTGGACGGCGTGACCAAGCTGCGTAAGCTCCCCTTCTCCTCGAAGGAAGAGCAGCAGGCGGAAAATGTCCGGAAAATGCTGCTCGCCATGGCGCAGGATATCCGGGTCATCATCATCAAGCTGGCCGACCGCCTGCATAATATGCGGACCATCTGCTTCAAGCCGGAGCAGAAGCGGCGGGATACGGCCAAGGAAACCATGGATATCTATGCGCCGCTGGCGCACCGCCTTGGTATCCGGGCGGTGAAAGAGGAGCTGGAGGATCTTTCTCTCCGGACGCTGGATCCGATCGCTTATAAAGAGATCGAGGACGCCCTCGCGCTGCGGGAGGGGGAGCGCAACGCGTTTCTGGAAAGCATCAAGGAACGCCTGACGGAAAAGCTGAAAAGCATGCAGATCGAATGCTTTGTTTCCGGCCGGATCAAAAGCATTACCGGCATCTACCGCAAAATGTATATGCAGGGAAAATCCTTCGATGAAATCTACGATATTTACGCGGTGCGGGTGATCGTGGATACGGTCAACGACTGCTATAATGTGCTGGGAATCGTCCACGATATGTTCCGTCCGCTTCCCAACCGGTTTAAGGACTATATTTCCACGCCAAAGGCGAATATGTACCAGTCCCTGCACACCACGGTTATCAGCAAGGAAAAGATCCCCTTCGAGGTGCAGATCCGTACCTGGGAAATGCACTACACCGCGGAATACGGCATCGCCGCCCACTGGAAGTATAAGCTCGGCATCCAGCGCAAGGATAAGCTGGAGGAACGGCTTGCCTGGGTGCGTCAGTTCATCGAAAATCAGAAGGATGTGGACGATGCAGAGGATATCGTTCGTTCCATCAAGACCGACCTGTCCTCCGACGACGTGTTCGTCTTTACCCCGAAGGGGGATGTGATTACCCTGCCCGTAGGGGCCACGGTGATCGATTTTGCCTATGCCATTCATTCCGCTGTCGGCAACCGGATGATCGGCGCCAAGGTGGACGGCCGGATGGTTCCGATCGATTATGTCGTCAAGACCGGCGAAATCGTGGAGGTGCTTACCACCTCCGCGCAGGGGCGCGGCCCCAGCCGCGACTGGCTGAACATCGTGAAAACCGGCGAGGCGCGCAACAAGATCCGCGCTTGGTTCAAGAAGGAATGCCGGGAGGAAAACGTCGAAACCGGCCGGCAGGAACTGGAAAAGGAATTTTCCCGTCACTGGATCCGGCTGCCGGACGACGAGATGGCGCGTTTTATCGAAGAAGAGAGCGCCAAGCAGCACTGCGAATCGGTGGAGGATTTTTATGCCGCCGTCGGGTACGGCGGGATCATTCTCTCCCGCATCATGCCCCGGATCAAAGAGGATTATCTCAAGCTGGTAAAGACGGAGAACATCCAGCCCGAGACGGCGGTGAACGCGCCGAAGAAGCATCATAACAACGGCGGCGTCATCATTGAGGATATGGATAACTGTCTGGTGAAATTTTCCCGCTGCTGCAACCCGGTGCCGGGGGACGATATCATCGGCTTCATTACCCGCGGATACGGCGTGTCCATCCACAAGCGGGACTGTGTGAACGTTCCGAAGGATATCGCGGAGGCCGCCGAGCCGGAGCGCTGGGTTTCGGTCTATTGGGAGGACAGTGTCCGCAATGAATTCAAGGCGACCCTTTCCATTGAGGCGAGAAACCGGCATGCGCTGCTGGCCGACGTGACGACCCAGCTTGCCTCGATGCATGTGATGATCCACGCCATCAGCGCCCGGGAACCGAAGGATAATTCGGTGACCATGAACGTGACGGTGGGGGTTAACAGTCTGGAGCATCTTCAGTCGGTAATTGCCCGCCTGTCCCGTATCGAAGGGGTGGAACGGATCACCCGCTCCGGCCATGGAGGCTGAGGGGCGGAGCAGGCTTTTCAACGGATGACCGAAAGGAAACCGCCGCTCCGGCGGCAGTGAAAGGATGACGTTCTCATGCGCGCGGTTTTTCAGCGGGTGCTTTCCGCTTCGGTCGCGGTAGACGGGGAGACTGTCGGCCGGATCGGACAGGGGATTCTGCTTTTTCTCGGGGTGGAAACGGAGGACGGCCCGGTGCAGGCAAAAAAGCTGGCCGATAAGGTGGCGGGTCTCCGCGTGTTCTGCGATGAGCAGGAGAAGATGAACCGTTCGGTAAGGGATGTCGGGGGAGCGGTTCTGCTGATTCCCAATTTCACCCTTTATGGAAACTGCCGGCATGGCCGCCGTCCGGAGTTTCTGCGCGCCGCCCGGCCGGAGACCGCGGAACCGCTTTTCCGCTCCTTTGCGCAGCTTTTGCGGGAGGCCGGGGTAGGTCAGGTGGAAACCGGGGTTTTCGGCGCGGATATGCGGGTGACGGCGGAAAACGACGGCCCGGTCACGCTGATGCTGGACACAGCGGATTGGGACAGCGGGGCAAAATAGAATTTGCCCCGCTGTCTTGAAAAACTCCTTGCGGGCCGAAAGTGTGGCCCGCATTTCACAGCGGTCTGCCGCAAAACCGGATTTTTTTCCGTGGGAAGAATGAAGAGCAATGAAAAGAGAACCGAGAAAGGAATAGCCGTTTATGGAGATAGCCATTCTGCCGGTCGGCCCGCTGCAGGCCAACTGTTATATTTTGTCCGACAGCGAAAAAAACGCCGTGGTTGTCGATCCGGGCGGGGACGCGCCCCGTATTCTGGAAGAGATTCGGAAGCGGTCGCTTCGCGTTCAGTATATTTTTCTGACCCATGTGCATTTCGATCATTTTCTGGCGGCGGCGGAGGTGCGGGAGGCGGCCGGCGCGCCGCTACTGGTTCCGAAGGAGGACGCGGACGCGCTGGCCGACCCGCGGCGCAGTCTGGTCAATATGCTGCCGGCGGCAGGAACGATTCCGACGCCCGACCGTCTGTTGACGGAGGGGGAGCAAATCGGGGAGGGCGAGCTTTCTCTGACCGTGCTCGCCACTCCCGGCCATACGCCGGGCAGCGTCTGCTACCGCGGCGACGGAATCCTTCTGACCGGAGATACGCTTTTTGCCGGCGGCGTGGGCCGGACCGATTTCCCCGGCGGGGATGAGACGGCGCTTCGGCGTTCCCTGCGCCGACTGAGCAATCTGGAAGGAGAATATACGGTTCTGCCCGGACATGGCCCGGAAACCTCGCTGGAAACCGAGCGCAGGACAAACCCGTATATGGGATAATCGATGAGACTGGATATTGTTGGACATACCTATCGTTATGAAATGGAGAATATCTGCCGCCTGTTCCTGCCGCAGGAGCCGGTCCGGGTGAATGAGGACGGCGACGGCAGCGGCGGCGTACATGCTCTGACCGTCCTGCAAAAGGACGAACGGGAGACCCGGCTTTCGGTCACGCTGTCTCTGGAGGATTGGCGGGAAAGCGCGGAGGAACAGGTGGAGAACGCCCTGCCGAATTACCATAAGGAATGCGAGCGGCGGATGGCCGTGCTGCTGTATACCCTTTTTGTCCGTCTGTTTGGTTTTTCGCTGCGCTGGGGCGCGGTTACCGGCGTCCGGCCGGTGAAGCTGTTCCGCCGGATGGCCGGGCAGATGGGAGAAGAGGAAGCGGCCCGCTGGTTCCAGAGAGAGCTTCTGGTCAGCGGGGATAAGGCGGCGCTCTGTCTCGACACCCTGCGGGAGGAAAATAAGATTCTGGCCCTTTCCCGGCCGGAATCCTTCAGCCTGTATCTGTCGGTGCCCTTCTGCCCGACCCGCTGCGATTACTGCTCCTTTGTTTCCCAAACGGTGGAGCGGGCGGCCCGTCTGATCCCGCAGTATGTCGATTGCCTGTGCGAGGAGATCGAACGCACCGGAGAGATCGCTTCCCGGCTCGGGCTGCGGCTGGAGACGGTTTATATGGGAGGAGGGACGCCCACCACGCTCTCGGCGGAGCAGTTGACGCGGGTGCTGGAGACGGTGGAGCGCTCCTTCGACCTGTCCTGTCTGCGGGAATATACGGTGGAGGCCGGGCGGCCGGATACTATCACGGAGGAGAAGCTCCGCGCTTTGAAAGCCGTTGGGGTGGGGAGAGTGAGCATCAATCCCCAGACCCTGCGGGATTCGGTCCTGCAAACCATCGGAAGGCGGCATACCGCCGCCCAGTTTACGGAGGCGTTTGCGCTGGCCCGCCAATGCGGGTTCACCAACATCAACGTGGATCTGATCGCCGGCCTGCCCGGCGACGATTACGAAGGCTTCTGCGGCAGTCTGGACGGCGTGCTGGAACTGGCGCCGGAAAGCGTGACCGTTCATACCCTTGCCATGAAGCGAGCGTCCAATCTGGTCATCCACCGCCGTGCGGAGTACGACGGCGGCAGGGAATCCGTGCGGATGGTGGACTACAGCGGCGAGCGGTTGCGGGCGGAGGGGTATCATCCCTATTATCTCTACCGCCAGAGCCGCGCGGTCGGCAATATGGAAAACGTCGGCTGGTCCCGGCCGGGAAACGAGGGGCTGTATAACGTCTATATCATGGACGAGACCCACACTATCCTCGCCTGTGGAGCGGGGGCGGTGACCAAGCTCAAACAGCCGGGCGGGGAGTATATTGAACGGATCTTTAATTTCAAGTTTCCCTATGAATACAACGGACGTTTTGAAGAGATGTTGGAACGGAAAAACGGAATTGAGGCGTTCTACAGGCAATATCCTTGGGGCATAGGGAGATAGTATATCTTTCATGAATAAAGCAAAACGACAGCCGGAGTTTCTGTAAACAGAAACTCCGGCTGTCGTTTTGCTTTATCGAAGAAGTTTATTCGCTGTTTGTTATTCCGCTTTCCGCGACTTGCTCCAGCGGACGAGCGCCTGAATGCCCTTAACGATTTCCATTACTGCCAGCGGCACAACGGACAGACCGGCGACCACGCCCCATGCCGCCCCCGTCAGAGGGGCGATGCCGAAGATCGTCTGCAACGGGGGAATCAGCAGGACGGTCAGCATCAGGGCGGAGGAAACGGCGAACGCGCCGAGCATATATTTGTTGGTGTGGAAGCCGATCCGAAACAGGGAATGCGAGCTTCGTACGCTGAACGCATGAACCAGCTGGGAAAGGGCCAGAACGGCAAAGGCCATGCTTTCGCCCAGCGGGATATTGGGCGCGCCGCCCGCCGGAATAAATACCCGGGAGCCGATGAAATAGGCCGCCAGCGTCAGAAGGCCGATCATCAGCCCCTGCAGAATCGCCGTCAGGCCAAGGCCGCCGGAGAAGATGCTTTCGGTCTTTTTTCTGGGTTTGCGGGTCATGATGTCGTATTCCACCGGCTCCATCCCAAGGGCAAGGGCCGGCAGCGAGTCGGTGACCAGATTGATCCACAGAAGCTGAATGGGGAGAAGCGGGGATTCCCGCCAGATCAACATGGCAAGGAAAACGGTGACAATCTCCCCCAGATTGCAGGAAAGCAGGAAATGAACTGCTTTGCGGATGTTGTCATAAATGCCGCGGCCTTCTTTGACGGCGGTTACGATGGTGGCGAAATTGTCGTCGGTCAGGGTCATGTCGGCCGCGCCCTTGGCCACGTCGGTGCCGGTAATTCCCATAGCGCAGCCGATGTCGGCCGCTTTCAGGGCGGGAGCGTCGTTAACGCCGTCTCCGGTCATAGCCACGATTTCTCCCGCGCGCTGCCACGCCTTGACAATTCGGATTTTATCCGACGGAGTGACCCGGGCGTATACCCGATACTGCCGGATTCTTTCATACAGCTCGTCGTCCGAGAGCTTTGCCAGTTCCGCCCCGGTGATCGCTTCACTCTCGTCATGGAGGATGCCGAGTTCCTTTGCAATGGCGGAGGCGGTCACCACATGGTCGCCGGTAATCATCACCGTGCGGATACCAGCGGTATCGCATTCTTTGATGGAAGCGGTGACCTCTGGCCGCGGCGGATCAATCATGCCGAGCAGTCCGCCGAAGGTAAGTCCCTGCTCCAGCTCCTCCGGCCGGCAGTCCATCGGCATTTCGTCAATGGTTTTGTACCCCAGGGCGAGAACCCGGAGCGCATCCCTCGCCATTGCTTCGTTGGCGGCAGCCGCCGCTTTGAGATCGCCGGAAACACAGCGTTCCAGCAAAATATCCGGTGCGCCCTTCACAATGACCACCTGCTGTCCGTGGATCAGGTTGATGGTGGTCATCAGCTTTCGGTCGGAGTCAAAGGGGATTTCACCGAGCCGGGGATGTTCGGCGGTCAACTGATCCTTGGGCATTCCGTTTTTCAGGGCGGCGGCGACGATCGCGGTTTCGGTCGGGTCACCGAGGTGTTTTTCCGCCCCGTCGATCACCTGTACCGTACCGTCGGTGCACAGGGTGGCCAGCCGGATCAGGGCCAACGCGCTGTCCGGCGCTCCGCCGGTTATGGGAAGGGTTTCACAGCCGTCAAAGACCTTTACCAGCGTCATCCGGTTTTGGGTCAGCGTACCGGTTTTATCCGAGCAGATGACCGAGGCGCTGCCCAGCGTTTCCACGGCGGGCAGGCGGCGGACAATGGCGTTTTTGGCCACCATCCGCTGTACTCCGATCGCCAGAACAATCGTGACGATGGCGGGCAGCCCTTCCGGGATCGCGGCGACGGCCAGCGAAATGGCGGTCATGAACATATCCAGCGGAGGCAGACGGTCAATCAGACCGACGATAAAGATAACAACGCAGATTCCCAGCGCCAGAAAGCCGAGCGTTTTTCCAAGATGAGCGAGCTTTTCCTGCAGCGGAGTGGCGGTCTCCTCCTCATCCTCCAGCATGGTGGCGATTTTTCCCATTTCGGTGTTCATTCCGGTTTCGACCACCACGCCGCGGGCATGGCCGTAGGAAACCGCACATCCGGAATAGGCCATGTTTACCCGATCGCCGAGCGGCGCAATCTCCGTTACCGATGCGTCCGCATCCTTGGAAGCGGGAACCGATTCGCCGGTGAGAGCCGCTTCGTCGCACTGAAAGCTGGCGGAACGCAGCAACCGGCAGTCGGCGGGAACCAGATCACCCGCCTCCATTTCCACGATATCGCCGGGGACCAGCTCCGTGGATTTCATGGTCTGGAGTTTTCCGTCCCGCAGGACGCGGGCCTCGGGAGCGGACATGTTTTTCAGTGCTTCCAGCGCCGCCTCGGCCTTGCTTTCCTGAATGACGCCGAGCAGGGCGTTAATCAGCACGATGGCGATGATTACGATCGGTTCAATCCAATCGGCCTCTCCGCCGGTGAAATGGTTATAGATGCTCAATCCCAGAGAGACGGCGGCCGCAATGAGAAGGATAATCACCATCGCGTCCTTCATCTGATCCAGAAAACGTCCTAAAAAGGTGCGGGATTTCTTTTCCCGGAGTTTGTTCGGGCCGAAGGACTGCAGCCTCTCCGCCGCCCGTTCGGACGTAAGTCCGCATTCCTGTCCGACGTCCAGCGCCTCCAATACCCTGTCCCGGTTTTCGCTGTGCCAGATCACTCCCTATTCCTCCTCTGTGCGGATAATCATGCGCTATTTTTCCATACGGAACAGTATAACACAAAATTTACCGTTTCCATAGGAAAAAAAGACAGTTTTTTTGAACAATTTGTAAATCCTTACAGTACAGCCGTTTTCTCGTTTTGTGATCGGGATAAACCGGAAGGAGAAAGCTTGTCAAGGGAAGAAGGGCACGCTATAATGAATCCGGCGTTTCCCTTGCCGGGGAGGGGGACATTTCCCGGCAGACAGGCGGACAGGAAGAAACAGGCGTTTGCCCGCCGGAAGACGGGAACGGATTCGGAAAGGCGGAAATGACGATGGCGGAAGCACGAAGGATAGACTGCGGCATTATCGGCGGCGGTGCGGCGGGACTGGCGGCGGCGGTATTCCTGTGGGGGCTGTCCGGCGGGACGCTTTCCGCCGCGGTATTTGAAAAGGGACCGCGGGTAGGAAAAAAGCTGCTTGCAACCGGAAACGGCACCTGCAATTTGAGCAATATACAGGCGGCAGTTCCGCACTATCATGGTGCGGATCCCGCTTTTGCCGGCCCGGCGCTGAAGGCTTTTCCGCCTTCGGCGGCGGTGGATTTTTTTACTTCCATCGGGGTGGAATGCCGACAGCGGGAAAACGGACGGATTTATCCTCTCTGCGCTCAGTCGGGGGCGGTGCTGGATTGCCTGCGTTTGGCGGCCGCCGCTTCCGGCGCTCGGGAAGAATGCGGCGGGACGGTAACGGCGATTCTTCCGCAGAAGGACGGCTTTCTCCTGAAGCGGGAGGAGGGCGACGTGCCGGTCCGTCGGGTTCTGGTCTGCGCAGGGGGCGCGGCCTCGCCCGCCCTCGGCGGCTCAGCGGACGGCTATGGGCTGCTGACAGCGCTGGGACACACCCGCACTCCTCTTTTTCCCTCTATCGTGCAGGTGAAAACCGCCGTTGATTATGTGAAGGCGGTCAAAGGCGTCCGAGTGGACGCGGAAGTCCGCTTTGAACGGGACGGCCGGGAAACGGCGAGGGAAACCGGAGAGGTTCTGTTTACCGAATACGGCTTGTCCGGGCCGGCAGTGATGCAGATTTCCCGCTGTGTGGCCGACTGGGAACGGCGGCGGGCCGGCGAAATGACCGCAGTGCTGAACCTTCTACCGGAATGGACGGAGGAGGAGGTACTCGCCTCTCTGCGGCGGCGGGCCGCCCTGCCGGAACGCGCGGTGGCGGATCTGCTGACCGGCCTGCTGCAAAAACGGCTGGGGCAGACCATTCTGCGGTCGGCGGGCTATACGGACTGGGACATGCCGGTCTCCGTCCTCCGGGAGAACGATCTGCGGCGAATCGCGGCGGAGATCACCGCTTGGCGGCTCCCGGTGAAGGGAACGCAGGGGATGGGCGGCGCACAGGTCACGGCCGGCGGGATAGCGACGAAGGAATTCGATCCCCGGACCATGGAGTCCCGGAAAGTTCCCGGCCTTTACGCCGCCGGAGAGGTGCTGGACATCGACGGAGACTGCGGGGGATACAATCTGCAATGGGCGTGGGCCTCGGCCCATGCCGCCGCCGCGGCGATCGCGGAGTCGCTCGGCGGGGAACATCATGAACGCTGTGAGCGTCGGAAACAGCCGGAAAGAAAGCGGGACAAGCGATGATTCGAATCAGTAATCTCTCCCTTCCGTTGGAATATACCGAACAGGATCTGCGGGCAGCGGCCTGCCGTCTTCTGCGGGTCAGTCCGCAGGACATCCGCCTGCTTCGGCGGGCCAAGGTGTCGGTGGACGCGCGGCACAAGGACGAGCTGCATTTCGCGGCGGCGGTGGACGTGGCGCTGAATGGCGTGGACGAGGCGGCCGTTGTCCGCCGCTGTAAAACCGGTCAGGCCCGGCTGCTGGACGAAGCGCCGTATGCGCCGCCGGTCGTCTCCCCGGCCCGCCGGCCGGCTCTCCGGCCGGTGGTGGTCGGAAGCGGTCCGGCAGGTCTGTTTGCCGCGCTGGTTCTCGCCCGGGCGGGGCTGCGTCCTCTTCTGCTGGAGCGGGGCAAGGCCGTGGAGGAACGGCGGGAGGATGTGGATCGCTTTCGCCGCACGGGAGTGCTGGACTCCGCCTCCAATGTGCAGTTCGGCGAGGGCGGAGCCGGGACCTTTTCGGACGGAAAGCTGAACACCGGCATTAAAAATCCCCGCTGTCGCTATGTGCTGGAGCAGCTCGCCGTAGTCGGAGCGCCGGAGCGCATTCTTTGGCAGGCCAAGCCGCACGTCGGCACCGACCGACTGCGGGACGCGGTAAAGGGCTTGCGGGAAGAAATCATCAAGGCGGGCGGCGAGGTACGCTTTTCCCATGCTGTGCGGGATATTCTGACCGGTCGGGGCGCACTGCGCGGCTTGCTGGCGGATACGCCGGAGGGGTCGATCGAAATCGAGGCCGACCGGGCGATCTTTGCCGTCGGGCACAGCGCGCGGGATACCATGGCCATGCTGTATGAACACGGGCTGGCGATGGAGCAGAAGCCGTTTGCCGTCGGCGTTCGGATTGAGCATCCCCGTGCCATGATCGACCGCAGTCAGTACGGGGGGGTTGCCGGGCATCCGGCATTAGGAGCGGCGGAATACAAGCTGTCGGTCCGCCCGCGGGACGGGCGGGGCGTCTATACCTTCTGCATGTGCCCCGGCGGGGAGGTAATCGCCGCCGCGTCGGAGGAGGGCGGACTGGTTGTCAACGGAATGAGTGAATTTGCCCGGGATGCGGAAAACTCCAACAGTGCGCTGCTGGTCGGAGTCGGCCCGGGGGATTTTGGGGGCGGCGCCTATGCGGCGGATCATCCGTTGGCGGGAATCGATTTCCAGCGCCGGATGGAACGGGCCGCGTTCGCTCTGGGAGGGGGAGGCTACCGGGCCCCGATTCAGCTGACGGGGGATTTCCTCGCCGGCCGGGCGTCCACCGGCCTTGGAGATGTAAAGCCGTCTTACTTGCCGGGCGTGACGCCGAGCGATCTGCGGGAATGCCTGCCCGGTTTCGTGGCGGATTCCCTCCGGGCGGCCCTGCCTGCGCTGGGAAGGCAGTTGGCCGGGTTCGACCGGCCGGACGCGGTGCTGACCGGCGTGGAATCCCGCAGCTCCTCGCCGGTGCGGATTCTGCGGGACGAGAAGGCGCAGGCGTCGGTCGCCGGAATCTTCCCCTGCGGCGAGGGGGCCGGCTATGCGGGCGGCATCGTCTCTGCGGCTGTGGACGGCGTGGCCTGCGCTGAAAAACTGATGGAATCGCTGGAATAGCTTTCGGGTATAGACAGCTACAGGACGGAAAGGCGGAACAGAAATGGCCGAAACGGCGAAGCTGGATAGAATACGGCAAATCAAGCGCAAACAAAAGCCGAACGGCTACGGGCTGGTGCTGGCCGGAGGCGGCTGCAAGGGCGTGTACCAGATCGGCGCCTGGCGGGCGCTGCGGGAGATGGATATCCCGATCGAATGTGTGGTTGGAACCTCCGTCGGGGCGATGAACGGCGCGCTGGTGGCACTGGATCGTTACGACGGCGCGGTGGAACTGTGGAAAAATATGAGTATCGAAAAGGGCTTCCAGCTTCCCGAACCGCTGAAGGTGCCGGATAATCTGTTTACCCTGAAAAACGCCAACGTCATTTTAAAGGAGTTATGGAAAAACCACGGGCTGGATATCACGCCGCTTCGCCGGGCGCTGGAGCTGCTGATCGACGAAAAGGAACTCCGGGCCTCGCCGGTGGAGTATGGACTGGTGACTTTCGAAGTCAAAAGGCGAAAAGGCCGGGAGCTTTACAAAGAACGGATTCCGGAGGGGCAGATGATGGATTACATCATGGCCAGCGCGGCCTATCCCGGCCTGAAGCGTCCGGAGATCGACGGGAAAACCTTTTTGGACGGCGGGCTGTACGACAATGTGCCGGTAAAAATGCTGCTCCGCCGCCATCCCGATAATATCGTAGTGGTGAATATCGGCGATACCGAACTGCCCGCCGATCTCGATCCGTCGCTGAACCTGTACTATATCCGGCCGCAGGATTCTTTGGGAAAGGCATTCGCTTTCTGTCCCGAAACGGCGGAGTCGAAAATGGAAATGGGCTGGTATGATACCCGGCGAGCGTTCGGAAAACTGGCGGGGGAATGGATGTATTTCGATCCGGTGGAATACCGCAGCCTGCAGGCCGAGCTGGGAGAAGAGATGGTAAGCGGGCTGGAGCACGCGGCCCGGCTGTACGGACTGGACCGGCTGCGGGAATGCGCCGCCGCCGACTTTATCCGGGAACTGCGGGACTGCGACCGGATTTCCGCCGAGAAATTTCAGGCGTTCCGTTCCCATATGGATATCCCCTCCATGGCGAAAGCCGCCTATGCCGGCCAATTCCGGGAATACAGCCTGACAAGCGATCTGCTTTTACAGCTTTCGCAGGATATGCTGGCGAAGGGCGAGCATCCCCGGCTGGAAACCATGATGGAAAAGATGGCGCCGGAACTGCTTCGTGCCGCCCGGTCAATGGAGATGCTCCGGCGCCGGCTGGGGCCGGTGGGCCCGGCTGCCCCTGAGATATCCGGGTGCTGAAGAGTTAACAGGGTTAAAAGAGTTAAAAAGGTTAAAGCGTTTTAACTAATCTTTAAACGGAAAGACTGAAAAATTCCGAAACCAATCCGGTGATCCTTCACAAAAATGTTGCATAGTTGATTGAAAAAGAGTATACTGTTATACTGTAAAAAGACAGGAAAGATAGAAAGCGGAATCATTTGACGGCGGGCGGGGAATCCGGCTGCTGAACTGCCGGGAGGTATGATTATGACAATCGCGGATGTACGGGACATTCTGGAGGCGGAGATAATTACCGGCGAGGATCATCTTCAGACGGAGGTTCATAACGCCTGCGGAAGCGATATGATGAGCGACGTACTCGCTTTTGTGAAGGATCAGTCGGTTCTGCTGACGGGTCTGGTGAACACGCAGGTTGTCCGCACAGCGGATATGATGGATATGGTCTGCATCGTTTTTGTGCGGGGAAAGGATCCCGGCGCGGAAATCGTGGAGCTGGCCGCCGACCGGGGAATTGTGCTGATGAAGTCCCCGCTGCGGATGTTCACGGCCTGCGGCCTTTTGTATGAGAAGGGGCTGCGGGGCGGAAATTGACTGCCGCGGCGGGGCGGAAGCCGAGGCAGCGGCCGGAAAGGGTGCGGACATGAATATCAGGCTACATTACGACGTTCCTGGGGATGATTTTACCCGCGCGGGGGAAGCGTCCGGCGCGGTCAAGCGGAAGATGAAGCAGCTCGGGTTTGATTCCGACGTGATCCGTCGTATGGCGATCGCCATGTATGAAGGGGAGATCAATATGGTGATTCATGCCGGCGGCGGGGAGGCCGATGTGGAGATTCTGCCCGATCGGGTGACGGCGGTGCTGACCGACCACGGACCCGGTATCCCTGATGTGGACAAGGCCATGCAGGAGGGATGGTCCACCGCTCCGGACAACGTGCGTTCCCTCGGCTTTGGAGCAGGAATGGGGCTGCCGAACATAAAGAAATATTCCGATACGCTGGATATTCAAACAAAAGTAGGGGAAGGAACCGTTCTGACGATGACCGTTCTGGTCAGGAGTGAAAAATAGCGCGGCGGGTGACGGCACCGGACGACGAAACCGATATGCCGGAATAGAGGAACGAACACCCTGCGTTTGCAGAAAAGAACAGGAAAACAGGCGGCATGGCGGCGTCCGGGGGAACGGACGTGCCTCTTGGTCCGCCTCTTTTTCCATTCGGGAGGCGACGCTGTCATGGAAAACCGGGACCGTTTTTTTCATTCGGTCACCTTGGATAAGGATTTGTGCGTGGGCTGTACCAACTGCATCAAACGCTGTCCAACTCAGGCTATCCGGGTGCGGGACGGACAGGCCTGGATTATTTCGGAGCGCTGCATCGATTGCGGCGAGTGCGTGCGGGTCTGCCCGCATCATGCCAAAAAGGCGCGGCATGACGATTTGTCCATGCTGAAGGAGTATTCTTATACGGTGGCCCTTCCGGCGCCGGCGCTGTACGGACAGTTCAATCATTTGGACGACATTGATTTTGTGCTCAACGGCCTGCGGGCGATGGGCTTTGACGAGGTGTTCGAAGTAGCGCGCGGAGCGGAGATCGTTTCCGACGCGACCCGACAGCTCCTGATGGACGGAAAGCTGAAAAAGCCGGTGATTTCCTCCGCCTGTCCGGCGGTGGTGCGGCTGATCCGCGTTCGTTTTCCCGATTTGTGCGAGCATGTGCTCCCCCTTAAAGCGCCGATGGAGGTCGCCGCGATGCTGGCGCGGAAGGAAGCCATGGAGAAAACCGGTCTGCCGTCGGAAAAAATCGGTATTTTCTTTCTTTCCCCCTGCGCGGCCAAGGTAACCGATGTGCGGGTCCCGATTGGGATTGAGCGTTCCAATGTGGATGGGGTGTTCGCCATCAGCGATATCTATCCCCGTCTGGTCGGCCGAATGAATAAGCTGGAGGAGCTGGAACCGATCGCCCACACCGGCATTATTGGGGTGGGGTGGTCCTCCATCGGCGGAGAGGCCGCCGGACTTTTAAACGAAAACCATCTGGCGGCGGACGGCATCGACAATGTAATCAAGGTGCTGGAGGAGCTGGAGGACGAAAAGCTGCAGGAGCTGGATTTCATTGAACTGAACGCCTGCGCGGGCGGCTGCGTGGGCGGCATCTTCGCGGCGGAAAACGGTTATGTGGCCCGGGCGCGCATCCAGCGGCTTCGCAAGTACCTGCCGGTTTCCTGTTCCCGTCTGGAGGATGCGGGAAGCCTGGATTCTCTGGAATGGACTCAGTCGCTTGAATTTGCCCCGGTCATGAAACTAGCCGAAAATGTGGAGGACGCCATGCGGCTGATGGCCGAAATTGACGCGATCAGCGAGCGGCTTCCCCAGTTGGACTGCGGTTCCTGCGGCGCGCCGACCTGCCGCGCGCTGGCGGAGGATATCGTGCGGGGCCTTGCCCGGGAAAACGACTGTATTTTCCGTATGCGGCGGCAGATTCAGGATATTGCCAACCAGCTTTCTCAGATGGAGGGAGGAGCATCGCTGGGAGAGGGTTCCCGCCCCGGCCGCTTTGAATCCTCCGGAAAAGAACGGAAGTCGGAATAACGCGGAAAAGAGAAAGCCGGATGGGAGGAAAAGGCCGGCGGAGCGGAAAGGGAGATATCCATAATGAAGGATATGACGGTAACGGAAATGGCGGCGGCCATGAATTTGGAAATACTGGTGGAGGGGGACGGTTCCCGCACGATAACCGGCGGCTACTGCGGCGATCTGCTGAGCTGGGTAATGGGCAGGGCAAAGGAAGGAAACGTGTGGATCACGGTGATGGGGAACGTCAATGCCATTGCGGTCGCCGTGCTGGCGGATACCGCCTGCATCCTTCTGGCAGAGGATTCTCCGCTGGATGACGAGGCGCGAAGCCGCGCGGAAGCGCAGGATGTTCCGGTACTCCGCAGCGGAAAGGATACATACTCTCTGGCGGTGGAGCTTGGGTGGCTGCTGAATAGATAAGGCGGAAAGATCCGAGTGTGTTCACACGCTGAAAACGACACGGCGGGGAGGCGGCGCAGTGAAGGTTCGGTATGATTTGCATATTCATTCCTGTCTTTCCCCCTGCGGTGACAGGGATATGACCCCGAACAATATTGTGAATATGGCGCTGCTGGCCGGCTTGGATATGATTGCGCTGACCGATCACAACAGCTGCAAAAATTGCCCTGCCTTTCTCCGCGTTGCGGAGCAGGCGGGGCTTGTCGCTTTGCCGGGAATGGAGCTTTGTACGGCGGAGGAATGCCACGTCGTCTGTCTGTTCCCCACCCTCGACGCGGCGATGGCGTTCGACGCGATGGTGGAAACCACTCTGCCGCCGGTGGAAAACCGGCCCGACATTTTCGGAGAGCAGTTGATTCTGGACGCCGGGGATGAAATCACCGGCCGGTTTCCGCTTCTGCTGACTACCGCCTCCTCCATCAGCGTGGACAATGTAACGAGACTGGCGCGGGAATATGGCGGGGCCGCTTTCCCGGCCCATATCGACAGACCTTCCTACAGCGTGACGGCGGCGCTGGGCGATATTCCGCCGGTAGGCTTCCATGCCGTCGAGGTAACGGCGCGGGGGGATGTGGCGGCACTGACGGCGCAGTATGCGGAAGTGCGGGGAAAGCCGCTTTTGCAGAATTCCGACGCGCATTATCTGGAAAATCTGCAGGAGCCGGGCCCCTGGCTGGAGCTGCCGGAAAACGCGCCGGAAACACTGATCGCCGTTTTGAACGGGGATTTATCGGTTCTCTGGGGACGGGGATGACTTTTCCGTCGGTTTTCTGCCGCTTGGTGTCCGCCGGGACAGCGGTTCCGGCTTTTCTTCCGGCGATTGACTATGCTGGCGGACATAGTCGCTGGGCGAGACGCCGTAGTGGCGCTTGAACATCCGGGAAAAGCTGAAAATATCCGGATAGCCGGTAGAGAGCGCCGCTTCTCCGGGGGTGCAGCCATGCTCGGACATCAGCTCCGCCGCTTTGCGCAGCCGGCAGTCGGTAAGAAACTGCTGTGGGGAGCGCCCGGTCTTCTGTCGGAAGATGCTGCTGAAATAACTGCGGTTGAGGTTGAGCTGCCGCGCCAGATCCGCGATGGAAATGTTTCGCATATATTCCGTTTCGATGAAGGTTTTCGCTGTCTCCACATACCGCTGCGCCCCATCCGCCGAAGGGGCGCCCGCGCTGAGAAGGGACAGCAGTTCATATATCCGGCCGCAGAGGGCCAGCTCCCGTCCGGCCTCCCGTTCGCTGCACTCCCACATGGCGGCGAAAAGCGGCCCGGCCTGCGGCAGGGAAAGGATATCTTCCTCCAGAGCGGCGGGCAGGGGCATTCCGCTTTCAAAACCGACCCAGATATACCGCCAGGGATCGGTGCGGTTCGCTTCATAATAGGTGATTTCATAGGGACGGATCACGAAAATCTGGCCGGGGCCGAGCGTATACCGGCGATTCCGGACGGTAAAGTGCCCTTTCCCCGAAACCACATAATGCAAAAGGTAATGCGTCCGTGCGGAAGGGCCGAACGCGTGGCCCGGTTCGCATTCCTGCCATCCGCACTGAACCGGATTGATTTCCCGCCAATGCCGGTTTTCCAGCAGCATGGATTTTCCGATCATCGCGTTCACTCCTAAAAGACGGATTTGTGTTCATCCAACATTATACCAAATTAAACCAGCACTGCGCAATACCGCTTTGGGTTCCCTTATGCTGGGATGAAGGTGTCCTTTTGTCTGAAAAGTTGTTTGAAGTTAAAAAGCGTGCCTACCGCCACGGCGATAAGCACGCTTCTTTTATTTTATTGCCCCGCCAAGCCGTATCGCCGCCAACGATAACCTGCTACTAAACGTCAGCAGGTGGGCGCCGCCCGGGACGTTCCTGCTCCCTTCGTCCCGCACCGGAATCGATCCCGGTGCGGGGAGGTCTGCAATCCGGCCCCGGAGTTAAGCTCCCGATATCAAAGTGTAGTAGGGTTATATGGCGGCAGTCCGCGTACAAGGCAGGGAGAAATGACGCGTCGGCGTCTTTGCGTCTCATAACCGGGGGAGACGCGCCCCCGCGGCCAGCGGGCCGCAGGGCAGGGGGTTCCGTCTCACAAAAATCCGCTGACAGGAGAGGAAAATACGTCAGTCCCGTTCTTCCGGTTCGCCCTCCATCTCCTCAATCTCATAAAGATCGGAGAGACGTTCCTCAAAGATCTCGGCGATTTCATCGAACAGCTCGTCATCCTCGATGGGAAGCAGCATCTCTTCGCCGTTTTCCTCACCGACCTGCAGGATAATCAGCTCCCCGTCGTCATTCAGCGTTTCCGAAGGATCGTCGTAAACCGGCAGCAGAGCGACGTACCGTCCGTCGTCGGTTTCGATCGCGTCAATCAGTTCAAATTCATGTTCCTTTCCGTCCTCATCCAGAACGGTGACCAGATCCGCGTCAAATTCATCGGCCATGGGAATCACTTTCCTTTCCTTGAAGCGCCCGCCGGAGCGTGCGCTTTCCAGCCCTGCTTCGTTTGCGGCGGGGAAGAGGAACGCCGTTCGTTTCCTGGGCTGTTTTTATTGTACCGTTTCCGGAAGCGTTCGTCAAGAGGATTTCCTCGCTGGTAAAATTTCATAATTAGTTTAAATTTTATTAACGAAATCTATTGACAAGAACGGCGCGGCTGTGTTATTCTATAGATGACAAAAGAAAAGGTCAAAACGATAAAAAAGCCTTCCGCGAACCGGCCGGAAAATGTGGCCGGCGGGGGAAGAGTGATGGGAAAGGGGTGATTCCAGTGCACACAGACAGTGAAAACCAGCCGTTTGCCCGCACGGGGATCTCCCGTTGCGGGCGGATTCAGAAAGTTCGCCGGTAACAGTTTTCAGGGAACCGTTCTAACGAGTCGAAGAATCGTGGCGTTCCGCCGGAAGGAACACGGGGGTGTTCGTTCCCCGGAAAACCCGAAAAGCCTTGTGAAATTTCTGTATTGCATCGCTTCTGAGACAAGGAGTCAACGCTTCCGGGCGATATGAAATGTCGAAATGTTATCTTGCTTTTAAACGCAGACGGCGAGACGAATCTGAATCGGGCGTTGCTGGCGCCGGGATGGCGGAAGCTGCCGTGAAAACCGTGCATAAATAGCCTTCTCCATCCGAAAACAGAATATTTATATAGATTGTTTCCAAAGCGATCGGGCATGAATGTCCGACGATACCCTGTATGGTAAATTCAAAGCGTAAGGATGAGTCCGATGTTCTGATGAACCCGCAGTTGTATCGAGCGTTTGTTCTTGCGGCCAATTTGCACCGAAACTGCAACAGCACCTCGGCGTATAGCCGCGGATGAAAGCGAAACAAACTGTAAAAAACAACCGTCAGGCCCCCGTGTTTATCACGGGGGCCTCGTCGCGTTGAAAGGAAAGAGGCTCGGTCAATCGTCTTCCTCTGTTTCTGCCGGCTTGCCGCGCAGTTCCCGAATGCCGATATACAATAGGAAAATGCCGAAAATCCGGCGCAGAAGGCGAACGTCCATCATGCCTGCAATCCAGGCGGCCAGAAGGGAGGTAAGCACGCCCGCCGCCGTACACCAAAGAACCGTCCGGGTATCGATCAGCCGGTTCCGGATGTGGGAAAACAGGGCGGCCGGCGCACAAAAAAGAAAATAAAGCAGATTGATCCCGCCGGCGATGTATTGATTGATCCCGGCAAAGCTGGTCAGATACAAAATCAGCAGCGATCCGCCGCCGATTCCAAAGCCGCTGAGAATACCGGTCAGGAGCCCTACGATAAAATTCCAGAAAATAATCATAATAACAATACCGCCCGAATTCCGCCGTACAGAATCAGCAAACCGAATCCCTTCCGCAGAAGGGCTATCGGAACCTTCCCGAAGATTCGTCCGGCAATCAGTCCGCCGGCCAGCCCGCCCAGCAGGGTGGGGAGAACAGAAGGAATATCCAGCCCGCCTTTCAGAAAATAAACGAAAAGAGAAACCGCCGAAAGAGGGAAAATCACCGCCACGGAGGTGGCGAAAGCCCGCCGTTGATCCATTTTCAACCATTTTGTAAACATCGGGACCAGAAACAATCCGCCGCCTGAGCCGAAGAAACCGTTGGCGGCGCCGGCGAGCGCGCCGGTAATGAGCCGCCGGACGTTTTCCTCCTTTTCGTTTTTCCGCCTTTTTTGCTTTCTTTGCATTCTTTGAATTTCCACCGCCCCTTCCCGATGTTATAAGCCCCCGGGCTTATTGTGCCGCCCCAAAGGAGAAAAATGCATCGCCGGAAAGGCGGCGGTAATGGAACGGGCGATTATCCAACATCCAGCGGTTTTCATGGTTATTTATAAGGTTATCACGGTTATCTTTTCATATTCTCTTGGCAAGAGGGAACATTCACGATATAATGACGTCAGGGAAAAACGCGACAGCGTTTTTCATTGCGCCGCCAACAATGGCCCGTATAGAATCTGGCTGGGCGGCGCTGTGATATAATGTCGTAAAGGAAAACGCCGGCATAGAAGCAATGCTGTCCGTGCCGCCGGCGTTTATGATAATAGGGAATCTTCATGGGGAAATACCGGTGAAGATATAGGGGGCTGTCAAATGGAAGAAAAAGACGTATTGGAACGGCTGAAGGAGAAGGGTATCCCGTTCGAACGGACCGAACACCCGGCCGTTTATACCATTGAAGAGATGGAGGCGGAGGCACTCCCTTATCCGGCGGATGTGTGTAAAAACCTTTTCCTCCGGGATGCAAAGGGCAAACGGCATTTTCTGGTGGTGATGGAAAAGAATAAACGGGCCGATTTGGACAGGCTTCACACCCTGCTGGGAACAAGCAAGCTCAGCTTTGCCTCGGAGGACCGGCTGATGCGGTATCTCGGATTGACCAAAGGCGCAGTAACGCCGCTTGGCATTCTGAACGATCACGATCATGCGGTGGAAGTGGTGTTGGATCGGGATCTGGAAAAGCATCCCCGGCTAGGAGTGCATCCCTGTGTCAACACGGCGACGGTCTGGCTGGCCTTTTCCGATCTGCGGCGGCTGATCGAAGAAAACGGCAACCGAATATGCTTGCTGGATCTATAGTGAAACGGATAGAGAAAGGAGCCACTGTTTATGGAAGGAAACAGCGGAAAAGGAAAAGCGGCCCGCGCCCTTTTTGAGGAAGGATATAACTGCGCCCAGTCGGTACTCGGCGCCTATGCGGAAGAGCTGGGACTGAGCCGGGAAACGGCGATGCTTCTCGCTTCGCCCTTCGGCGGAGGAATGGGCCGGATGCGGGAGGTTTGCGGCGCGGTCTCCGGAATGCTGATGGCGGCGGGACTGAAATACGGCTACGCCGACCCAAAGAATACGGTGGAAAAGAAGAGGACCTATCAAATGACGCAGGAACTGGCGGGGCGGTTCCGGGAGGAAAACGGTTCCATCATCTGCCGGGAACTGCTGGGGGCGGACGGTAGGGAACGCTCTCCCGAGCCATCCGAGCGGACGGCGCAGTACTACAAAAAAAGACCCTGTGCCTGTTTAGTGGAATGCGCTGCCGGTATTCTCGACAGTTACCGCCCCGGAGAGGCGTGATAGGGGCCGTGTTCATGGTGGATTTGTGCCGGTTCCGTAAGGGATCGGCACAAATTATGCCGTGATCGGAAAAGAACGGGAGGTGTGAATACAGAGATGGGAAAATCCTTTTTCGCGATGCTTTCGCGGATGAAACATATCAATCGCTGGGCGCTGATGCGGAATACCCGCACGGAAAACGTCTGTGAGCATTCCCATGACGTGGCGGTGCTCACTCATGCGCTGGCGGTGTTGACCAACCGACGCTTTGGCGGCCGGGTGGATGTCGGACGCTGCGCGCTTCTGGCGCTGTACCATGACGCGCCGGAGATCCTTACCGGCGATCTGCCCACGCCGGTGAAGTATTACAATCCGGCCATTCGCGAGGCGTACCGGCAGGTAGAAGCGGTATCGGAGAAAAAGCTGCTCTCTATGCTGCCGGAGGACCTGCGGGAGGAATACGCGCCGCTTCTGCTTTCCGACGGGCAGTGGACAGAGGAACGTCGTTTGGTCAAAGCGGCCGACAAGCTTGCGGCGCTCATCAAATGCGTGGAGGAGCTGGAACAGGGGAATCGGGAATTCGAGCAGGCCCGAAAATCTACGGAAGAAGCAATCCGCGCCATGAAACTGCCGGCGGCGGATTGCTTTCTGGAGGAATTCCTCCCGGCTTATCATCTGACCCTGGACGAACAGGGAGAATAGGCGGGCATAGTATATTCATTTTCGGGGAAAGGGTGTTTTACCGGTATGGGAAAGCGGTATGTGGTGGATTTCAATACACTGCAGAGCCGGAAGGAGAAATGTGGGGAAGAAATCCGACAGATAGAGGCTTCCTTTCGGGAGTCGAAATAGTCGAAATAAAAAAGAGGAATAAAGGGGAAGAATGAAGAAGCGCGGCGAAATAACGCCGGATCGGGGAGGAAAGGCAGAAATTCCCTGCGCTGTCTGTGCGCTCTCTGTCGATATGTGGCAAAATTCCCGGAAAAATTTCGGGAATAATTGCAAAAAACTTATTGTTACAAAAATAACAATAAGTTTTTTCGCGGATTTTGAAGAATTCCTGTAGAAATTTCCTACCGCTTCTGTTATACTAATAAACTAGCGTATAACGTATATTGCTAACGAGGATTCTCCCGTTTTATGCGGGGGAATCGCCGCTCGGCAGTATACCGAACGGCGAGTTTGAATATCCGCAAGGAGGAAAAGGCAACATGCAAAAAAAGATCAGCAAGCTTCCCTTTAAGGGCACCGCTGAGCAGAAGCAGAAACTGCTGGACGTGATCGACACCTACAAGTCGGATCCCAGCCGCCTGATGACCGTCATGCAGGAGGCGCAGGAAATCTACGGCTATCTGCCGTTTGAGGTGCAGCAGATGATTGCGGACGGCATGAACGTGCCGCTGGAAAAGGTGTACGGCGTGGCAACGTTTTACGCTCAGTTCGCGCTGTCTCCCAAAGGCGTTTATAACGTTTCCGTCTGTCTGGGCACCGCCTGCTATGTCAAGGGATCGGGCGACCTGTTCAACAAGATCAGCGAAGTGCTGGGAATCGGCGCGGACGAATGCACGGAGGATGGAAGGTTCTCTTTGACCGCCTGCCGTTGTATCGGCGCCTGCGGCCTGGCTCCTGTTCTGACCGTGAACAACGACGTGTATGGCCGTCTGACCGTGGACGATGTGGAAGGCATCCTCGCGAAGTATACTGATTGAGATGCGTGAGTTATCGCTGAACGTACTGGATATTGCGCAGAATTCCATCGCAGCCGGCGCTTCTCTGACGGAAATCCTTGTGAAGGAGGACGCGGCGGCCGACCGGATCGTTATCACGGTTCGGGATAACGGCCGGGGAATGACTCCGGAACAGGTTCGGAAGGTGAGCGACCCGTTTTATACCACCCGCACCACCCGGAAGGTGGGAATGGGGATTCCGCTTTTCCGCATGGCGGCCGAGATGGCCGGCGGGGAGCTGCGGATTGATTCCCGCCCGGGCGAGGGGACGACGGTAACGGCGACGTTTGTCCGTTCCCATATCGACCGGATGCCGCTGGGGGATATGACCGGGACGGTGGCGGCGCTGATCCGCATGAATCCTGACCGGGATTTCCGCTATACGCGGGGTCTGAACGGACGAACGTTTACGGTGGATACGCGGGAACTGCGGGAGATTCTCGGCGACGTGCCGCTGGACACGCCGGAGGTTGCGGCGTGGATCGGTGAATATATTGCGGAACAGACCGAAGCGGTTCTTGATCCGTCGCCCGGCAGCGAAGCGCAGGGCGGCTCATACACAGAGAATTAGGAGGTTAGCATTGTGAAAACTTTGGCAGAGCTTCAGGCCATTCGGGATAAGGCCCGTGAAAAAATGACGGTTCGGGGCGATCATCAGGAAGCGGTGCGCGTTGTCGTCGGCATGGCGACCTGCGGAATCGCGGCCGGCGCCCGTCCGGTGCTGAACGCGTTTACGGACGAAGTGGCCAAGCGCCATCTGGAAAATGTAACGGTGGGGCAGACCGGCTGTATCGGTATGTGCCAGTTTGAGCCGATCGTGGAGGTTACTCTTCCCGGCAAGGAGAAGGTGACCTACGGCAAGGTCACGCCGGAAAAGGTTGCGCGCATTGTTGTCGATCATGTCGTCAACGGCAATCCGGTGGTTGAGTACACCATCGGCGAACTGATGAAGTAAACAGGGAGGTTAATAAAGATGGTTCGTTCCCATGTACTGGTTTGCGGCGGTACCGGCTGCACCTCCTCCAACAGCCTGAAAATTATTGCCAAGCTGGAAGAGGAAATCGCGGCGCAGGGGCTGGCCGAAGAGGTGAAGGTCGTTAAGACCGGATGCTTCGGTCTGTGCGCGCTCGGTCCGATTATGATTGTGTATCCCGAGGGATGCTTCTACTCGCGGGTAACCGTCGAGGACGTTCCCGAAATCGTTTCCGAGCATCTTCTCAAGGGCCGGGTTGTGACCCGTCTGCTGTATGACGAGACGGTCGGCAAGGATGAGATCAAGTCTCTGAACGAGACCGATTTCTATAAAAAGCAGGTTCGTGTGGCGCTTCGCAACTGCGGCGTTGTGGATCCGGAGTCCATTGACGAATACATAGCGCAGGACGGTTATCAGGCGCTGGCAAAATGTCTGACCGAGTATACTCCCGAGCAGGTTATTCAGATCGTGACCGATTCGGGGCTGCGTGGCCGCGGCGGCGGCGGATTCCCCACCGGCCGGAAATGGGCGCTCTGCGCACCGAACAAGGCCCCTCAGAAATATGTGGTCTGCAACGCGGACGAGGGCGACCCCGGCGCGTTCATGGATCGTTCCGTTCTGGAAGGCGACCCGCACTGCATCGTGGAGGCCATGGCCATTGCCGGTTACGCGATCGGCGCGACCAAAGGCTTCGTTTATGTCCGTGCGGAGTATCCGATTGCGGTGCAGCGCCTGCAGATCGCGATCGACGAGGCGCGGGAATACGGCCTGCTGGGCAAGGATATTTTCAGTTCCGGCTTTGATTTTGATATGGAGATCCGGCTGGGAGCCGGCGCGTTCGTCTGCGGCGAGGAAACCGCGCTGATGACCTCGATCGAAGGCAACCGCGGCGAGCCCCGTCCCCGTCCGCCTTATCCGGCGGTCAAGGGCCTGTTCGGCTGCCCGACGGTGGAAAACAACGTCGAGACCTTCGCCAACATCCCGCAGATCATTCTGCGCGGGGCGGATTGGTTTTCGTCTATGGGCACTGAGAAATCCAATGGCACCAAGGTGTTCGCTCTGGGCGGCAAGATCAAACACACCGGTCTGGTCGAAATCCCGATGGGCACCACCCTGCGGGAGATCGTGGAGGAAATCGGCGGCGGCATCCCGAACGGAAAGAAGTTCAAGGCGGCCCAGACCGGCGGTCCTTCCGGCGGCTGTATCCCGGCCAGCCTGATCGATACCGCGATCGACTATGACAACCTGATCGCTCTGGGCTGCATGATGGGCTCCGGCGGACTGATCGTCATGGACGAGGACACCTGCATGGTGGATATCGCCAAGTTCTTCCTCGAGTTTACGGTGGACGAGTCCTGCGGCAAATGTACTCCCTGCCGCGTCGGCACCAAGCGCCTGCTCGAAAAGCTGGATAAGATTACCAAGGGCAACGGCACGCTTCAGGATATCGACGATCTGGAAGCGCTCTGCCATTACATCAAGGAAAATTCGCTGTGCGGTCTTGGCCAGACGGCCCCGAACCCGGTGCTTTCCACGCTCCATTTCTTCCGTGATGAATATGTGGCGCACGTCGTTGACAAAAAATGTCCGGCCGGCGTCTGCAAGTCCCTGCTTTCCTACGCCGTTGTGGCGGAGAAGTGCAAGGGCTGTACCGCCTGCTCGCGTGTCTGCCCGGTCGGCGCGATTTCCGGCACGGTGAAGAACCCGCATGTCATCGACACCTCAAAGTGCATCAAGTGCGGAGCCTGCATGGAAAAATGCCGGTTCGGCGCGATTGTAAAGCGGTAAGAAAGGAGTACGCTGAAAATGGAAATGATCAACTGCAAAATCAATGGGATCGCTGTCAGCGTGCCCAAGGGCTCCACGATTCTGGAGGCCGCCCGTTACGCCGGCGTGGAAATTCCCACGCTGTGCTTCCTGAAGGACATCAATGAGATCGGCGCCTGCCGTATCTGCGTGGTCGAAGCGACCGGCGCCCGTGGTCTGGTGACTGCCTGCGTGTACCCGGTTTCCGAAGGGATGGAGATCCAGACCAACTCGGCGAAGGTACAGGCCGCCCGCCGCACGACGCTGGAACTGATCCTCTCCACCCATGACAAGAAATGTCTCTCCTGCGTGCGGTCCAACGACTGCGAACTGCAGAAAATGTGCCGCGACTACGGCGTGGAAATGGCGGAGAAGTACGAGGGCTTCCGCCCGCAGTATGAGTTGGATCTCTCCACCGCCCATCTCGTGCGGGACAACAACAAGTGTATCCTTTGCCGCCGCTGCGTGGCCGCCTGCCGTCAGCAGTTTGTGTCGGTGATCGGAGCGAACGACCGCGGTATTGATACCCATATCGGCACTCCGTTTGAGAAGCAGCTGGCCGACGTCCCCTGCGTCTCCTGCGGCCAGTGCGAAGTGGTTTGCCCGACCGGCGCTCTGGTAGAGAAGGACGACACCGATAAGGTTTGGGCGGCTCTTGCGGACAAGAGCAAGACCGTAATCGTTCAGACCGCTCCCTCCATCCGCGCCACCCTCGGCGAATGCTTCGGCATGCCGGTCGGCACTAACGTGGAAGGGAAGATGGCCGCGGCGCTCCGCCGCCTGGGCTTTGCCAAGGTGTTCGACACCGACTTCGGTGCGGACATGACCATCGTCGAAGAGGCGACCGAGTTTGTGGATCGGGTGAAGAACGGCGGCGTGCTGCCGATGATTACCTCCTGCTCGCCCGGCTGGGTCAAATTTGCGGAGTATTACTATCCGGATCAGCTGGCGAATCTGTCCTCCTGCAAATCGCCGCAGCAGATGACCGGCGCGGTCATCAAGACCTATTACGCGGAAAAGAACGGTATCGATCCGAAGGACATCGTTGTGGTTTCGGTCATGCCCTGCACCGCGAAGAAGTTTGAAATCGGACGCGACGATCAGGATGCGGCCGGTGTGGCGGATGTGGATATCGTCATCACCACCCGTGAGCTTGGGCGGATGATTAAGCGTGCCGGTCTTGATTTCGTTAACCTACCGGACGAGGACTTCGACTATCCGCTGTCGGAGGATACCGGCGCGGCGGTCATCTTCGGCGCGACCGGCGGCGTGATGGAAGCGGCCCTGCGTACCGCCAACGATGTGCTGACCGGGAAGGACAACGAGGAAGTGGAATTCCATGCTGTCCGTGGTACCGACGGCATCAAGGAAGCGACTTACAATATTGCGGGCATGGAGATCAAGGTGGCGGCTGTCAGCGGTATCGCCAGCGCAAACTATGTCATGTCCCGCATCAAGGACGGCACCGCTCCCTGGCATTTTGTCGAGATCATGTGCTGCCCCGGCGGCTGCGTGAACGGCGGCGGCCAGCCGATTCAGCCCGCGTCGGTGCGGAACTTCACCGATCTGAAAGCGCTGCGCGCCAAGGCCCTGTACGATCAGGATGCGGCGATGCCGCTTCGGAAATCTCATCAGTCTCCGGCGGTCAAGCTGGTCTACGACGAGTATTTCGAAAACTATGGCAGCCACAAGGCGCACGAAATTCTGCATACTTCGTATGTGGGACGGAAGAAATTCAACTGAGTTTTTCCCGGCAAAAAGGGAGCGGAACGCTTGTCAAGCGTTCCGCTCCCTTTGTCTTGCTCAGCAATCCGTATTGCTTTTTCCGCTAAAGAGACGCGGCGGTTTCCTCGGCGGCCAGAAGTTCCTTCACCTTCATCAGACGGGTAATATTTCCCCGCTCGTTATCCTCCAGTTTCATGGTGATGGTGCGGATAGCTTCCTCCATTTCCGGGATCATGACATGCTCCAGCGCGTTAACCCGACGCCGTGTCTTTTCAATCTCATCCGCCAGCATATCGCAGGTTTTCTCAATCTCCGCCAGTTCAATCAGGGAGGGCAGAAGGGCGGAGAGAGACAGAACCGCGCCGTCCAGCTCGCCGGAGGTGAACGCAAATCCATAAGGGAGATCGGTTGCTCCCTCGGATTCGGTCAGGGTGAGAGAAGGAACCTCCACGCTCATGATATTTTTTATTCCCGCCCGGACGGAAGAGGGGCGGGCGGGAACCATCAGCGCTTCGGCGACGGCTTCTTCGCCCATACGGGCGGCGGCGACCCCAAATTCCCGCATCGCGTCGGAGAGTGCGGACTCCACCTGTTCCCGCAATTCACGGTTTCGGCGGATATGGGCCATGAACTGCCGGGCCATCTCATCCTGCTTATCCTTGAGGAGTTTATGCCCCCGCACGGCGGTTTTCAGCCGCTTTTTCAGACGGCTGAGCTCCATCCGGGTGGGATTGACACGAATGGCCATGGATCAAGCCTCCTCTGCGTCCGCGGTTTCGGCCGAAAGGTACCGGTCGAGGTAATCGTCCCGGATGCGCTTGAGCTCGCTCCGGGGCAGGAGAGAGAGCAGTTCCCAACCGATATCGAGGGTTTCCTCAATGCTGCGGTCGGTCTGATAGCCCTGAGAAACGTATCGTTTTTCAAATTCCGTGGCGAATTTCGCGTAAAGCTTATCTACATCGGAAAGCGCCGCTTCGCCAAGGATGACCGACAGCTCCTTTGCGTCTTTCCCCCGGGCATAGGCCGAGAAAAGCTGGTTCATCGTGTCGGCGTGATCTTCCCGGGTTTTGCCCTTGCCGATTCCCTTGTCCTTTAAGCGGGAGAGGGAGGGGAGCACATCGATTGGAGGGGTCACTCCCTTGAGGTACAGCTCCCGGGACAGGATGATCTGCCCCTCGGTGATATACCCGGTCAGATCAGGGATGGGGTGGGTCTTGTCGTCCTCGGGCATGGTGAGGATCGGAATCTGGGTGATGGAGCCGGCCTTTCCACGGACCCGGCCCGCCCGTTCGTACAGGGAGGCGAGGTCGGTGTAGAGATAACCGGGATATCCCCGGCGGCCGGGCACTTCCTTGCGGGCGGCGGAAACCTCCCGCAGCGCCTCCGCGTAGTTGGTCAGGTCGGTCAGGATGACCAGCACATGCATCCCCCGCTCGTAGGCGAGATATTCCGCGCAGGTGATCGCCATACGGGGAGTGGCGATACGTTCCACCGCCGGATCGTTCGCCAGATTCATGAACAGCACGGCACGGTCGATCGCGCCGGTTTTCTGGAAGTCACGGATAAAGAAATCCGCCTCTTCAAAGGTGATGCCGATGGCGGCGAACACCACGGCGAAGGATTCGTTTTTGCCGCGCACCTTTGCCTGCCGCGCGATCTGGGCCGCCAGCTCGGCATGGGGCAGGCCGGAGCCGGAGAAAACCGGCAGCTTCTGTCCGCGCACCAGGGTGTTCAGCCCGTCGATGGCGGAGATACCGGTCTGAATGAACTCGGCCGGGTAATCTCTGGCCGCGGGGTTGAGGGGAGAACCGTTGATGTCCAGCCGCTTTTCCGGAATAACCGGGGCGCCCCCGTCGATCGGATTGCCCATTCCGTCGAAAATACGGCCTAGCATGTCGGGGCTGACCGCAAGCTGGGTGCCGTGGCCGAGGAAGCGGGCGCGGGCATCGGCAATCCGCAGGCCCTGCGCGCTTTCAAAAAGCTGCACCAGCGCCCGCCCGCCGTTGATCTCCAGCACGCGGCCCACGCGTATGCTGCCGTCGCTCTGGAGAATCTCCACCAGCTCGTCATATTTGACCCCTTCCACGTCCTCAACCACCATCAGCGGCCCGACGACCTCCCGGATGGTTTTGTATTCCTTACGCATTGCGCCATCAAGCCTTTCGTCAAAAAGTCACGCGGGGACGGGTCAGTCCTCCGTCATCGCCTGAATCAGCGCGCGGTATTCCTCGCCGATATGGCGAAGAATGTCGGCGCACCGCCCGGCCCACTCGTCCTCGGGGGTGTATTTCATCCGGCCGATTTCCTCCAGCGAGGACATGGCCATAATCCGGCGGAAGGACACGTCGTTTTCCAACGCTTCCTGCCCGCCGTGGTACCAGGTGAGGATAATCTTCAGCATCCCGAACTGCTTTTCGGGAGAGGTGAAGGTGTCTACCTCGTGGAAGGCGTTTTGGTGGAGGAAGTCCTCCCGGATGATCCGGGCGCACTCCAGCGTTAGGCGGTCCCGTTCGCCGAGCGCGTCCACGCCGACCAACCGGACGATCTCGTCCAGATCAGCCTCCTGCTGAAGCAGGGCGACCGCCTGCCCGGCCTGATCGGACCAGCCCTCCGCGATCTGTTCGTCAAAGTATTCCTGAAGCCGGTCGGAATACAGCGAATAGCTCCGCAGCCAGTCAATGGCGGGGAAGTGCCGTTTATAGGCAAGCTGGGCGCTCAGCCCCCAGAACACCTTGACGATCCGCAGGGTGGCCTGGGACACCGGCTCCGACGTATCGCCGCCGGGAGGGGAGACCGCGCCGATCGCGCTGATCGCGCCGGTCCGTTCTTCGCCGCCGATACATTTTACCACGCCGGCCCGCTCATAGAATTCCGCCAGACGGGAGGAAAGATAGGCGGGATAGCCTTCCTCGCCCGGCATTTCCTCCAACCGGCCGGACATCTCGCGGAGCGCCTCCGCCCAGCGGGAGGTGGAGTCGGCCATGATGGCGACCTTGTAACCCATATCGCGGAAGTATTCCGCGATGGTAATGCCGGTGTAGATGGACGCTTCCCGCGCCGCGACCGGCATATCGGAGGTGTTGGCGATCAATACCGTCCGCTTCATCAGGGAAAGGCCGGTGCGGGGATCATGCAGCTCAGGGAATTCCATGAGCACGTCGGTCATTTCGTTTCCGCGTTCCCCGCAGCCGATATATACGATGATGTCCGCGTCCGCCCACTTGGCGAGCTGGTGCTGTACCACCGTTTTTCCCGAACCGAAGGGGCCGGGGATGGCCGCGATACCGCCCTTGGCGATGGGGAACAGGGTGTCGATAACCCGCTGGCCGGTAATCATCGGTTCGTTTGGAGAGAGCTTCTGCGCATAGGGTCGGCGGCGGCGGACCGGCCAGCGCTGGAGCATCGGAAGTTCCACTGTCTCGCCGTTGTCCTTTTTCAGACGGGCAATCGGCTCCACGATGGTGGCTTCGCCTTCGTAAATCCATTCCAGCGTCCCTTCCGTTCCGGGCGGGACCATGATCTTCTGGGTGACGGCGGGGGTTTCCGTTACCGTGCCGAGCACGTCCCCGCCGACCAGCCGGTCCCCAACCGAAGCGGCGGGGAGGAAGCCCCATTTTTTCTCCCGGTCCAGCCGGGGAACGTCCACCCCGCGGGTGATTCGATCGCCTTCCTGACGATAAATGACGTCCAGCGGCCGCTGGATGCCGTCGTAGATGCCCTCAATCAGGCCGGGAGCCAGCTCCACCGACAGGGGTTCGTGGGTGAAATACACCGGCTCGCCCGGACCGAGACCGGCGGTTTCCTCATAGACCTGAATCGAAGCGCGGTCGCCCCGCAGCTCGATTACTTCGCCGATCAGCCGCTTATCGCTCACCCGCACCACGTCGTACATGGAGACGCCGCCCATGCCGGTCGCGACGATCAGGGGACCCGCAACCTTCAGAATGGTGCCGGTGGCTTCCTGCCGCGTTACGTTTTGTTCATCCAAATTCATGGCTTCATGACCATCCTTTCGCACCCGTGAGAACCCGGCCTTTTCCGCCGGGAGCCCCGGGCTAAGGGGTATTCGCGGCTCACAGAGAGCCGCCGCAGAGCGATATCAACGGTGGTTCAGAACAGGGCGGAGCCCACCGCTTTTTCCACGTTTTCGCGGATTCCCCGCATCCCCATCCCGGTTGAACCGCTCCGGTTGGGGATCGGGATGATCGCGGGATAGGTTTGGGTTTTGTATTTTTTCAGCGTTTCCGGGATCAGCGCCGCGGCCTGTTCGGTAATATAAATGACCGAACAGCCGTCCCGCGCGAGGCGGTGGACGGCTCTTTCCGCGTCGGCCGCGTTTTCGGCCTCTTCGGTACGCATGCCGAGCGCGTGAAACAGCCGGATGGAGGACGCGTCGCCTACCACGGCCAGTTCGTGTGTTTTGTCCATAAAGCCCTCCGTTTCTTATTCAAACAGCAGTTCTTCCACCGGGGGGTTCCGGCCTTCCCGTTTCCGGGCGAAGAGGATGCGGAGAGAGGAAGCTTCGTTCCGCCTCGCCTGCAGATACCAGATCAGGGGGGCGACGCCGAACGCGTCGTACTTTTCCCGCCGGAGGATGGCGGTCAGCGCCCGGTTGATTTTCTGCTCGGCCTGCGCCGGCGAGTCGTCCTCCTCCAGCGCGACCGGAAGGACTGGGACCGGATCGTCCTCTTTCACCGGCGGGAGGGGGAGCAGCATGGGAGCGAGCGTTTTAGCGTCCCAGCCCAGCCGTTTTCCCCGCAGGGCCGCCAGCCGGTTGAGACAGGCAGCCTGTGTTTCAAAATACTCCCGCAGCAGCGGTGCGTGCCGACGGCGGACCGTCTCCAGAATTTCCGCGTAGACGGCGCGGTCCACCGCTGCGGAAAGGAGCCGGGGCTCCCGGATGGTCTCCACGTCCTTCAATTCTCTTGCCAGCGCGCCGCCGAGAGCATAAAAGTTATCCGCCTTTACACAAGCTTCCAGCATTTCTACGGGATATTTCCCGCCCTGCAGCAGCAGGGGACCGGCTTCCATCGCGGCAGCCCGGGCTTTCAGCAGGGCTTTCAGGTTGTGCGCGTCCACGCTGAGTAAAAACAGGCCGGTCAGTTCGGGATCGGGGCTGATTTCCCGAATCAGGGACTGTGCGTCCTCCAGCTCCCGGCGAATCATGCCGTCCAACGTGTCCGCGCCCCCGCCGTAGCCGAATTCTCTCAGCAGGCGGATTGCCTGCCGTTCATCCGGGGCTTCGATCAGCCGGTTCCACCGCGCGCGGTCCAGCAGGCCGCCTTCCAGCGCACGGATGCGGCCTACCGCATAGGGGGAAGAGACGCCGCCGAAGGGGGATTCCGTTTTCATTCCGCGAGCCCGCCTTTCTCTGGTAGAATATCGTTTGTTTCCGCTTTCCTTCAAAAAAATCCGCGTCAGAGCGAGTGTCCCGCCGGTTCGTATTCCGCTTCACGGAAAAGGAACGCGGCGATCTCCTGCTCGCCTGTTTCACGAAGCTCGTCCAACAGAGCCTCGAAAGAGGCGTCCACGTCGCTTTTTTGGCCGAGAATACGCACGCCGCCCCGGAAAAAGGCGGGGGCGCTGTCCAGCCGCAGGAAACAGGGAACGCCGTGCTTTTCCGTCAGAGCATCGGACAACTGTTCCAGCAGGGTTTTCCCTCCGGTCGGAGCACTGCGGTACCGGGCCGCGTCGGCGGCGGGAACCCGCAGCACGGTTTCCCCGGGCGGGCAGTTTCCCACGATCAGGCGGGAGACGAGCGCGCTCCATTCCCCGTCGTCCAGCGCGCAGAGTGCGTCCAGCGACTGGTTATAGGCTTCATCGATCAGCCGGCGTTTTTCAGCCAGCGTGTTTTTCCGTGCAGTCAGCCCGGCGGTGAGGCGGGCGCTCCTCCGAAGGGCTTCCGCCTTTTTCTCCGTCTGCTCCCGCAGGGCGGCGGTCTGCGTTTCCGCTTCCGCCAGAATAGCCTGTCGGCGTGCGGCGGCCTTTTTTTCCCCATCGGCGAGCAGAGCCGCGTTTTCCACCGCAGCCTTCTCCTCGATTGCGGCGAGCAGGGCTTCGTTTGATTGGGTTGGGGTGCTCATTCGGTTTCCGGCCTCCTTTCAATCGGTACGGATGCGGAACTCAGATCTGGATGCCGTACAGAAGAAGGATGGAAACCAGCAGCGCCAGAATGGCATAGGTTTCCACCAGCGCTGTCATGGTCAATCCCTTTACAGAGGATTCAGGCTGACGGGCGACCATATGGATGGCGGCGGCAGCCGTCCGGCCTTGGAAAATACCCGAAATCAAGCCCACGATAGCGATCGGGAGAGAGGCGAACAGGAACTGCCAGCCGGCCGCCGTGCTCAGTTCAGCCGCGCCGCCGCCAATCAAGCCCACCCGGCCGAGAAGAAGAATGGCGGCCAGAAAGCCGTAAATACCCTGTGTTCCGGGAAGTGCCTGAAGCAGAAAAACCTTGCCGAACAGCTCCGGCTTTTCGGAGACGACGCCCGCAGCCGCCCGTCCGGCGGTCTGTACGCCGGCGGCGGAGCCGATGCCGGCGAGGATAGCGCTCAGCGCGGCGCCGAGCACCGCCAGCGAAATACCAGTAAACATAATAACGACCATTCCTTTCTTATTTCGGGTTTGCGGCCCGTTGCTCTACAGAATCCGGCGCTTCGCCGGTCAGTTCCACATGGCGGGGGGAGAGGGCCAGCGGCCGGAACGGATCGCCGTCCCCTTCGTAGAATTTATTGAAGAATTCAATATACTGCAGACGGCTGTCATGCACATAAGCGGACAGCAGCCCCATCGCAAGGTTGAAACCATGGCCGATGATGTAGACGACCACCGACAGCAGAAAGCCGATCACGACCAGCGCCCCGGGAAACGCGTCCCGCACCATGCCGGCCAGCAGATTCATCACATACCCGACCACCCCGGTCGCCAGACTCAGGGCGAAGATGCGTGAGTAGGAGAGAATATCGCTGAGATAGCTGGTAATATTGTACAGTCCGGTCAGCCCTCCGGCGATTTTGCCGAATACGTTTTTGCTCGACCGACCGGCCGTCAGCAGAATGGTGGCCGCGCCGACGACAGCCATCACCATCCCCACCGTCTTCAGGGCGGGGAGGAACAGCATAGCGAGACCGGTAATCAGCACCATCCAGCTCAGTTCATCGAAGATGGCGTCCCAAAACCGGCCGCGCCGGATATCCATCACCATTTTCAGAATCATGCCGGAGAAGATATGCAGCACCCCGACCACTAAGGTAAAAATCAGCACCTTGATCGGTTCCTGCTGCTGGGGAAGGATGGGATGCCAGGTTTCCCCGAAATAGCTGCCGTACAGGAAACCGGCCAGAATGGTAGTGATGCTGGAATACAGCATCACGTCCACCAGTTTTCCGCCGTCTCCCCGCGGTTTCTTCAGCTTTTTGAACGCGAAGAGCAGGACGGCCATCAGCACGCCGTAACCCACGTCGCCCATCATCAGGCCGAAAATGATCCAGTACCACGGTGCGAGCACCGGGTTGGGATCGATTCCGTGCGGGTCGGGACGGGAGAACATATCGGTGATGGTTTCAAACGGCCGGACAAAGCGATTGTTTTTCACCACGGTGGGAGGCTTTTCCTCCGGCAGAGGATCGGTGAACTGGAGCGCGTAGCAATCGGTCACCCGCCGCACGGCGGCCTCCACCCGGTCGGTGCGGTCGCTGCGCACCCAGCCCCGGAGATAGACTGTTTCGGCGGTCTCGTTCACCGGCGCGGATTCCCGGTCGCCGGCGGCGCGGGCCTGGTCGTTCAGCACTTCAAGCTCTTCCGCGCGGGCGGAAAGTTCTTTCAGTTCCGCTTCCAGCGCGGCGATGGCTTCTTCGGTCTCCGCGGCTTTCCGCCCGAGGGCTTCATAGGCCTCGGACGGCCGGCCGCTTTCCAGCGGCGGGCGGCATTCGGAAAAATCAAAGGCCCGCAGGAGGGAACGCAGCTCGTCCTCTTTGCTCAGGGGACAGACGGCCACCGCCGCCACGCCGTCCCGGCTGCTGTTCAGCAGTTCCAGCGCGCCTCCCGCTTCTTCGGCGGCTGTTCCGGCCTCTTCGGCTGCGGCGGATGGGAGAAGGCCGGTGAATACGGCGGAATAGCGGCCGCCGCGCAGCATTTCCACCGGCTCCTCCAGCGGGAGCCAGGGGAGAAGCTGCGTCCGTTCGGATTCCAGCGCGGCCAGCTTCGCTTTGGCGTTTCCCAGATTTTCCAGCGCTTTCTCCATGGAGGCGGCCAGCGCTTTAGCCTCGGGATTTTCCTTCCGAAAAGCGTCATACTCCACGGTAGGCGGGCCGTCGAACAGCCCGGATTTTTTCCGGTAGGGCCGGATGCGGCGGAGAAGAGCGTCGGTTTCCCGGAAGAGCGCTTCGGCGTCGGCGGGGGAAGGAGTGGGAGGAGAAGAAGAGGCGGTTTCCGCTTTTTCTTCTTCGGATTCGGCGATCGGCATCAGCTCCCCGCACCGCTGCAGGGAAATCAGCAGCTTTTCCCGATCCTCCCGCAGGCAGACCAACAGCGCTTTTTTCATTGGTACAATCAAGGCGTCACCCCCTGTTTGCGGTTACTATGGTTTATTCCGGCGCTTTGACCTGAAGAAGAATTCTGTCCACGGCCAGCGGAATTCGTTCCTTCGCACGGCGAAGGGATTCTTCCTCTGCGCGGGCGGTATTTTCAAGAATGGTGCGGCTTTCCGCTTCCGCTTCCTGCGAGGCCTGCTCCAAAAGCGCGGCATTTTCCTTCCGGGTTTGCTGCAGAAGCGCTTCCGCCTCCTGTCGGGCGGCCTTTTCCGCCTCCTCATACAGGCGTTGCGCCTGCGCGGCGTTTTTGGCCCGCACAGCGGCCGCCTGTTCCTCCGCCGTGCGGATTTTTTCAAGTATCGACATCGTTTCCGGTGCTCCTTTCACCATACCGTCTGCCGGCGGTATGGACATTGTGAAAAATATTCCCGATCAACGAACACTCCAACATAATAACAGATAGTAGCATAAAATACAAATGAAAAAAGGACGAATTTTGTACAATAATTCGGGCTCTTTTTTTCCGTGCCGGCATTCTGGTGCGAAAATATGGTCAGAAACACTCTAGTATTTCCCTCTTCGGGGGAAATTATCGAGGGAACAGTTTTTTCGTCTGAATAAACCGGATCAACGGAATTTCAAAAAATGACTAATAGTCATTTTTCTTTCTTCCCAGTTTACTACAAAACGGGGAATCGGTCAAGAAGCCAGAGCGATTATTCATAATTCATTCAAACTTTTCCGGGAAGACGCGGATTAACGCGTAACGGCGAAACGCCGTAAAGACGTTTCGCCGCTTGGCAGCTGTTAATTAAAGAAAAAGAGAACCGCTGAACAGGGGCGTGCTGTAATAGCGTTCGCCGGTATCGGGAAGGATGGTAACTACCCGCTTGCCTTTTCCCAGCTTCCGGGCCAGCTTGATTGCCGCCGCCACGTTGGAACCGCTGGAGATTCCGCAGAGAATCCCTTCCCGCGAGGCAAGCGCACGGGCGGTCTCCAGCGCTTCGTTATCGGTGATTACGCAGATATCGTCATAGATCGCGGTGTTGAGATTTTCCGGGATCAGGCCGTCGCCGATTCCCATCTGCAGGTGGGTGCCGATGCTGCCGCCTGAAAGGATAGCGGCGTTTTCCGGCTCTACCGCCCAGATTACGATATCCGGGTTCTGTTCCTTCAGCGTTTCGCCCACGCCGCTGATGGTGCCGCCGGTGCCGACACCGGAGCAGAAGCCGTGGATCGGTCCTTCCGCCTGTTCCAGTATTTCCGCCGCGGTGTGTTCCCGGTGGACGGCGGGATTATCGGGATTGGTAAACTGCTGGGGAATAAAGACCCGGGGATCCTCCGCCGCCATCCGCAGAGCGGTGTCCATGCATTGCGCGATGCAGGCGCCGATATCGCCGTCGTCGTGGATCAGAATGACCTCCGCGCCGTACTGAGTGACCAGCTTGCGGCGCTCTACGCTGACCGAATCCGGCATGATGATTTTCACACGGTATCCCCGTACGGCGCCGACCAGGGCGATACCGATACCCTGATTGCCGCTGGTGGGTTCCACCAGAATGGTGTCCGGTCCGATCAGCCCTTTTTCGGCCGCCCGGTCGATCATATTGAAGGCGGTCCGGGTTTTGATGGAACCGCCGACGTTCAGCCCTTCATATTTTACCAGAATTTCCGCATCTTCCGGCCCGGTCATTCTGTTCAGCCGGATAAGAGGCGTTCGCCCGATGGCGTCGAGGACAGTATGGCAGATCAAGGAAAAGCCCTCCTTTTCATAACGAACCTATTTTATCGGATATCCGATAAAACTGCAAGGGGTATTTCAAACGGCGAAGGCGGTTTCGAACAACAAAGATTCTGGAACCTTCCCTCCGCCCGGAGACAGAAGAAGGGTGTTGCAAAATGAGACATTTTGCAACACCCCTTGAAAAAATACAACGATGCTTATTGAGACACACCCGCGCTGTTTTGAGCAGAATGCGTGGAGTGCGTAAAGTTGGAAAATTGAGCCGTCAGTTCCAGTGAGGGAATGGTCAGGGAAAGCAGGCTGCCGGTTTCCGGATCAGAAACCAAAGTAAATTCCCCGTCCAGCGAACTTCCTTTGGTGGCAACCCCCTCTTCCGTTACCGTCCGGTCCTCGTGCAGACCGAGCGCCGTATCCAACGCGCCGAGGATTCCTTTTCCCAGCGCGCTCTGCGGGATGGCGGAGGGGTCAACGTCAAAGGAAAGCCCGTGAAGCCGCAACTGTACGTTTTCACCGTCCCATTCCATCGACAGGCCGTTTAGGCTGGCCGGTTCCGTTACCTCCATGCGCAGTGTGCCGGCGGTTTGGCGGGTGAGATGTCCTTTAACGTCCATATCCCGGTATTGTACGTCCATGTCACACTCGAAACCGGCGGTCACCGGCTCTTCCGTCCCTTTTTTTCCGGACGAACAGGCGGAGAGGCTAAACAGCGTCAGAGCGGACAGAAGAAGGCAGGACAGACGGCGAAGCATGGGCTTCAGCTCCTATTTTTCGAGATTTAAAAACAGTCCGCCCAATTCGTCGATCAGGTCCCGCGGAAGAAGAGCGTGTTGAGAAAGCCGCTCCGCCGCCCGGTCTCCGGCCATGCCGTGGAGATAAACGCCGCATATCGCCGCGTTCCGCGCGGGCATTCCCTGTGCCAGAAAGGAGGCGATCATCCCGGCCAGAACATCTCCGCTGCCGCCGGTGGCCATCCCGGGATTTCCGTTTGGATTGGTCAGCACCGTACCGTCCGGCGAGGCGACGACCGTTCGATGCCCCTTCAGCACAACGGTCACTCCATACGCCCCGGCAAAGCGGCGGGCGACGTTTTCCCGGTCGGCCTGTACTTCCGCGGTTGAAAGACCGGTCAGCCGGGCCATCTCTCCGGGATGCGGGGTGATAATCAGGGGAGCGCGTACTGTTTTCAATACAGATATATGCCGCGCGGCCAGATTTATACCATCCGCATCCAGAACCATGGGGCGTTCCGCCGTGCGGAGCAGGTCGAGAACCAGTTCCTCTGTTTCCGTCCGGGAGCCGAGACCGCAGCCGATCAGAAGCGCGGAAGCGCCGGCCGCCTGTTCCCGCAGTACGGCCCGGTTGGAGAGGGAAAGCCCGCCGTCCCCGTTTTCGTCAAGGAGGCAAAATACCGGTTCGCACAGCCGCGCCGCCGCAATAGGGTAAAGGGAACGGGGAAGGGCCAGAGAGAGCAGTCCAACCCCGCATCGCAGCGCGGACTCTGCCGCCATCAGCGCCGCGCCCATCATTCCGGCACTGCCGCAGAAGGCCAGCAGCGTTCCGTACGTTCCCTTATGAGAGTCCTCCGCCCGTCTCGGAAAACAGGGGCGCACCATGGCGAGGTCGATCACCGTACGGTCAGGACCGTACGGCTCGAGCAGGGCCGGATCAATGCCGATCTCGGCCACCTGAATCTCTCCGGTATAGAGGGAGGCGTTCGCTTCGGCCAGTCCGGCTTTCATCGCGGTGAAGGTAACGGTGAAGTCGGCCCGCAGCGTGTCCTCATCCGCTTCGCCGGTATCGCCGTTCAGCCCGCTCGGCACGTCCACCGCCGCGGTCGGAGCAGGGGAGGCGTTGGCGACCCGGAACAGACTGCGAAGATAGTCGGGGAGCCGGCCGTGAAAACCGATGCCGTATACCGCGTCCACAATCAGCGCCGCTTCCCGTACGCTGCTGGCGGCAATATACGGCTCCGTCTCCAGACTGACCACCCCGATATCCAGCGTACGCAGTCGGGAGAACATTTCCCGGGCGTCCGCGGTCTGCGGCTGGCCGCAGGTCAGCACCACCGTGACGGAAGCGCCTTCGTTCAGCAGTTTCCGGGCGATCACAAAGCCGTCTCCGCCGTTGTTGCCCTTTCCGCACAGGATGGCGACCGGCCGGCCGGCCACCGGATACCGCTGACGGATCGTCTTGGCCGCCGCGCTTCCCGCGTTTTCCATCAGCCGCTGGTAATCCAGTCCGCTGTCTGCCGCCGCTTTTTCCACCTCGCGCATCTGGGCGCAGGTGAGGACTTTTTCCATCGTGTTCATCGCGCTGTTGCCCTCCTTATAATCGGCAAAAAAGGGAAGGCGGCCGCCTTCCCTTTGGATTCAGATTTCTTCCGACGGCTCTTCCGCCGGTTCCGCCGGAATATCCGCCAGCTTTTTATTGGTTTCGCGCTGCACATACGCGGGCAGTCCGACAATCAGCGCGTCCAGCACCCGCCGTTCCGGCTGAAAGACGACCAGCGTATGCCCGCTTTTCTTGCTGCGATAGGTGAAGCACCACAGTCCCTCGTCCTGTTCGGACGGAGCAGCCATCACCTTCCGATCAAAGGGGCGGGAAGCATAGGCCGCCGCGTTGTACGGCTCGAGCACCTCCAGCTTGTTTCCAACGACCGAAACGATCCGCTTGCGTTTCCGGCGGGCGATAATCTGGTCGATGTCGATATCGCCGTTGGTGACGCTGTACTCAAATTCCACATTCTGGCTGGTGATAAGCCACCATTCGCCGTAACCGAGCGCCACCACCAGCGCCGCAGCCAGAATGCTGAGAAAAGCGAAAAGAAAAGGGAAAGCAAAAAGCACAAGCAGAACGCAGAGGACAAGAGAGCCGATGATAATGGCCCATTCCTTCGCGCCTTTCCGTTTCGCCACGATCTGTTCCACAAACGTATCCAAACCAAACACTCCTTTAATTTTCGGACAACACGACAACCGGGATATCCCGCGTCGTTCGGCCGCAAGCTGCACCAGACTTATCGGCCAGAGCTTCTTTTAGATGGTATTATAGCATAGCTCGGAAGGAAAAGGCAACGGATAGGCGGTCAGAATCTATGAATTTTGCGTAAATAAATCCAAAGTGCGGGCAGGAAGGGGATGGAATTTCCGACAACCTGAAAAAAATCCGATTTTTATTCCGCCGGACTTGTCAATTCACAGAAACCGTGCTATAATATCACGGTTACAAAAACACACGCAGGATTTTCCGCAGCCGGTGCCGCTCTACGGTGGCCGCGGGTGTGGTCCTGCGGAGGAAAAACCAAGGAGGAAAAGAACCATGGCAGTCGTATCCATGAAACAGCTGCTGGAAGCCGGCGTCCATTTCGGACACCAGACCCGCCGCTGGAACCCCAAAATGGCTCCCTACATCTTCACGGAGCGCAACGGTATCTACATCATCGATCTGCAGAAGACCGTCCGCAAGCTGGAGGAAGCCTACATGTTCGTCCGCGATCTGGCGGCGAACGGCGAAACCGTCCTGTTTGTCGGCACCAAGAAGCAGGCGCAGGATTCCATCCGCGAGGAAGCGGAGCGCGCCGGCGCGCACTTCGTTAACGCCCGGTGGCTCGGCGGTATGCTCACTAACTTCCGCACCATCCGCGGCCGGATCGCCCGGCTGAACCAGCTTAAGACGATGGAATCCGACGGCACCTTTGATCTTCTGCCCAAGAAGGAAGTTATTAAGCTGAATCATGAGATTGAGAAGCTTGAGAAATTCCTCGGCGGCATCAAGGAAATGAAGAAGCTCCCCGGCGCTCTGTTCATCGTCGATCCCCGCAAGGAAAAGATCGCGGTGGCCGAGGCCCACAAGCTCGGGATCCCGATCGTGGCGATCGTGGACACCAACTGCGACCCGGACGAGGTCGATTATGTCATTCCCGGCAACGACGACGCGATCCGCGCCGTGAAGCTGATTGCCTCCACCATGGCGAACGCGATTATCGAAGGCCGTCAGGGTGAGGAAAACGCGGCGGAAGAAGAAGCGGCCGCGGGGGAAGAGACGGCGGAGAACAAGGAATAAGAGGCGGCGCTGAAAGCGCGCTCCTTCCGACGGATTGAACCCTGTCATCCTATTTCATCCGGTCGATAGCGGAACTGCGCACCGGGCCTATCGTCCGATGCGCAGTTTTTTTGAATCAGGGATTACCGGAATTTCCCGGAAGAATCGAGAAAGCTTTAAAGTTTTAAAAATAAATTGCAGGAGGAAAAGAACATGGCATTTACTGCGAAAGACGTACAGTTGCTGCGTGAAAGAACCGGCGTGGGCATGATGGACTGCAAAAAGGCGCTGACCCAGACCGACGGCGATATGGAAAAGGCGATCGATATTCTGCGTGAGAAGGGCCTTGCCGCCGCCGCGAAGAAGTCCGGCCGCATCGCCGCCGAGGGTATGGTTTATGCGTATGTTGATAACGCGAAGAAGGTCGGCGTTGTGGTGGAAGTCAACGCCGAAACCGACTTCGTGGCGAAGAACGCTGATTTTCAGGCGTTCGTGAAAACGGTGGCCGAGATCGTGGCGGATAAGAATCCGGCCGACATCGCCGCCCTGATGGAATGCCCGTTTGAAGGCGGCCAGACGGTCGCCGACGCGCTGCGGGACAAGATTCTGGTCATCGGCGAAAACCTTAGCATCCGCCGCTTCCTCCGGTATGAGGGCGACGTGGTGGCGTATGTCCACGGCGGCGGTCGGATCGGCGTGCTGGTCCGTTTCGACGCGGACGCCGCCTGCGCCGCTTCTGCGGAACTGCAGGAGTGCGGCAAGGATGTGGCGATGCAGATCGCCGCGTTGAATGCCGCTTATCTGAGCAAGGAGACCGTTCCGGCCGACGCGATTGAAAAGGAAAAGGAAATCCTGATCGCCCAGATCAAGAACGATCCGAAGAACGCCAGCAAGCCGGAGCAGATTATCCACAAGATGGTGGATGGCCGGATCGGCAAGTTCTACGAGAACAACTGCCTGATGCAGCAGGCGTTTGTCAAGAACGGCGACGTCACGGTTGAGCAGTATGTTGCCGATATGGCGAAAAAGGCCGGCGGTACGATGAAGGTTGTCGAATATGTCCGCTTTGAAAAGGGCGAAGGCCTTCAGAAGCGGGAGGACAATTTTGCGGACGAAGTCGCCAGCATGATGAAATAAGCGGACTTACCGACCAATATCGATGAGAACCCGGGCGTCCTCCCTGTAAAGGAGGGCGCCCTTATCTTTTTCCCCGATGAGGCGTTAAGCACCGGGGTTAATAATATATTAATCAACCGCTAAGGGAATCCATCGCCTTGTTGTATTGACACGGTACGGCGGATTTTCTATACTGAAATCACTCCCGATGAATCAGGGAGACGGATACGGATTTCCCTTGTAATTTCGGCACTGTAAATTAAAAATGAAAAAATAGGACCCGAAATCAGCGAATATTGCTACGCAACGAGCAGAAGCTCGCGTTTGCGCTTTTTGGACAGTTTGAGGCCGGCGCACTGAGCTGGGGTAAGGTTGTTCAAAGCGGAATGAGGGCGGACGA
>CAJJLZ010000007.1 GCA_905192745.1 uncultured Oscillospiraceae bacterium
TTACTGGCTTTCTCCTGCCGAGTTCATTGTCCAATATCTTTGACAATCCTACAATTACGGAAAAAACGGACGCGGCAGGGGAAAGGCGCCGGGCCGATAAAACCCGCGCGTTTTTTCCGGCGGCGCGTCAAGTCCGTCCGTCCAGAACCCCGCTTTTATTCAGCGTTACCACCAGCAGGGGGATAACGGTCAGCTGCAGAACAATGCCAGGCAGTCCGGCAGCCGCCGCGCCCGCGACCGTCCCCGCCACTGCGGGGAGCAGCGGCCCGGCCGCGCCGGGGTAATGGACGCCGAACAGACCGATTCCGGCCAACAGAGCGAAGGCGTTGACCAGCCGTCCCGCGAGCATTCCAAGGATCAGGCTGGGATAAAGGGGCAGCTTCCGATAACACAGGCCGGTAAAAAAGCCGTAGGCGGTCAGCTCGAACAGCATGAAAAAGAGGATGGGAGGCGCGGGCATTCCGCTGACCAGAAAACTCATCAGCGGCAGAAGCAGGCCGATCGACGCCCCGAACACCGGGCCGAGCAGAAGGCCGCCCATCAGCACTGCGATATGCAGCGGGAGAAAAACTTTTCCCGCCGCCGGGCCGCCGACAGCATGGAAAATATTCGGCAGAATCACGCCGACAGCCAGCAGCAGTCCGGCGCAGACCATCCGGCGCAGATTCACCGGATAAGGACGGCAGACGGCGGTTTTTTGATTCGACATGGCAAACGGTTCCTTTCTCAATATACAGAGAATCACGAATTCCCGGCGAAGGCCGCGCAGGCTTCCGCGAGTACGGCGCTGATTTCAATATGCTGCGGACACACCTTTTCACATTTTCGGCAGGCGCGGCATTGGTCCGCCTTCCCTTCAATTTCCGCATAGAACGCCGCGGCGGCGTCCATTCCCTGAGAAACGGTCATATTATATCCCTCGAACACCCGCGGAATTTCCACCCCGAAGGGACAGGGCATGCAATACCGGCATTTCGTACAGGGGACAAGCGCGATGGTATCGTAGGCGGTCTTTGCCCGCGCCAGCATGGCAAGCTGGCCGTCGTTCAGCATCCCGACCCGCGCGCGGTCGGCGTAAAGCAGATTATCCTCCGCCTGCTGCATGGTGCTCATTCCGCTGAGCAGGAGAGTAACCTCCGGGCGGTTCCACAGAAAGTCCAGCGCCCACTCCACCGGCGTTTTTTCATCGTCCAGCGCCGCCTGCACCCCGCGGGGCGGAGCGGCGAGCTTGCCGCCCAGCAGCGGCTCCATAATGACGACGCCCAGCCCTTTGGATGCGGCGTATTCCAGCCCCCGAATGCCCGCCTGATAATCCACGCCGACATAGTTGAGCTGGATCTGGCAGAATTCCCAGCCGTCGTATTCGTCCAGAATCTGCTGAAAAATCTCGTAATCGTCATGGAAGGAAAATCCGATGTGCCGGATTTTTCCTTCTTGTTTGGCCCGCTCCATCTTTTCCAGCAGACCGAAACGCTTCACCTTGTCCCATTCCTTCCGGTCCAGAGCGTGGAAAAGATAAAAATCGATCGCGCCGATCTCCAGCCGTTCCAGCTGAGTGGTCAGGAACCGCTCGAAATCCTCCGGCTTCTCCACCAGACAGAGCGGCATCTTGGTCGCGACATGGACTTTTTCGCGATAGCCGTCCTTCAGCGCCCGGCCGACGATGCTTTCGCTTTCGCCGTCGTGATAGAAATAGGCGGTGTCGATATAGGTCAGCCCGGCGTCGATCGACCGGCGGAGCATGGCAACCGCTTCGTCTGCGTCCACTTTACCGTCCTTACAGGGGAACCGCATGGCCCCAAAGCCAAGCACCGACACCGTTTCGCCGGTTTTTCCGAATTTCCGATATTGCATCACGCATCCTCCATCTTTCCGCTATTGGCTCTCCCGGCCCTTTGGGGATTTCCGGAACCGTCCCGGTCCGTCCCACACCGGCGGCCGGGCGGTTTCCCGTGTCTTTTAGGATAGCATGTCTGCGGGGAGGATTCAATGGATTTTCCCGACTTTATTTCTTGTTTCTTATTTCTTGTTCCCCCTCGGCGTACAGAAGGACCCACGGTTTTTCGGGGCGGAACTATCCGCCGTCTGCGTTATGCCCGTTTCTCCGCGTCGGCCTCCAGCAGCCGCCGGGCAAGCATGGCGGCCGGTTCATAGGGAAGGGCGCGGACCCGGTGCCGGCGGCGCTTCTCCCCGAAACAGCGAAGCTCCACCGTGCAGGTTCCGTTCCGCCGTTCCCAGGGATTGCGGGTGATTACAAGGCAGTCCGCCACCTCGCAGGGAACATGCACCTCGTATAAGGCCAGCCCCCGGGAATACCGCATGGTCACCGCGCCCCGTCCCACCCCGAAGCCGGCGCGGAAATAGCCTGCCAACCGGATGGAGAGCCACCAGCCGCCGGCAAAAAACCAGACGGCGGCCAGCATGGTCCATACGCCGCCGAGGGCGAGAGGAAAAAAGCAGCCGGCGGTAAACAGAAGCGGGGGCCATACATACCGCCACAGAGCGGCGCGCGCCGGGCGGACGGCGCCGGCGCAGGTCGGATATTCCGGCAGCAGGGTATCCAGCGCGGCGCAAAGCTCCCGGGGCCGGGCGGCCGGGATAATCAGAGGCCGCGCCCCCTTTTCCCTGCCGTATCCCGCGGCGGTAATGGTGACGGTATGCAAACCGAAAAGCCGCATAAACAGCGTCTGGCGAAGCTCCAGCGCCGTGATGCGGCCACAGTCGATATAGACGTCCCGCCGGGTCAGCAGACCGGCGGTGACATGGAGCCGCTCCCCATCCCGCCCGGCATAGAAGCCGGCGGTGCGTGCGAAAATGCGGATAAAGGCAAAGCCCCAGCCGAGCACCAGAATATTGGTCAGGGCGTTGAAAAGGGGCGGAAGCCCGAGGGAAAGCAGGCGGTCCATCAGGTTGTAAAACTCGCCGGTCATCTCCCGGCCGAGAATCTGCCCGGCCTGCCGCACCGCCGGGGCGAGTGTGAGCAGACCCAGCGCCGCGTTGGAGCTGGACGCCGCCATCACCGCAACCGGAAGTACCCGGGCGGTATAGCGGCGGCGCTGCCGCCCGCTTCCGTTCAGGACGCACTGCCGGGCCGCGGCCGCCGGCAGATACAGGGTCGCGTCCGCCCGCCGCCGGAGACCGGCGGTATTTACCCGTACCCGCCGCCCACCGGTGATCCACATCAGCGGGGTTCTCTCCACCTCCACCGAGGCCGCGTCGTCCGCCGAAATCCGCAGCGTCCGGCGGTACAGCAGCCCCTGACGCAGAGTCAGTCCGTCATGGAGGGAATACCGCGCCCGCCGCCATTTGGCGACAGAATAACCGATCAGCAGGAAAGCCAGCAGTACATCCCGCAGAGAAGCCATCAGCACCGAGGCTGCGTCCCGCGGGGAAAAAACCACCCGCAAAACGGGCAGCAGCAACAGCAAAATCCATTTTTTCGAATCATAGAAGCAATAAAGAGGATGGGGGCGGAACATGACGAATAGCTCCTTTGAATGCGTGCCCCTGACAGAGGGGGATCAGGGGGGCGGCGATGTCAGCTTTCCTCCGCCGGGAGGGTTTCCGGCACGGATTCCCCGTTTTTTGCCCCGCCGGCGGAGGCGATTTCCAACGCCCGGGAAAGCCGTTCGGCTTCTTCCTCCGGCAGAAGGGAAAGAAGGACCGCGCCGCCCGCAAAACGAAGCACCACGGTGCGGCTGTGCAGCCGCCGCTGAAGCGGAGTGGCCCCGGTTTCCACCGTGCGCAGGGCGGTGGTGGGGATATAGACCTCCCGCTTCCAGAACACCCCTTTTTCCGCCCGCACCGCCGTTCCGTCAAAGCTGCCGCGCAGCGCGGCGGCGTAGCGGGGCGGGTACCAGAGCGCGGCGAAAACCGTCCCGCCGCCCGCCGCCCCGGCCAGCAGAAGAATCCACGGCGTAAACAGCCCGGCCAGACAGCCGATCAGTCCGGTAACCAGCACGCCGCCCGCAGCGATCCAGACGGTCAGCACGGCCTCTCCATGCCTGTCGGCGGAAAAGGACAACAGCGTCATGACAATTCCTCCCGGCAAAAGGGCGCCCGTACGGTCCCGCGTTTCCGCGCCCGGTTTATTTCCTAATTATATGCAGAAATCCGCCGGGTATGCTTCCGGCCTCGCGGAAGCATACCCGGCATACAAAAAGCAGGCGGCGTTTCTTCCTGCCGGGGGAGAAACGCCGCCTGTCTTTTATAAAACGAATTCAGAAAAACAGCCCGATCAGATTGACCGCCAGCGTACCGAACTGATACACCAGCAGGGAAGCCGCCCAGGCTACCCCGGTCTGCATGGCGACGGTGCCGACCGCCCATTTGGTGGAGTTCATCTCCCGCCGGATGGCGGAGAAGGCGGCCACACAGGGCATATACAGCAGCACGAACACCAGAAAGGAGAGCGCCGACACCGGGGTGAATACACTCTGGAGAGTCGCGTTCATCGCCGCGTCGGTCGCCGGGTTATACAGGATATTCAGGGTGCCGACCACCGCCTCTTTGGCGACAAAGCCGGATACCAGCGCCACCGACGCCTGCCAGAAGCCAAACCCCAGCGGAGCAAAAACCGGCGCGATCGTCCGGCCGATGGAGGCGAGAATGCTCTGCCCGCTCTGTTCCGGTGCCAGCATGTTCAGCCGGAAATCGAAAGAGCGCAGGAACCAGATTACGATGGAAGCGGCCAGCAGGATGGTACCTGCCCGCACGGCGAAATCCTTCACCCGCTCATACATATGCATCCACAGGGTTTTCAGGGTGGGCAGACGGTACGGAGGCAGCTCCATGACAAAGGGGGCGTGTCCGCCCTTGAGGACGGTCTTTCGCAGGACCATCGCCACCAAGATGGCGACCACTACGCCGGTGAGATAAATACCGCAGACCACCAGTCCCCGGTGATTCGGGAAAAAGGCGGCGATAAACAGGGCGTACACCGGCATTTTCGCACTGCAGGACATAAACGGAGTGAGCATGATGGTCATCCGGCGGTCCCGCTCGTTTTCCAGCGTCCGAGCCGCCATCACGCCGGGCACCGAGCAACCGAAGCCCATCAGCATCGGCACAAAGGAGCGCCCGGACAGTCCGGTTTTGTGCAGCAGCTTATCCATAATGAAAGCGGCCCGGGCCATGTAACCACTGTCCTCCAGCACCGAGAGGAAAAGAAACAACAGCAGGATCTGCGGAAAGAAGGATACGATCGACCCCACGCCCGCAATCACCCCGTCGCACACCAGACTCACCGCCCAGGGGGACGCGCCCGCATTTTCCAGCAAGCCCTGCGCCCAAGGCGTGAAGGCGTTGGTAATCAGATTGTCCAGCCCGTTGGTCATCCAGGTGCCGAGCGGCCCGAAGGTGATGAAAAACACCAGCGCCATTATCCCGATAAAAAGGGGCAGGGCAAAAATCCGATGGGTGGCGATCCGATCGATCCGGTCGGAAACCGTCAGTTCTCCCGGTTCCTTCAGCCGGGTCACGCACCGGGCGCAGACCCGGCAGATGAACTTGTATTTCTGGTCGGCGATAATCATATCCCGCTCGCCGTATTTTTCCTCCAGCGAACGGATGATTTCGTCGATCAGATGGGCCTCGCCGTCGGTCAGCTCCATAGACTCAATGGTGGGGGCGTCGTCGTCAATGATCTTCACCGCCGACCAACGCAGGGCCAGTCCCTTTTTCAGACATTTCGGCTCGATGATATCCTCAATACGGAGAATCGCCTCCATCACCGCCGGCGCGTAGATCTCGTCGATCATATAGGTAGAGCGGTACTCCTGCGGATGGTGTTCCCGCCGGTCGTGCAGTTGGTGCCGGATATAGGGGTTGTCCCCATACCGTTCGTCGATCCGCTGCGCCAGCCGCTTTTCGTCAAAGGGAGCGGGCTCCCCGCCCTTGTGCTCCACCCCGTCGTGATGGGCGCGCTCAGTCAGTTCCTTGATCCCCCGGCCCCGGCTGGCCGCGACCGGCACTACCGGCAGACCGAGCAGATGCTCCAGCATCTGCACGTCGATCTCCACGCCGCGGCTTTTCAGCATGTCCATCATATTCAGCGCCACCACCAGCGGGCGGCCCAGTTCAGCGAGCTGCAGGGTGAGATACAGATTGCGTTCCAGATTGGTGGCGTCCACCACGTCCAGAATCACATCGGGGTTTTCCCCGATCACAAAATTCCGGGTAACCAGCTCCTCCGCCGAATACGGCGAAAGGGAATAAATACCCGGCAGATCGACCACGCTGACATCCTGCCCGTGGGTTTTCAGCCGTCCCTCTTTTTTCTCCACCGTCACGCCGGGCCAGTTGCCGACGTATTGATTGGAACCGGTCAGTTCGTTAAACAGGGTGGTTTTCCCGCAGTTCGGGTTGCCCGCAAGAGCGTATGTAATGCTCATGGCCGTTCCCTCCCCCCGCCCTGCCGACGGCGGCGCGCAAACCAACGCCCGCCGCTGCCCGGAGCCGTGTTCGGAGAGTCCGCCGCGCCGTCCGCCGTGCCGTTCCCGCCTTCGGAAAGGACGGTGATCTCCTTTGCCTCCGACCGGCGGATGCTCAGTTCATAGCCCCGCACGTTGATTTCCAGCGGGTCGCCCATCGGCGCCGCCTTGCGCATAATAATCACCGCGCCCGGCGTAATTCCCATATCGATAATCCGGCGGCGAAGCGCCCCGCTGCAGCCCAGCCCGGTCACCACCGCCTGTTCCCCGATTTTCATATCGTTAACCGTTTTCTCCATTGTCCGCCTCTTCCCCGCCATGCTCTCCTGCTCCCGGACCGCCGGAAAGCCGGGATGGCGTTTGCTGACTTCCCTCATTTTAGCACCCGTCCCCCTGCCTGTCAACGTGTTATCCCAGCAGAAGCCGGACGGCGAGAGCGGACAAAACGATCCCGCAGAGATCCCCTCCGGCGGCGGCCGCGAGAGTGTGCCGGGTACGCTTCACCCCCACCGCGCCATAATACACGGCGATGGTATAAAACGTGGTCTCCGTGGAGGACTGAAGAACGCTCGCCACCCGGCCGATCAGGCCGTCCGCCCCGTAAGTTGCGTATACATTTTCCAGCATGGCGAGAGAACCGCTCCCCGAAACCGGACGGAGCAGGGCGAGAGGAATCACCTCGGGCGGGAACCCCAGCCGCTGCGCCAGCGGAGCAACGGCGGCGGTCAGCAGCTCCATCGCGCCGGAGGCACGCAGCATCGAAACCGCCGTCATCAGCGCCGCCAGAGAAGGAAGCACCTTCACGCAGGCGCGCAGTCCCTCCCCCGCCCCGGCGGTGAATTCGTCAAATACCGGCACCTTCCGTATAATTCCCGCAATCAGAACGGCCGCGACAAATACCGGCACGGCCCAAACAGCCGCCAGATTGGCCATATTCAGCGTCTTCTCCCCCTTTTCTTATACCTTCTTTTCCCCTCTTTTACCCTTTCCTTCCCCGCTTTTATCTCCGCCTCCCCGCCGCGCGCGTCCCTCGGCCGGAAACCCTTCGGATCTTCCGCTCATATCGCCGGACGGCGCGTCCTCTCCGCCGCCCGGCGGGCGGAAGGCCGCCGGGCAAGCGCCCTTCCGCTTCCCAGAATTTTGGCCAGCGTAACGGCGACGGCGGCGGAAGCAAACGAGGTCAGCCACACCGCGGGCAGGATATCCAGCGGCGCGGCCGCCCCATACTGGAGCCGCAGAGTCGCCACCGTGGTAGGCAGAAGCTGGATGGAAGCCGTGTTCAACACCACGAACACCACCATGTGATTGGAGGCGGTTCCCGGTTCGGGGCTGGCCTTTTCCAGTTCGCTCATGGCTTTGATTCCCAAGGGGGTCGCCGCGTTTCCCAGCCCGAGAAGGTTGGCGGCCATATTCATCAGCATCGCCCGGCAGGCGGGACCGCGGGGGTCCAGCGAGGGAAACAGCAGCCGCATCAGCGGAGACATCATTCGGGCCAGCAAATCGGTCAGTCCGCCCTTCTCCGCGATCCGCATCATTCCCCCCCAAAGACACATCGCTCCGCCCAGCGTCAGGGAAAGCTTAATCGCGTCTCCCCCGCCCGCCAGCAAAGCATTGGTCACCTGTTCCAGCCGTCCGGTTGCCGCTCCCGCGGCGATCGACGCCAGCATAATTCCTACCCAGAGCCAGTTCAGCACGGCAGTGCCTCCTCAAAAGTGGTAATTACACACAAATATTCGCAATATAGGCGAATTCGCGCTAAATATATACAGAAAAATAGTGGTCCGTATTCGCTGAAAAATTTGGTTCCACGCGTTGACAGAATGGTAATAAAATGGTAGTATTTCTGTAGATAGTTTGGTTTTTCGACAGCCCGCCTTATAAAGCGGACAGAAAAGGAGGAAGTTTATGAAGTACACAGGAATTGTTCGTCGAATTGATGATCTGGGAAGAATTGTTCTGCCGGTTGAACTTCGGCGTACGCTGGAACTCGAAACGGGGGATTCGCTGGAAATCTTTGTGGAGGATAACACCATTATCCTGAAGAAATACCAGCCCGCCTGCATCTTCTGCGGAAATGTCCGCGACATCACGGTCTATAAGGACCGCAACGTCTGCACTACCTGCGCGAAGGACATTGCGAGCAAACTGTAATTTTCTGCGTTGGGTAAACGTAATCCCGTCTTTAACTGCCGATACTTCGGCGGATAAGGACGGGATTTTTGTTTTTGTCTCCGGGGAAATATTAACCAGCGGTTGATATTTCCCCTCTTCAGGCCCCGTCCATCCCTTACAATATACGCAAAGGGAAAAACGGTTATGATAAACCCAACCGGCCTTGGCGGACAAAGCCGCCGGCTCCGGCAAAAGAGGCGTACCGGTATCCCCGCGTCCCCGCCGAAAAGCGCGGGCCGCGCGGACAGTCCGCTCCCCTTTTTTGACGTGCGGAAAAATGTGGCCGCATTCACCCGGGCAATGGCTATCCTCCCGTCCGCCTGACCGGAATCGCGTCGCCCGTTGAGCGGGCGTTTTTCATCTTTTCCCGCCGCCGGACTGTTTTCTTCCGGCGGCGCTTGGCTTTTTCCGGCTTTGCCGTTCCATCCGCTTCCGTTTCCGGCGCTTCCTTCCGGCGGAATTTCCGTACGGCCAGCGCACGGGTGGTTTCAAACAGCGGCGCCGCGTAAAAATAGGGAAGAATCAGCACGCAGCCGACCAGCCAGCCGGCAAACCCCAGATACAGCCAGATCGTCTCTCCCAGCCGTCCCCGCATGATATGGCGGGCATGGCGGAAGGGGCGTTTCTCCTCCGGGTCATCCAGCAGATACCGGGCGGGCAGATACCGCAGCATCAGCATTTCCAGAACGACAAAGCCCCCGGCCAGAGCCGCCAGCCCGAACACGGTACAGAGCAGCATCGTCATATCCGCCAGCGGCGTATGCGCGCCGCCCCGGCGTACCAGCTCGGCGTACCCGGCAATCAGGGCCGCCGGGGCATAACAGAGGGCCCCCCACCCCAATCGACGGAGAAACAGCCCCAGCCTCCAGCGCAGTGCCCGGACGTATCCCCGCCGGAAAAAAGTGAACAATATCGTATAGGACGGTTCTACGGGCCCGTTTTCCCGCAGGCCCGCCGGATCGTCCGCCCGCCCCCTGCGGTGTTCTCCGTCCGGTTCCGTATCCCTCGCCGCTTCCGCTGTCCGGCGGTAAAAGACCGCCTGTCCCGCCAAAAGCGGGGAAACCAGCAGCCAGTCCAGCAGCAGCGTTCCAAGCAGAACCACGCCGTACAGCCAGCCGCCCTGCCAGAGCGCCGAGGCGTCCACCGCCCGGTCGGTTCCCAGATCCAACAGCCGAAGGGCGAACAGTTCCGCCAGCAGAACCAGCAGTCCGGCGCCCAGACGGGTACACTGCACAGCGACGGCCGTCAGCCACCGTCCTTTCAGCCCTTGTCTGGCCCGCTGCGCCGGTCGCATACGCTTCGCCCCCTTCCCAAAGAAATTCTTTCCGTTTTCTTCGTAATATATCTCCTAGTATGGCCGTTTTTTCCGCGTTTGATGCACCGAACGCCACCCCGCCGCCGTTTCTCCGCGGCAGCCGAACCGGCTGATTGACGGAATGGACGGCCGCCGTCCGTTTTAGCGTTTTGTATTTTTGGACAAGTTTTTTTACCTTTTGGACGATTTTTCCCTTGATTGTTCGTCCCGGCTGCGCTATAATGAATCCGGTTTTTCCGGATTTACTATTCATTGAAAAACGGCCGCCGCTTGTGGGAGCGGCCCTGCCGTCCGTAAGAATCCGGATGCGAAAGGAGCAGACAACTATGTGTGGAATTGTGGGATTCATCGGCTGCAAGCCGGCCGCTCCGCTGCTGCTGGAAGGGTTGGCCAAGCTGGAGTATCGCGGGTACGATTCGGCCGGCATCGCTCTGGTGCAGGATGGGCAGATCGCCATCCATAAGGCAAAAGGCCGGCTGAGCGTGCTGAGCAGTATGATCGACGGGGGGAAGGGACTTGACGCAACGGTCGGCATCGGCCATACCCGCTGGGCGACCCATGGGAAACCCAGCGATGAAAACTCGCATCCCCATCGGAGCGCCAGCGGCCGGTTTGCGGTGGTTCATAACGGAATCATCGAAAACTACGCCGCGCTCAAGCGGGAACTGGAGAACGAAGGGATCGAATTTCTTTCCGAAACCGATACCGAGGTAATCGCCCATCTGATCGAACGGAATTATACCGGCGATTTTCTCTCTGCGGTGCGGGCCGCCATCGCCCGGCTGGAAGGTTCCTACGCCCTGGGCGTGCTCTGCGCGGACCGCAGCGCTTCCGGCGAAGAGGAACTCATCGCCGTGCGCAACGCCAGCCCTCTGATCGTCGGCCTGTCGGATACCGGAAATTTCATTGCCTCCGACATTCCGGCCGTTCTGGCCCACACCCGCCGGATCATTCCGCTTTCCGATCATGAGATCGTCCGGCTGACCCGGGACCGGGCTGAGGTATTCGATCAGGCCGGTCATCCGGTGGAAAAGAAGGAAAGAACGGTGGAATGGGATGTCACCAGCGCGGAAAAGGGCGGATACGACCATTTCATGATTAAGGAAATCATGGAGCAGCCGCAGGCGCTTTCCGCCACCATCTCCCCCCGGATCGACGGGGACGGCGGTATCGTGCTGGACGGCATTCATCTTACCGCCGCCCAGCTCAAAAAAATCAACCGTATCTTTATTGTGGCCTGCGGTTCGGCCTATCACGCCGGGGTGGTGGGCAAATACGTCGTTGAAAAACTCACCCGCATTCCGGTGGAAGTCGATCTGGCCTCCGAATTCCGGTACCGCGATCCGATTGTGGACGAGAGATCGCTGGTCATTATCGTCAGCCAGTCGGGCGAGACGGCCGACACCCTCGCCGCCCTGCGGGAGGCGAAACGGCGGGGCGCGCGGGTGCTCTCCATCGTCAACGTGGTGGGCAGCACCATCGCCGGCGAAAGCGACGACGTGCTGTATACCTGGGCCGGCCCCGAAATTTCGGTGGCGACCACGAAAGCGTACTCCACCCAGCTCACCATGCTGTACCTGATCGCCTTCTATATCGCCCGGAAGCGGAACCGGATCGACGACCGGGATCAGCGCCGTCTGCTCAGCGCCCTGATCCGCCTGCCGGACATGGTGGCCGGCATCCTGCGGCAGTCGGGGGAACTGAAGCAGCTCGCCCAGCGGTACGCTTATCTCGAACACGCCTATTTCATCGGGCGAAACCTCGACTACGCCGTCGCGCTGGAAGCCTCCCTCAAGCTCAAGGAGATCAGCTATATCCATTCGGAAGCCTACGCCGCCGGAGAGCTGAAGCACGGCACCATTTCCCTGATTGAGGAGGGCACCTTCGTAGTGGCCCTCGCCTGCTGCGACAAGCTGATCGAAAAAACCATGTCCAATATCAAGGAGGTCAAAGCCCGCGGAGCGGAAGTGCTGATGGTCACCACCGACGACAACCGCAGCGTGCTTCCCGAGGCCGACCATGTGATCTATATTCCCAAAACCAACGACCTGCTGATGCCGTCGCTGGAGGTGGTTCCCATGCAGCTGCTTGGGTATTACATCGCGCTGGCGCGGGGCTGCGACATCGATAAACCCCGTAATCTGGCAAAAAGCGTTACGGTGGAATAAACCGGCTTGCCGTTTTCCTCATCAAAAGCGCCGCGGAACCGAACCGGTTCCGCGGCGCTTGACTTATCCCTTTTATGGCTGATCCACGATTTTCTCTTCCGGCAGCGGAGCCGGGGCGCCGCCGATTGATTTTCCCTTGCCGCCCCGCCGACGCAGCCGCCGAACCGCCGGCGGGCACACGGCGATCAGCAGCATTGCCAGAAGAACGGCGCCGGAAACGCAGGCGCCCATCACCAGATAGGGCGGTGTAAAATGCAGCTTAATCACATGCTCCCCCGGCTCCAGCTCGATTCCGGTAAAAACCCCGTTCACCCGGATCAGCGGCGTGGATTTCCCATCCACGGTACAGGACCAGCCCTCGTTGTATGGCATACTCAACGTAAGAATCCCGGCGGTTTCATTGCGCAGCGTCCCCTCCACACGGCTGCCCGAAACCGTCCGGTTTTCGAGATTGTACCGGTTACGGTCCTGCGTCCAGGATTCCAGCCTGTCATAGGAATTGAACGCAAGGCGCATATCCTCAATAACATAGGTTCCCTTGGTCAGGCTCATCTCGATATTTTCCGCGTCTCCCGGGACGACATGGGAGAACTCTTCCGTTTCAAAACCCCACTTATATTCTGACTCGAACCGGATAACCTGATTCCCGTCCACGCTTATGGTATACCGCGAATCCCCCTGCTCGCGAATACGAAAAGTCAGCAGGAATTCCCCCGGCCCGGAAATCTCCGGCAGCGGAAGATGCAGAACCGCATCGTCGCCGGCAATCAGTTTGCCGTCCTCCAGACGGCAATTGGAAAAGGTTCCTTCCGATAGATCCAGCGGATAATAGGCCGTCGTATCGTCCAGCTGCGCGGACGGATACGATCCGGCCGCCCCGTCCCCGATGACCGCAGTCTGGAGGAGGGCGGTATCCCGTTCGGCATAGTCCAGCCTGTCAAACACCTCCTGCGTCAAAACCGTATCATACCACAGATCAAGTCCCACGCCGAGCGTGTTGTGCATGACGGTATTTCCGCTTTCCAGCGTTTCGTATTCGTACCCGTAGGGCAGTGTCTCACCGTTGATTTTGTATTCCACGCCCCACGCGTTTTCGAGAAAAAGCCGATGACCGAACCCGCGGTAATAGCTGGGGCTGTCAAACAGTGATGCCACGTCGTAGGTTCTCTTGATCCACTGATGCAGCTCCCGGTTAATCATGCTGTTGTAAGCGCTGATTGAATAGTTCCGGTGGAGACATGACCGGTTCTCATATCGTTCCTGAGTTTGGTAAATGCTCGCGTCGTCTACACGATAGAATTCTTCGGAGGATGGAACCAGCTCCGCGTTTATCGTGCGCTGTGTCTCATCCCCCACCAGATACGACTGCTTTTTTTCGTCGTCCAAGGGAAAGATGCCGCAATGGCCCAGATTTCTATACGCGGTAATCGAAGTCAATACATAGCAAAGCGCCATACAACCGATCAGAGCCGCCTTTCCGCACCGCCGTATCGCCATGCGGGGCAGCGGCGGTATCCGCACCGGCCGTACCTGTATTACATATACCAGCACCAGCATCGCCACCGACAGGATCATCACCCGGCGGTCATTCAGTTCATGGATATTCAGCCCGCGGACAATACGAGTATAGTAAAACACGATGATGGCTGAACAGCCGATAAACAGCGCTTTCAGGCTCACCGGCTTTTGCACCTGTATCGCTTCCAGCCAATCGGGGACGGCATAGGCCACCGCAAAAATGACGATGTACAGCCAGCGGTCGCTGGCATAGGAAAAGCCGTTCATGATGCTGGAAACCATCGGTACCGTCCACGCCGCCAGCCAGAACAGGGCGAGCACCGTCTTTTTCCGGCACAGGGAAGGACACGCACGGAACCGCAGCAGAACGACAAACAGCAGAATTGCCGGAAAGGCAAACTGTCCTACTCGGGTAAACAACTGCTCCGGAAGCGTAATGAAAAATGAGGGAGAGGGTATAACCCGGCTTTCAAACAGGGTCTGCACCCGGTCGGCGGAAAGCAGCGCGTGAACGGAGGGCAAAAAGCAAACACAGGACAGCAGCAGCCCCGCCGCCGCGATCCCTGCCAGCTTCAGCACACACAGCAGATACTGCCGGAACTTCATCCCCCTGTCCGCGCTGAAAATCAGGAAGAACACCGCATAAAACAAACAGCTCATATATCCGAAATAGAAACTGTTCGCCGCCGTCAGCGCGACCACCCAGACCAGCGGCATCCATTTTCCTTTTTCCCGAAACGAATGAAGCGCGATTGCCGCCAGCGGAAGCCAGAACATGGCGTCGGTCATATAACCAAAGGTGAATGCATTCATAAGATACCACTGTGAACAGCCGTATACCAGTCCCGCGATCATGCTGACCGCCGTCTCTTTTTTCTCAACCCGACAGAGGAGATACATAACCGTCATAACCGCGGCCTGTTTGACCACGCTGAAAACCAGCGTCCATTGCTGCTGGACATAAATACCCGCTCCGGCCGCCCCAAACAGCGCCTTTACCAGAAATTCCACATAGAAAAACGGGGAAGTGGAATAGTAGTAGCTGAATTCCGAAAAAATATCGCCGCCCAGCCCATAGGACCACGACCAGAACATATCGCCGTTCAGCAGGCTCTGCTCCAGCAGCGATTTGGCCGACAACATCTGGGAGGTGGTATCATATCCCGGCCAGCCGAAAAACATGGGCGAGGAGGAAAAGCCGCGGAATTGGGCCATAAATATCCAGTGACAGCCGATGCTGGTTCCCACAAACAGCCCGAGAGCCAGCAGAAGCCGCACTCCGTTATGGGAAAGGAAGCGATCGGCGGCTTTCAAAGACTTCCGTCCCGCCGAACCGACGCGCCCCGATTTTTCGGTAGATATCGTCCTCATCCGCCCAATTCTCTCCTCCCGGCCATACGGCCTGTCCATATATATATATATTGCATCGCACTGCATTCCGGTTACATCCCGTTGCCTATTATAATGCTTACGGAATAAAGCCGCTTTGCGGCCGCCTTTTCATTGTTTCATTGTTTCAGCAGACATTATTATAGCCGACTCTCACCGGCCTGTCAATTTTTGCCTTCCGCGTGACAGACGACACAAAAACGGCAGGCGGTTTCGCCTGCCGTTTTAACCGTTTTTCGATCCGATTCCGGATTATTTCGCCGCGTCTTCTTCCATCCGTCTGGGCGTACACTTCTTAACAACGCCCGCATCGAACTTGACGTCCAGCGTGGCCGCATATTCCTTGATTTCCTTGTCGAATTCCTCGTACTTCGCACCGGAAATAATATTTTCGCGGTTCTGCTCGAAATAGGTTTCGCCGTCCTCCGAATCCTTGTTGACCTCTTCCGGGTCCAGCCGGAGGATCAGCGCGGCCGTATTGGTGGTGTCGTTCTTTTTATACTCCACGATCTTCGCCTCGCCGACCGCAACCGACTTGACCGCATCGGTGAATTTTTCGTCGCCGTAGGTGTTCGCGTCGATATTCTTCAGATTCGGGTCCTTATCCTCTTCGTCGTCCTCATCCTTTGAATCGGCGGAAGTAGTCGTAGTCGTGGCGGCGCCGGTCTCCGAGCCGGTTGTGGCGGACGCGGTGGCTTCCGTCGTGGTGGTCGCGGCAGCGGTGGTGGTCCCGGCGTTTGAAGCCGAGGTCGTGGCGCCGGTTCCCGGCGTGGTGGTGGTCGTGGATGCGTTTTTATCTTCGGTATATTTGGCAATCGCCTTGTCAAAATCACCGGTTTCGTTGTAAAGATCCAGATAGCCCTGTAACTGCTCCTTGACCTCCTTGATCTTCTCATCGCTGAGGTCCGCGCCGCTGGAGGAATCGGTCAGGCTGATTTCGATAATCTTATAGCTGAGATAGTTCTTCTCGAAATAGGCGCGGATATCCTCGTCGCTCATGGCGCGCTCCCCGCCCTTGTCGTATAAGCCGTAGAACAGGGCGCGTTCATTCAGGGAATACGCCTTCAGCATCTCCCCATAGCTGTCCCGGTTAAAGCCCATCTGGATAATGTCGTCATTTTTGATCTGTGCGATCTGCTTTTCAACGTTCGCCAGTTCTTCCGCGTCGATCGTAAGGCCATATTCCTTCAGCTTATTTTCCAGCGCCTTCTGGCGGACGATGGTATCTTTCGTCAAACGGATGATATAATCCTCGGCGTACAGCTCTTCCGCGTCGTCCCCTTCGCCATAAGTCAGCTTTTGCTCCCACGGATCCATGCCGTACTGGGCGTACAGATACAGGCTCGTATTCTGGAAGGTCTGCTGATACATCATGTACAGATAGGCGAGATACACGCCGGTGCTGTATTCCTTACCGTCCACCGTAGCGGCCACCGCAGGAGTGGAACAGCCCGTCAGCAGCAGCGCGGCCGACAGCACGGCGCACGCCGTTTGTTTGATCCGTTTGGACAGATGCATAATGAAAACTTCCTCTCTGTGGTTTGTTTCCCAACCGTCCGGCGGCGCGGGATTCTTCCCGGGCAGACGGTTTATGTATCTTTTTGGAAAGTCTGCGCGAACCGGGGATGTTTTCCCGGCCGCAACAGAATAATACAGTTTTTTATTATACAGGTTCCCGCCGGGTTTGTCCACTGCTAAATTGGCAAAAAGACGGGGGAATCTTCCGCCAGGCCGGTTCCGTCCCCTGCGTTCCGGCGCGCGGCAGTCTATGTTTTATACCCTTCGGATAAAACCTGTACAAACAACGCTTTGTTAAATTCCGGATAAAAAACGAAAAATAAAAAAAGCCGCCGCAGTGGTCTTCGAAAACCGTTGCGGCGGCCTTTCCGGAAAGGGCGGCGGCGTCAGCCGTAAATAAAATGATGAAGCTCCAGCACCGAAGCTTTCGGGTCCTTCAGCGCCAGCACCTGCCCCACACCCTTGATATAGGGGCCGTCGCAGTCTCCCCGGTCGGGAACGAGGAATTCGCTGACCGTATAACCGAGATAGGCCGGGGAATTCAGAATATAGCCCGCCATCTCGCCGTCCGTCATATTGGTCTTGACATTCGGGAACACCTCGTACAAAACATTATTCAGCGTACTGATATCCATGGTCTTTGCCCTTTTCATCAGCGCCTGCAGTACCGTGCGCTGCCGGGCGGTGCGGCCCCAGTCGTCCCCGAATTTGCGGATACGCGCATAATTCAGCGCCTGTGTGCCGTCCAGATGATAAACGCCCGCCGTACTGGTTTCGGTCGGCGTGGTATTGGCCGTGCGGATAACTTCGTTCAGTTCCTTCTCCGAAAGAGCGATATCCACCCCGTCCATGGCGTCGATCGCCGTGTAAAACGCCTTGAAATTGACGGCGACAAACTGGTCGATCCGGATGCGGAAATTCTGCTCGATCGTTTTGCTCAGCAGATCAAAACCACCCAGCGCGAACGACGCGTTCAGCTTGTTGTGGCCGTGTCCCGGGATGGCGACATAAATATCCCGCAAAAGAGAAGCCAACTTGATGGTCTTGTGGTATTTATCAATGGAGAGAATAATCATGGCGTCGCTGCGACCGGCATAATTCGTGATGTCCTCCCGGGCGTTGCCGTCGGTTTCCACGCCCACCAGCAGAATGTTGGTAATCACCTTGGTGTTCCCCTGGATCGCGATTTCCTCTACCGAAGCAACCGCGTCGTTGATATCCACCGGATCATCCACCACCGGCCCGCTGAATTCCGGGTCCATCTCCTCCGGCACAATGGAGGTCAGATAACTGACGTCACTGTCGTTCAAATCACCAATCCGGCCCAACATAACCGAAAGGTACACCCCTCCGGCAATCAGCAGCAGGGCGATCACACAAAGAAGGGCGATCAAGGTGATAATAACGGCGCGTTTTTTCTTTCCTTTGGCTCGTTTCCTGTTTTCCCCGCGGCGGCGGGACGCCTGACTGTCTGGTTTCTGCGGCATGAAGGTTCATCCTCTCTTTTTCTCTTTGCTGAATCGTTAAATACATGAATACAATAGAAAGCAACCGTTTGCTTTTTCATTGTTTAATGGTCTTCCTGCAGGGTCACGGTCACGGCATGGGTATTGGTTTCATCGATTCCCAGCAGCAGCCTCACCGTGTCCCGGGAACCGTCCCGGTAGCGGATTTCGGCGGTCAGCGCGGTTTGGCGAATGGCTTCGCGGAAAGCGTCGTATACCGCGGACAGTTTGTCCACCGTTCCCAGTTCCTCATACGGCGCGGCATCCAGCGGAAACCGAAGAAAAAGAAACGGTTCCGCCTGCTCGGTATAAGTCAGCGTCCGCCGATCAAACGATACATTTTCGTCCGGCATCTCCTGTATCCGGATTTTTTCCTCCGCGGCGTCCCCGCTCTCCGCTGTCCCATCGATGAGAAGCGAGGAAGAGTTTCCAAGAAGGAGAGCCGTCCCGTCCGCTTCCTTAGTATAGGTCACGGATTCGATTGTATCCCCCATAAAGAAAAACTGGAGATCAATATCCAGCCGATATTCCCGTCCGTCCTCCGTTTCCCAGGCATCGCCGATCGCGCCGAGCTGATTGTGTCCGTCCGCGGACAGGAGGACGATCGGCTCGTCCGGCCGGGCGGCCGCCCGGCCGGCATAGCCGCTGGCCGACGCACGGGAATACACAATAAACAGATACGGCGCGGCGGACGATACGTCGCTTTCCCGGGAACCGGCGGCCGACAGTCCGTTTTCAAAATGGTTCCAGACCAAAACGCCTCCCGCCGCAGCCGATACGCAGAGCAGCAGACAGGCGGCGGCCGCGGCGATACGGGCCGCCGGGAACCGCCGTCTTCCGGATACTTTTTTTGCCGCCTCGTCCCGGGGCCCCAGCCGTCGGTCGATTTTCTCCCACAGGTCGGGCGTTTCTTCCGTCATTACCGAACGGATACGGCGGAGTATTTCCTCCCGCCGTTCCGCAGAGACGGTTTTCCCGCCTTTTCTTTCCCCTTGTTTATCCGTTTTCCCCTTCATCGCGTCGCCTCCGTTTCCTCTGCGGGGAAGGCGGCGGCCAGCTTTCCGAGCGCCCGGCGAAATTTCCACCGGACGGTGGCGCAGGGCCTTCCGAGAAGCGCCGCAATTTCCTTGTGCCGGTATCCGCCGACCGCGTACAACATGACGATCTGCCGTTCCTCCGCATCCAGCGCCGTAAAAAGCTGCCGAAGAAGCAGCCGGTCAAGCACCTGCCCGGCCGGATCGTCGGCCGGGCCCTCGAAGAGCTCGTCCGTTAAACCGGCCGTTTCCTTTGCGCGGAACTGCGCATACGCCAGGTTCCGCGCAATCGTCAGAATCCATGCCCGTGCGTCGGCCTCCGGCCGATGCCGGCCGGCGGACTGCCATACCTTTAAAAAGGTTTCCTGAGTCACATCCTCCGCCGCCTCCCGGTTTTTCAGAATGGCGAGGGATACGCTGTAAACCGTGCTCCGCATGGCGCGGTACAGCCGTTCCAGCGCAGCGCGGTCCCCCTGAGCAACGCGGATCACCCATCTGTCGATATCGGCGGTCCGCTCCGCGTCGGTTTCGGCCGGCCGAATGCAATTGTACGGTCTGTCGACCATAGGACGAAACCCCTTTATACTAAAGATGCGCGAAAAAACGAAAAAGTTGGCGAAGAGCGAATTTTTTAGAAAATAAATCGGCTTTGGCGCCCACAACAGAAAAAACGGCTCTGTCCCGATCCTCTCTGACCGCGTTTCCGGATGAAAAAGCGCCCTCCGCGGCCGCCGGCCGGGCGGAGCAGCGGAGGACGCTTTCGTGTTCGGGACTTTTCAGCGCCTTTTTATTCCAGACTGTATATAAACTTATGCAGATCGGTAATCGCTTTGGCGGGTTCTTTAAACAGCATCACCCAGCCGATGCTCGGATCAATCTTCGAGGTGTAGGTATTGGCCTGCGGCAGATAATAGGTATCCTGCATCTCATAGGAAAAATACGTCACGGAATTCACAACAAAGCCGGTCAGCTCATTGGCGCTCATATTGGTCTGGCATTCCGGCAGCACGTTGGTCAGCAGGGTGTTCAGCTGGCCTATGTTCATGGCCTTGGCCCGGGCAAACATGGCCTTAATCATCTTCCGCTGGCGGTCGTTGCGGCCGAAATCGCTGTCCAGCTTCCGGATACGGGAATAGTTCAGGGCCTGCGGGCCGTCCAGATGATAGGTGCCCGCCGTCGAAGTCGATGAAGGCCGTCCCGCCAGGCGGGTAACCTCGTTAAGCTCCGCATCGGTCAGGGCCATATCCACGCCGCCCAGCGCGTCCACCGCCTTTTCAAAGGCGGAGAAATTGACGGCGATGTATTTGTCGATCTTCAGACGGAAATTCTGTTCAATGGTTTTGGACATCAGGTCGAACCCGCCGAAAGCATACGCCCAGTTAAACTTTCCGTAGTCGTCCTTCCCGTCCCCGTTTTTATCCCGGCCGGGAATGGTCACCATGATATCCCGCATCAGGGAAGTCAGCTTAATGGTTTTTTTCTCGGTATTGATGGTCAGCAAGATCGCCGTGTCCGAACGGGCGCTGTAATCACCGGCGCCGCGGCCGTCCACCCCGATCAGCAGATAATTTTTCACATGCTTGGTGTTCTCGCGCACGGGAATCTGCGCCACCTCCGTGGCGCCGTCGTCGATAAAGGTATAGTCGCTGATTACATCGGATTCGTCAAAGCTCGCGTTCGGATCAATATCGTCCGGCACGATGGAATCCACATAGTTCTGGGAAACTTCGCCCTCGAAATTGATGCGGTTTACCATCACGGCGACGTATACGCCGCCGAGGACGAACAGAATACCCATCACACAAAGCAGGGCGATCATAGCAATGACAACCCCTCTGGTTGACTTTTTGTGCGGCTTCCGCCCATTGCCGCGGCGGGTCCCGGCCGCGGCGGGCCGGGAGTGGGAGGGATGGTTTTTCTTCATCCTCGAAACCTCCAATATGATTTAAGCCAAATTTTCTCTGCTTTCCGTTTTTCCGTTTCTGCACAGCGGCGCGTTTTTTCGTATCTTTCCGTATCTTCCGGTTATCCGGACAACCCCTGCCGCCGTCTCGTCCCAGCCCCGGGGTCCCCGGCCTGCCGGCCGCCCCGTGCGGCGGAAACGCTCCGTATACGTCCATGTAAAAACTGCACCCACATGAAGCAGGTGCAGTCCACAAGGGTTCCTTTATGATAACACAGTCGTTTTTAAAATGCAAGAAACCTCCGCGGCTTCCCGCAAAAAACGACAAAATTAGGAAAATCTTAAAAATTGGCCGGCCGGCGGTCTCATTTCGTCATGAACAGAACGCCCAGCGTGTTCGGCCCGCAGTGGGAGGAAATGGTGCAGCCGGCGCGGGTCACGAAAATTTCCCGGAACAGCCCGGTTTTCTCCACCTCGCGCTTCACCAGATCGATCCGCTCCTGCGAAATACCGGAATGGGTGATGAACACCCGGTCTTCCTTGATATTTTCCACGCCGTCCAGACGATCATGGACATACTGCACCAGCGCTTTATCCAGCGAACCGCGGTATTTTTTCCCCACGTTCATGGTGCCGTCGGCGTTGTTTACCTCGATGCATGGCTTGAGCTGGAGGACGTTGGCCCCCAGCATCTGCAGCGCGGAACAGCGCCCCCCCTTATACAGGAATTCCAGAGTATCGATCACGAAGCTCGCGTGCGCATGGGAGGCCAGCGCCTGTACCTCCTCCGCGATCTGCGCGGCCGGCATTCCCGCCGCGATCCGTTCAGCCGCTTCGATCACCAGCAGGCCGGAGCCGGTGGAAAGGTTGCACGAATCGACGACATAAACGCCGGGAACCTCTTCCGCCGCCAGACGGCAGTTGTTATAGGTGGCAGAAAGCCCGTGGCCCAGAGTAACATGGATCACTTCGTACCCTTGATCGGTCCACCGGCGGAAAAATTCCGCATACTCCGCCGCGTTGATCGCCGCCGTTTTCGGCAGGATCTTCCGGGTGCGGTAAACGTCGTAAATCTGATCCGGAACCAGATCCACCCCGTCTCCGTACATTTTCCCGTCGAGAATGACGTGAAACGGATAATAATTCACAGCGTAACGCTGACAAAGCTCTTCACCCAAATCGCAGGTGCTGTCGGCGCTCAGGATGATTTTGCTGCTCAAGAACGTATTCCCTCCCGTTTTTATTTCTTTATATTAATAAGGAAAATATCGATTTTAGTAGTATAGCATAAACCAACGAAAATTACAATATGGTTACAAATAATTACAAAACCTTTTCTTCCCTTGCGGTTGTCCTTAGATAAATGCTACAATATTCATGGATTGAACGGTTTTTGCCGAAACCGGCGGCAATCCTGCTGTATCGGGCGGCGGAAACAGCCGATAAGCCCCCGAAAACCGGCCGGTTTTTGGGGCATTGACAATACGGAACGGATACGGGAAGGGACAGAATACGATGGATCACCTTTCAAAAGAAGCAGAAAAGAAACGGCCGCGCGGCCTTCGGATCGCCCTGGCCGCGGTCTGCGCGGCGGCTTTGCTGGGAACCGGCTTCGGCCTGTCGTTCGCCGGCCTGAAACAAACGGAACGCTCCCTCTCCGCCGCGCAGACCGATCTGGAAAGCGTGCGGTCCGCGCTTTCCGGCGCGCAGGAAGAGCTGGCGGATACCCGCGCCTCCCTTGAGGCAGAGCAAAGCCGGGCGAACGGGCTGGAATCCCGCGCCGAGGAGCTGGAATCCCGTCTGGATGAACAGGAAAGTCAAAACAGCGAGCTTTCCCGGGAACTGGACGATCTCCGCGCCAAGATGGAACTGATTCAGCGGCTGAAAAGCGAATCCGGCGGAACCGCCGGCTCCTCTGCCCCATCGTCCGTCCCCTCCTCTCCCGACACGCTGAAAGTGGTCGCCCTGACCTTTGACGACGGACCGGGAGAAACCACCGTGCGCCTGCTGGATGAGCTGAAGGCGCGGGGGATGAAGGCCACCTTCTTCGTGGTGGGGAACCGGGCGGAACGCTCTCCGGATATCCTCCGCCGCATGGTGGAAGAAGGACACGAGGTCGGCTCCCATACATATTCCCACCCCAATCTGACCAAACTCAGCGCGGCGGAACGGGCGGATAATATTCAGCGCTCCATCGCCGCGATCACCGCCGCCACCAGAAAGCCCGTCACCCTGCTCCGTCCGCCCGGGGGCTCCTACAACGACGAGGTGAAGGCGTACTGCGCGGAACAGAACCTGCGTATTGTTTACTGGTCGGTGGACACCCGGGACTGGGAATCCCATAACAAGGAAAAGATTCTCTCCACCGCCTTTCAGTCCGGGCGATACGGCATTCAGGACGGCGCGATCGTACTGATGCACGACATCTATACCGATACGGTGGATGCGGCGGTAGAGATGATGGACCGGCTTCGTTCGGAGGGATACCTCACGGTCACGGTGAGTGAACTCCTGCTTCTCCGCCAAGGGGGCGGCATACCGGGCGAGGTATACGTCAACGCGCCGCCGACGGCCTGACCGCCGGGCGGCAAACCCGGCGAACCTGTCCTTTTCAAACAGCAAAGCCGGCCGAATGGGGATTTTACCCATCCGGCCGGCTTATTCGCTTTCAGGCCTTATCCATCATCCCATCTTCATACAAAACGGCGACGCGGGAAAGCCCGCCCCGTTGAACAGGGTCACTTTCGCGTCGTTCCGGTACCATGCCTGAATTTCCCGTACCTGCCGCCCTTCCGGAACCGGTTGCCACACAGCGGAGAATAACGACAGGGCTCCCGCAGACCGACCGTCCTTACAGACGGATGGTCACCCGGCGGGGTTCTCCGCCCCCGGCATAGAAGCTTTGGCGGAGGATGTCCCGGTTCACGGTGGTTCTCTCCCCGTCCGCGTCCACCGTGATGTCGTAATTGCCGAAGAACAGACGGGTACGGCACCTTCCCTCCGGGCCGGTGGTCAGATCCGCGTCCGAATGCCATTCCTTATGGATCAGGTCATACAGCGTATCGTACACCGGCTTCGGGCGGAGATCGTCGGTCACCACGCCGGCCGGAGCATCCAGCCAGCGGTGATCGGTAAAATCAAACCAAGAGAGCGCCTCCACCGCCGGATGGCTGAACACGAGGGTATAGAAATCCTTCGTGAACGCCGCCTGAGAATACAGATCCTCCTCGGTCTCATGCCACTGATTATGCGCGCCCGCGCCGTAATTGGTCTCGCCGATCGGGGTTCCGCTGCACACCGAACATTCCGGAAAATGGATCGGCCAGCCGAACTCCGCCGCCCGGTTCATAATCCGCATGGTTTCCTCCTCGCTCCAGCGGTCCACATGCTGATGGCTCTGGATACCGAGATAGTCGATATCGATATCGTTCTCCCGCATCTGCCGGAGAAAATCGTAATATTCCTCCCCGTGCACGTTCCAGTCGCCGTAGATCAGCTTGGCGTCCGGCCTGAAGGAACGGGTGAGCGCCGTGCCGAATTTCAGCATGTTCATCGGGCCGATCTCCCTCACCCAGCGGGAAACCGGGTTGTCGAACCGGTCGTTCACCGTGGTCTCGTTCGCCACGTCGAAGAAATCAAAGTCGTCCCCGAAATTCGTCATCAGATGGGTAATCCGCTCGGTATACAGCGCCTTCACATCGGCGTCGTCCGCCACCCAGTCCGGACAAAGCTCATGCCAGATCAGAGCGTGGAGCTTTTTCTTCAGTCCGTTTTTCTGCGCCCACTTGAGCAGATTGCCGGTATACGGCTCGTTGTATTCGTGCCGTTTCGGTTCATACCAGCTCCAGTGATACGGAACCATCGTGTAATTAAACAGCTTTGTGAACTCCTCGGTAAACCGCTCGTTCATTGCCGGTTTGTCATAGGTGCCGTATTTATAGCATACCGCACCGAACAGGAACTGATGGTTTTTCATCCGCACCTCTACCCCGGCGTTCTCCACCGGCCGGCCATCCTTCAGAACGATGAATTCCACGTCCTTCATGCGCACATCCGGAATACGCCGCCGGGCCTGCCGCACCAGCTCGCTCATTTTTTCCGCCTCCCTGCGATATCGTTTTCTCACCGGCGGCTCCGCCGCCCCGTATTTCACAGTTCCTCCCACAAAGGAGCCTGCCGAACTTATTGTACACGCATCCCCGCTCCAAGTCAACGAAAAACGGAAAAAGCGCGCGGCCGCGGCCCGCGGCGGAAAAACACACGCCTTCCCTACCGCCGTACAAGGGCGGAAGGACGGAAGCGGGACAGCGCCGCCGGTTTCCCTTTCGTCCTCTTCTTTCACGATTCAAACACGAGTTCTTCACCCAATGTCCACCAAACGGGCATAAAATGGAACAAGATTCCGTCCGCGCCGTATGCTGCGGACGAAGGAGGCAGAAGGCACCGTATGTATATTGTAAAGAACGCCCTTCGCAGCATGATCCGTTCCAAAGGACGCAGCATCCTGATTCTGATTATCGCGCTGGTGATCGCCGTTTCCGCCTGCGTAACCCTGTCCATCCGCCAGTCCGCGGTACGGGCCAGAGAAACCGGGCTGTCCGATCTGGAAATCACCGCCCAGATCGCGCTGGACCGCCAGTCACTGATGCAGTCCGCCCGGAATGGCGGCGGGGAAGCAAACGGCGAACCCCCGGATCTCTCATCCATGAAGGACGCGCTTCTCGGCGCGCAGGGGCTGACGCTGGAGGAACTCCAGACCTACGCCGCCGCTCCGTCGGTGAAAAGCTTTTACTACACCCTGACCGCCTCGATGGACGGTTCCGGTCTGGAACCGATCGATCTGAGCAGATCGGGGGACTCTTCTTCGGATGACGCCGACGACGCGGAAAGCGCCGACGGTTCCGGCAGCGGCTCCGGCGGCGGAAACCCCTTCGGCGGCAAAGGCATGGGCGGTATGGCCGGTCTGTTCGGCGCGCAGGGCGATTTCACCCTGATCGGCGCCGGTTCGGACGAAGCCCTGACTGATTTTGTGAGCGGCGTCTGCTCCATCACCGACGGCGCCATGTTTGCCGAGGGGACGGAGGAGCGGGAATGCGTCATCAGCGACGAGCTCGCCACCCTGAACGACCTCTCGGTCGGGGAAACGGTCACTCTGGTCAACCCGAACGACGAGACCGAAACCATCGATTTCACAATCGCCGGCATCTACCATAACAGCACGGCGGGAACGCAGGAAAGCGGCGGTATGGCGATGTTCTCCGCTGCGGGTGATTCCGCCAACCGTATCTATGTCAGCTATGCCGCCCTGAAGGCGTTCACCGACGAGTCTGCGGCAAACGCCTCCACCGAAACCGATGAGGAAACCGGACGGGAACAGAACACCGCCGTCCAGTCCCAGATTTCCGGCACCTATGTGTTTGCCGACGCGGAGGACTACGAGGCGTTTGAGGCGGAAGCCCGGGCGCTGGGGCTGGACGATTCCTACTCGGTTTCCTCTACGGAGGTATCGCAGTATGAGCGGAGCCTGCAGCCTCTGGAAAATCTCAGTAAATTCGCGCTGTATTTCCTGATCGTGGTCCTGATTATCGGCGCGGTCATTCTGATTGTCATCAATATTTTCAGTATCCGGGAACGAAAATATGAAATCGGGGTTCTGACCGCCATCGGAATGAGCAAGGCGCGGGTCGCCCTGCAATTTGTAACAGAGATGTTCTCCATCACTCTGGCCGCCGTGCTGCTGGGCGCGGTGATCGGCGGGGTTGCCAGCGTCCCCGTTTCCAACGCTCTGCTGGAATCCCAAATCACCTCGCAGGAGCAGAAAAGCGACGATATCCGGGGGAATTTCGGCCGGGAAATGGGCGGCGGCCCCGGCGGAAGCCTGCCGGACGACGCGGATATACCCTCCGGCGGCGCGGATTTCAAGGGCGGCTTTTTCGGCGGCGCGGCCAACTATATCAGCGAGGTGAACGCCTCCGTTGATTTCACCGTGCTGGCGCAGCTTCTGGGGATCGGCGTACTGCTGACGCTGCTTTCCAGCGGCGCGGCCCTGATCTTCATCCTTCGGTACGAACCGCTGAAAATTCTGTCCAACCGTGATTAAGGAGGTGCGCGTGATGCCGATTCTTACCCTGTCCCATCTTTCCTACACCTACGAGGGAGAGCGCTCTCCCGTATTCGAGAACCTGAATTATTCCTTCGAAGAGGGGCGGATCTATGCCGTGGTGGGCCGGTCCGGCGCGGGAAAAACCACCCTGCTCTCCCTCCTGTCCGGCCTTACCCGCCCCACCGGGGGGGACATTCTGGTGGAAGGAAAAAACATCCGGGAAATCAATAAATATCACTACCGCAGCCGGTACGTCGGGGTGGTATTTCAAAATTTCAACCTCCTGCCCAATCTGACGGCAAAGGAAAACGTCATGCTGTCGATGGATATCGCGGGAATGAAGGACATGAACGCCAAAGAGAAAAAAGAACGGGCGGCGGAGCTGCTCGAAAAGGTCGGGCTGGAACAGCGGGAAGCCGACCGGCGGATCCTCAAGCTTTCCGGCGGGCAGCAGCAGCGGGTGGCGATCGCCCGCGCCCTGTCCTATGACCCGAAAATTCTGCTGGCGGACGAGCCCACCGGCAACCTCGACGCCGAAACACGGGACGAGATTCTGGAGATTTTCCGGATGCTGGCGGACGAAGGAAAGTGCGTCATCCTCGTCACCCATTCCGCCACCGTTGCTTCTCAGGCCGACGCGGTGTATGAGCTGAAGAAGGCCGCCCCCGCCAAAAAAGCGGCCCGGCGGTCCGCGCCGCCCAAATCCCCGCCTCCCCCACCGCCCCCCGGCGGCTCCACTCTGGGACTGGACTGAAAAACGAACCGGCGAAGCCGTTTGTGCGGCTTCGCCGGTTCGTTTTTCAGCGCGGATTTTCTCAGGAATCGGCGCGCGGCGGGTAAATCCGGGTCTTTTCAGAGCACGGAAAAAACACCGGAAAAGCAGTGAAATAACACTATAGTATATAGCTATTCCCTTGAAAGGTGGTTCGGGGCTTGCGGAAATGTTTGCCGCCTGCCAAGGCAGACGACGGGAGCGGGCCTTCGCCCGGCCTATCGGCGGCGCTTACCGCGGCAGTACCGTGAACGCGAGCATCGCCAGTCCCGCCGCCGCCAGCCAGACCGGAAGAGGGCGGAAGGCGGGAGGAAGATGCGGATTGCCCGAAGGGTCCAGCCGGGGGACCGCCGCCGCGGTCAGCGCACAGGCAGCCCCGAGGATCGCCGCGGCGGCCGCCAGCCCGCCGAAAAGAGGCAGAGCCGCCGCCCCCTCCATCCGCCGTTCGGCGGCGAGGAGGGCGAGCGTCGCCAAGGCGGGCAGGGTTCCGTCCGCGAACACCGCGCGGGCCGTCCCGGAGGCGGGCGGCTCGTTCGGTTTTGGTAAAAACAGCGCCCCGCCGGCCAGCGCCAGCAGACCGCACAACGCGGCGGCAAGGAAGGGCCGCCACAGCGACGGCAAGGGGAACAAGCGGGTCAGCGGGGCGTACAGCGTCCCTGCCGCCAGCGCGAGGCCGAACGCGCACAGGGCGAAAAGCAGCCCTTCCCGGATGCGATAGCCGACCGGCCGTCCCTGCCCCCGGATACGGAACAGAGCGAGAAGCAGCGCCGCCGCCAGAATCCCCGCCGCCCCGAAGGCAAAAGAAGAAAAGGCGGGGAAGCCGGACGGCAGCAGCCGCACTCCCCACAGCGTTCCGGCGGAAAGCAGTTCCCGCACCCCGCCGATTGCCAGAAGCGCGCCCGCGCAGGCGGCGCACCGTCCGGCGGACAATCCCCCGGCGGAGCTTCCGGCGGCGGACGCCTTTTTATCCCAGAGGGACGCGGCCGCGGGCGCGGCGAACAGGAGGACGGCGGCCGTCAGCCCGGCCGGGCCCATCGCCTCCAGCCAGTCGGGGCGGAAGGCGGAAAGCAGCAGGCGCAGGGAGATCATCAGCGCCGCCGCCAGAAGCAGGAGCGCCGCATTCCGGGTCCCTCCGGTCAGGCGGGGCAGAAGCAGCAGGGTCAGCAGCAGCAGGAACAGCAGCAGCGCCCCGCCCGCGATATACAGCAGCGCCGCGGTCAGGGACCCGCAGCCCGCCGCCAGCAGGCAGAGGAACACCGCCGCGCCGTCCACCGACGGCTGCCGTTTCACGGGGGCCATCTACCCGTTCTCCCTGCCGTAAGCGGCGACGAATGCATAGGCGCGGTTGGCGGCCCGCACCACCGCTTTGGAGGAGATTGTCGCCCCGGTCACGCCGTCCACTTCGCCGCTGCCGGAGGCCGCGTTCTCCACCGTATTGCCTGTGTTTCCGGCGCCCGCGGTTTCCAGCGCTCTGGCGGCAAGCTTCACGAAATCCGACACGTCGATCGATACCCCGGCGTAAGCGTCGGTTTTCCCGGTATCGGCGTTATAGACCAGCCGGGCGGGATTTTGCAGCGCGATCAGGGCGTCCTCCATTGTTTTGGCCTGCTCATGCCAAAGGGGGCCGGTTTCGGTCATCACATATTCCCCGGCCCGCGATTCTGCTTTCTTGGTGGTATCGGCATTTTCCTTTGCCGCGTCCCAGTTAACGGCGGCGATCCGGCCGTCGGTGACGGTGATCTCCACAAAGGCGCGGTAGCCCTGGCTGTAGCCCTCGCTGTCCGCGCGGTAGCTGCCGTTTTTCCACAGCGCCGTACTGCCGGAGCCGGTCTTTGCCTGATCGGCCGCCTGCTTCGCCAGCTTGACAAAGGTTCCCACATCCACCGATACCCCGGCGTAGGCGTCGGTTTTTCCGGTTTCCTCGTTGTAGGTCAGGGAAGCGGGATTCTGCGCCTGAATCAGGGCGTCCTCCATTGTTTTCGCCTGTTCGTGCCAGAGGGGGCCGGTTTCGGTCATCACATAGTTTCCGGCTTTGGATTCCGCTTTTTTGGTGGTGTCAGAACCTTCCTTCATCGCGTCCCAGTTCACCCCGGTGATCCGGCCGCCCTGCACGGTAAGCTCCACGAAATTCTTATAGCCGTCGCTGTACGCCGCCTGTTCCGCCCGGTAGGAGCCGTCCTTCATCGCGGCGGTTCCGCCGGCGGACGAGCCGTCCTCCCCCTCGATTCCCGTATAGCCGTCCAAAGACGCGGGAGCGGTGAGGGAGACGAACTGTCCGTAAAACGCTTCTTCGGTTACCTTGGAGCCGTAGCCTTGGGATTCCTGATTGCTCCCGACCCGCAGGCCGAGAAAACGGGACGCGTCGGCCGCCAGAGCGGTGTGTACCTCCATCTCCCCGCCATACCCCTTAACCGTCGCGGTCACGGCATAGCCGAGAAGCGTCCCCTCCTTATCCAGTACCCGGTAGGCGGCCCGGATATCGGCCGCCCCGTCGGTTTTCAGTTCCTCCCATTTTTCGCCGGAGATCACACCGGAAAACGCTTTTTTCACGGTCTCCATCCCCTGCTTTTCAATCATGGCGCGGGTCAGGGCGTCCATGCCGAAAAGGAGGGCCGCTGAGACCGCGATCACCGCCAGCAGGCTGAGCAGTGGTTTTCCCCATTGTTTCATCATCGTTCCGTCGTCCTTTCTCGGTACGCCCCCCGCCGAAAAGCCGTCGTCTTTTCGGCCGCTTTATCCGGAGAGCCGTATAAGCCGTATCATTCGTATATCAGCGGCGGGCCGGATCCGGCGCCGCGGCGAGAGCCGGCCGGGTCCCATAGACCGGGGGCCGGGTAAGATATTCGATCAGGGGGGTGGCCAGATTCATCAGCAGGATGGCGAAACACATTCCTTCCGGATATGGGCCCCAGATTCGGAGCACCGCCGTCAGGACGCCGATTCCCGCCGCGTAAATCAGCTCGCCGGCAAAGGTAGCGGGCTTGCCGGTGAAATCGGTCACCATGAAGAAGGCCCCCAGCATCAGCCCGCCTGACAGAAGCTGGGCCGCCGCGTCGCCGGTGAGCAGTCCCCGCTCCCCGCCGAAAATCCACATAAAGAGCGCAAAGCTCCACAGACAGGCCACCGGCATCCGCAGCCGGATGCAGCCCTTTGCCAGCAGATAAGCCCCGCCGAGCAGGATCAGCAGTGCCGAGGTCTCCCCCATGCTGCCGTTCTCCGCCCCCCAGAGCATGGGCCACAGCCCCTCCCTGTCCGTGAGGACGAGCGGCGTGGCGGAGGAGGCCGCGTCCGCCCATTCATAGCCGTGCAGGGAGGCGGGCCAGGCCGCCATCAGCAGGGCGCGGCCCGCCATGGCCGGATTGAGAATATTATGACCGATTCCCCCGAACAGGTGCTTTACCACCGCGATGGCGAAAATCCCCGCCAGAGCGGCGGCGAAAAGATTGGTTCCCGCAGGCAGGGAAAGGGCGAGCAGAAGCCCGGTCACCGCCGCGCTGCCGTCGAAATCGGCTCCGCTTTTCCGCAGGCGGAGGCAGACCCATTCGGTCAGTCCGCAGGCCGCGGTTGTCACCAGCAGCAGCCAAAGCGCCCGCAGACGAAAAAACCACAGCGCCGCCGCAACGACCGGGAGCAGCGCGATGCAGACATCCCGCATGATATCCCGGGTATCCCGCGGGCGTCGGATATGCGGGGCGGACAGCGCCAGATTCTGTTTATTATCCATCGAAATTACCATGCCTTTCTTTGGCTGTTTATCCCAGCGGCACAAACAGCGGCGTGAAAAAACGGTTCTTACGGTTTCCGCCACCTGCATTTTCCACGCTGACCTCCTGTTCCCCGCTTACGGGCGGCGCAAGAGAAGAGGCGCGCTGTCTTTTGAAAAAGGCGGCGGCCGCGGCATCCCGTTTTGCCGCTATGGCCGGGGAACGCGCTTTTCCCGGAAGGCGGAACGGGCCATGGTCACCCGATGCGCCAGATGCCGCTTCGCCGGGCAGATATAGGAGCAGCAACCGCAGGAGATGCACTGATCGGCCCGATAAACGGTGCAGGCCGCCATATCCCCCGAAATCACCGCCGCGTCGATGGCGAACGGCAGGAGGGAGGACGGACAGACCCGGGCGCACCCGCCGCAGCGGATGCAGTTGCTTTCCCGGTTTTCCGGCCGGTCGAGCACAACGAGGCCGGTCGTCCCCTTGGTCACGGGAACCTCCGTTGTCGCCAGAGCCGCGCCGGTCATCGGTCCCCCCGCAACCCAGAGGAGGCGATCCTCCCCCACCGCGCCCCCGCAATATTCCAGCAGGTCGGACAGCCGGGTGCCGATCGGGACATAGAGGTTGGCCGGTTTCGCCACCCGGCCGGACACCGTGACCACCCGGTGGGTCAGCGGACGGCCCCGCAGCGCGTCGGCCAGGGCGACGGCGGTGCCCACGTTGGTCACCAGCGCCCCGCAGTCGGCGGGAAGGCCGCCGGCGGGAACCTCCCGCCCGAGAACCGCCTTGATGAGCTGGCGTTCCCCGCCCTGCGGGTATTTGGCGGGAAGCCGCACCACCGACACGTTCTCCTCCGAACCGGAGGCATCCTCGAGACGGGCGATCGCGTCCGGCTTGTTCCCTTCCACACAGAGGAACACCTCCGCGTCCCCGGCGGCCAGACCAAGCGCCTTCGCCCCGGCGACCACCTGTTCCGGCTGCTCGGCCATCAGGCGATGATCGCCGGTCAGGTACGGCTCGCATTCCGCGCCGTTCACCAGCACATACCGGATGGGCTTGTTGGTATCGTATTTGAAAAAGGTCGGGAAGCCCGCGCCGCCCATGCCGGTCAGGCCGGCCTCCTTCATCAGGGCGCGTATGCCGTCCCGGCTGTTCGCGGAGAGAAGGGGCGGGGCGGCTTCCCCTTTTCCGTCGCTGTCCACCACCACGGCCAGAGTCTCCCCCTCGGCCGAGGGGCGGGGCTCCACCGCCCGGACGGTACCGGACACGCCGCAGTGGACGGGAGCGGCAAATACCGGCCGGTTGTCCTGCGAAGCGGGCGGACGGCCCACGACCTGACCGGCCAGCACCCGGTCGCCCGCCTTTACCGTCGGCTCGCAGACCGCGCCGAAGCCCTGCCGCATCAGCAGGACGAGCTGGGCCGGGGTAAAGGGACGGATCGGACTCTGCGCGGTCTGCTCCTTATGCTCCGCGGCATGGCCGAACGCCACGCCGCCGCGGAATGGGATGGGCATCGTATCGTCTCCTTTTCACCTTCATCAACGGATCATGCCGGCGGTTCCAGCGGCGGGAAGCCGTCGGTCGCCGCCCGGCTTCCGTCCCGGAACACCCAGAGGGCTTCCAGCCCCGGCGTACGGTCGGCCAGCTCCCTTGCCCGCGCATAGGGCTGGGCAAACAGGGCGGTGGAATAAAAATCCGCCGCGCCCGCATCCTCCATCAGCACAGTCACCGCCCGGACATAGGAGGCCGGACAGCCGGTGGCCGCGTCTAGAATATGGGAATAGAATGTCCCGTTTTTTTCAAAATATTTCTGATAATCGCCGCTGGTCCCAACGCAGCGCTCCTTCAGCGTGATCTGCCCCAAGGTATCGGGCGGATTTTCGGTCCCCGACTGATTGAGGGACGCGTCGGGATTCCGCAGGGCGATCGTCCAGCCTTCCTTCCCCGGCGGCGTGCCCGCGCAGACAAGGGTGCTGGTCCCGCAGTCCAGCAGGAAGCAGTCCAGCCCGCTTTCCCGCAGCCCGGCCGCGATTGTCCGGGCGGTCAGCCCCTTGGCGACGCCGCCGAGATCAAGCGACAGGGCGGGATCGGTAATCTCCACTGCCATCGCTTCTCCCGTTCCGGTCACCCGCACCGCTTCCATTGAGGTGTGGGCGAGGGCGGCGGCGACCGTTTCCTCCCCGGGCGGTTCCCCTGTTTCCCGCGCCGTATGCCAGAGGGAAAGGACGCTCCCCATCGCAATATTGACGGCGGGGACCGCCGCCTGCCAGACGCGGCACTCCTCCAGCGCGGCCGCCAGCGCGGGTTCGGCGGCGACCGGACCCGCCCCCGCCCCGGCGTTTACCCGGGACAGGACGCTGTCCGCCCGGTAGGCATTGAACAGAGCGTCCGCCTCCTCCAGCCCTTCCCGCACCTGTTCGCAGGCGCGGTCAAATTCCGCGTCGTCCCGGCAGTAGGCAGTGAAGCGCGTCACCGTATCCATCGAGCCGACAAAAACCGTCTGGAACCGCCGCCGCTCCCCCGCCTCCACCCGGACGCAGCCGGTCACCGCACCGGCCAGCAAAACGAGGAAAAAGCCTCCCCAGAATTTCCTGCCGACGCCCATATCGGGGCCTCCTTTCTTCTTTCGCTTCATACGCGGCGTCATGCACGGCGGCCGAAAAATCCGCCGTTTTCGAAAAAACTCCTCTGTTTACGCCGGGTTTCGTCTTATATTTTTCTTAATCCCGCTTTTATTCTTCGCCAGAATGTGGTAGAATACTCTTAGCTTTTATTTTCCGAATATTTCATGGGGGTTGAACGAATATGAGAAACCATCGCTCCTTCATCCATACATGGGCTTTGCGGCTCGGCTGCACCGCCGCCGTCGCCGTGCTGGCCCTGTCGGCGGTCGCCTGCAAAAAGGACGGCATCACCAAGGATTCCAGCAACACGTCGGCGGGAACCACCACAACGTCGTCGGCCGCCGCGACAACCACCACCGTTTCCGCCGCCGCGACTACGACGACCGCCCCCGCCATTCCGGAGGGTACGCCGTCGGTCGGCTGGTGCAACGCGACCAGCATGCACATCCGCAGCGGCCCGGGTACGGACTACGGCGCGATCGGCGGGCTGGTGACCGGCGAAAAGGTGGATATCCTCGGCCGGGAGGGCGACTGGTATAAAATCAAATTCAAGGACGGCAAGGACGGCGTGGGCTATGTCAGCGCACAGTTCATCTCCTCCACCGTGGTGACCACCACCATGGCCCCGGCGACCACGACCGCCGCTCCCACGACCGCGGCGGTGCAGTAAACGGCCGGACGATTGTCAAAGAAACGGGAAAGCGAAGAAGGGCGCCGCCCTTCTTCGCTTTTTGAAAGGATCAAAAAATGAAACAGGAACGCGCCTATCCCCGGTTCACGGTCACCCGCAAGGCCCAGCTCTCCTGCGAGGCGGGGCATCCCTGGATTTACGATACCGAGGTGCTTTCGGCCGACGAGCATGAAAACGGCGGTATCGCAGACGTTTTCAGCACCCGGGGACGGTATGTCGGCACCGGTCTGGTCAGCGACCGGTCGAAGATCCGGGTCCGGCTGCTCACCCGCAACGCATCCGACACGCTGGACGAGGCCTTCTGGGAACGGCGGATCCGGTACGCCTGGAACTATCGCCGGACGGTGATGGGGGCCGATGTCAACGCCTGCCGGGTGATCTTCGGGGAGGCGGACCAGTTCCCGGGGCTGACGGTGGACCGGTTTGAAAACGTACTGGTCACCCAGACCCTCTCTTTGGGGATGGACCGGCTGAAGCCGCTGCTTTTCCCCCTCCTGCTGAAGGTGCTGCGGGAGGACGGCCAGACGGTGGACGGCATTTTCGAACGCAACGACGTCGGCATCCGGACGCTGGAGGGGATGGAGGAAGGCAAGGGCTGGTTCGGGGAGCCCGCGCCCGGCGGCGTCCGCCTCCTGATGACCGAAAACGGCGTGAAGTATCATGTGGACGTGGAAAACGGACAGAAAACCGGGTTTTTCCTCGACCAGAAATACAACCGGCTGGCGGCAGCGCGGCTGGCGGCCGGACGGCGGGTGCTGGACTGCTTCACCCACACCGGCTCCTTTGCGCTGAACGCCGCCCTCGCCGGGGCGGAGCATGTCACCGCCGTGGATATTTCGGCCGACGCGGTTGCCATGGCGGAGGAGAACGCCCGTCTGAACGGGCTGGACGGACGGATGGATTTCCGGTGCGAGAACGTTTTTGACCTGCTCCCCTCCCTGCAGGGGAAGCCGTATGATTTCATCATCCTCGACCCGCCCGCTTTCACCAAATCCCGCGCCGCGACCGAGAACGCGATCCGGGGATACAAGGAGATCAACCTGCGGGCGATGAAGCTGCTTCCCCGGGGCGGATATCTCGCGACCTGCTCCTGCTCCCATTTCATGACCGAGCCGCTGTTCCGGGATATGCTGAAGGCGGCGGCCGCCGACGCGGGGGTGCAGCTCCGGCAGATCGAGGCCCGCCGGCAGTCCCCCGACCATCCCATCCTGTGGAATGTGCCGGAGACCGATTATCTGAAATTCTATCTGTTCCAAGTGGTATGACGCACGCAGCGTGCAGCGCACCGTCTGGGCAAAAAGAAACCGCGGCGACGCCGCGGTTTCTTTTTGCCCTTCTGACCGAGCCGGCGGAGAATCCCCGCGCGGGTTCCGAGGGCATGAACGCCGGAAGAAGCATGCCGGATCATCCCGCCGTTGTGGCGGCGGTCTTGACATCCCGGCCGATCGCTTCCACCGGATTTACATAGTCGTCGTTCACCAGAATTTCCAGATGCAGATGGGCGCCCTCGTCCCGTTCACAAGGAATGTCGGTCAGTGTGCCGATGGCTTCGCCCACCTTCACCGTCTGCCCGGCTTTCCGCCCGCCGGCATCCAGCCCGCAATAGCGGGAATGAATGCCGAAGCCGTGGTCGATGGTAACTACTTTTCCCCAGAGCGCATCCTCTTCCACCTTGAGGATGGTACCGTCGGCCAGCGCTTTTACCGTCTGGCCGGTTTCTCCCTTGAAATCCACTCCATTATGGACGCGCCAGTCGTTCATGGTTTCGGAATACGCCGGTTTTCCGTCGCTGTACCCTTTGGTCACTTCATTGGTCAGCGGAAGGACAAACAGGTCCGCCGGCGCGCCGGTGGCGGCTCCGGTATCCACCGTGGGGGCCGCCGTGGTGGTTGTGGTCGGCGTTGTCGTCGTGCGCCGGTCGTCCGGCACATTGGTGACCACCTGTCCCACCGGCCGGGAAGGGGCGGTGGTGGATGCCGCCGGACTGCCCGACGATTCGTTGCCCTTGGTGGACAGCCCGGGCGTGTTCATAAAGGTAACGACCGCCACGCCGCCTACGGCGACCAGACAGAGCGCCAGTGCAAGGTAAAAGCCTTTCCAGCCGGCTTTCCGGCCGCTTTTCTTATCGAAATTGATGTGTCCCATGGTGTTCCTCCATTTCCGGAGACGGCCGCGGACGAATCCGCCGGGACCGTACATACCCGATCAATTGATGGTAGTATTTTTGACCGAATTGCCGCCGATATGCCCGCCGCCAAAAATTTTTCTTTGGATAAATTCGGAGAAAAGCCGGAAGGGAGGAAGAAAAGAGCGGGAAACCCGGGCGGAAAACCGGGATGGAAAATCGGGACGGAAAGGATTATACTATTCCTATAATGCTTGCCGCCGCGCCGGGAACGTTCCTTCCGGGCGGACGGCGCCGAAAAACCGAAGGTAAGGAGAAGCACGCATGATCCGTTACGCTGTCGTGGGCACCGGCTGGATTGCCGATGCGTTTATCGAAGGAGCCGCCCTTGCGGGCGGGCTGCGTCTCGCGTCCGTTTATTCCCGCCGGGAGGAAACCGGGTGCGCTTTCGCCCAAAAATACGGGGACATCCCGGTCTGGACCGACTTGGAGGCGCTGGCCGCGTCAAAGGAGATCGACGCCGTTTACATCGCCAGCCCCAATGTCCTGCACTACCCGCAAAGCCGCTTGTTTCTGGAGCACGGCAAGCATGTGCTTTGTGAAAAGCCGATCACCGTAACCGCCCGCCAGCTCCGGGAGCTTTCCGCCCTGGCGGCGGAACGGGAGCTGGTATATCTGGAAGCGATCATGATGCGGCATCTTCCCGCCCGGACCGTGCTGAAGGAAGCGGCCGGACGGCTGGGGACCATCCGCAGCGCCCGGTTTGATTTTTCCCAGCTTTCCTCCAAATATGCCGCCCTGCGGGCGGGTGGACTGCCGAACATCTTCAACCCCGCGATGGCGACCGGCGGCCTAATGGACCTCGGCATCTACTGCGTCTATCCCGCCCTCGACCTGTTCGGCCGGCCGGAACGGATCGACGGGACGGCGGTATTCCTCGAAAGCGGCGCAGACGCCGCGGGGAGCTGCCAGCTTCGGTATCCCGATAAGGTGGTAACGCTCACCTATTCCAAAACCGCCCAAAGCCGGATCGGCTCCGAAATTCTGGGCGACGAGGGGACGCTTGTGATCGATTCGATCTCCCAGCTGACGGGGATGCGGCTCATCCGGCCGGACGGGACGGAGGAACGGCTGATCGGCGAGCGTTCCAAGGCGGAGCTGATGAGCGGCGAGGCCGCGGCTTTCCGCCGGTTTATCGAAACCCATGCCGCGGTCGCCGGTGCGGAATCCGCCGCGCGGTCCGATTATGCGGACGCTGCTGCCCTTTCTCTGGCGGTGTGCGAAACGATGGAGGCGATCCGGCAAAACGCCGGCATCCGTTTCGCCGACGACGCCCCGGAGGTTTCCGGCCGATAAAAAGAAGGGGGCTTGGGATAACGGACATTCCCCCCGAACAGCGGAAAGCGGCCCTCTGATTTTCTCAGAGGGCCGCTTTCCATTTTACAGAGTCAAAAAATTACCGTTCGGTTTTCCACAGGCCGTGCAGATTGCAGTAGGCATAGGCAGCGATCACCTCGTCGTCCTCCAGCAGGAAGACGGCTTCCGGCGCTTCGCCCGGAGAAAGCGCCTTGCGCTGTCCTCCCCGGTCGGTCTCCAGATAAATCCACTCGATGAAATGCTCCTCCGTCATGGGATGGAGGACGCTGCTGATCGTAACGGTCACCCGGCTGCCTTCCTGCTTGATGACCGGCTGGTGCTTCTCGGTGACGCCGTTTGCGTTCGGAACCAGTTCCTCCATCGGTTCCCCACAGCAGACCATGGGGACGCCGGCATTGCGGACCAGACCGACCAGATTGCCGCAGTGGCGGCAGATGAAAAAGCGCTGTTCCTGACGTTCTTTGTTCATCCTTTTTCGCTCCTTTCGTCGCCCCCGATACGAGGGCGCGGACACCGGTTATTTTATCCCGTTTCCGGGAGACTGCCCCTGAATAAAACTGGAAAACCATAAAGAACCAATCCGAAGAGCCGCTTTATTCCGTCAGCCGCGCGGCGATCGCGTCGAGGAACTCGAAGGTGTTGACGCCCTTCTTCTCGGAAAGGGTGGACATATTCACGAGATCCTTCGTCATGACGCCGCCCTCGATGGTGTCGATGGTCGCCTTCTCCAGCCGGTCGGCAAACGCCGCGAGATCGGCCAGACCGTCCAGCTCCGCCCGTTTGCGCAGCGCGCCCGACCAGGCGAAGATGGTCGCCACCGCGTTGGTGGAAGTTTCCTCCCCCTTCAGATGGCGGTAATAATGGCGGGTGACGGTGCCGTGCGCCGCCTCGTATTCGTAATTTCCGTCCGGAGACACCAGCACGCTGGTCATCATGGAAAGGGAACCGAACGCGGTGGCGAGCATATCGCTCATCACATCGCCGTCGTAGTTCTTGCAGGCCCAGACAAAGCCCCCCTCCGACCGGATGACGCGGGCCACCGCGTCGTCGATCAGGGTGTAGAAATACCCGATGCCGGCCTCCTCAAACGGCGCCTTATAGTCCTTCTCATACACCTCGGCAAAAATGTCCTTGAACCGATGGTCGTAGGTTTTGGAGATGGTATCCTTGGTGGAGAACCACAGGTCCTGCTTCACCGACAGGGCGTAGCTGAAGCAGGAGCGGGCAAAGCTCTCGATGGATTTGTCGGTGTTGTGCATCCCCATCACCACGCCCGCGCCGGTAAAGGTATGGATCAGCTGGCGGCGTTCGTTCCCCTCGGCGTCGGTAATCACCAGCTCCGCCTTCGCGGGGCCGGGAACAAACATCTCGCTGTTTTTATAGATATCGCCGTACGCGTGACGGGCGATGGTAATCGGTTTTTTCCAGGTGGAAACGGTCGGCTCCACCCCTTTGACAATGATGGGGGCGCGGAACACCGTGCCGTCCAGAATGGCGCGGATGGTGCCGTTCGGGCTTTTCCACATCTGCTTGAGCTTGTATTCCTCCACCCGCTGGGCGTTGGGGGTGATGGTGGCGCACTTCACGCCGACGCCGTACTTTTTGATCGCGTTCGCGGCGTCCACCGTCACCTGGTCGTCGGTCTGATCCCGGTAAGGCAGACCGAGATCGTAATACTCGGTTTTCAGCTCCACAAACGGGTTCAGGAGCTTTTCCTTGATCTCCTTCCAGAGGACGCGGGTCATCTCGTCCCCGTCCATTTCCACGAGCGGCGTGGTCATCGCAATTTTTTTCATCCGTCCGATCCCTCATTTCCGTCAAATGCTTCCGGGAACACCCGCCGCGCCGGCGGCCGCGGCATCTCCCTATACTATTTATTACAGGATAAGTATACCATACAAAGGCACCCCGGCGCAATCGCCGGAGGGCAGAAATCCGGCGGTGAAAAAAGCCGGAAGCACTTTCCCTTTTATTGACAAAAATCGTAATTCGATATATAGTATTCTTATATAAAAGGGATGAAAAGCGCCCTGCATTAAGGAGGTCACCCGGATGAAAGAATATCCCATTATCACCATCAGCCGCGAATATGGCAGCGGCGGCCGCATTATCGGAAAGCATTTGGCGGAAGAGCTGGGGCTGCCCTTTTACGATAAGGAACTGATTACCCGCGCCGCCGCCGACAGCGGCCTCAGCCCCGAAGTGCTGGAACAGGCGGAGGATCATACCCCCAGCAGTCTGCTTTACACCCTTTCCACCGGGAACGGGCTGGCCGGGCTGATGGGCGGCGTGGGAATGCCGCTGGGGGATCAGCTTTTCCTCGCTCAGTTCGACGCGATCCGGAAAATCGCGGGCGAGGGCCCCTGTGTTATTGTCGGCCGCTGTGCAAATTATGTGCTGAAGGACCGCCCCGGCGCGATCCACTTCTTCATTCACGCCGATATCGAAAGCCGGATCGCCCGGATCACGAAGGAATACGGCGTGCCGGAAAAGGAAGCGGAAGCCAAGATCGCCAAAACCGACAAGCGGCGCGCCACCTATTATAACCATTATACCTCCGTTAAATGGGGTCAGGCGCGGAATTATCACCTGTCGGTGGACAGCGCCGCACTGGGGGTGGAACGCACCGCCCGGCTGCTGAAGGCGTTTGTGACCGCCTATCGGGAAGAGCACGACTGATGAACCGGACGGGCGACGCGGCTCCGACGCGGAAATTGTAATTTATCCGCGGATTTGAAGAAAAAGCACCGGATTTTCCGTCCCCGGATGCTTGACAGGGCGGGAAAACCATGGTAAAATAGCGGTTGCCGCATGCCCCGGGCTCCTTAAGCGGACAAACCGGTTCCCGGTTTTCTCCCGCCTTCCGGCAGCGAGTCTGAAGAAAAAGGCAGGTGCCTCAACAATCATGTACGCCATCATTGAAACCGGCGGCAAACAGTACAAGGTGGAGAACGGCGACGTTCTGTACATCGAAAAGCTGGATGCGGCCGAGGAATCCTCCGTCACGTTTGACAAAGTGGTTGCTCTGCACAATGACAAGGACCTGAAAACCGGCGCGCCCTACATCAAAGGCGCGAGCGTGGACGCCCGTGTGCTGAAGAACGGCAAGGGTAAGAAGATCACGGTTTTCACCTATCGTCCGAAGAAGGGCAGCAAGCGCAAGATGGGTCATCGTCAGCCCTACACCAAGGTGCAGATCGAAGCCGTCCATGCGAGAGCCCCCCGGGCCGCGAAGGCCGATGACGCGGAGTAAATTCTTCCGCAAGGGCGGTCTGCTGACCGGCTTCACCCTCTCCGGCCATGCCGGCGCGGGCGAAGAAGGCGAAGACATCGTATGCGCGGCGGTTTCCTCCGCAGCGTATATGACCGCGAACACCCTGACCGACGTGTATCATTTTCCCGCGGCGGTTTCCGTTTCGGACGGATTTCTCTCGGCGGAGTTGTCGGAGCAGGACGCGGAACGCTGCCGTCCCCTGATGGAAGGATTCCTTCTGCATTTGACGGGGCTGCAGGAACAGTATCCCCAACACATTCAAGTGATTATTACGGAGGTGTAAGTTTCTTATGCTGCAGATAAACATTCAGCTTTTCGCTCACAAAAAGGGCGTCGGCTCCACGAAAAACGGCCGTGATTCCGAGGCGAAGCGTCTGGGCGTGAAACGGGCGGACGGACAGTTCGTTCTGGCCGGCAATATTCTGGTGCGCCAGCGCGGCACCCACATTCATCCGGGCACGAACGTCGGCATCGGTTCCGACGACACGCTGTTCGCTCTGGTGGACGGAAAGGTCCGCTTCGAGCGCGTCGGCAAGGACCGCAAGCGCGTGAGCGTTTACGCCGAGCAGTAAAAAAGCCATGGATTCCGCCCCGGACAATGTGGCGGAGTTATCCCCGCCGCGGAATCACGGCGGGGATTTTTTTATCGCCGCCGGAGATACTGGGAATGCGGGGAAGCGCGGCGGAAAGCGGCGCGCGGTATTCCGAAACGAAAAGCAACCCTATAACGGAAAAGAGGTCGGCCCATGTTTGTCGATATCGCAACCATCAAGGTAAAAGCCGGGGACGGAGGGAACGGCGCCGTCACCTTCCACCGGGAAAAATATGTGGCGGCCGGCGGCCCGGACGGCGGAGACGGCGGGCAGGGCGGCAATATCGTGTTCGTCCCCGACGACGGGATGAACACGCTGGTGGATTTCCGCTACCGCCGCAAATTCGCGGCGGAAAACGGACAGACGGGCGGCGCGAAACGCTGTTTTGGAAAAAACGGCCGGGATGAAATCATCAAGGTTCCCCGCGGCACCCTGATCTATGATAATGAAACCGGGCGGCTGATGGCCGACATGTCGGGGGACGAACCCTTCACCGCCGCCAAAGGCGGACGGGGCGGCTGGGGAAACAGCCATTTCGCTACCCCGACCCGGCAGGTCCCCCGCTTCGCCAAGCCTGGCATTCCCGGCCAGGCGTTTGAGCTGCGGCTGGAGCTGAAGCTGCTGGCCGACGTGGGGCTGGTCGGCTTCCCGAACGTCGGGAAGTCCTCCCTGCTCTCGGTAGTCAGCGACGCAAAGCCGCAGGTCGCCAACTACCATTTCACCACCCTCTCCCCCGTGCTCGGCGTGGTCCGGGTAGCGGAGGGCGTCTCCTTCGTCATGGCCGACATCCCCGGCGTGATCGAGGGGGCGAGCGAGGGCGTGGGACTGGGACATGAGTTCCTCCGCCATGTGGACCGCTGCCGTCTTCTCATCCATGTGGTGGACGTATCCGGCAGCGAAGGCCGGGACCCGCTGGAGGATCTGGAGGTCATCAACCGGGAGCTGGAAGCCTTCAGCCCCGCGCTGGCCTCCCGCCCCATGATCGTAGCCGGAAACAAATGCGACCTGACCGACGACGAAACGGTGGAAGCCTTCGCCGCCGCCGTGCGGGAACGGGGCTACGAATTCTTCCCGCTGATGGCGGCCATCGCCCACGGCACCGACGCGCTGGTCAAGCGCTGCGCCGAGCTGCTGCAGAAGCTCCCCCCCATCGCCCGCTACGAGCCGGAGCCGCCCGCCATGCCGGACGCGGATGCCCTGCGCGACCGCCGCTTCACAGTTTCCGAACAGGACGGCGTGTTCTTTGTGGAGGGGGACTGGCTGCTCGGCATCCTGCAGTCGGTCAACATGGACGATTACGAAAGTTTGCAGTATTTTCAGCGGGTCCTCCAGTCCAGCGGCATCATCGGCGCGCTGGTGGAGGCCGGCGTAACCGAAGGGGATACGGTCAGCATCTACGATTTTGAATTCGATTTCGTTCCCTGATACCGCCCTTCGTCCCCGTCAATATACGACGATTTTCCTATCAAAGAAGGTGACATCCGATGGATCGGCTGTATCCTCAGGAGGTGGACACCCGTTCCCTCTCTCCCCTGACCCTCGCGTTCGTAGGGGACGGCGTGTACGGGCTGATGGTGCGGGAACTGCTTGCCTGTCAGGCCAACCGCCCCAACGGTACGCTTCACCGGCTCTCCGTCTCCATGGTGCGGGCGGAAGCGCAGTCCGCCGCGATGGACGTGCTCCTTCCCCTCCTGACGGAGGAGGAGGAAGCGGTATTCCGCCGCGGGCGGAATGCCCACACCGCCCGGGCGGGCGGTGACTACCACCGGGCGACCGGGCTGGAGGCGCTGTTCGGCTACCTCTACCTTTCCGGCAGTATCGACCGCTGCCGGGAATTGTTCGCCGCCATCCATCCGCCGTTTTCCGCTGAAGAGGAAGGGAAAACGGACGGAACGACGGAAAGCGACAGAAACATATAGCGGATTAAGAAAAACGCTCTGCCCTTCTTTGCGGCAGAGCGTTTTTCCATCTTACGGAGAAAACCGCGTCCCGCGAAAGCCGCGTTCCGCCCCGGTATTTCCGGAAAAATGGGAAAGACTATTCGACAGAGAAGCCCTTCGCGGCTTCGTATGCCCGGAAAGGCAGGAATTTTTATGAAGAAATCGATGAAATCCGAAAAGATCTCCTCCCGCGAGCTCCGCCGTCATACCGTTCGGCGAGCCCTGCTGGACGGACTGTTTATTCTGCTGGGCAGCGCCGCCTATGCCCTGTCGGTGAATGTTTTCACCGCCCCGAACCGCATTGCGCCGGGCGGCGTGACCGGCATGGCCACGCTGGTCAACTATCTGACCGGCGCGCCGATCGGCGTGACTATCCTGCTGATTAACATCCCCCTGCTGCTGGCGGCATGGCGGTTCCTCGGCCATAGCTATACCCTGAAGACCACCGCCGCCACGGTGGTGGTCTCGGTGGTGATCGACGGCACCGCGCCTTTTCTTCCCGCCTTCCGCGGGGATACCATGCTGGTGGCGGTATTCGGGGGCGTGCTGGCGGGAGCGGGGCTGGGACTGATTTATATGCGGGGGGCGACCACCGGCGGCAGCGAGGTAGTCGCCGGTCTGCTGGAACGGAAGTTGCCCCATATCCCGATCGGACGGCTGATTCTGCTGGTGGACGCGGTGGTGGTCGGGGCCTCCGCCGTGGTATACCGGAATCTGGAAAGCGCACTGTACGCGATGATCCTGATTTTTGTTTCCTCCAGCCTGATGGATACCCTGATCTATGGGCAGAACAAGGGAAAGATGCTGCTGATTATGACCCGGAAGGAGCAGGAGGTGGCGGACGATATCCTTCGTTCACTGGGACGGGGTGTTACCATGCTGAACGCGGCCGGCGCGTATACGGGCGAGCCCCGCCGGGTGCTTCTCTGCGCGGTGCGCCCGCCGGAGGTCTACGCGCTGCGCACTCTGGTATGGGACCGCGACCCCGACGCGTTTCTGGTGATCGCCTCCACCGACGACGTACTGGGCGAAGGTTTCCGCCGCCCGGAAAGAAGAGACGCCGCCCGATAAGCCCGGCGCCCGCCTCCTTCGGCGTGTGTTTGTGGGAGGCCGGGAGTCTACGCAGCGGAATCCGGCGAAACCCATTGTATGAAAAAATCGCCGGTTCCGGCCCGCCTGTCCTTGCTTTTTTTGCGGGAAGCCGTATAATAGGGAGTATACTTATCTCTATTTTACGGAACACGCCGCGTGCGGCGAGGAAAGGCAGACGATTATGGCTGAAATACCGGAAATTGAAAACACCACTGCACCGCCCGCGGAAACCGCGCCGGTGGAGAAAACGGACGGCCGTCCCCGCCGTCTTTCCCTGCGGGAGACTCTGAACGAGGCAAAGGTGCAGAACATGCTGCTCGGCGCGTCGGTCATCCAGCTGCTTCTCGCCCTGCTGATGTATATGCTGCCCTCCGTCCGAACCTCCCTGCTGCTGGGGGAAGCGGCGGCGGGAATTGTACTGGCTCTGGTGGTTCGCTATGCCCCGATGGAAAAGCGGGCGGTTCGCGTCCTTGTGCGGGTCGTCGTTATCGCGGTTCTGGCCCTGACCACCATCCTGACCATTGTCGTGGTGCTGATGACCAACGCGTCACGGCAGCCCACCGACACGGAGGCCACCTCCATAATACTCACCACCAGCAATTATTTCATGCTCGCCGCGGTCGCCCTTCCGCCCGTGCTTTTCCTGCTCCCGTCCCTCTCGCTGAACGCGCGGCGGCGCCGGCGGTTTGATGTCGTTCTTCTGCGTATCGTGACGATCCTGTCCCTGATCGGCGTTCTGCTTCTCACCATCTTCGCCCTGAGCTACGCTCCCTACGGCGAGCCGACCATCCTGACGAGCGCCGTCTATACGCCGGTGCTGTTCGGGCATACCTTCACCATCAACATCAATATCGACAATATCCTGACCCGCGTTCTTCTTTGCCTGTGCAGCGCGGTGATGGTATTTCTGGCTTTCTATCTGCGGTCCAAACCGGCGGAGGCTTCCGCGCTTCCGGCCGACGGAGAGGAAGCGGCGAAAAAGGGCGGCGCGTCCGGCCGGAAAGCCCGCCGCTGAAAGCCCGCCGCCTGAAACGGGGAAAACATCTGAAAAGCCGCCCGGCGGCCGCGTTTCTCCTCTTTCCGTGGTTTAGCGGTTCAGCAGCCCAGCAGTCCAGCGGACAGAAAACAGGGCGCTGCAAATTTTTTGCAGCGCCCTGTTTGATATCGACGGTTCTCTATTTCTTCAGCCGTGTTTCGGCGTTTTTCAGCAGGTTAAAGAGGGAGGAAGCGAACAGCGGGTAATCCGCAGCAATGGTATCGGAGGAAATCAACGGCGCGCCGGCGGCGTCCAGTCCCTCCTCCTCGTCCACATTGTGGCCGGCGGCCAGATGGCCGATCACGGCGGCGGTGCGGCCCAGTTCCCCGGTCAGGGCCGGCTGGAACAGATAACGCGGAACCGAATACAGCGCTTCGGGATTTTTGGGGTTGGCGGAATACAGCTGGCGGAACACCGAATAGACCGCGAGGGTGAGATAGGCGGAAACCTCCGTCGTCAGCGCCTTATTGTTGCAGCGCTGGAGCATATCGAAAATAATGTTGAGGGAATTGACCACCAGTTTTTTATTCAGCACCGGCAGGACGCTGCCGCGGAACTGATTCTCCTTCACCGACGGATCGTTCTCGGGGATTTCCTCCACCGCGATGACCGCGCCGGTTTTGTCGGCGGTCCGCCCCAGAAGGTAATCGCAGGAAACGTTATAGAAATCCGCCGCCCGCACCACGAAATCCAGTCCGCATTCCCGGATACCCTTTTCATAGTGGGAAAGAAGCGCCTGCGATACCTGCAGTTCCACCGACGCCTGTTTCTGACTGATGCCGCGCTCCTTCCGGAGCAGGGTAAGTATCCTTGGAAAAGCGGAATTCATATCGCGTGCACCTCAAAACCTGTTTTTTCGCCGGGAACACCGCGCCGGCGGAAAATGGACGGACGAAAAGAAACATCCCGTTCGATCCGATGCCCTGATACAACGTGGAAAGTGAACGGAATGCCTGAATATACTGTCTGTTAATGATTATACCGCATCTTGATACCGTTTGTAAATCGTCAAATTGTGATTTTTACGGAGGAATTTTAATGAAAACTTACAAAATACACCTAATTCGGCACGGGCTGACCGACGCCAACGAGCGGGGGCTGTATATCGGCCGCACCGATCTCCCGCTCTCCCCCGCCGGGCTGAACCGGCTGCTGGAGATGAAAAAAGCAGGCGGGTATCCGCCTGCACGCCGTTTCTTCACCAGCCCGCTCCTTCGCTGCCGCCAGACGATGGAGGTACTGTATCCCGGCAGCCGGGCGGAAATCCTCCCCGGTCTTGCCGAATGCGATTTCGGCGAGTGGGACGGGCGGAGCGTCCACGAGCTGAAAAGCGATCCCCGCTTTCAGGAATGGCTGACCGGAGCGCGGACCGACATCCCCGGCGGAGAGGCCGCCGAAGCCTTTCAGGCACGGGTGACGGCGGAGTTCGAGCGGCTGGTGGAAAACCTGATGCGCGCCGGCGATACCGAGACGGCGGTATGCACCCACGGCGGGGTGGTGATGATGCTGATGGCGAAGTACGCCCTCCCCCGTCAGCCTCTTCAGAACTGGGCCGGACCGGACGGCGGCGGATTCACCCTGCGCGTCACCCCCGGCATCTGGATGCGGGAGCCGGTGGCCGAAGCGGTCTGCGAGCTGCCGGTGAAGGCTGGTATTTCCTGAACCCGTGCGGGAAGGGGATTATCCCCTCGCAATGGGCCAGATATCCTCCCGGGTAATCCCCAGCCGCTGTGCGGCCAAAAGGAGAAGCCGGTGCACCCCCTGGAAGGCGTCCGGCGAATGGGCGTCCGATCCGAAATGGAAGCGGCAGCCGCAGGCCTTGGCGGCGGCCAGAACCCGCAGATAACTGGGGGAAAGCCCCTCTTCATCCAGCGCCGTGCCCCGGCGATAGAGGCAGGCGTGAATCTCAATGCTTTTATTTTTCGCGGCCGCCAAAGTAAAGCAGTCGGCAAGCTGGCTGTCGGTGATGCCGTCCACTACCTCCTGTTCCCACGGGCTGCAAATCGGGTAGAGAGGATGGCAAATGCCGGTGGGGACGGGATATTCCAGCTCGCAGGCCCGCAGGAACCGCTCCAGAATCAGGGCGCGGAGTTTTGCCGGCGTGGAGAGATCGTAATTCCTGTATTCGTCGGGAAAATTCATGATATGGCTGGCGGCCAGCAGGACATAATCAAAGTTCTTCGCTTCCTGCGGGGAAAGAGTCGGCTCCTCGCCGCAGAAGGTTTCCACCTCGCAGCCCAGCAAAAGCCGCACCGGGGCAGACGGCTGCAGCTCTTCCAATTCCCGGCGGAGCCGGAGGGCATAGTCGCCCCCCCGTTCTTCCGGAATTCCGGCCCGCTTCAGATAGCGGGGCGCATAAATGTGATTGGAGAAACCCAGCGTCGTAACCCCTTCCTGCCCGCAGTGCGGAAGGTAGGAAGAAGCCAGCGTCTGCCGGGGAGCGCAGAAGGAGAGGTTGGTATGGACGTGAAGATCACTTGGTGTGTTATATAAACCGGAACCGTTCATTTTTAATGGCCTTTGCCTCCGTCGTATTCTTCAAGGCAGTGGATGCCCAAGCCGATCAGATGCGGGCCGACGTGAGCAGCGAGGGTACCGTCGATCTCGCATTCATAGAAACGGCGACAGCCGGCGATTTCCGCCGCCAGCATGGCCTTGAGGGCTTCCGCATCCTCCGGACAGCCGCCGTTTGCCACAAACATATCGTAGGGCTTGCCGTCCCCCGGGATCAGCGTGCGGAGACGGCGGGCCACCTCTTCCATGGATTTGGCGCGGCCCCGCGCCTTGCCGATGCTGACCAGCTGACCGTCCTTTGCAAAAGAGATGACCGGCTTGATCTGGAGCATCGTCCCCGCGACGCAGGTCACCAGCCCGATCCGGCCGCCCTTTTGCAGGTAGTCCAGCGAATCGATGCTGAAAAAAACCTGCGTGTTCCGGATCACGCCCGGCATCCGGGCGAGCAGCTCGTCCCAGCCCAGCCCCTGCTCGCGGATGAATTCCACCGCCCGCAGAGCGATCAGCCCCACGCCCATACAGGCGTTTTTGGTATCGAAAACGGCGATCTCCATATCCTCGTAGCTCTCCGCCAGCACCCGCACCGCGTTGTAGGTGCCGCTGATGCCGCTGGAGAACATCACCGCGACCGCCTTCGTATACCCGGCATCTCGCAGACGGTCGAACGCCCCGAGAATACTTTCCCCGTCCGGCAGGGAGGTTTTCGGCACTTCGTCCGGCATACGGCGGTAAATCTCCTCCGGCGTGATGCTCACGCTGTCGAGATAATCCCCTTCGGGGTAACAGATTTTCAAGGGGAGAATCTCAATCCCCTTCTCCCGGGCGAGCGCCGGGGGAAGATCGGCGCAGGAATCGGTCAGGACCGCGATCCGTTCGCGGTGGGCTGGCTGTGTCGGCATAACTGTGTTCCGTCCTTTCCGCGCTGCCGATTGACGACGGCAGATAAACGCGGTATAATCACTCACATAACGTTGTTATGTGAGTGATTATACCGCAGGGAACAGCGGCTTGTCAAGAAAACCATCCCGGAAGGAATGATGGGAAAACCATGAGCTATGCGGAACAACGCCGGCGGCAGAGCCGGGAGACGGAAAAGCGGCTGATGCAGACGGCTTGGGAGCTGATGAGCGAACAGAGCTTTGATGCGGTGTCGGTGCGGGATATCTGCCGGAAGGCCGGGGTGACCACCGGCGCTTTTTACCACCATTTTCCCACCAAGGAAGCGCTGCTGGACCGGGGTTATGAACGGATGGATGATTTCATCCGGGCACGGGTGGAAAAAAGCCCCGCGTCCCGGGCAATCGATAACCTGCGGGCTATTTTCCTGAGCTATGCCGCCTATATGGAGCAGGAAAGCGGGGAACTGACCGCCCGCTTTTACCAAAATCTGCTGTCCTCCCGCTCTCTGCAGGCGTTCGATCAGGACCGGTACATCTACACCGCGGTCGGCCGGTATTTTTCACAGGCGGTCTCCGAGGGGGACCTGACCGACCGGTACCCCTCCGCGTATATGGCGGATTTCTGCGTCCGTCACTTCCGGGGGACTGTGATCGACTGGGCCTTCCACAAGTACGCCTATCCCCTCAGCCGCCAGATGGAATCGGAATTTCGTTTTCTCTGCGATCTTTTCCGCCCTGCCCGCCCCGTGCCGGCGGTCTAACACAAGATAAGAATAACCGGGCCGCTGCAGATTGTTTTGCAGCGGCCCGGTTGTTGTTATTCCACCGTAAAGCAAAGGCGGACATGCTTTTTTTCGCCCGGCTCCAGATATTCCGCGCCGGGGGACTCCAGATAGGCGGCCCGGCCGACCGGATGGCAGTTGCCCGGCTCCAGCCCCAGGACGTATTCCCCCTGCCCGAACATATTCCACTGGGTAAAGCAGGGAAGCTCGGCGTTATCCCACGCCATGCGGACCGTCACGTCCGGCGAGCGCAGCGCGGCTTCGTTCGCCCCTTTGTGGAAGAACACCTGCTCCGCAAAGCCCGGCTGGGGCGGAAGCATGGTGAAAAGGGAACCGGCTCCCTTGGCCGCTTCCTCATCCCGGGGAAGGCTTTCCGCCGCGTTCACCGACAGAACCGCCCGCTCACTGAGCAGCGGATAGCCGTAGTTGCAGTGGTACATCACCATCAGCGGCGCCCGGCCGAAGGAACGGTTGACGATCTCGTCCTCCACCTCGATCACATTCCGCCGGGCATAGGTGCGGATACAGCGGGTCAGGGTGAAATTTTCCCCGAAAATCGCTCCCTGCCGCATCGTGCCGCGCACCTCCAGCACATCTCCGTCCGGGCCGTCGTCCTCGGTGCGGGTCAGCGCCGCCTGCTCCGCCGTCAGGGAGGTATACCGCCCGTGCTGGCCGTACGCCACGCCGTCAATCACCCCGTCCGGGCCGACGTTGGCCAGCCCGCAGGTGTACAGCAGTCCGCCGGTGAAGCAATGCTTCCACTCCTTCCCGCCGTTCTGGTAATACGCGGCGGAGGTGATGCCCGACGCGGCCAGATAGGAGAGATTGGTCCCCTTATACGACGCGGATCCGATGTCCATCCCCCGTCCGAGCAGAACGGTGAAGCGCAGACCGGTTTCATTGTAAACCTCGACCGCCTCCAGCCCGTCCATCGCGCCCTCGGTAAAACGAAAGCGATGGAAGCCGGAAAGCTGGCCGGGATGCCCGATATAAGCATTCATTGAAAGAATCCCTCCCGTTTTTCTTTCGATTGTAAGGCATCTTCCGAAAACATACAAGAGACAAATCGGCAGAAATCCGGGAGAATATCCGGTCAGTTTGCCGAAGCAGGGACAACGCCTTCCGCCGGCGGGGGAAGCGTCAGGAAAGCCGTCGCCGGATTTCTCCGTTCAGCTCTTCCCGGAACCACAGCAGAAAATCCGCGCTGTGCGGATACCGGCGGAAGGTCATGCCGGTCTCTCACCGCTCCAGAAAAGCCAGCGTCTCGGCCCGGCCCGTCAGCTCCTCAAGCAGGCAGAGGGCGCGGTGATCCTGCAGGGCGTCCCGGAACACCGACAGCCGCAGGGATTCGGTGCAGCCCTCCCCCTCCGGATAGACCGAGAACGGATCGCCCGAGGGAAAGCCCCGGCCGGCGTCGGTGCAGGCATAAGGGTCCACCCCTTCCAGCGAATACTGGGTGTTGTAGAAGTTGTAGCCCCATTGGAGGAAGCCCTTCAGCCCGAATTTATAGCACAGCAGCCCGGCGACCCGGTTGCGGTAGGAAGGCATGGCCAGGAAGCGGTTGGGCACCGCCTCATACTGTGCGCAGCAGTAATACCCCCACAGCGGGGACACGTTCTTTTCCAGAAACGGGTCGATATGGTTCAGCGCCACCACCGGGTCGCTGACCCCGCTTTGATGATAGACCTCGTAATCCGACATGGCGTCCATCACCGGATAGCCCGGCAGATACTGCTTCAGGAGCGCGGCGGCGGCCGTATAGGCTTCCAGATGCTCCTTGCCCGGCTCATCCGACACATGGAGATAACAACTGTCCGCCGCCCCTTCCCGCCGGAGGAAATCGTTCAGCGCCGGAAGGAACGCCGCGAGAAAACGGCGGTATCCCTCCCCTCCGCCGGGGGTGTCCCAGCCGAAGATCCGGGTTTCGGCGGCGTCTTTTCCAAACGACGCCATGATTTTCGGGGCGTATTTCGCTCCCCACTGGCTGAAGAAATGGGACAGTTCAAATCGGTTGATCCCGCAGCGGCGGGCCATGGCGAACCAGCGGGAAAGCCGCTCGAAGCCAAAGCGATACCGGCCGTCCTCCACCGTCACCTCCACCAGCTGGCAGGTCAGCCGGTCGCCGCCCACCCGCGTATCTAGCGGCGGGGTGAACAGCGGGGTATAGAGAAGATTGATCCCGTAATCCGCCGCCGTTTTTACATACCGCTCCAGCACTGTCCAGAACCGTTCGCTGAACATTTCTGCGCCGTGAACCCGCGCGATGCCGTCGCAGTGCAGCCATTGGGTGAACAGCAGCCGCTGCTCCGGAAGGAAGGCGGGAATTACCTCCAGCGTCACCGTACCGGACGCCGTTTCCCCGTCCGCCGTCACCGAAACGCGGACCGTATGCTTCCCGGCGGGGAGCGCCTCCCCCTGTCCGTCCACGGTCAGCCACAGGCTCTCCCAGCGGCGGGGCAGATACCGCACCGCGTTTCCGTCCAGTGTCTTCAGCACATCGGGGACCATCCCCGGTTCGGTAAGAAGATAATCGTCCGCCTTCTCATAGCACGGGAATTCGCAGGGGACCAGACCGACCTGCTTCACCGTAATATACGGGGCGAGATCCCCCTCCACCGTAACCGCCGCCTCGCACCGGCCCCAGTTCTCCTTATCCGCGAAAAAGGCCGCCTGCCAGGAAAAGCGTTCGTTCTGAAAAAGCGACGAAGCGGCGAGCGCGCCGTCCGGTTCCTTTTGCGGGAACACCTTTTCCAGCGAGTGGAGCATTTTGAGTTTCAGCATGCTTTCTTCCTCCATTCATATTCTGTGCGGGCGTACCGCCGTTAAATCACCGCTCCGGACACGTTGAGCGCCCAGTTGTTGCAGGCCGTGATCTTCCGTTCCCCGTCGTCCTCGCGGCAGTCGAAGTACAGGCGTTCCGCCTCCAGCTCCTCCAGTGCAGCGGCCTCACCGTTCAAATAGGCCGATACCCGGCGGGCCGCGCTGCGGGCGCGGGAAGCGACGCCGGCGATACGGATATCCTGCACCTCAAAGCCGAAGCCCTTGCTTTCCTTCATCCATTGGGTTTCCACGCAGCGCAGGAAACGGTCGGCCCGCCGGGCGATCTCCGGCAGCACCTCGTCCGCGAGCCGGCGGAGCTCCGCCCGGTCTCCCCCGTCGTACGCCTTTTTCAGCCGGACGCCGACCGACGCCTTGAGGCTCAGCGTATCGCACAAGGCCGCCAGAGCGTCGAAAAGATAGGCGTACCGCCCGCCCTTTGCCGCCGCTTCGGAAAGCGCCGCCGCGGTTTTCTCATAGTACGCGTCGAAGCTCTCGTCCGCGTGCCGGTCGAACAGGCCGGTCATTGGATCGTTGAACAGCAGATATTTGCTGGGGTTGCAGGCGGCCCATTCGGGATCGCCCTCCACGAAATCCGGCAGGTCCAGCTTGAGAAAATCCGCCCAGTCCCCGCCGGTGCAGACGGCGAAGCGGGAAGCCAGCTCCTCTTCGGTAATGCCGGGATTAAAACCAAGCTCCGCGAAGAGCTGGACTACCGGCATCATCGAATAAAGGCTCGCGTCGCTGCCGTTGTCCCCCCAGGCGGTGGTGAAAATCCGTTTGACCCCATACCGGCGGCAGGCGTCCAGCGCCAGGCGGGATACCTTCAGGCTGTAATACAGGCCGGGGGCGTAGCCGCTCCATTTCCAGGCGCCGCCCGCGAAAATCAGCTCGTTGGGCAGACTGATCTGCTTGCGGAAATTGTCGTCGTAGACCGACTGCCGGTTTGCGTAATAATCCCAGTAGACCATCGAAACATCCGACGGTGCCCGGTTCAGCAGAGAGGCATCGATCCCCTCCTGCGGGCAGTAGCCGTCCCCGGCGAGGGTAAAGAACATATCATTCCACAGCATCGGCTTGAAATCGTACTGCCGGCAGAGGGCGGTCACCTTTTCCAGATGGCGGCACATGATGTCGATGCTGGGGGTGTCGCCGTACAGATTTTTATATTTGCCCCGGCCGAGGTTCATCGCTTCGTCCATCCCGATGTGGATACGGCGGCTGCGGAACGCTTCCCGGCAGGCGCGGATCATCTTTTCAATCAGGGCGTAGGTTTTGCCGTAGTCCGCCGTCAGGATATCGTCGATATCCTTCACGTCACGATAGGCGTTCCAGCGCAGGGCGCAGGGAAGGTGGGCCAGCGTCTGGATGCAGGGAACCATCTCGATCCCGAAATCCGCCGCGTAGGCGTCCAGCTCCCGCAGCTCCTCCCGGGTATAGCGGCCGCGCATATACCCAAAATAGGGTTCGTCCTCCAGCTCGTAGGTATCCTCGGTATACAGCATCAGGGTATTATGGCCCATCAGCGCCAGCTGGCGGATCATATCCTTCACCGTCGCCAGAGTGGGAACCGCGTTGCGGGAGCAGTCGAGCATCAGGCCGTTGCCCTCAAAAACCGAGGTCTGCTCCAGCGCCAAATTTTTCTCCGCCCCATGCTCGACTGCCAGACCGAGACCGCGGAACAGATACGCCCGTTCCGAATAAGCGACGGAAAGAACGTCCCCCTCTCTTTTCACAGAAAGGCCGGGGGCCTCCCCCGGGAGCAGGCGGAGCGTCAGCCCTTCGTCCCCGCCGTCCGCCTGAAGCTGGTGCAGAATCTCCTTCACCGCGGCGTCCGCCCCGGCACTTTGAATTTTCAGCCCTGTCTGATTGGTCACGGTTGTTCCTCCCTGTCTTTCAAACGGCTGGACGGAGGGCATTCCCCTTCCGCCGCCATTTCCATTTCTTTCAAATCGGGTATGCGCTCATTATAGAGGAACCTCCCACCGGGCGCAATAGTGTTTTCTGACTTTTTCCGGTACAATTTCTTTTTTCCTTTTATGTCGTTTTATGTCGTTATGTCGTTATGTCGTTCATACCGTCTATGCCGTTTGTCAAAAGTGCTTCCGGTGAACAAAATTCTCTTGTAATTTTTCGATGTTCCCGTTATGATTAAGAACAGGCTTCACCCGACCATTATCGCCTCAGGAAAGGACGGTTTTCTCATGCCGGATATGCTGGTAAAACTGTATGAGCTGGATCGATACAAGGACAACCGGGAACAGCTCCGTGCGCAGGGTATTTCCATCCAGCCCGCGATGGCCGCCAACCTCAGCCGGATCCGCCGCTGGATTCTGGAGCATTTCAGCGAAGGCTGGGCGGACGAGGCGACGCAGGCGGTTCTCGCCTCCCCCTGCCGCTGCCTTCTGGCCGTGCGGGACGGGGAAGAAGGCGGCCGGGAAATCCTCGGCTTTGCCTGCTACGACACCACCGCCAAGGGCTTCTTCGGCCCGACCGGCGTGAGCGAAGCCGCCCGCGGCCTCGGCGTAGGCAGGGCGCTGTTGCTCGGCACCCTGCGGAATATGGAGGCGGCCGGCTACGCCTACGCCGTTATCGGCTGGGTGGGCCCCGCCAAATTTTACGAAACCTGCTGCGGCGCCGCCCTGATTGAAAATTCCGACCCCGGATATTACCGCAATACGCTGTGACATTCCCGGTGTATAAAATTGCAGAACTGTGAGAGGAGAAGCGCCATGTCTTTCGAATGGTTTCACGAAAACCCCGCCGCCCTCCATGTGGGCACAATGGTCAACCGCGCATACTACATCCCCTGTGCCGACGCGGCAGAGGCCCTGTCCCGTCCGGAGATATCCTCCCGCTGCCGGCTGCTGAACGGCGACTGGCGGTTCCGGTATTATGAAAGCGTCCATGATCTTCCGGCGGAATTTCCCGCCGCCCTGCCGGAGGACTGGGATACGGTTCCCGTCCCCTCCGTCTGGCAGACGCAGGGCTATGACCGGCATCAATATACCAATATCCGGTATCCCTTCCCTTACGATCCGCCGTATGTTCCCCGGGAGAACCCCTGCGGGCTGTATTCCCTCACCTTTGCCGACCGGGCGGACGGGATGCGCCGCTTTCTGTATTTCGAGGGAGTGGACTCCTGCTTTTATCTGTTTCTGAACGGACGGTTCGTCGGCTACAGCCAGGTTTCCCATTCCTCCAGCGAATTCGACGTCACGGACTTTCTGCGGGACGGGGACAACGAGCTGCTGGTGCTGGTGCTCAAATGGTGCGACGGCAGCTATCTCGAGGATCAGGACAAGCTGCGGATGTCCGGCATTTTCCGGGACGTAACTCTGCTCAGCCGTCCGGCCGCGCAGGTGCGGGATTATTTCGTCGCCGCCGATCTGAGTGAGGACAACGCGTCGGCCGTAATCCGGGTTACGCTCGAAAAGACCGAGCCGTCCCTTCCGGTTCGTCTGACGCTCTATGCGCCGGACGGCGCGCCGCTCGCCGTGCAGAAAACCACGGGCGACCGGGCCGCTTTCCCGCTGGAAGCCCCGGTTTTATGGAACGCGGAATCTCCCCGGCTCTACACCCTGCTGATCGAGACCGACAGGGAGGCCGTCTCCCAGCGGGTTGGCGTCCGCCGGGTGGAAACTCGGGACGGCGTTCTGCTGGTAAACGGCACGCCGGTCAAATTCCGGGGCGTTAACCGTCACGACAGCGACCCGGTGACCGGATATGTCATCAGCCGGGAGCAGGCGCTCCGCGATCTGCGGCTGATGAAGGAGCATAACGTCAACGCGATCCGCACCAGCCATTATCCCAACGCCCCCTGGTTTGCGGAGCTTTGCGCCGAACACGGCTTTTACGTCATTGCCGAGGCCGATCTCGAATCCCACGGTACGGTAGAGCTGTATGGGATGGACATCCCGTGGGAGGCGAAATTCTCTCTGCTCGCCAACGACCCGCGGTTCCGCGAAGCGACCCTCGACCGGGTACAGCGAAGCGTGATCCGGGACAAGAACTGCGCCGCCGTCCTCTTCTGGAGTCTGGGCAACGAAGCGGGATTCGGTGAAAACTTCGAGTACGCCGCCCGCTGGGTGAAGGAATACGACCCCTCCCGGCTCGTTCATTACGAGGGATACCACCATTCCGACCCCGCGAGGAAAAGCGATCTGAGCTGTATCGATGTGGGGAGCTATATGTATCCCTCTTTCGCCACCATCGAGGAATATTTCACGGACGCCGATGCCAAGCCGCTGGTGCTGTGCGAATACATCCACGCCATGGGCAACAGCTCCGGCGACGCGGAGGATTACTGGCAGATGATGGAGCACTATCCCGGCTTCTGCGGCGGCTTTGTCTGGGAATGGTGCGACCACGCGATGGAGCTTCGCCGGGATGAAAAGGGAAAGCCCTGCTACGGCTATGGCGGCGACTTCGGGGAAGTCCTGCACGACGGCAATTTCTGTGTGGACGGGCTGGTCTCCCCCGACCGGATACCCCACACCAGCCTGATGGAATACAAAAACGTCATCCGCCCGGCGCGCGCCGTCTGGGCGGACGATACCCATACCGCCCTTTCCTTCCGCAATTATCTGGACTTTACCCCGCTGGATCAGGCGCTGACCGGGGAATACGAGGTCAGCCATAACGGTGCGGTCATCGGGACCGGACGGTTCGAGCTGCCCGCCGTTCCCCCTCACGGGGAGGGGACGATCCCCTGCCCGGCCGCCGGTTTCCCCGCAGAGGGCGACGTGCGGCTGCGGCTGATCTACCGACAGAAGGGCGACGCTTCCCTGACCAAAGCGGGGATGGAGCGCGGCTTCGACCAGCTGATCGTCCGGGAAGCGGCCGCGGTTCCGCCCGCTTTGCAGACGGGGGCGCTGCATATTGAGGAAACGCCGCAGGCTTTCCGGATTGCCGGGCCGGGCTTTGCTTACGCCTTCAGTAAAAGGACCGGGACGATGGAACGCATGGACCGGGACGGGAAGCCCTGCCTGCAAAAGCCGATGGAATGGAACATCTGGCGCGCGCCGATCGATAACGACCGGGAGGTTCGGGCCAAATGGCGGGCGGCCGGTCTGGACCGCGCGGCGGTCCGGGTTTATGAGACGGACGCCCGGATGGAAAACGGTCTGGCCGTGCTGTGCGCCCGGCTGATGCTTGGCGCGGCCGCTCTCCAGCGCATTCTCGACATCGACGTCCGCTGGACGGTAGACGCCGCCGGCGTCGTGGCCCTCGATGCTCACTGCCGCCGGAATACCGACATGCCCTTCCTGCCCCGTTTCGGACTCCGCCTGTTCCTGCCCGAAGCCTGGGATCAGGTCAGCTACACCGGCTACGGCCCGCAGGAGAGTTATATCGACAAGCATCACCTCAGCTGGTACGGCCGTTTCTCCTCCACCGTCAGCGGGATGCATGTGGATTATATCCGCCCGCAGGAAAACGGCAGCCACTGGGGCTGCACCGAAGCGGCGGTGACCGACGCCGCCGGACGGGGCTTCCGGGCGGTGGGCGGCGCGCCCTTCTCCTTCAGCGTCTCCCCCTATACGCAGGAGGAGCTGGCCGGAAAGGCCCACAACTACGAACTGGAAACGAGCGGCATGACCGTCTGGTGTCTGGACGGCTTCCACAGCGGCATCGGCTCCGCGAGCTGCGGCCCCGAGCTTCAGGGGCAATATTCCCTGACGGCGGAGACCTTCGATTTCGCCCTTACCCTCCAGCCGCTGGAGCCCTGAGTTTCTGCTTTGGACAAAAACCGCCCCGCACAGCCATTGTGCGGGGCGGTTCTCTTTATAGTGCGGCCGGTAACGGAGGAGGATTCATCCCATCCGTTTTTCCATCCAGGCGGTAACGTCGTCCACGAATTCCTCCCGGTTCAGCTCGTTGTGCAGCTCATGCCGCGCGCCGGGATACAGCTTCAGGCTGAGGTCCTTTATCCCCGACGCTTCCAGCCAGCCGTATACCTCCCGCACGCCCTTTCCTCTGTCCCCCACCGGATCCTCGTCCCCCGACAGCAAAATAACCGGCAGGTCCTTCGGCACCTGATCGCTCCATTTCCGTCCGGTCACGGAATCCAGCAGGTGGAACAGATCGCGGAACCCGGCGTTGGTAAACACAAACCCGCTGTAAGGGTCGTCGGCAAAAGGCCGGTACACCTCGGCGTCCCGGGAAAGCCACTCGTGCCCGGTGACGACGTTTTCAAAGTTTTTATTGTAATCCTTGAACGCCAGCTTATCCAGCAGCTTTCCCCGCCGCTTTCCGCCCCGGAAAAGGATCATCACATTGGAAAGGAAAATCGCGGCCTTCACCAGCCTGTTTCTGCCCGACGTACCGCAGCAGAGATAGCCGTTCAGTCCCTCCCCATGGCGGGAAACGTAAAAGCGGGTGAGGAACGACCCCATGCTGTGACCGAGCAGGAAATACGGCAGATCCGGATACCGCTTCCGCATTTCCGCGCGCAGAGCGTGCTCGTCCTCCATCATATGGATATAGCCGTCCTTCGGCCCGAAATACCCCAGTTCCTCCGCCGAGGGGGCGGTGCGGCCGTGGCCCAGATGATCGTCCCCGCACACGACAAAGCCGCGTTCCGCCATCTGCTCCGCAAACCAGCGGTACCGGCCAATATGTTCGCTCATGCCGTGACAAATCTGTAAAACGGCGCGGGGTTCCCCCTCCGGCTCCCACAGGGTAGCCGCCACGGTATTGATCCCGTTGGTGCTGGGAAACGTGAAATCCATCGTTTTCGTCATGAGGCTTCTCCTTCCCGGCAGATTCTTTCCCCTTCATTTTAACCGAACGGCCGACAAATTACAAGCCTGAAAGACGATTTCCCGTTTTCTGTCTTCTTTCCTGTCTTTCCCGTCCTTCGGAAAGGGCGGCGCTCTCAAGAGAGTGCCGCCCCGCCGGATCAGTTAACAGCCGCAGCCATTATTGCAGCGCATGCGGTAGATGATGCGGACGATAATCAGCAGCACCAGCCAGACAACGGCCAGCGCGATGATGATCGGCAGGATGGTAAGAATCGCCGCAAACAACAGGGCGCCGGCGATCAGACCCGCCGTGAAAACCAGCAGACCGGCCAGCAGACAGGTAATAACCGTCCACCAGCAGGCGGAGGAACGGCGGCTCTCGCAGGAGCAGCTTTCGCCGTACAGGGAATCACAGCCATTCCGTTTATCGTTCAAGGTAAGAATCCTATCCTTTCCAACTCGAATGAGGAATCGGCCATGCCGGAATCCGACGCTTTGGAAAAGGCGCTTGTCCGACAGGCCGGGAAACTGCCTTCCTGTCTATCCTATGCCGGGCCTGTCCAAAGGTGCAAAAAACAATGCGCCGGCCAAAGAACCTTTCCCGGAGAAAAGGCACGCCGGCCGGCGCGTTGGAGCGTTCGATTTGTATCCGGTTTCCCCGGTCCGCCTTACACTAATCCCGGCGGGCCTGATTCCCGGCCTGCCGGTCGATCGCCTCGGTCAGGCGGCGGTACGCCTCGTCCATCGTGGTCTCTTCAAGCTGGGCACCCGCCATGGTCAGATGGCCGCCCCCGCCGAGTGCTTCCATCACGAGCTGGACATTGAATTCTCCCAGAGAACGGGCCGAAATATTGACCCCGCCGTTCTCGGCGAAAAGGACGAAGGAGGCGTCCACCCCCTTGATATACAGCAGTTCGTCCGCCGCCTGAGAGGCGGCGATCCGCATCTGTTTCCCGCCGCCGTCCCGGTCGCAGGCAATGGCCGCCCGCCCGTAGAGCTTCGCGTGGGCCACGATATCGGTTTTTTCCTTGTAGAGATCCATACTGCCGGCGAACAGGCGCTTGACCTCCACCGTATCCGCCCCCAGCCGGCGGAGGTAAGCGGCGGCCTCGAAGGTGCGCACCCCCGCCTTCATCACGAAGCTGCGGGTATCCAGCATAATGCCGGCCAGCAGGGCCTCCGCGTCCAGCCGGGAGACCACGCAGCCGGACAGGTACTGCACCAGCTCCGCCACCATTTCGGAAGCGGAGGAGGAGTACGGCTCATGATAAAAAATCACGGCGTTGTCGATATGATCCACCATCTTGCGGTGATGATCGATCACCACTACCGTCGCCGCGGCCTCGTACAGCTTCAGGCTGTCCAGCATCCGGGGATTGTGGGTATCGGTGACGATCAGCAGAGTCCGCCTGGTCACCAGCGGAAGAGCGTCCTCCGGCTCGATAAACAGATCGGCCCGGCCCGCGTCATGATACCGGTCCAGCAGCTCGGGCGCGAGGGTCTGGGCCTTGCGGATGACCACATACGCCGGTTTTCCGAGGCTGCGGACCGCCGAAGCCATCGCCGCGGCGGAACCCACACAGTCAAGATCGGAGAAGCGGTGCCCCATCACCAGTACGTTATCGCTGCCGTTCACCAGCTCCAGCAGGGCGGAAGCCACCACCCGGGTGCGCACCTTGGTGCGTTTTTCCACCCCTTTGGAAACCCCGCCGTAAAAGTCGAAGCCGTTGCGGGTTTTTACCGCCGCCTGATCGCCGCCCCGGCCGAGCGCCATTTCGATCGCCTGGCGGGCCATTTCCTCCGACTCCCGCAGGGTCTCCCCCTGCCCAACGCCGATGGAAAGGGTCACGCACTGATGATCGCCGGTCTGCACCGCCCGCACCCGGTCAAGAATATCGAACCGGGAATCGATCATAGGCTGCAGGTGCCGCTGTTCCACCAGCAGGAGGAACCGGTCGCTGCTGTATTTCCGCAGTACGCCGGTGGTGGAGGACGCCCAGTCCTCAATCAGGGTTTCCACCCGGCCGGAAAGCTGCGCCCGCTCGCTGTCCCGGGCGTTCTGGAGCAGTTCGTCCATATTGTCGATATACAGCAGGATAACGGCCGGGCGGCTGAGCGCGTATTCCTCCGCGATATCCTTTAGCCGGGTATCCTCCACATAATACAGCACCGTCAGGTCGGCGTCCCGCACCGGAATCCGGCTGGCGAACACCGTGTATTTCCGTCCGTGATATTCCGCGTCCGCCGACTGCTTCCGCGTGAGTTCGGACGGGGTAAGCCCGTCCGTCAGGGCCGTGACCGGGCTGCCGTACACGTCGATCCCGTCCAGTACCTCGCTGCGGAACCGCTCGTTGTACCAGATCACCTCACCGGCGGCACTGCACACCGTCACCGGCAGAGGGAAGGCAGACAGCGCGCTCTGCTCGGTCTGATCCAGACCGTCCGCGACCCGGGCAAGATAACGGCGGATATCCCGGTTCATCCGGCGCAGCCGCAGCGCGGTGAAAGCGAGCGCCGCCGCCGTCAGCCCAAGCGCTATGTAAAACACGGGCCGGTTGAGAAAAAACATCGCACCGACCGTCAGCAGCAGTACGGCGGCCAGCAGAACAACTGCCGGCGTCACACTCCAGAAAGGTTTTCTTTTTACAGGTTTCATGGGTTTCATGAGTCCCCTCCATCCGCCCGGGAAAAACGGGCGAGACAGGCGGAACCGGGCGGAAAACCGCCCGGCCGCGTCCTTTCGGTATCCCGGACCGGAACAGGAATCACGCCGCAGGAAGAGCCCCGCGGCGGATTATCCGTCCACGGACGGACTTATACGTCCGTGGGCGGGTTTGCAATGGTTTATACATTCATGGATGTTTTACACATCCATTATGATCGGCAGGATCATGGGACTGCGCTTGGTTTTCTGGAACAGCATATGGGACAGTTCGTCCCGAACCTTGCCCTTCATGGTAGTCCAGTCATAGGAGTGCTCGCGGCAGCAGGTCTCCAGCACATCCCGGGCGATGGTCCGGGCGTCGTCGATCAGCTTCTCCGCCTCCCGCACATAGACAAAGCCGCGGGAAACGATATCCGGACCGGCCACCACCGTGCCGGATTCGGGGTCGATCGCCGCCACCACCACAATCAGGCCGTCCTCAGCCAGATGCTTGCGGTCGCGGAGCACAATGCTCCCCACGTCGCCCACGCCGAGGCCGTCCACCAGCACACGGCCGGCCTGCACACTGCCGACCACCTCCATCTTGTCGGGGGTGATCTCCACCACCTTGCCGATGTCGCCGATCAGCACGTTCTGCGCGGGCATCCCCATCGAGCGGGCCAGCGCGGCGTGCTTCTGCAGATGCTTCTGCTCGCCGTGGACCGGGATGAAATATTTCGGCCGGGTCAGGCCGTGGATGATCTTCAGCTCGCCCTGACAGGCGTGGCCCGAAACGTGTACGTCGTACATCCGTTCGTACACCACCTCGCAGCCCCGCTTCATCAGTTCGTCCACCACCTTGCCCACCGTCTTTTCGTTGCCGGGGATGGGGGTGGCGGAAATAATGATGTAATCCTCCGGTCCGACCTCCACCTTCCGGTGGTCGGAGAAGGCCATCCGGGACAGGGCGGACATCGGCTCGCCCTGAGAGCCGGTGGTAATCAGCGTGACCTTATCCTTCGGGTAGCGGTTGATGGTATCGATATCGATAATCACGCCGTCCGGCACCGTCAGGTACCCCAGCTCGGTCGCGATGCCGACCACGTTAATCATGCTCCGGCCGGAAACGGCGACCTTCCGGCCGTCCTTCACCGCCGCGTCGATGATCTGCTGGATACGGTGGATATTCGAGGAGAAGGTGGCGATAATCAGCCGTTTCCCCTCCGCCTTTTTGAACAGGTTGGCGAAGCTTTCCCCCACCACCCGCTCGCTCGGGGTATAGCCCGGACGTTCCGCGTTGGTGGAATCGGCCATCAGGGCCAGCACGCCCTCGTTCCCCAGCGCGCCGAAGCGGGCCAGATCGATCATACTGCCGAGAATGGGGGTGGTGTCGATTTTGAAGTCGCCGGTATGCACCACGTTCCCGATCGGGGTACGGATGCCCAGAGCGACCGCGTCCGGAATGGAATGGTTGACGTTGATGAATTCCACCGACACTTTCCCAAAATGGATCACGTCCCCCGGCTTCACCACGTTCAGCGTCACCTTGCCCGCCAGCCCGTGCTCGCGGAGCTTGGATTCCACCAGCGCAAGGGTGAGGCGGGTGCCGTACAGGGGCAGGTTCACCTGCTTAAGCAGGTAGGGCAGGCCGCCGATATGGTCCTCATGTCCGTGGGTGAGGACGATGCCCCGAATCCGGTCGCGGTTCTTTTCCACATAGGTAAAATCGGGCAGGACAATATCCACCCCGAGCATTTCCTCATCCGGGAACGCCATGCCGCAGTCGATCAGAAACGCGTCGTCCCCGTATTCGAACAGGGTGATGTTTTTGCCGATCTCGTTCATGCCGCCGAGCATGGTCAGGCGGATGGGGGTGACCGGCGCTTTGGGCCGCCCGCGGCGGCCCTTTCCCTGCGTCCGGTTTCCGGCGGAAGCCGCCGTGTTCGGCGCGGCGGCGCTCTGGGCCGGCGCTATGCCAGCCGCCGGGGTTTTCCCGGCCGCCGGTTTGCGGCCGCGTCCGCGGTTTCCGGCGTTTGCCGGCTGACCCGCAGCCGGCGCCCCCGCCGGGGGCAAAACGACGCTTTCCGTTCCGTCGTTTTTCTTAGCCGCCGCGGCGCTTTCCTCCGGTTTCGCGGGCCTTCCGGGGCTTCGGCCGCGCCGTCCGCCGGAATAAGCCGCCGTCCGGGAACCGGTCGGCCGGCCGGCCGACTGGTCCTTTCCGCCGTTGTTCTTTTTTTCTTCTGTTGTCACAAATAATCCTCCGTTTCCTGGCGGGACATCCCCGCCATACAGCCGCCGCTTTTTTAAAAGGCGGCGCGATCCCCTTTCAGGATGGGAAATTTCTTTCGTATCCGTTGCCGAACCCCCGTTTCAAAAAACGGGAAGGTCCTGCATGCCATACAGACGTATGGGAAAAAGAGCCCCACGCACCGTGGGGCCGTTCCTTACTCCGTGCATTCTATTGATCCGAACACATCATTCAAAAGGCCCGCAGAATTTGCGGACACATTTCCCCGGGGTAAACCGACCACATCATGCAGAACCCGCCCGAAGTCCGGACGGCCCTTTGCGCGGCCGTTCGAAAGCCTGTAATCCGGCAAAAGCGGGAACGGCGGTTCTACATTTCGTCCAATATATATTACTTTGTTTCGTTCGTAATGTCAAGGGAAACCGCATTCAGCTTCTCTTCCAGTTCTCCGCAGAGCTCGGCGGCCAGTTCGGTATCGGCCGCTTCCGCGATCAGGGTCAGGCTTTTTCCCCGTTTGGACGGCCGGACCAGCAGGGTCCCTTTTTTCAGGCGGATGCGGGTTCCTTCCCCCGCTTCCGTCCGATCGTTCCCCTCGGCCAGCTTCCGGAGCAGCCGGCCGGGATTCGCCCCGCAGGGAACGGTCCTGGTCGCCACCGCAAAACCGGGGAGACGGGCGGCCAGCTCCGCCAGGGTCAGGCGGCGGGCTTTCAGGGCGTACAGCACCTTCACGGCCATCATCAGCCCGTCCCGGGTCCAGAGCTGCGCGGCCGCGAGTTTCCGCGCCTCGGCGTCGCCTTTGTCCGCCGGGCAGAGATAATACCGCCGCGCCCGGCCGCCGTACTGTTCGGCAAGCTGATCGATCACCATGGGCGCGTCATAGGGCACCGCCACATCCCCGCCTTCTTCCAGTTCGAGCAGGCAGCACAGGGCAAGCACCTGCTCCGGCCAGAGATACCCGGTCTCCTCATCGTACAGCGAAAGCCGCCGCCCCTGCGCCCCGAGATGGAGCCGCAGCTCCCCGGGGCCGCCTTCCTCCGCCGGGACGCAGCCCATAGTGGTCAGCACCGAGGACAGCAGCCGCACGCATTCGTAATCGGAGCCCTTTACCGTCACCGCCATTCCCGAAAGCCCCATAGGGGCCATGCTGATGAGTTCCTGCCGGTAAAGCTGCTGCATGGAGGACATATCGGTCAATTCCCGCACGCTGTCCCAGCCCGCCCGGACAAAATCGCCGCCGGCCAGCCGCGCCTCGATTCCCCGCTCCACCGGACGGGGAGCCGGGAGCCCGCCGTCCGACACCAGACGGACGCAGGCCTTCGGCCCGCCCCCGATATATACGCCGGTATGGATCCGGCCGAAATTCACGAAATAATCGAACTGCGGCCCGACACACGGACCGAAATCCCAGACGGTTCCCCCCGCCGAAAGAACGCCCGCGTTCAGCGCCATTTTCAGAGCAGCGGCGGCGTGATCGTTCGCGCAGCCTACCGCCACCTTCTCCCCCCGCGCCAGACTGCCGACCGCCGCGCCTAGCCGGGCGCAGAGCTCCGGGGTCAGCTCCACCCCGGTTTCGCCGGTCATCCCCGCGTCGTCAAACGCCATACAGGGGCCGCAGCCTTCCCGCACGTTATCCCGCAGGACGGCGCTGCTTTCCACCTGTTTGTCCGGCCAGATTTTCACGTCGGGGTATACGGAGGCGTATTCCCCCACCACGCTGCCCGCGCCCACGGCCGTCCCCTCAAACAGGGAGGCGCCCCGCCGCACGGACGCCGCGTGACAGAGAAGCGCGCCGGTCAGCGCCGCCCGCTCCCCCACATACGCGCAGCCGAGCAGGACCGAATCCCGTACCTTCGCACCCGCGCCGATGCAGCAGCCGTCGTCCAGCACCGCAAAGGGACCGATCTGCGCCCCCGAACCGATGCATACCCCTTCGCCGATATACACCGGCGGGGTGAGGATATAGCCCCCTTCGGGCCGTCCCGCCCGGCAGAGTACGCCGTCCGGCGGCGCGGGAAAATCCCGGAGCTTTCCTTCCAGCATATCCCGCTGGGCGGAACGGTAAGCCGACAGGGAGCCGATATCGCACCAGTAGCCTTCCGCCTCCGCCGCATACAGGGGCATCCCCTTCTCCAGCATCCGGGGGAAAAGGTCCTTCGCAAAATCGTATTCCCCCTCCTCCGGAATCAGCGCGAGCGCTTCAGGGGAGAGAATATAGATACCGGTGTTGGCCGCGTCGGTCACCGCCTGCGCCCAGCCCGGCTTTTCCACAAAGCCGACCACCCGGCCGTCCGCGTCATACCGTACCAGCCCGTATTCCCGCGGGTCTTCCACCCGGGTAACCAGCAGAGTGGCGGCCGCGCCGTTCTGCCGGTGGAAACGGACGGCGGCCGAGAGATCGAAATCGGTCAGCGCATCCCCGCTGATTACCAGCAGCTCCTCCCCCTGCGACAGGCGGCCGACCGCGCCCCGGACGCTCCCCGCCGTGCCGAGAGGGGTATCCTCCACCGCGTAACGCAGGGAAATGTCCCCATAGCTCTCCCCGAAATGCTCCGAAATCGCCGAGGGGAGATACCGCAGAGTCACCGCCGCCTCGGTCACGCCGTGCCGACCGAGCAGATCGAGAATATATTCCATCATCGGACGGCCGCAGAGCCGCGCCATTGGTTTGGGAAGGTCGCAGGTCAGCGGCCGCAGCCGCGTCCCCTCTCCCCCCGCCATGATTACCGCTTTCATTGCCATATCGTCATGCCATCCCTTTCCCGCTGTATTCCTCATGGAAAACCGCTTTTTCGCTTTTTTCGCTCCGTCGGCGCAGACCGGCGGACTTTTCGGGGATAGTATTGACCGCGCGCCGGGGGTTTATCGCCCCGAAACGGAAAAGAAGGAAAAGTTCGGAAAGTTTCGCCGCCGGACGGCTTGTGCACGGGGAAATTTTTGACTATAATGAAAGCCGGCCGAGGAATACAAGGCCGATTTCATCAGGAAAGCGGGAGATTTTCTCCATGAAGCATGTGGAACTGTTCACCGACGGCGCCTGTTCCGGCAATCCCGGCCCCGGCGGCTGGGGCGCCATCCTGCGATACAACGGGCGGGAGAAGGAGCTTTCGGGCGGCGAGGCCCGCACCACCAACAACCGGATGGAATTGACCGCCGTGATCGAGGGGCTTTCCGCCCTGAACGAAACCTGCGCGGTCACTCTGACCAGCGACTCCAAATATGTGATCGACGCGATCCAGAAGGGCTGGGCGCGGGGATGGAAGCGGAACGGCTGGCGGAAGGCGGATAAAAAGCCCGCCCTGAACGCCGATCTGTGGGACCGTCTGCTCACCCTGCTGGACATTCACGATGTGAAACTCGTATGGGTGCACGGGCATCAGGGCCACCCGGAGAACGAGCGCTGCGACCAGCTCGCCGTCGCGGCGGCGGAACGGTTCAAATAAAACGGTATGGAAAAGGCGCTGCTTTATCTGTCGGTCCGCCGGCCGTTATTTGGCCGTTTCCGCCCGCTTTCGGCCCTCAAAAACAGTTTTCCCGTCTCCTTTTTTCTTCCGGAAAACAAAAAACGCATATATTGGACAAAAAAAGCAAGGGTTGCCCGGTGAAAATTTCTCGCTTTATATCTTGAAATATACACCAAAGAGGTATATATTAATGGCAGAAAGCAAACACTAGCGGAAAATGGCGAAATCTTCCCCGCGCCCTCCGGGCAGGGGCGTCGTTTTCCCAATCCATAGAAAGCCGGTGAACCGATTGGCCAATCGCTTTGTATACGCGGACAACGCCGCGACCACCCGTCTTCTTCCCCCGGTGCTGGAGGCCATGACCCCTTATCTGACGGAGGAATACGGTAACCCCTCTTCCCTGTACAGCTTCGGCCAAAGCTCCCGTCAGGCGGTAGACAGGGCCCGCGAGACCGTGGCCCGCTGTCTGAACTGCCGCCCGGATGAGGTGTTTTTCACCTCCGGCGGAAGCGAAGCCGACAACTGGGCGATCAAGATGACCGCCGAGGCGCTGTCGAAAAAAGGGAAAAAGCATATCATTTCCACGGTTTTCGAGCATCACGCCGTACTCCACACCCTCGAATTCCTGAAAAAACATGGGTTTGAAATCACCCTTCTGCCGGTTTATGACAACGGCGTCGTCCGGGTGGAGGATGTGAAGGCCGCCCTGCGGCCGGATACGGCGCTGGTGAGCGTGATGTTCGCCAACAACGAGATCGGCACTCTTCAGCCGATCGCTGAAATCGGCGCTCTCTGCCGGGAAGCGGGGGTGCTCTTCCACACCGACGCGGTACAGGCCGTCGGCCATGTTCCGGTAGATTTCGCCGGGATGAATATCGACATGCTCTCTCTGTCCGCCCACAAGTTCCACGGGCCGAAGGGAATGGGCGCGCTGATCCTCCGCAAGGGGGTGCGCTTCGGCAACCTGATCGACGGCGGCGCGCAGGAAAAGGGCCGCCGCGCCGGCACCGAAAACACCGCCGGCATCGTCGGTCTGGCCAAAGCGATGGAGTTGGCCTGCGGTTCCATCGAAGCCAACACGCCCCGGCTGACCGCCATGCGGGACCGGCTGATCCACGGCCTCCTCTCTTCCGTGGAGCGCAGCCGCCTGAACGGCGACCCGGTTCAGCGCCTGCCCGGCAACGTCAACATCAGCTTTGAAGGCATCGAAGGCGAAAGCCTTCTCCTGATGCTGGATTTCAAGGGGATCTGCGCCTCCTCCGGCTCGGCCTGCACCTCCGGCTCGCTGGACCCCAGCCACGTCCTGCTCGCCATCGGCCTGCCCCACGCGGTGGCCCACGGCTCCCTCCGTCTTACCTTGTCGGAGGAAACCACCGAGGAGGATATCGACTACATGCTGGCGGAAATTCCGCCCATCGTCCGCCGCCTGCGGGATATGTCCCCCCTGTGGGAGCATATCCTGAAGGGCGAAACCGTGCAGTAAACCGGCGGCTCGGATACCGGGCGCCGTCAACAGTCAGAAAGTCAGCAAGTTACCAAGTCAGAAAGAAGGAGTCCGTATGGCAGCATTCTACAGCGATAAAGTCATGGATCATTTCACCAATCCCCGCAACGTGGGCGAGATCCCGGACGCGGACGGCATTGGGGAGATCGGCAACGCCAAATGCGGCGACATCATGAAAATGTATATCAAGGTGAAGGACGGCCGGATCGCCGACGTGAAATTCAAGACCTTCGGCTGCGGCTCCGCGATCGCCACCAGCTCGATCGCCACCGAGATGATTATGGGGCAGACGATCGAGGACGCGCTCAAGCTCTCCAACAAAGCGGTGGTGGAAGCACTGGACGGCCTGCCCGCCCATAAAATCCACTGCTCGGTTCTGGCGGAGCAGTCGATCAAGGCCGCCATCGCGGATTATTACCGCCGGCAGGGAATCGACCCCACCCCCATTGTGGGCGAGCTTCCCGATCCCGACGCGGAGGCCTGCCACCTGTAAGGAACCGGGAAATCCGTCTTCGGCGTCTTTGAGCCGATTCGGCAATGCCGCAAAGCCGTCGCTTTGCGGCATTGTTTTTTTCTTTTGACCCTTCTGTTTTTCACGTCTCCGTACCAGATGGGACGATAGACTGTCTGATGGGGAGGTTCTTCCTTTGTCCGGTTGCTCCATACAACCCCGCCGTGCGCTTCGCCGCAGCTTTCCTGACACCGTTCCGTTCGGGATCGGCGTCACCATCTACGGCCTGGTTTACGGCTGGCCGCGTACTTTACCAAAAAGAGCCTTCCCGCCATCCTGACCGGGGTAGGGACCGCTTTTCTGCTCTCCCTGCTGTAACGACGGCGGACCTCCCCGCGTATACTGGAGCAGAGACGTATCCCGTCTACGCGGAAAGGAGGCCGTCGGTAACCATGAAAAGTGCAGAAAACGCCGGAATTGACGGCATTTATCAGGTTTCCATGCGAACGCCGTTTGGAAACGAACAGGGCCGGCTCACCTTAAAGGAAGCCGACGGAACCCTGAGCGGCTCGATCCGTTCCATGGGCGCCGTGAACCATTTTGCCGGAGGACGGACGGACGGCGTTCATTTCTCCTTTCAGGGGATGCTGCGCGTCGGCATTTTGAAGATTCCGTATTCGGCGCGGGGCGAGGTGCGGGGCGATACGCTCACCGCCGCCGCGGATACCCGCTACGGTTCGTTTTCCTTACAGGGGAAACGAACCGGCTGATTATCCAACACGAAAAGGCTTTCCGTCCGACGGACGGAGGGCCTTTTCGTGTTGGATTCTTCCTGCATATCCCGTCCTTCGCCGGCTATACTGATACCGGGGACAACGGGGGGATAGGGAAAAATGAACTTTTTGTTATTTTTTGGTTTTTACCCGTTTTCCCCTTGCTAACGGCGTCATCCCGTGCTATACTAAACATAGTTTTTAAAACCAGATATCAAATTATTAATATTCTGTTAATTCGTAATCGCAAAGGGGAGATTTGCTTTGACAATGGATACCAAGCTGAAAGGCTCGTTTTATACCGTCAGTGAAGAGATTGGCAACGCCGTAACCCATGGAATGGGCGCGCTGCTGGCAATTGTGGGAACAATCGTGATGCTGGTGCATTCGGCGGGCGATCCGCTGAAAATGACAGCCTCCGCCATTTACGGGGCGAGCATGGTTCTGCTGTTCAGCATGTCCTCCCTCTACCATTCGGTGGTGAACGAACGGGCAAAAAAGGTGCTGCGGGTGTTCGACCATTCCACCATTTTCCTTCTGATCGCCGGGACCTATACACCCTATACCCTGATCGCCCTGAACGGCCCGGTGGGCTGGACGATCTTCGGGGTGGTATGGGGTACCGCCCTCTTCGGCATCATCCTCAATTTCATCAGCGTGGAAAAGTTCAAAAAGGTTTCGATGATCTGTTACCTTGCCAGCGGCTGGTGCGTCGTGTTTGCGATTGTTCCGCTGGTGCGGTCCATGGCGTGGCCCGGGATTCTCCTGTTGGTATTAGGAGGTATATTTTATACGGCAGGTATCCCGTTTTACCGCAATAAGTCGGTGCGGTATTTCCATATGACGTGGCATTTCTTCGTGCTGGCGGGAGCGATCGCCCAGTTCTTCAGCATTCTGTTTTATGTTTTGTAATCTTCTTATACGAAAAGACACCGGGGAGTGTGCATGCACACTCCCCGGTGTCTTTTATTTCAGCGTCATTTCAGCGTCACAATCGTCACGCCGGTCTCCCCCTCGCCGTATACGCCGAGTCGAAAGCTTTTCACCGACGGATGGGTGCGCAGGTGCTGTTGAACCGCCGCGCGGAGCGCGCCGGTTCCCTTGCCGTGGATAACCGTCACCTGATCGATCCCCGAAAGCACCGCTTCGTCCAGAAAACGATCCAGCTCGAGAATCCCCTCGTCGGTCATCATCCCCCGGAGATCGACCTCCATCCGCGCCTCCCGCTGGGCGCGAGAGGTCACGCCCCGCACCGTTCGCTCAGAAGGACGGCGCGCCGCCCCCGTTTTGCCGGAAGCCGCCGCGCCTGCCGCCTTATCCGTAACCAGACGGAGGTTCCCGACCGGCACCCGGGTTTTAATGATCCCGGCCTGCACCGGCACGTTTCCGCTGTCGTCCGGGGGAGAAAGCACCACGCCCTTCTTATCGATATCCACGATCAGCACCTCATCCCCCGCCTGCAGCGGCCGGGGCAGGGTGTAGCTCTGCTGCTTTTTCTTCGTCACCGGATCGACGGCGTCCTCCACCGCCCGCAGACGGGAACGAAGCTGACTTTTGGCCTCCTGCGCTTTCGACGCGAAATCGGCCGCGTTTTTCTGCTTGCGCAGAGCGTCCAGTTCGTCCATCAGCCGCTCCGCTTCGGTACGGGCCCGCTCGACGATCCGCCGCGCCTCGCCCCGCGCCTGCTCCAGCTCCTTTTCCCGCAGCCGGTCCAGCTCGTCCAGCTCCGCCTGCGCCCGCTGCCCGGCGGCCTGCGCCTTGGCCCGCATGGAGCGCGCCTCCGACAGCTCCTTTTCGAGAGTCTGCCGCCGTTCCTCCAGCGTGACCACCACATCCTCCAGCCGCCGGTCGTCGCCGGAGACCAGCGCTTTGGCCCGCTCCACCAGCGCGGGGTCCATCCCCAGCCGCTCGGAGATAGCGAAGGCGTTGGAACGTCCCGGCACCCCGACCAGCAGCCGGTAGGTAGGCCGGAGGGTCGCCACGTCGAATTCGCAGCTGCCGTTTTCCACCCCCGGCGTATGGATGGCGTAGGCCTTCAGCTCGGCGTAATGGGTGGTCGCGGCGACCCGCGCCCCCCGCTCCCGCAGCCGTTCGAGGATGGCGATGGCGAGGGCCGCGCCCTCCACCGGGTCGGTGCCCGCGCCCAGCTCGTCCAGCAGAACCAGGCTGCCCTCCCCCGCTTCACCGAGAATGTGGATGAGGTTGGTCATATGGGCCGAGAAGGTGGACAGGGACTGCTCGATCGACTGTTCGTCCCCGATATCGGCCAGCACCTGCCGGAAAACCGAAAGGGTGCTGCCGTCGCTGACCGGGGGCATCAGCCCGCACATCGCCATCAGGGAGAGCAGGCCGAGGGTTTTCAACGTCACGGTTTTGCCGCCGGTATTGGGGCCGGTGATGACCAGCGTATCGAACGCCCCGCCCAATTCCACATCGATCGGTACCGCCTTTTTCGGGTCGATCAGGGGATGACGGGCCCGCCGGAGCAGGATATGCCCGTCGTCGGTCAGCTTCGGCTCGGTCGCCTTCATCTTGTAAGCGAGCCGCCCTTTGGCAAAAATCAGGTTCAGTTCAACCAGAATGCCGTAATCCGCGATGATTCCGCCCGCAAAGCTGCCCGTCTCGGCGGAAAGCTCCGCGAGAATCCGCTCGATCTCCGCTTCCTCCCGGGAAAGGAGGAACCGCAGTTCGTTGTTTGCCTCCACCACGGCCATCGGCTCCACGAACACCGTCGCACCCGAGGCGGAGGTGTCGTGTACCAGCCCCGGGACCTCGCCCCGGTGCTCGGCCCGGACCGGAACGACGAAGCGTCCACCCCGGATGGTGACGATCGGGTCCTGCAGCAGCTTCTGATAGGCGGGGGAACGAATCATACTGTCCAGCTTCTCCCGCACGCGGGAGGAGGCCGCCCGCTGTTTCCGGCGGATATTCATCAGCTCCGGCGAGGCGCTGTCCGCCATCTCTTCCTCGGACAGGATCGCCGTGTTGATTTTTTCTTCCAGATATTTATTGGGGGCCAGCACCCCGAAACGGTCGTCCAGACAGGTTTCCACCCCCGCGCAGTGGGAACGCCACTCCGCCAGGGAACGGATCACCCGCAGGGTTTCCGCGACCGCGAGCAGCTCCCGCATGGAAAGTGCCGCCCCCGCTTCGGCCCGCCGCAGTGCGTTGGTCACATTCTGCGCCCCGCCGAAGGAGGGGGAGCCGAAGCGCGCCATCAGCATGACCGCCGCCGCGGTATCCGCCATCCGGCGGCGCACCTCCGCGAGGTCGGAGGACGGCTCCAGCGCGCGGGCCTGCTCGGCCGCGTCCTCGCAGCCGGTTTCCTTCGCCAGAAGCTCGAGAATCTTATCCAGCTCCAGCGACTGATAATTTCGATTCATGGTGGTGATTATCCTTTCGCCGATCAGAGGGCAGGCAATACGCACCGCCCGTATGCCGCCGCAAGCGGCATTATTCCGTAAGCATTATTTGTCTTTTTTCTGCAGGAGCGCCCACACGTCCTGCATGGCGCGCTGATATTCCTCCTCCGCCTTTTGAAGAGAAGCGCCCCCGGAAGGAGACGACGCGGAAGGGGCGGAAGGGGCGGAATGGGCGGAAGGGGCGGAAGAAGCCGCCGGACGGGAAGCCATGCCCGCCGGAACCTTGGCCGTTTCGGGGACAGAAGCCTTCGCCGGTCCCGCCGGGGAAACTACCGCGCGGGGTTGTTCCGTGATAACGGGGGCCGGCCGGGCCGGCGGCGCCGTCTTTTCCGTTGTCCGGGAAACCGGGAGGACGACCGGGCGGGCCGCCGGGGCTTCCGGCCGAACGGAAACCGGCGCGGGGGCGGATGGGGACGCCGCTTTTGCGAAAACCTCCGGCCTCTGCGGCGCCGTTGACGGAGCGGCCGCCGCCCGCGCGGGGACGGGAGCCGCCTCCTTTTTCAGCAGCGGCGCAGGCCCCGTGCCCGGGCGGAGGATCACCGGCGGCTGCCCCGGAAGGGAGGGCGCCGCCATCGAAAACAGCCGGTCAGACGACTCCGCCCGTTGGGCGGCCGCTTCCTCCCGCTCGGCCTGAACGCAGAGCGCCCGCTTCCGCAGATCGTGAAAATGCGTGCCGAGCAGGAGAAACACCGTCGCGGGCGCAAGCGCTCCCAGCAGGAACAGCGCCCGGAACAGAGAAGCCGCGCCGCCCGTCATCGCGCACTGCACGCCGAGCGCGACCGGTCCGGCGAAGGGAACCGCCGCCAGAATCAGGGCGTTTTTTTCGGCATATTCCGCCAGCAGGGCGATTTCATAGCTCAAAAACTGCGCCGCTCCAAGAAACAGGACGAACAGCACCGCGGAAACCCAGGCCGCCGCCCGGCGGGAACGGGCGTAATTATGTAAAAAATCGCCGCCGAACTGCTGCGCCCGGTCGCGTAATTTCTCCATCGTCATAGTATGAATCCTTCCTTTCCCTAAGCCGCCGCTCCCCTGCCGCCGTAAAAAGCCGGTCGATGAATCGGCCGGCTTTTTACGGCTTTTACGGCGCGGCCCGGAGGCCGTGATAAAAGTCCAGCGTATGAAAGCCCCGGTTCAATTGGGCGAGCAGAAAGCTCTCCGTCTGCCGGGAAAGCTGTTCCAGCCCTTCGTCCGCCATGGCGAAAGAAAAACAGCTTTCAAACGGGGAATACACAATATGCCGCATGGCGGCCAGCACGTTGCCCGGCATCGGCAGCCCGCCGGACAGCCGCCCGGCGGCATGGCACGGGCCACAGGCCAGCGTCCCCTCCCGCGGGAAAAACCACATTGCCTCCCCTTCGAACGCGCCGCAGGACGCGCAGGCCAGCAGGTCGGGCATAAAGCCCGCGAGGGAGAGCATCCGCAGCTCCGTCACCGCTTTGACCAAGCGGGGGTCCCGCTGTCCGTTCCCGAGAAAATGCAGGGCGTTCAGCATCAGCCGGAGAAAATCCTCTGCCGGTTCCTCCCGCGGGGCCAGCACACCGGCCAGCTCGCAGAAATACTGGGAAAGGGCCAGCTTTTCGATATCCGAGCGCAGTTCAAAAAACACTCGCAGCGGCTCCACGTCGTCGATTATGTATTTATCCCGCCCGCGGTAAACGCTCAGGCGGGAATAGGAAAGCAGCTGGGTGGCGGAAGCGTTGCGGTTTTTCAGGTTCCGCGCCCCCCGGGCCGAAGCCCGGATGACGCCGAGGTCCCTTGTCAGCGCGGTTACAAAACGGTCCGATTCACCAATATTGTTGTTTTCCCGGATAATCAGCGCGTCGGTGGTCCGTTTCATGCCGTGCGTTCGCCTCCAAGCCCTTCCGGTCCGCCGCGTCGTAGATATCCACGCCGCGGTACCGCAGATAGTCCTCCACCCTGCCGGTTCTGGCAAAAGCGTCCCACAGGTCCAGTCGTTTCATCATTGTCTGCGCGCCTCCCCGTCGTTTGTACGGTTAGGATACGCGGCAAAGGCGGCGGACATACCCGGAAACTTGTTACGGAAACATCTGCCTGTGTTTATACTGTTATACTATTTTTTTGCATATTATACGAATAGTATATTCTCATAGCTTATACCCGAAGCCGTTCAGCAGGCCCTGACGGTTGCGCCAGTCCTCCTTCACCTTGACCCAGCACTGGAGGTTGACCTTCGCCCCGAACAGCGTTTCCATCTCCTGCCGGGCCTGCGTGCCGATCTCCTTGAGCATCCCGCCCCGCTTGCCGATGATGATTCCCTTATGGCTTTCCCTTTCGCAGTAAATATACGCGTCCAGATCGAGGATGGGGCCGTTTTCGGTTTCCCGCTCCGCGCTGTTTTCGATCACCACGGCGATGCCGTGCGGAATCTCGTCCCGCAGCAGGAGCAGCATTTTTTCCCGGATCAGCTCGGCCGCGACCACCCGTTCCGGCTGGTCGCTCACCATATCGTCCGGGAAGAAGTGGGGGCTTTCGAACGCGAAGGCGGACAGCTCGTCCACCACGGTTTCCACCCCGTCCCCGGTCAGGGCCGAGATGGGCAGGACGGCCGCGAAATCGAATTCGCCCCGCCATTTATCGATGCATTGCAGCACCACGCCCTTGTCGGCGAGGGTATCCACCTTATTGATGACCAGCACCACCGGCAGACGGCTTTTCGCGCACTGGGCAAGCAGGTTCTTTTCCTCGTCCTTCACCGCGCCGAGGGTGGGTTCCACCACCAACGCCGCCGCGTCCACCCCCGAAACCGCCTCGCTGATGGATTTCACCATGAAATCGCCCAGCCGGGTGCGGGGGCGGTGCGCGCCGGGGGTATCGAGGAACACCAGCTGGGTTTCCTCTCTGGTCAGCACCCCCATGATGCGGTTGCGGGTGGTCTGCGGCTTATCCGACACAATGGCCACCTTTCTCCCCACCATGGCGTTGAGCAGGGAGGATTTCCCCACGTTCGGCCGCCCGATCAGGGCGATAAAGGCCGATCGGGTGGAAGCCGGTTGGTTGATATTTGACATAGCAATCTCCATTCCTGCGTAAAACCCGGATTCCGGACTCTGCGTCTTTCCTTCGTTTGTTTATTCTGTATCCCGTTTGTCTGTTTTCTCTGCTTTTTATCGGCCTTGTCCGCCGGAAGCGGATTTACGCCCCCTGCGTCAGCAGGCCTTCGCCCTGCTCCATCAGCGCTTCCAGCGCGAGCTTCAGCTTCTCCCGGGAAAAAATCAGGCCGCCGCCGTCCATGACCCCGCTGCCCTGAACGAAACAGCCCTCCAGCTTGCCGGAGGCTGTCAGCTGACGCAGCGCGTCCTCGCTGATTCCGGTATACACCGAGGCTTCGGTCAGGGAAAGAAAATCCCGGCCGATATCGTACGGCTGATCCTCTGTTGTAGTCACATACAGCGACGACGGAGCGGCGGGAAAAGAAAGCCCCCGCAGGCTCCACGCCAGCGCGCACAGCCCGCCGCCGATCAGGATCGCCGCGAGCAGAACGGACAGGGATACCTTGGTTCCTTCCTTCATGTCAGAAACTCCTTCCGATCGCTTTATTTCCCGGATGGATTATGGCTTCGCTCCTTTTTTCAGGTCGTCCTTCACGCCGCCCCCGATGATAAACCACAGGGCGAGGACGGCCGCGCCGCCGATCACGGCGAACCAGACCGGCCGGGCGAGCAGCGCCGTCCAGAGCGCGGCCCAGACGGCCGGACGGGAAAACAGGGCGAACCCCACGCCGACGGCCGCGGCGGCGCAAACCAAAACGGCCCCCGCCGCAGCATCCTTTGCGGCGCGGGCCCTGGGGTGCCGGTTGGGCGAGGAGAGGTCCACCGCCTGCTCCACCGCGGTGTTCAGGGCCTCCGCCCCGATCACCAGCGCCAGCGTCAGCAGCAGCGCCGCCCATTCCCCGCGCGACAGCGAAAAGGCCGGAGCCAGCCCCAGCACAGCCGCCGCCGCAACCAGATGTATCCGAAAATTCCGTTCATGCCGCAGGCAGAACCAGAAGCCCCGGCCCGCGTACACAAACCCTTTGAAAAACGATTTCATGTTTCCTGTGTTCCCCCGCTGTTTCCGCGATTCCGGGGCGCCGGGCCGGTGTTATTTATCGCCGCCCAGCACATAGCTCGCGCCGCGGGGAAGGCCGACCGAGGTCATGACCGTCTCTTCCTTCTCCCGCATCCGCACGGCTTCCAGCCCGCCGTCCACATGGTCGTACCCCAGCAGATGGAGCATGGAATGCACCGTCAGATACCCGATCTCCCGCTGGAAGGAATGGCCGAACTGCTCCGCCTGCTCCTGCGCGCGCTGAATCGAGATCACGATATCCCCCAGCATTTTCGCCCCGTTTTCGGGGTTGACATCGTATACGCCGTTCTCCCCCAGCGGGAAAGACAGCACGTCGGTCACCGAATCGATGTGCCGGTGCTCATTGTTGATCTGACGGATCATGTCGTCGTCCACAATGGACACGTTGACCTCTGCCGAGCCCTCGAAGCCTTCCAGCTCCAGCGTCGCATGGCAGCAGCGGCGGATGAGAAGCCGGACGCCGGTGGGGATGCGGACGGTTTTCTGCTTATTCTCGATGATTACTTTGATTTTTTCCATAACTTCTGTTTCGTTTCCCTTCTTCGTATTTTTCGTACTTCTCATACGCCTGCACGATGCGCTGTACAAGCTGATGACGTACCACGTCTTTTTGACTGAAGGTGCAGATGCCGATATCCTCGACGCCTTTGAGCACCTTCATAACCTCCCGCAGGCCGCTTTTCCGGCCGTCCGGCAGGTCGATCTGGGTCACGTCCCCCGTGACCACCATTTTGGAATTGAAGCCCAGCCGGGTCAGGAACATTTTCATCTGCTCCGGCGTGGTATTCTGCGCCTCGTCCAGAATGACGAAGCTGTCGTCCAGCGTCCGCCCGCGCATATACGCCAGCGGCGCGACCTCGATGTTCCCCCGCTCCACATATTTCTGGTAGCTTTCCGCGCCGAGCATATCGAACAGCGCGTCATACAGGGGGCGGAGATACGGGTCCACCTTGGACTGCAGGTCGCCGGGGAGGAAGCCCAGCTTCTCCCCCGCTTCCACCGCGGGGCGGGTCAGGATGATGCGGTTGACCTCCTTGGCGCGGAAGGCGTTGACCGCCATCGCAACCGCCAGATAGGTCTTGCCGGTGCCGGCCGGACCAACCCCCAGCACAATGGTGTTTTTCCGGATCGCTTCGACATAGGCCTTCTGTCCCAGGGTTTTCGGTTTGACCGGCCGGCCCTTGGAGGTGATGCAGATGCTGTCGGAGGAAAGCTGGGGGATCTGTTCCTCGCCGTCCTCGTCCACCAGCATCAGCACATACCGTACATTCTGCTCGTTGAGCTGCTCTCCGCGGTTAATCAGCTGAAGCAGTCCCTGAATCGCCCGGACGGCCCTGCCGACCGCCTCCGGCTCCCCGCTGACCTTGAGGTCGGTGCCGCGGGTCAGAATATCCACCCCGTAATGCTGCTCGATCAGCCGGACGTTTTCATCAAAGCTGCCGAACAGCGAAACCGCCTGTTCCATGCGATCGACATTGATTACCTGTTCGATCATCCGCAGACCTCTTTCCTGGTTTTTGACGTTCCTGCCGGGGCAAACCGCCTGTTTTTCCCGTGGATGCGTTTATAAATTCCGCAGACCGCCCGGCCAAGGACTCTGCCTGCCTTTTCCGGCGGCGCTGCCGGAAAATATCTGTCGGCATTTCCCCTAACGTGTACATTATATCATAGATATTTTTGTTGTCATTTCGCATTATCGCCAAAATTTCACCCGTTTTTTCCTCTTCCGGAGAACAAACCTTCTGTTCCGGCCGGTTTTCGCCGGTTTTTCTTCGCCGTATCCGTATATTTCCCGCCCGCGGGCGGGGAGCGGAAGCGATTCGGCCCCCCGGCAGTCTCATCAGGTACCATCCCCGATCAGGAGCTGTTCCTCGATGCCGATTTCCTCAATGCAGGTATATACCCCTGTCCGTACATAACAGCCGTCCTTCATTCCGCCGGTTTCCCGCCGGTCGGTGATCTCCGCGGCCGACAGCTCGTTCTCCACCCGTTCCGCCAGCCGCTGGGCCGCCAGCGCGGCGGCCTCCTCCTCGGTACGGACGATTTCGGTCGGTACGATAAACGCATACCGCCGGTTGACGATCCCGACCGGCAGATCGATTCCGCCGGCCCGGAGCATGTGCTTCGTGCTGGTCAGGGCGGTCTGTTCCTCAATCGGGCCGTCGGTATACAGAGGGATTTCCAGTGTGAACAGCCGCAGGCTGGGCCGGAGCAGCTCCTCCCCGGAGGGCAGAAGCCGGGTCTCCTTCAGCGGGACGCTGACCTCCAGCCGCCGTTCGGTCTGCGCCAGGATACGGGCCTGCGAACGGCGGAACACCGGCCCCGCGTTGGTTTCCACCACCCCGCTGACCAGCAGCATCCCCCGGGCGACCGCGTCCCCCTCCTTCACCAGCGCCTGCCCGGTATAGGTCTGAATGGAGACGATCCGGCCGTCCCGCGCCGCCTTGATGTTGGACGGCTCGTCGGCATTGGACAGTTCGGGGGTCGGTATGCGCTCCGTTACCTCCACATACGCGACGCTTCCCTTCAGATTCACCACGCACCAGGCGAGATCGGGCAGCTCCTTCAGCGCCGCGAGCTGCAGGGCGGGGATGTCCAGATCCCCCAGATTCCGGCCTTCCCGCACCCCCAGCGTTTCCATCACCGCGAGGATATCCTCGCTTTTCACCTTGTCGTTCCCCCGCACCTCGATCACCCATGTACGCTGGGCGAAGAGCTGGAGCACGAGCAGAAAAGCGGCCAGCCCCACGGCGACGCCCGCCCGCTCGCGGTAGCGGCGCGCCCAGAAGGGCGCGCCGTGCTTTTCGGTCACATGCATCCGCATTCCCGCCTTGCGGGCAGGCGCGCGAAGCTGCCGGTATCGTTTTGCCGGACAGCAGGCGAACAGGGCTTCTCCCCGGTGCCGCACCCCCCACAGTTCGATTTCCTCCCGCGCCGCCAGATTCAGCAGCCGTTCGGGGAAACCGCCTTCCGCCTCCAGCCGCACCCAGCCGAACAGCCAGCGCAGCAGCCATATCAGGAACATCGATCCGTCCCGCCTTTCCTTTCCGGAGCGGTTTCCTCCGGCTTTTATCCGAATACAACGCTGATTGGATGAGTATGATGGGTATGATGGGTATTATGACAGATATTCGACCGATAAAAGGAGCCCTTCGATCACCGCGCTGTCCTCGGTCATACAGCTCATGCTGAGACCGCGGCCCATAAAACGGACGATCCCGCTTTCCGTGTTCAGCCGGATGAGCTCATCCCCATATTCCACAATTCCCCGGCAGCCCTCCACCACCGCCCGCCGGTTTCCCGAAAGCTCAATCCGCGCCGCGCTGCTGAGCGAACCGACCGGCAGCTCCAGCGCCTTTTCCACGCGGGAGGGAATATTCAGCGCGCGGACCCGCTCCGGCGTGCGCGGGCCTTTCCGCGCGTGTTTCCGCTGTTTCATGGTAATCTCCATTCTTTCGCAAGTATTGGAATCTCCGGCTTTTTCCCGCGGCAGGACCGGCGCTTCCGCCCGCCGGCTTCCGCGATTGTCCCGTCAGATAAAAATATGCAGGCGGATGGTCAATAATTCGGGCGGACAAACATAGGATTAAGTAAACGCGGAAAGATTGAGAGACCAAAAGGCACCGAAAAAACGGCGGAGGGGCTGTTTTCCCGCCCGTTTCGGAAAGGACGGAGGAAATTCATGTTTGTCAAAACCATCCGAAAATCCACGCTGACCGCCTGCGCTCTGCTCGCCGTCTGCGCCGGGGCGGGGGCGGCGCTGCTGTCCTGGCCGCAGGCGGCGGCCTCCGGCATCAGCCGGGGACTGTCCATCTGCTCCTCGATTATCATCCCGTCGCTGTTTCCCTTTCTCGTACTGGCCGGTTTTCTGGTGAAAGCCGGTCTCAGCGAAACCATCGGGCGGCGGCTGGAACGGCCGACCCGCTTTTTCTTCGGCCTGCCGGGCTGCTGCGCGGCGGGCATCCTGATCGGCTTGATCGGGGGGTATCCGGCGGGCGGGATCGCCGTGGGGGAGCTGGTGGAAAAGGGCGCGATCACCCGCGCGCAGGGGCGGCGGATGCTCTGCTTCTGCGTAAACGGGGGTCCGGCCTTCCTTATCAGTGCGGTAGGGGCCGGGATGCTGGGCAGCGTGGGGTACGGCGCGCTGCTGTACGCCGCCCATATCGCCGCCTCTCTCCTTCTGGGCGTCCTGCTCCGGATCGGGGATACGGCGGACGGGGAGCCGCCCGCCTCCCCAAAGCGGGCGGTCCCCCGTCCCTCCCCCGCCTCCGCCTTTGTGGAAGCGGTCAACGCGGCCTGCCTCTCCATGCTGACCATGTGCGGCTTTATTGTGCTGTTCGCCGCCCTGCTCTCTCTGGCGGACGGAAGCGGCCTGTCCGCCGGGCTGAGCCGCGCCCTGTCCGCGCCTCTGGAAGCTCTGGGACTGGACGGTTCCATCGCCGCCTGTCTGCTTCCCTGCCTGCTGGAGGTAAGCTGCGGCAGCGTGGAGGCCGCGCACGCCGGGGTGACCGCGCCGCTCCTGTTGGGGATGACGCTGGGCTGGGGCGGACTGTCCGTCCACTGTCAGGTCGCCGCCGCTCTGCACGAACACCGGCTGGTCGGAAAGGGCTTTTTCATCAGCCGGCTTCTCCACGCCCTGCTCGGCGGGATTTTCAGCGTGCTGCTTTTCCGGTTTGTTCCGGTCTCCGCCGCCGTTTTCCGACCGTCGGCCGAGGCGGTCGTCGCCCCGTATTCCAGTTCCGCCGGCGCATCCGCCGCCCTGCTTGGGATGTGCGCGCTGTTTCTGCTCACCGCCGCCGGCCGGCCGGAGGAACGGTGCCGAATCTCCCGGAGAGGGGAACGGCGGTTCGGCGGGAACCCGTAAGTCCCGTAAAAAATCCGCGGAATCCGTAGAAAAAGAAAGGAGAATATGCTATGATGTTGTCAGGGAAAATCAGCGCGGCCGAATCCGGCGGGCATAGAATCCGGTTGGGCGGTGCTGCGCTGTGAGGAACACGGAGCCCGAAGGGCTTGATGAAAGGGAGATAGCCATGCGGCGCAAGCTATACGGCAACAACATACCGGCCACCTGCGAACACTGCCTGCACGGCAGACGCTCATCCGATCACAAGGCGGTTCTCTGCTCTAAAAAGGGCGTGATGCCGCTGTACCATCACTGCCGCAAATTTGTTTATGACCCGCTCAAGCGCATCCCCTTCCGCCAGCCGAAGCTGCAGGAATATTCGGAAGAGGATTTTCAGTTGGAATAAAGCCGGGTGTTTGAAAAAAGCCGCCCGTTCAGGCCAAAAGGGACCGCCGCAGAAAATCTGCGGCGGTCCCTTTTCTTCTTTTCTTATCCGAAAAACGCCTGTGCCCAGTAATACCGGCCGCCGCTTTCATAGCAGCCCACGCCGATATACCGAAGCCCCGGAGTGAGGATGTTTTTCCGGTGTCCTTCCGAATTCATCCAGCCCTCCATCACCTTTGCCGGCGTCGCGTAACCGGCGGCGATATTTTCCGCTTTCGTACCGTTCCAGTCCGGGAACGCCGTGAAGCAGCTGCTGCCGTCCGGCCGGGTATGGCTGAAGGAACGCACGATCTCCTGACTGCGGAGGCGGGCGGTATCCCGCAGTTCGGTGGAAACCGAGAGGGCGGAAAGCCCCTGCTTCGCCCGTTCCTCGTTCACCAGCCGGACCACCTCATTCTCAAACGCCGCCTGAAACCCCGCGTCGCTGGAGGCGGCGGTAGTCCGTGTTGTCGGCGTGGTTGTACGCTTCGTCGTACCGGCGGTAGTGCCGGCTGTGGTCGGCCGGGCTGTGGTCGCCCTAGTCGTGGTCGTGGTCGCGGCCGTCGTCCGGCGGGCGGTGGTGCTTGCCGTGGACGCAGCGGCGGCGGTGGTGGTACGGCGGGCGGTGGTTTTCGGCACAACGGAGGCGGACGGTTCGTTCCGGGTGCTCTTTGTGTCTTCGTCTTTGCCCGCTGTATTCTCCTTTTTCTCCTTTTGGGGCGCTTCCGTCGGCTGGGCCGATTCCGTTTCCCCCGTTTCGGCGGGGGCCGTCGTCGGCGCGGCGGAGGCGTCCGTCCCGTCCGTCAGCGGCTCTGCGGAGGAAACGGATGGGAAGACGGAGGAATCGGCTTCGGAGGAAGCCGCGTCCCCGTCGGGCGAAAGCGGCGCCGCCGTTCCGCAGCCGGCGAGGGTCAGGAACAACGCGGCGAAAGCCGCCGCAAAGAGGTTTCTGGGAAACAGTTTGAACTTCATAGAGGATTCCTTCCTTTCGTACACGGTCGTTTCGCCGGCATGCCGGAAACGGATATTTCCGCTTTTCGGCCGCCGGCTATGCGTCATGGGCGATCGGTTCGTGTTCAGTATATCGGACCGCGGCGGAGGAAACAAGGGGGAGAACACTGGAAATTTATATGTTATATACATTGTTATATATTTAAATAATCGTTTACACCTGTTTATCATCCGTCAACCGGAAAACACCGCCTTTTTCGCGGGGAGAGGCCCGGTCATCCGGACAAAAAGCGGCCGCTGTGCATCTGTAATGCAGCAGCGGCCGCTTTTTTCTGAATTTTTCCGGTTTTATTTGTTAAAGGAACGCCTACAGACTGACAAAACAGGGGTGCGACTCGATTTCGGGTATTTCGTCAGGGCAGGGATCGTCCCATGCCGCGCCGACCGGCAGCATACCCTCTGTAATATGACGGCAAAGCAGCCAGTTTATCGGGACCTGGAAAAGCTCCGCCAGCTCCAGCAGCTGAAGCGTCCCCGGAAGCCGATGGCCGCGTTCCCAGGAGGCATAGGTATCCCGGCTGAGCTCCATCATATCCGCCGTTTCTCTTTGGGAATACCCCCGTTCCATCCGGATCGTCCGCAAATTTTCGGCAAACTGTTCCGCCGACTGGATATGCTGCATAACCAACCGCCTCCCATAAATCGCCGCGCTCCCCGGCGGCTGTTTTTATCGGCTGAGGAGCCGTGTAAATAAGCAACAATTACTATTATAATGAATATTTTTTGGAATTCAATAATATACTATATAACCGCGTTTAAAATTCATTGAACGTTCCAGAAAAACCGGGTAATGTGATGGAAGCACACTTTGGGTGAAGAAGGAGGGTCCGCAATGGATGTCAACCAGTTACTCGGCCGGCGGGTCAAGCGAATCCGAAAAGAACTGGGATTCAGTCAGGAAGAGCTGGCGGAAAGAGCGGACATGAATGTCGCCAACATACGCCAGATTGAAGCCGGCAGAGGCAACCCCACTATGGAAAGCGTCGCCAAGCTTGCCCGTGCCTTCCAGATTCGTCCCACCGACCTTCTGGATTTCGACCGGGAATACCGGAAGCTGGAGCTTTTTGAGGACGCGGAGCAAATACTTCACGATCTGATCGCCCCGCTGAAGCCGGACGAACAGGCTGAAATCATCAGTGTGGTTCAGATGATTGTTTCCACCATGCGGTGATTGGTTTTAAGAAGGAGTAAACGTTTTCCCGAATACGGCCTTGGCCGCGCGCGTTAACGCACGCGGCTTCCGTTTTCCATCAAAGACGCACCGCCGGACGGCGCGTCTTTTTTTGTCGGTCGCCAATCAGGAATTTTTCATAATCACGCCTTCGACCGCGTTGGCTACATGCTCGCAGGCATCGCAGCATTTTTCCATCCGGTCATAGATTTCCCGCCAGGTCATCAGTTCAACGGCCTCTTCGCGGCAGGTCATATACAGCCGGCGGACCGCCCGGGTATACAGCGCGTCGCCCTCTTCCTCCAGCCGGTTGATTTCTACAATGCTTTCGCTGATGGAGCCGGACTTCCGGAAATTGCGGAACTCGGTCATGGTGATTTTCATCGCCGCGCAGCAGCTTTTTATCACATCCGAAAACGCGAGCGCTTCCTCCCGAATGGAGAGGACGTTGAACATATACAGCCGGAGCAGCACATCCTCGATCGCGTCGGTCACGTCGTCCAGTTCCTGCGAGAGAAGGAGGATATCCTCCCTCTCGATCGGCGTGATAAAGGCCCGGGCCAGCGCCCGGTTCATATCGTGCTTGGCCAGATCGGCGGCATGTTCCGCCACATGGATTTCCTTCATCCGTTCCTGCAAAGTATCCGGATCAAAGGAAACCAAGGTTTCGTGCAGGATCTCCGCCGCCTGCATGGAATATTCCGCCGCGCGGATAAAGGCCCCAAAATAATCGAATTCCTGTTTCCGAGCCATATGGCTTCCGTCCTTTCCCGGCGAGCGTCCGCCCGGAGCGCCCGCCATTCCCGTGTCTTTTTCCGCCGGATACGGCGGTTTGGATGTGTCGTCAGAAAAGCCAGAGGAACAAGCGGGCCACCAGCAGACCGATCAGCCCGCAGCCCGGGAAGGTCAGCACCCAAGTGAGCACCATTTCCTTCACCACGCCCCAGTTGACCGAGGAAAGCCTCTTGGCCGCGCCGACGCCCATAATCGCCGTCGTCTTGGTATGGGTGGTACTGACCGGTACGCCGGTCAGGGAGGACAGCAGCAAACAACAGGCGGCCGCCAGATCTGCCGAAAAGCCCTGATAGGTTTCCAGCTTGACCATATCCATCCCCACCGCCTTGATGATCCGGTAACCGCCGATGGAGGTGCCGATCGCCATCACGGCCGAGCAGAGCACCATCAGCCAGAGGGGGATGGTGAACTCGGTCACGTTGGCTTGTCCGCGGGTAAGGAACATGCCGAGCAGGAACACGCCCATGAATTTCTGGCCGTCCTGCGCGCCGTGCATGAAGGCCATCGCCGCGCCGCCGCCGATCTGCGCCCCGCGGAAAAACCGGGTGGTTTTCCGCCGGTCGAAGCCCCGGCAGGTGAAAACGGTGAGCTTGGCGGCGATCCACCCGAAAGAAAAGCCGAGGACGGTGGAAAGCGCCAGACCGTACAGCACCTTGACCCATTCCGCCCCGTTGATGCCGCCCATCCCGCCCTGAAGCGCGATGGCCGCACCGGAAAGCCCGGCGATCAGCGCATGGCTTTCACTGGTGGGAATGCCGAAATACCAGGCGGCCACCGCCCAGACCACAATGGCGAACAGCGCCGCGCACAGCGCGATCAGCGCCTCGTGGGGATCGCCGCCGAAATCCACCATATTATAGATGGTTTCCGCCACGGTGGCATTGATCAGGGTCATGACCAGCACACCGAGAAAATTGAACACCGCCGCCATCATAATAGCGGCGCGCGGCCCCATCGCCCGGGTGGAAACGCAGGTGGCGATCGCGTTGGGCGCGTCGGTCCAGCCGTTGACAAAAATGACGCCCAGCGTCAGGATGACCGTAATCAGCAGAACCGGATTCGACGCTGTTTCCGACAGAAAATCCAGGAACGTAGGGGTCATGAAACCGCTCCTCTCAAGGCCCTTGCACCGTTTATGGCTGTTTGAAAACAGAGAACGACCGGCTTTTCGCAGCGGGCGGGCGCGGGAATCCCGAACGCAGCCGCCGTTTGCCGTGAGAAAGAGGATCGTTCCGTTTTCAAACCGCCCCTGTTTAACGGAATATTAACAAAGGCGTGTACGGGTCTAGTATAACGGTTTTCTTTCCGGCTGAAAAGCCCTGATTTCAAATTTTTCTATTTTTGCTAAAACTCCCCGCCGTTCGACAGGATTTCTCCACGCTTCACAATACGAAACGGCGCGGCCCTATTCCTGCCGGTCCGCGCCGTTTTCCCCGCCATTCTCTACCGGCCGCCACGCCTGTCCGAACTTCACATCGCGGAAAAGCGCGGCAAGCCCGGTGATCTGCTTCAGACGGAGGATCTCATCCTTATCCATGCCCAGGTGCTTGGATATCCAGGCGTCGGAGCGGCCCAGTTCATGAAGCTCCTTGATAATGTTGCTCATCAGATCCACGTCGTGGGAGCCGCGGGCGCGGTTGTGACGGATCGTACTTGCCATGCGGTGGTCCAGCGGCTTGTCGATCACGGATACCGGAAGCTTCCCGCCCTCCCGTTCATAAATGTCCGGGTAATCGAGCATGATGCGGTACCGGTGAAAACCGTCAACGATCACATAGACGTCCTTCGCTTTGGCGTAATAGCAAACAATCGGCATGGTATAGCCGTCTTCCTTAATGCTGTCATACAGCAGCTTCAGCTCCACCGGCGCGACGGCGTTGGGATTGTAGGTATTCGGTTTTATTTTTTCGATGGGAACGGCTATCACATGATAAGCCGGGCTTTCATACGACATACTCATTCTCCGATATGACTGTATTTCCGCTTTAACAGGCGGATATTTTCCTGCTGCTGTCTGGTCAGGCCGAACCCCATGGAACGACAGACATGATCGTTTTTCAAAATGCAGCAGCACATCCGTTTCCAGCTGGGGATATCCTTCGTACTTCGGATGTCGTCGGTATGGTCCGGGATTTTCCCGAGAAAAATCACCCGGGAATTCTTTGCCAGAGTATAGTTGGACACGCCGTTGCGCTGGATATGGTATCCATGCGACAAAAGCTCTTCAATCGCTTCTTCCTCCAGCCCGCCGCCGGTGGTATGCCAGAATTGAATCGACGTATTGAATTTTTTGACGTAATTGTTCCGGAGGCGGGTAGGAAGGGTATCCAGCAGGAATTTGGTATACGACTCCCAGGTATGGCCCTCCGGCAGCGTCAGGTTCCGGTAACCCATCGCTTTGGTTTTTCCGTAAATCGCCCCGAAATTGGCGCCCTTTACCCGCCCGATCAGCTTGGCCCAGATTTCCGGATCGATTACGCGATACAGATTCAGGCTGTCCTTGGCGTAATCGTTGAAGGGGGAGGCCACCCGCATCTGGTCCGGCTTCAGCCCGGCCATATAGTAAAGGTCATACAGCCGGTTATAATCGTATCCGAAAAGATAATTCGCGTGCCAGATGTCCCCCACCGACCAATCGTACAGCGGGGAAGCGCACCAGACGTCCTTGAACTGCCGGCTGATCCAGCTGACGCCCTTGTAGCCGTATTTTTTATTCAGGATCCCGCTGTAGCGCTGCAGGGATTCGTCCGCGCGTATTCCCAGAAGGCAGACCGTTTTTCTGCCGCCGCGCCCGTCGTCCCCGTTATGGGAAAGGTGATACCACCGGCTGAACTGCTTTGCCAGATCCTCCTGATGCATACGGTAGCGATAGGTGGTCATCGGGTTATTGTCCAGATTGATGACATAGGGATGACGGGGCATAGGCCTTACCCAGGCCGACTCCATTGTGTCGTCCCATGGATACCAGTACATCTCATAGCTGCTCAGGGCGGTTCGCGTCGCCATGGGAAGGCATACCCAATACGGCTCGACGTCCTTTTCAATCCGGGCGAAGGTTCTTTCAACATAGTCCGTCGTTACGCTGTACTGCGCTTCAAAATCCTGATGGAACACCCCGATCCGTTTATCGGGGTAATATTTTTTCTGAAACTCCAGCGTCAGATTCAGCAGCAGGCCGCTGTCCTTGCCCCCGGAGAAGGACACCAGAATGTTATCAAATTCGGAAAACAGATAGGACAGCCGATCCTGCAACGCCTCGTATACGTTTTGGTCGGTAAATCCCCGCTCCATCCGATTCACCCCGAAAACTCGTTTCCGGACAGCTCCTGACCGCGGTGATAACCCGACCCTGCTGGAGTTTCCCATTATCCGGTTACATTTTACGGTATTATACCACAATATCCGTGTATTTTCAAATTGCCATGTGGCTATTCGACAAAAAATCTTCATTCCCCGGTTTTTCCGTCCACATGAAAAAACCGGCCTGCGGAAGTCCATTTCCGCAAACCGGTTTTTAAAAGCGCTCCGCCGGAACGCCGTTACTTCATCAGGGTGACCATGACCGCCTTCTGGGCGTGGAGGCGGTTCTCCGCCTCGTCGAAGATTTCGTCCGCATGGGCTTCGAACACGTCGGCGGTGATCTCCTCCCCGCGGTGGGCGGGCAGGCAGTGCTGCACCATGCAGTCCGGCCGGGCGGCCGCGAGCAGCTCGGCGTTCACCTGATAGCCCGCGAAGGCGATCCGGCGCTTCTCGGCTTCGCCCTCCTGCCCCATGGAGGCCCACACGTCGGTAAAGATCACGTCCGCGTCTTTGGCCGCCGCCGCGCAGTCTTCCGTCAGAGTGAACCTGTCGCCGCAGCCCTTCGCAAACTCCAGCACCGCGGGATCCGGCCGGTAGTCGGCCGGGCAGGCGATGGAAACGCCCATGCCTACCTTCAGGCAGCCGACGATCAGGGAGTTGGCCATGTTGTTACCGTCCCCGATATAGGCCATTTTCAGCCCTTCCAGCGCGCCCTTGTGCTCCCGCACCGTCATCAGGTCGGCGAGGATCTGGCAGGGATGGCAGAAATCGGTAAGGCCGTTGATGATCGGGATGCTGCCCACCCGGGCCAGCGTCTCCACTTCCTCCTGCGCGAAGGTGCGGATCATGATGCCGTCGAGATACCGGGAGAGCACCCGGGCGGTGTCCTCCACCGGCTCGCCCCGCCCGATCTGCAGATCGTGGGAGGACAGGAACAGCCCGTAGCCGCCGAGCTGATAAATGCCGGTTTCAAAAGAAACGCGGGTGCGGGTGGAGGCCTTCTGGAAGATCATGCCCAGCGTTTTGCCCGCGAGATGCTTGTGCTCGATCCCATGCGCCAGCTCGTATTTCAGCTGGTCGGCCAGATTGAGGATATCGATGATCTCTTCCTTGGATAAATCCAGCATTTTGAGCAGGTGTTTCATCGTCGTTTCTCTCCCTTATATCGTTAATAATACGGCGTTCCTCTTGTTCAGAGCGTTTTCAGCACCGATTCCAGCACCGCCAGACCGCGGTCGAGTTCTTCCTTCGTGATGGTCAGCGGCGGCAGGAACCGCAGCAGGGTTTTGGCGGTCAGCACCAGCAGTCCGCCTTCGAGACAGCGTTCCGCCGCCTCCCGGGCCGTGCCTTTATCCAGCACCGCGCCCCGCATCAGGCCCATGCCCCGCACCTCGGCGATATGGGGCATCGCCGTCAGCCGGGAGCGGAGGTATTCCCCTTTTTCCGCCACCTCGTCCAGAAAGCCGGGGGAAGCGAGCCGGTTCAGCACCACCCGCGCGCCGGCGCAGACCACCGGGTTGCCGCCGAAGGTGGAGCCGTGCATGCCGGGGCCCATCACGCCGGCCAGCCGCTCCGCGCACAGGCAGGCGCCGATGGGCAGTCCGCCGCCCAGCCCCTTGGCCATGGTGACCACGTCCGGAACAATCCCGGCGTGCTCATAGGCGAAAAATTTTCCCGTCCGGCCCGCGCCGGTCTGTACCTCGTCGATCAGCAGCAGCAGATCGCGCTCGTCGCAGAGCTTCCGCACCGCCCGCAGGTAGGCGGGTTCCATCGGGATAACGCCGCCCTCCCCCTGAATGCATTCCAGCATCACGGCGCAGACCGAGCCGTCCAGCTCTGCGAGCTTTTCCATCAGGTCGGTGATATTCCCCGCTTCGGTAAACACAAAGCCCTCGGTGAAGGGATAAAAATACTGATGGAAGGAATCCTGTCCCGTCGCCGCGAGGGTAGTCACCGTCCGGCCGTGGAAGGAGTTTCGCAGGCCGATAATCCGGCTGCGCCCCTCGCCGTATTTATCAAAGCTGTATTTGCGGGCGAGCTTGATGGCGCATTCGTTCGCCTCCGCGCCGGAATTGCCGAGGAATACCCGGCCCATCCCCGCCATCCGGCAAAGTGCGTCGGCGAATTCCACCTGCACGGGGCTGTAATACAGGTTGGAGATGTGCTGCAGCGCCGCTGCCTGCGCCTGCACCGCCGCCACCCATTCCGGGTCGGCGTAGCCCAGTGAATTGACCCCGATTCCGCTGCCGAAATCGACGTATTCCCTCCCGTCCGCGTCCACCGCCACTGCGCCGCGGCCGCTCGTCAGCGCCACCGGAAACCGCCCGTAGGTCGGCATCAGCGCGCCGTCGTGTTTCTGCCTGAGTTCCTTTGACAGCATGGGAAGCCCTCCTCTTTTTTACAGGAACATGGTGCCGATGCCCTCGTCGGTCAGCATCTCGATCAGGATGGAATGCGGGATGCGGCCGTCGATGATATGGGTGCGCTTCACGCCCCGGCGGACCGCCTCGACGCAGCATTCGATCTTCGGGATCATGCCGCCCTTGACAATGTTCTGCTTTTTCAGGCTGGGCACGTCGCTGACGTGGACCACCGAAATCAGGCTGTCCTCGTCGTCCTTGTCCCGCAGAAGGCCGCGCACGTCGGTCATCAGCACCAGCTTTTCGGCGCAGAGGGCCGCCGCGATCTGGGAGGCGGCGATATCCGCGTTGATGTTGTAAGTTTCGCCGTCCCCGTCCCCGGCGGCGACGGTGGCCACCACCGGGATGGTGCCGCTTTCGAGAGAGTTGCAGATCAGGGTAACGTTCACATGGGTGATATCCCCGACAAAGCCGAGGTCGGCCTCTCCCTTCATTTTGACGGCCTTAATCATGCCGCCGTCCAGCCCGCACAGGCCGATGGCCCGCCCGCCGTGCTGTTCCAGCCGCTGGACGAGGCCCTTGTTCACCTTCCCGGCAAGCACCATTTCCACGATTTCCATGGTTTCCCGGTCGGTATACCGCAGGCCGTTCACGAATTTGGATTCCTTGCCGATCTTTTTCAGCATCTCGTTGATTTCGGGACCGCCGCCGTGGACGAGCACCACCTTGATCCCGACGGTGGAAAGGAGGACGATATCCTCCATCACGGCGGATTTCAGCTCGTCGCTGATCATGGCGTTGCCGCCGTATTTGATGACGACGGTCTTGCCGGCATACTGCTTGATATACGGGAGGGCCTGGGTCAGCACCTGCGCCCGGTCCGCAGTGGATATATTCATCGGATGATCGTCCCTTTCCGGAAAAATCAAAAGTTCAGGGGGGCAAAGCGGCTTAGCTTCGGTAATCCCCGTTGATCTTCACATAATCGTAGGTGAGATCGCAGCCCCACGCCGTCGCGGCGCCGTTCCCGTCCCGCAGGGTCACGTCGATGACGATCTCCTTCTCGCTGAGGATTTCCTTCGCCTTTTCCTCGCTGAAGTCAATCCCCGCGCCATTCCGGCAGACCGGGATGGAGCCCGCCGCCGAAGCGAAGGAAACGTCCACCCCGTGAACGTCCACCGGCGCGCCGGAATACCCGATGGCGCAGAGCACCCGGCCCCAGTTCGCGTCCGCGCCGAACATTGCGGCCTTCAGCAGGGCGGAATTGATGACCGCCTTCGCCACGGTTTTGGCATCCGCCGTGGTTTTTCCGCCGGTCACCCGGCATTCGAGCAGCTTGGTCGCCCCCTCGCCGTCGGCGGCGAGGGCCTTGGTCAGCGCGGTGCACAGGGTGCGCAGGGCGGAAACAAAAGCATCGTAATCCGCGCCCTTTTCGGTGACCGGCGCGTTGCCGGCCGCGCCGTTCGCCATCACGGCCAGCGTATCGTTGGTGGAGGTGTCCCCGTCCACCGACATCATGTTGAAGGTATCCGCCGCGACGGCGGCGAGAGCCTCCTTCAGCAGGGGAGCGGAAACCGCCGCGTCGGTGGTGATGAAGCTGAGCATGGTCGCCATGTTGGGCGCGATCATGCCGCTCCCCTTGGCGATGCCGCCCATCGCGCATTCCTTCCCGCCGAGGGAGAAGCGGAGGGCAAACTCCTTTTTCACCGTGTCGGTGGTCATAATCGCCTCGGCCGCGTCGGTATGGCCGTCCGCGGACAGGGCCGCCGCGAGGGCGGGGATCCCCGCCTCGATGGGCGCAAGGTCGATGGAGGGGCCGATCACCCCGGTGGAGGCGACGATCACATCGTTTTCGTCGATTCCCAGCGCGGCCGCCGTCAGGCGGCACATGGCCTCCGCCTTTTCCACACCGTCGGCGGCGCAGGTGTTGGCGATGCCGCTGTTGCAGATCACCGCGCGGGCGACGCCGTTTTCCAGATGCCGGGCGGTCACCGCGATCGGCGCGCCCTTCACCAGATTGCGGGTGTAGACCGCCGCCGCGGCCGCCGGGCGGTCGGAAAGGATCATCGCCAGATCCTTCTTATCCCGGTTTTTCCGGATTCCGCAGTGGATACCGGCGGCGGCAAAGCCCTTTGCGGCCGTTACACCGCCCTCAATAAATGGATTCATCCACAATCAACCTTTCTCAAAGCTCCCCTTGCCCGGAACCCGGATTTTTCCACCGCAAGATCCGCGGCAGTGAAAAAATCCGGGCGGTTCAGAAAACGGTCGGAATCATATCGACGCCGGTTTCCTCCGGCAGTCCGAAGAGGATATTCATATTCTGCACGGCCTGCCCCGCCGCGCCCTTAACCATATTGTCGATCACCGAGGTCACGATCAGCAGTCCGGTATGCTCGTCGGCATAGAGCTGGATATCGCAGTAGTTGGAGCCTTTCACATTCCGGATATCCACCCCCGTCCCCTTCGGGAGGACGCGGACAAACCGCTCGTTTCGATAGGTTTCCTCATACAGGGCGCGGGCCTTTTCCAGCGTCGCGCCTGACTTCATCCGGGCGTAGATGGTGGAAAGGATGCCCCGGTTGACGGGCAGCAGATGGGGGACGAAGGTCACGGTCGCCCGCTCCCCCGCCGCCTTGCTCAGGGTCTGCTCGATCTCGGGCGTGTGGCGGTGGGCAGCCACCTTATACGCGGAAAATGCCTCGTTGCACTCCGGATAATGGGTGCCCTGCGTGGTTTTCCGGCCCGCGCCGGTCACGCCGGATTTGGAGTCGATCACGATCCCCCGCGGCTCGGCCAGCCCGGCGCGCAGCGCGGGAGCGAGACCGAGGGCGACGCTGGTGGGGTAACAGCCCGGGTTGCCGACCACCGATTTTCCGGCGATCTCCGCGCGGAACAGCTCCGGCAGGCCGTAGACCGCCTGCTCGTGCAGCTCCGGCAGGATATAGTCGCAGCCGTACCATTTTTCGTATTCCACCGGATCGTCCAGCCGGAAATCCGCCCCCAGATCAATGAATTTTTTCCCTTCGGCCACGCAGCGGGCCGCTGTTTCCTGAGAAAGGCCGTGGGGCAGGGCGGCGAACACCACGTCGCTTTTCTCAATCACGCCGTCGGCGCTTTCGCATTCCAGCGGGCAAAGCTCCCGCAGGGAGGGATACACCTCGTACAGCTTCTGTCCTTCAAAAGAAACCGAGCCGATCGCTGCCAGCTCCGCCCCCGGATGGCGGAGCAGCAGCCGCGCCAGCTCCACCCCGGCGTA
>CAJJLZ010000008.1 GCA_905192745.1 uncultured Oscillospiraceae bacterium
CCCGCCGGGACGGTTCTCTTAAAAACACCATATAGATTTTTTGTACGCCGCCGCCTGCCATCGAGCAGAGTTTTACACCTAATTGGGGATAAAACAGCTTATGGCAGGTGGCGGCATCATTCTGCTGGGAACAACTCTGATCCCCCTGCTGGCTTCTCTGTTTTAAGGGCGGCCGGGCATGGGTATTCTCACCGACTGGCTGACGGACTGGCTCAAAGAGCTTTTGATCGAGGGTATCCTTTCGCACCTGACAGGGCTTTTTGATACGGTCAATACCCGTGTCGGAGAGATTGCAACGCAAGTGGGAACGACCCCGGCGGCATGGAACGCCGGGGTTTTCTCCCTCATACGGCAGCTTTCCGAAACGGTGATACTGCCGATTGCCGGTCTGATCTTGACCTTTGTTGCCACCTATGAGCTGATCCAGCTCATCGTGGAAAAGAACAATCTGCACGATCTGGATTATTGGATTTTCTTCAAGTGGATTTTCAAAACCGCAGCGGCCATTCTCATTCTGTCCAATACGTTCAATATCGTGATGGCGGTATTCGACGTGTCGCAGAGCGTGATCTCCCGCGCCGCCGGGCTGGTGCAAAGCTCCACGGACATATCCGCCTCCATGCTGGACAATCTGGAGGCGACGCTGCAAACGATGGGCCTCGGTGAAATAATCGGCTTGTGGTTTATGTCCGGGATAATCCGGCTTACCATGATCGCGCTGAATGTCGTGATTTTCGTGATTGTGTACGGACGTATGATCGAGATTTACCTGCTGACGAGCCTTGCCCCGATCCCCGTTGCCACGCTTGCCAACCGGGAGCTGGGCAGCACGGGGCAGAACTACCTGCGCTCCCTGTTTGCCGTGGGCTTTCAAGGCTTGCTGATCCTTGTCTGTGTGGCGATTTACGCGGTGCTGGTACAGGGAATTGCCACAAGCGGAGATCCCATACAGGCTATTTGGATTTGCATGGGCTACACGGTTTTGCTCTGCTTCATGCTCTTTAAGACAGGCTCAATATCCAAGAGCATTTTCGGTGCTCATTGAGAAAGGACGATTTCATTATGACGAAAACACAAACTACGGCGACGCAGGACGAAGCGCGCCGCCTGCTTTTTGAGGCTCCTATCGCGGAGCTTGCGGAGTCCCGGGGCATTTCCGTTGACGAGGCGGTACAGCTCCGGGTGGACGAAACCTTGAAAGACGCCCTCCCCGTGGAGGTGACGGTGCGGCCCATTGAGCCGCAGGGCAAGGTGCTGGGCTTTGCCACCGTCAAGATCGGCGGCGTCGTGATGGACGATTTCAAAATCGTGGACGGCAAAAACGGCATCTTCCTCGGCGCGCCCAGCAAGCCCGATCCGGGCAGCAGGACAGGCTATCGCACGACGGCCCGGATCACAGACCGGGCCTTGCAGAAGCGGCTGAACGAAAAAGCGATGGAGGCATACAGCGCCGCCGTGGAAAAGCTGGTGGCCCGCGCGGAGGCGGTGCGGCCTGCCCCCATCAAAGAGCAGATGGAAAAAGCGAAGCAGGCCGCGGTCAAGGAGAACGCCACCCGTCCCGAGCCGGGAAAGAAGAAAGAGGCACGGGATGACAGATAAGCGCACTTCGGGACAAAATGTCCCAAAGTTGAATGATGGCCTGTTTCTCATGGACGGGATCGAGGGGCTGCGCTCTCTGCCCCGTCATTCGGTGGATATGCTCTTGACCGATCCGCCCTATGGCACAACGCGGAATTATTGGGACGTACCTCTGCCGCTGATCGAGTTTTGGGAGGCGGTGCGCTGGGCAGTCAAGCCAAACGGCGCGGTGCTGCTGTTTGCTCAATGCCCTTATGACAAGGTGCTGGGCGCGTCCAACCTCGCCATGCTCCGCTATGAATGGGTTTGGTACAAGTCCAAAGGCACGGGCTTTCTCAATGCCAAACGCGCCCCGCTGAAAAAGAGTGAGAACATCTTGGTGTTCTACCAAAAGCCACCGGCCTACTTCCCGCAGTATGAGCAGGGCGAGCCTTATCGGAAGGTCTATGCCCGCAGCGGCACAAGCCCGAACTACGGCAAGTTTGAGCGTGTTGGAACACAGTCCGCCGATGGACGGCGCTACCCCGGAAACGTCCTCGCGTTTCCGGCAGTGGCGCATACCATCCACCCCACGCAAAAGCCCGTGGAGCTCTGCGAGTACCTTATCAAGACCTACACCCGGGAGAGCGAGGTCGTGGCGGATATTTGCGCCGGGAGCGGCACAACCGCCGTGGCTGCCCTCAACACGGGCCGCCGCTATATCTGCTTTGAAAACGCCCCGGTGTTCTTCGGCCCCGCCGCAGAACGGATTGAACAGGCCCGGCTTGCGGTTGCCCAGGGCGGGAAAGGAGTGTGATGTATGCCCTATGTAAATGTGCCAAACGATTTATCCAAGATCAAAACGAAAATCGCCTTTAACCTCACGAAACGCCAGCTTGTGTGCTTTGGCATCGGCGCGGCGGTGGGTATTCCTGTCTATCTTCTGACGCGCAGCGCCATCGGCAACACCGGGGCGCTGTTCGTCATGCTGGGGATCATGCTTCCCGCCTTTATGATGGCCATGTACGAGCGTGACGGGCAGCCCTTTGAAAAGGTACTGCGGAACATTCTGAATACCCGCTTTCTGCGCTCCGGCGTCAGGCCGTACAAGACGCAGAACATCTACGCGCCATTCACGGGAAAGGAGGAGCCTGTTGCGGAAAGCAAAGACCAAAAGCAAGACAAAACGCATTGACCGCCGGGCCGCGCTGTCGGCCCAGCAAACGATCCCCTATGTGGTGATGCACCCGGACGGCATCTGCCAGCTTCCGGGCAGCGTCTTTACCAAAACGGTGGAATACGAGGACATCAATTACGCCGTTGCGTCCACAGAGGATCAGACCGCCATTTTCAGCGGCTGGAGCTCTTTCCTCAATTACTTTGACAGCTCCCTGCCGTTTCAGCTCTCATTCGTCAACCGCCGTTTCCGCGCCGCTTCCCGCTACAAGGTCAATATCCCCGCCCAGCAGGACAGATATGACAGCATCCGGGACGAGTATGTGGATATGCTCAAAGGCCAGATTGCCAAAAGCAACAACGGCATTGAACGCTCCAAATACATCACCTTTGGCATCCCCGCCGCCAGCATGGGCGAGGCCCGGCCCCGGCTGGGCCGGGTGGAGGCCGACGTGATGGGCAACTTCAAGCGGCTGGGCGTCCAATGCCAGCCCCTTGACGGGCGGGAGCGTCTGGCCGTGCTTCATGGACAGATGCACCCCGGCCAGCGGGAGCCATTCCGCTTCGTGTGGAAGGACATTCCCAAAACAGGCATGGGGACAAAGGACTATATCGCCCCGGACAGCTTCGATTTCCGACAGAGCCGCACGTTCCGCGTGGGCCAGGCATGGGGCGCTGCCTCCTACTTGCAGATTTTGGCCTCGGAAATGTCGGATCGGCTGTTGGCCGAGATTTTGGAGCTGGACGCGGAGCTAACCGTCACCATGCACATTCAGACGGTGGATCAGCTCAAAGCCATCAAAACCATCAAGGGCAAGATCAGCGACATCGGCCGGATGAAGGTGGAGGAACAGAAAAAGGCCGTCCGCTCCGGCTACGATATGGAGATTTTGCCCCCCGACCTCATCACCTTTTCCAAAGATGCGGCGGAGCTTCTCTCCGAGCTGCAATCCCGGAACGAGCGAATGTTCCTGCTGACGTTCACGGTGGTAAATATCGCGCCCACCCGCCAGCGGCTGGAAAACGACGTGTTTACCGTGTCCGGTATCGCGCAGAAATACAACTGCGCTCTGAAGCGTCTGGATTGGCAGCAGGAGCAGGGCTTTGTGTCCTCGCTGGTGCTGGGCTATAACAGCGTGGAGATCCAGCGCGGCATGACGACAAGCTCCACGGCCATCTTCATTCCCTTTATGACGCGGGAGCTCCGCATGGCGGGGCAAGCCCTGTATTACGGCATGAACGCGCTTTCCAACAACGTCATCATGGCGGATCGGAAAAAGCTGAAATCGGCCAACGGCCTGTACCTCGGCTCTACGGGGTCGGGCAAGAGCTTCGCCGCCAAGCGGGAGCTTATCAACGTGTTTCTGGCAACAAAGGATCGGATCATCGTGGTCGATCCTATGGGCGAATACGCGCCGCTGATCCGTCGGCTGGGCGGCCAGGTCATCGAGATCGCCCCCGGAAGCCCGCACTATATCAACCCTATGGACATCGCCATCAATCTGAACGACGAGGACAGCCCGCTTTCCATGAAAGCGGATTTTCTTTTGTCGCTGTGCGAGCTGGTGGTAGGCGGCAAGGAGGGCTTGCAGCCCATCGAAAGGACAGTCATTGACCGCTGTGTGCGGCTGGTCTATCGGAAGCTGGCCCTCGGGCTGGAAACAGCAAAGACGCCGCTGCTGCAAGATTTGTACGAGGAACTGCTGCGCCAGCCGGAGCCGGAGGCGCGGCGCGTGGCGACGGCGCTGGAGCTCTACTGCACCGGCTCTCTCAACCTGTTCAATCACTCTACCAACGTCAACCTCAATTCCCGTGTGGTGTGTATCGTGCTCAAAGGGCTGGGCGAAAACCTCCGCAAGATCGCCATGCACGTCACCAACGAATTTGTGACGGCGGCGGTCAACGCCAATTTCAGCGAGGGCGTCGCTACATGGTGCTACTTTGACGAGTTCCATATCCTGCTGCGGGACGCGCTGACGGCCAGCTACTTTGTGGCGGTGTGGAAGATGCTCCGTAAAAAGGGGTGCATCCCCTCCGCGCTGACGCAGAACGTGAAAGACCTGCTGGCCAGCCCCGAGATCGAGAACATTTTGGACAACACGGATTTTATGATCCTGCTGTCCCAGGCGCAGAGCGACCGGGCGATCCTCGCAAAGAAGCTCGGCATCAGCGAGCATCAGCTCTCCTACATCACCCATTCCAACGCGGGCGAGGGCCTGCTGTTCTATGGGAATGTGACGATCCCCTTTGTTGACCGTTTCCCCAAGGGCGAGATCTATGACCTGCTGACGACGCGCCCGGAGGACGTGATCCATGACCGGGCCGGAGCGTAAGGCCGGGACTTCGGGACAAAATGTCCCGAAGTCTTCGAAGTCCAAGTTCCGGCAAAAGAGCCAGCAGGAGAAAACAGCAGCGTCCAAGCTCCGCATGGACACCCGGGCGGAAAAGCTGGACAAGGCCCGGGAAAAGCTCTCCGGGCAAAAACCGCTGAAACGGCCCGGCCCCGTCAAACGGGCGGGCCGGGCGGTGCGGCGGGGCGTTCACGGCTATGTTCACGGCAAAATCTATGAGGTGGAGCAAGAAAATGTAGGCGTGGAGGCCGCCCATCATACCGAGCTTGCGGGCGAGGCTGCGCTGCAGGGCGGGAAACGCTTTGTCAAAAGACAGGTGCGCCTGCATCCCCGGCGGGCCGTCCTCCGCGCCGAGCGGAAGTATGTCAAGGCCACGGCGGATTACCAATACCGGGTGACGGCACAGGAGCACCCGGAAATGCAGGGCAACCCCGTGTCCCGCTATTGGCAGAAGCAGCGGCTCAAACGGCAATACGCGAAGCAGGCGCGGGAGGCCGCCAAAAAGAGCGCCAAAAGCGTCAAGACCGCCGAGGAAGCGGCGGTCACGACGGAAAAGCTGGCGGCCCGGGCCGTGGAGTTTGTCAAGCGTCATCCCGTGGGCGTCGTGATCGTTCTCTGCTGTGCGCTGCTGGTGGTGGGGCTGCAATCCTGTATGTCCTCTCTGACAACGCTCGGCGGCAGCGCGGTGGGGGCTATCGGCGCGTCCACCTATACCGCCTCGGACGAGGATATGTACGGGGCCGAGGCCGCCTACTGCGCGTTGGAGGCTGAGCTGCAAAACAAGCTGGACACCTACGAAATCACCCACGACTATGACGAGTACCACTACGATCTGGACGCAATAGAGCATGACCCCTATGTGCTGATCTCCATTTTGAGCGAATGGCATGAGGGCGCGTGGACGCTGGACGAGGTACAGGGCACGCTGCAAATGCTCTTTGAGCGCCAGTACATTCTCACCGAGGAGGTGGTGCGTGAAACCCGCTATCGGACGGAAACCCGGACGGACAGCTATCTTGTCACAGATCCCGAAACGGGCGAGAGCTATTGGGAGGAGGATACCTACGAGATGGAGGTGCCATATGACTACTATATCTGCACCGTCACTTTGGAAAACTTCAACCTATCCCATCTGCCCGTTTATATTATGGGGCAGGAGCGGCTTTCCCGGTACGCCCTGTATATGGCGACGCTGGGAAACCGCCCCGACCTGTTCCCGTCCTCCGGGTATGTGGGTAAGTACGTCAACGGGAGTCCGCTGATCTATGACGTGCCGCGTGAATACCTGAGCGACGAAACCTTTGCCGCCATTCTGACCGAGGCGGAAAAGTACCTCGGGTATCCCTATGTGTGGGGCGGCTCCAGTCCGGCCACGTCCTTTGACTGTTCGGGCTATGTGTCGTGGGTCATCAATCACAGCGGCTGGGACGTGGGCCGGCTGGGGGCGCAGGGCCTGTATAACATCTGCACCCCGACAAGCGATCCCCACCCCGGAGATTTGGTGTTCTTTGTGGGGACGTATGACACGACGGGCGTTTCCCATGTGGGTATCTATGTGGGCGACGGCTGGATGCTCCATTGTGGAGATCCCATCAGCTATACCAATCTGAACAACAGCTATTGGCAGGCCCATTTTTACGCCTATGGGCGGCTGCCGTAAAGGAGGTTTTCATGGCGACGACGAAAAGCGCGAAAATAGAGGCCGAGATCGAAAAGGTCAAGGGTAAAATTGCGGAGCAGCAGGCCCGGCTGAAGGAGCTGGAACAGCGCCGGACGGAGGCGGAAAACAGCGAGATCGTGGACATCGTGCGCGGCATGAGCATTTCTCTTTCCGAACTGCCCGTGCTGCTTCAAAAGCTCCGCAGCGGCGAGACTTTGGGACAAAATGTCCCGAAGTCTGAGCCCGACGCTGCTATGTCTGAAACGGAGGTGGACGAATGAAAAAGCTGCGTATTCTCATGGCGGCCCTGTGTGTGGCCGCCCTTATGTGCGCCGGCACGGTGACGGCCCATGCCGGAGCGCCGGACTATGAGGAAACGGGCGGCTACGAGCCGCCTGCGGAAACCGGCACCGAAACGCCGCCCCCGGAGCCGGTGGCCGAGGAGGAGCACTTTGAGCTGCTGCCCGGCCAGGGCTTTTCCGAGGACGGCAATCTGGCTACCCGAGATCTGCTCTATGACAAGTATGCCAACAAGCAATTCATCACCGTGGAAACGGCAGGCGGCGCTATCTTCTACATCATCATCGACTATGACAAGCCCATCGACGAGGCCGGAGAACGGTATGAAACCTACTTTTTGAGCCTTGTAGATGAGGCTGATCTGCTGGCCCTCGCGGAGTCCGCAGGGGTGGAGCTGCCCCGGTGCGTCTGCGAGGAGAAATGCTTGCCCGGCGCGGTCAATATGGATTGCCCGGTCTGCTCCAAGAACATGAGCGAATGTACGGGCGCGGAGCCTGTGCCCACCGTGACGCCCGAGCCGGTTGAGGAGCACACGGTGAAGCCGGAGCCTGCCAAGACGGGCAACGGCGGGGCGCTGGTGCTTATTTTTGTGATTGCCGTGATTGCCGGAGTGGGCGCGTGGTACGTTAAGATTTACCGCCCGAAACAGCAGCAGGCCGCCGCAGACGCCGAGGAATATGTGGATGATCCCGCCGCCTATGAGGATGCGGAGGATTATCTGGACGGGGGCGACGGCCCGCCGTGGGATGAGGACGAGGAGGAATGAGCCGGGAGCTGACACGCAAGGAAAAGGCGGCAATACGTAAGCTGGTGGTGACGCTCTGCGCCAACTATGATCGGGAATACGGGTGCCTGCCTTTGGATTGTGAATGTTATATGCTCGGCAAATGCTGGACAGGCGCCTATTGCCGCTATTTCCGGGAGGCCGTTCTGCCAAATAATCCCGTGCTGGAGGCGTCCCTATCCAGCGAGAACGGCAAGCCGAACACGCGGCCTTGCCCCGTCTGCGGCAAGCCTTTTCTGCCCGATGGCAGGACACGCTATTGCTCGGCGGCCTGCTCCAAGATTGCCCAGCGGCGGCAGCAGCGGGATTACATGAGGAAAAAGCGTGGCTGACCTGTTGAAAAACAGGCTGTAAAAAGCCCCTTGTTTTCAAGGCTTTTCCGGCCCGCTTTCGGGGTGGGACGTATGCTTTTATGTCCTGCCCCATTTCTCGAAGATACTTTCAACATTTTGAAGGGAGGTTATACCGTGGAGGTCAACGCGGATTATATCATCCGCCAGTCCGTTTTGTTTGACAATGGCCGAGGCTTCGCGCTGGGCGAGTCCCCGAAGGCCCCGGCTCCCTTTGTCACATGGCAGTTCACCGAGGAACAGGGGCGGCGGGATTACTATTGGGGCCATTACTACGGCGACAAGACCGCCGCTGAAAAGGACTTCACCGCCCGGATCGAGGACTACAAGCGGCGGTTTGGCGTCCATGAGGTCAAGCGTCCGATTGCCGAACAAATGAAAGAGGCCCGTGAACGGGCAAAGGAGGAGAAAATGCCGGAGAAAGACAATCATCTGAAAAATGCGGAAATGGCTTTGGAGCAGAACTTCAATCACATCGACGGGATCATCAATAACCTGCCGGTGCCGGAGGAAAAGCCCAAAGACAAGGTGCTGGAGCCGCCGAAAAAGCACCGGGGCCGGGATCGTGAGGAGCGGTAAGCGCCGCCGTCCTATCCATCTGCACGTCATGGTGTCCGAGGAGGAGCAGGCGCTCATTCAAGAGCGCATGGCCGAGGCGGGCATCCGCAACATGGGCGCGTATATGCGGAAGATGGCGCTCAATGGCTATGTGCTCCACGTCGATCTTTCCTCCGTGCGGGAGCTTGTTTCCTTACAGCGGCGGTGTGCAAACAATCTCAACCAGGTGGCGATCCATGCCAACACCTACGGTGTTTATCCCGAGGAGATTGCCGCGCTGCAAAAGGACTACGCCGCCCTGTGGGGGCCGCTGTCCGAGCTGCTGAAAAAGCTATCTGCCGTGGTGGAACTATGACGTACCGGGGAGCGGCCTTGCGCCGCTCCTCGGTTTTTCGCACTTCGGGACATTTTGTCCCAAAGCCTGTAATCCTCGGCATCCTTGCGTGTGTGCCGGTGCAGAGGTAAAATAGTAGCATAAAGGAAAAGTATCAACCGCCCTGACAGATCGGAGGTGCCGCCATGATCGTTCTGAAAATCCTTGCAGCCCCCATTATGATAGTTCTCGCAGTTCTGGCCGCTGTCATCAATTTTCTATTTTGTGTGGCTGCTGTATTCTGCAACATAGCCTGTGTGATACTTGTCATTCTGTCCATAGTAATGTTTATCAGCGGCATGACGACGCACGGAATAGTATTTCTTGTTCTTGCCTTTCTGTTTTCTCCTTTTGGTATCCCCGCTATCGCTGAATGGCTGGTAGAAAAGCTCAATGACCTGAAAGAGAACTTGAAAGACTTTATTACAGGCTGACACTTCGGGACAAAATGTCCCGAAGTACTATGATGCGGCGGCTGGGATCAGCCGCCGTTTGCCGTATGGGAAGGAGGTGCCGCCTACGGCGACGACATATCTCAAAACGCACAAGATCAGCAAGGGCCAGACGATTGTTCAGTCGCTGCGGGATCGTTTTGACTACGGGCAAAACCCGGATAAGACGCAGGGCGGCGAGCTGCTTTCCGCCTATGAGTGCGATCCCATGACCGCCGATGCCGAGTTTCTTCTTACGAAGGCCAAGTACAAGGCTGTCACGGGACGGGAACAGCGGCGGGACGCCGATGTGCTTTGCTATCAAATCCGGCAGTCATTCAAGCCCGGAGAGATCACGCCCGAGGAGGCAAACCGTGTCGGTTATGAAACGGCGATGCGCTGGACAAAGGGCAAATACGCCTTTTTCGTGGCGACGCACACAGACCGGGTGCACATTCACAATCACATCTATTACAACTCTACCTCGCTGGACTGTACGCACAAGTTCCGGGATTTTATCGGGTCGGCCCGGGCGCTCCGGCGGCTCTCTGACCGAGTATGTCTGGAAAATGATTTGTCCGTCATTCTTGATCCCAAGCTGCGCAGCAAGGGTCGCTTCCTCCACTACGGGGCGTGGCTGGGAGCGGAGCGCCAGCCCTCGTACCAGGAGCGGCTGCGGCTGGCAATCAACGCCGCGCTTGCAAAAGGCCCCGCAGATTTTGACGCCTTTCTCCGGCTCATGGAGGAGTCTGGCTATGCGGTGAAGCACGGGCGCGGCGGCGTGATTTCTTTCCTTGTCCCCGGCCAGGAGCGGGCGACGAGGCTACGGGCCTCTGTTCTCGGAGACGGGTATGATCCCGAGGACATTCGGGCCGTAATTGCCGGGAAACGCGCTGCCCCAGCAGAACGTGCCACAGCTCCCCGGCGCGTTGATCTCATTGTGGACATTGAGGCCCGTCTGCGCGAGGGAAAGGGGCCTGCCTACGAGCGGTGGGCGAAGATTTATAACTTGAAACAGATGGCTGCTGCGCTCCAGTATTTGCAGGAGCATCACTTGACGGATTATGACAGCCTTGCAGCCATGACGGAACAGGCCGCCGAGCGTTTCCATACGTTGACCACGCAGATCCGGCATACCGAGGTCGAGCTCTCCAAAACCTCCGAGCTCATGGGCGCGGTGGTGCAATACGCAAAGACACGGTCTGTGTTTGACGGATACAAGGCTGCCCGGTACAGCAAGAAGTATCTTGCCGAGCACGGGCAGGAGCTGGCCGATTACCGGGCATCGCGAGCGGCGCTCAACGATCTGCTGGGCGGCGCGAAGCTCCCCAAAATGGACGTGCTAAAAGAACAGCGCCGCAAGCTGGCGGCGCAGAAAAAGGCGCTCTATTCAGAATACCGGGCAGCCCAGCGGGACATGCGGGAGGCCGTGGCGGTCAAGACCAACATCGACCATCTGATCGGGGCCACGGGTGGCCGGGATCATAAGGAACAGGAGCGGTAGCGCCTGTGACGCAGCCAACAGGACTTTGGGACAACTTGTCCCGAAGTCGCCGGGTTTGGGGAGGCTCCCCAACAAGCATTTTTGCGGCCCCGCAAGGGTGCAAAAATAGCAAGTGTGGCCACACTTGCCCTGCTTGCCGTTAGTGCGCGACCCTAAAATGGTGCAAAAAACGGAGGCTGCGCTCCATTACACATCCTCCGCTTCTTTGGCGTCTTTCATGGCCTGTATAGTTGCTTCAACGACCTTTAGCTCTTTTTCATCCAGCGAGTTCAAAAGGATGTCAATACGTTTCCTGCTTTCGCTGGTGCTCTCAACTTTCTCCGGGTAAAAGAATTGATCTACGGAGATGTCCAACAGCGTGACAAGTTGATAAAAGAGATTGAAGCTGGGGTGCGTTCCCCGGTTTTCAAGATACATGATAGCGCGGTCTGTTCGGTCAACGATCTGCCCGAGCTGTTCCTGCGTCCATCCCTTTTCTTGTCTCCTGCGTTTGATCTCCTGTCCTATGGCATGGAAATCAAAGCGTCTGTCATCATGGTACATTTCTACATCACCCGAGTATTATTTTACATTTCGGGAATGAGATTATGAATGTATCGTGTTTGTCTGTTTAGTAGTATTTCATTTCGCATCACATACTTGATTGAAAATTTTTAATAGGGTATGGTTTACAAAAGAGGACATGAAAAGCGAGGAAAGTTTCGGCACTACCAAGTATGCTATAAAGGAAGAGGTGTAAAAATGGAATGGCTGAAAAACTTGAGTGAAGCAATAGATTACATAGAGAGACATTTGGACGATGAAATATCTTATGATAAAGCAGCGCGGATCGCCTGTTGCTCAACCTATTATTTTCAGCGCATGTTTTCATATGTTGCAGGGATCTCGCTATCAGAGTACATCCGTAAGCGCAGAATGTCACAAGCTGCCTTTGAGTTGCAGAGGACAAATACACGAGTTCTGGATGTAGCTCTTAAATTCGGGTATACTTCTCCAACGTCTTTTAATAGGGCCTTTAAAAGTGTTCATGGCATTTCTCCCGCCGCGGCAAAAAATAGAGGCAGTATTCTAAACGCCTATCCACCGATAAAGTTTTCTGTAAAAGTAACAGGAGGAAATGCTATGTCATATCACATCGCAGAAAAACCGGCTATGCGGTTTATTGGTATTCGCACTCGATTGACCGAAAACGTGGAGGAAAATCAGCGGTTAGTTCCAGAGTTTTGGAGAGATACATTAAGGGAAAACCTATTTTCAGATATATGTGCTCTATCTTCCAAACCACCAAAGGGTATTTTAGGCATAAGTGTTTACGAAAACCCTGATAACATTTTTTACTACATAGCTGTCGCCTCAGATAAAGAAACACCTGAGCAGTTACTTAATTACGAAATTCCTGCAACTACTTGGGTTGTTTTTGAAAACGATGGTTATTTCAAAGAAAACGTGCAGGATATTTTTCGTCGGTTTTATACTGAATGGCTACCGTTTTCTGGATACGAGTATGCGGGATTGCCGGATATTGAAGTTTATCCAATTATTCACGGAAAGCCTGTAAGCGGGCATTCGGAAGTTTGGATTGCAATTAGAAAAGAGAAGGAGAGGAAATAATGAGTTATCAAATTGAAATACGAGAACTTGAGCCCGTCCGTGTTGCCTATATGAATTACAAGGGAATTGTCACAGATGCAAACAAGATATTTCCCAATGTGTTTAAGTCTATCCGTGGTCGGACGAATGGTGCGCCTTTTTTCAGGTATCTATCTATAAACCCGGAAAACAAACAAGGACAAATGGAATTATGTGTGCCAACAACCGAAACCCCTATCGGCAATGGGGTTGAAATCAAGGAGTTGCCCAGGACTAAGGCCCTCTGTATTACTCATATCGGCCCTTATGAAACACTTACTGATGCCTATGCTGTGCTTGATAAGTACGCGGCAGAAAACAACTTGATTTTGTCGCCGCCTTTTCGTGAAGTGTTTATCAAAGGGCCAGGAATGGTCTTGAAAGGGAATCCCAATAAATACATTACAGAGATTCAATTCCCGATCAAGGAGGAATAACAAATGTATTCTATTCAAGCGGAAAACGTAATTAAGCAATATAAAAACGGTATACAGGCTCTTTCCGGTCTAACGCTTTCCGTAAAGTCAGGTGAAATCTATTCTTTGTTGGGGCCGAATGGTGCGGGAAAATCAACGCTTATCCGCATACTGACAACATATTTATCACCTTCATCCGGAAAAATAACAATGCTTGGGAGAAATCTTTGTCAGGAGGCCGCGGCAATCCGTTCACAAATTGCTTGCGTTGCGCAGCAAGTATCTATCGACACACATTTATCGTTGGAAGAAAATATGATGTTCCAAAGTAGATTATATAGAATCCCAAAGGTTGACGCAAAAGCAAGAATGGAAAAGCTCATTAAAGATTTTGAATTAAACCAATATAGAAAATACCCTGTATCTTCATATTCCGGCGGTGTAAAGCGTCGGCTTGATGTCGCTCTTTGCATGATGTCAAACCCTCAAATCCTATTTTTAGATGAGCCTACTGTTGGAATGGACGTTCAATCCCGGATTGCAATGTGGAGCATGGTAAAGAAAATTCGTGATGATTTTGGTACGACCATCTTCCTTACAACGCATTATCTGGAAGAGGCCGACAATCTGAGCAACAATATTTGCATCATAAAAGACGGAAAAGAGGTAACGCAGGGAACGCCATTTGAATTACGCGCTTTGCTCCGAAAAGACATCGTAAAGGTGACTTTCCTTACAAAAGAGGACGCCAAAAGGTTTTCTCTATTATTACAGGAAAGTCTGCCATCCAAACGACTTGTTGTGCGAGATGCTGAAGCTATCGTAAATACAAACGAACCTCGTGTTGATATGGAAAATATGGTTGCAACTCTCTTGAAAAGCCATATTCCATTTCAGGGTATCGAAATAGTGCAGCCATCTTTGGAGGATGTGTTTTTGCGCCTGACAGAAGGAGACACAGAAAAATGCTCATGAGTGTGTTTACAATCCTATATCGGAATATCAAATGGAGATTTCATAATGTACTCACAATAATTACCACAATCCTACAACCAATTCTGTGGTTGGTTCTATATAGTGCCGTTGCTGAGCATACCATGAAAGATGCAGGGATCGAGAACTATACTGCGTTTATTTTGCCAGGGCTTATGGTGTTGGTCAGCTTTTCTGCTTGTAGCAGCAGCGGGATCATGAATTACATGATGAAGTCGGATGGTAGTTTTTTTCGAGTTTTAATTGCACCTATACCGCGAAGTTCTATCGTTTTAGGTCAACTTCTGGAGGCCGTGATTTGCACATTCTTTGAAATTATGGTCATGGGATTTATCAGTTTATTATTCTCTGTAAGGATCGCCATCAGCTTTTGGGGGATATGTTTGATCTTCTTGTTAATATTTTTGACTGCGTTCTTCATATCTGGCCTTACATATGGTATCAGCTTGATTTTGCCCAATGAGGTCGTTTATGAAACTGTTATGAACGCGATTGTTTTACCAGTGTTTTTTCTCAGCACAGCTCTTTTCCCTGCCGATGATATTCATGGGTTTTTAGGTTTAATAATCAAAATCAATCCTTTCACTCATGTAATTAACGCATTGCGCTCAATACTTCTGTTCGGAAGTGCAGAAAAGGAGAACATTCTATTTACGCTGGGTTTGTTCGCCGTCATGGGATGTGTTATTTTCTGCTGGGCATTAAAGCGACTGAACAAAGAAACTTGTTTATAAGACAGCCTTGCACTATGGAAATCATGGACTGGATTTTGTGTCCGATTTGTAGGAATAAGACACGGGTCAAGATTAGAGACGACACAGAATTAAAGAATTTCCCTCTGTATTGCCCAAAGTGTCGAACCGTAACCCTGATTGATCTGAAACAAGGGAATATCATCATCAAAGAGCCAGACGCTAAGACGCAGAGCCGATGATCGACAGTCTATGACTGCCATCATCGGCTTGCTTCTGTTAAGGAGAGTTTTTGTTTATGAGAGTGATCGAAAAAAAGGAAAAGTCGCATAACGGCGGGTAGAACAGGCGCGCCCTGACAACCTTTTCTTTGACGGCGGCTTTTCCGGGGAGGCCGCCGTTTATGCTTGCACTATAATTTGATAGCTGACAAATAAACGGCGGCAATGGAGGATTGCCGCTATGTTAAACATTCAAGCCCGGAGTCTATATCGCTACAATCTTTTTCTCCGGCGAAAAAAAGTGTAAATCATCCGCCAGGTTATCCCGGAAATAAATACGAAATAAAACTTTCCTTTATGGGAAAGGTTGCTTCATGTGCTCGCACAGCTTCGGCTTGTGCGGGCATTTTTCATATCTTTGGGACAATTTGTCCCGAAGTTGGTAGCCCCGGCTGCCGATCCCCGCCGCCCTCCGTTCAGATCACCTGTCCACCCCGAGATCTGAATGGAGGTAAATATGACAACCATCAATTTGCGGGATTATTACCCGTGGTACACCCAAGACGAATACGTTGAGGTTTCCGATGAAGTGGCCGCTGAGCTGCGTGCGGACAAGCTGTATGAGGCCGCGCACCAACGCAAGGTCATCCGCAACAAGGCGCAGTATTCTCTGGATTTGGACGACGGGATCGAATATTCGGCCTGCCTGTCCGAGCCCACGCCCCAGCAACTGCTGGAACGCAAGGAAACCTTTATCGCCCTTTGCCACGCGCTCAATTCCTTGCCGGAAGTACAGGGCCGCCGTGTGGAGGCTTGCGTGATCCTCGGCAAGAGCTACCGTGAGGTAGCACAAGCCGAAGGCGTCAACGAGAGCGCCGTGAGACATTCTGTTGAACGCGGTATTGAAAACATGAAGGCTTTTTTGAAAAAATATCTTTAAGGGGGTACGGTTTCGACTGATTTTTGTCTTTGGTATATGAGAGGAGTTGATCCTCTCGACAACTGAATAGCGGCGGCTCCGAGTGTGATATGGGGAGCCGGGCGGCGGGTGCGCCGGGACTTCTCCCTTTGAGAACGAGCGAACAACACCAACGCCGCAAGTGGAGCCTTGCCAGCGCCACGGCCAAGATCCGAAAGGCAGGCTGGGGCAACCTGCCCCTCGGGAGCCGCCGCACCCTTGCAGGAGCGTCGTGCCGAGTATTGCTGTCCTACGACGGGTCAAGGAAATGAGCACGGCGCTTCTGCTTTTTACTTCGCTCTTGGGGCCCCCTTGCCTTTGTTGGGGAGATGAGGAGCAACGGAGCGTGCGGATTTTGGGACATTTTGTCCCAAAGCAGCAAAGCGAAGTTTGCGACGATGAGTCCCGAGGTGGAGACGCAAGAATGGGCGGCAGCCTCACGGTTGCCGCCTGTTCTTGTTTCCCCATCGGACATAGGGGGACTTGTTCCATAAGGTCAATATATGAGGAGGGAGGTTTTTTGATGAAACAGAAAACAACTGCTTTCTGTGTGGATGGGTATGAGATTTCTGCTACCTTTGCGGACAACAGAAATCCCGATATAAGCAGACACTTGAGGCATATCCTTTTGACTTCCTATGCCGCTGATACGCCCCAAAAGCGTTCCGGCGACATCCTTGAGGTGCCTGCGGCGCAGAGGTATAATGATAGTGGTGAAGGACACCATGTACCTTGAAAACTGCATATCGTTCTATCTTTGTGTATTGATCTGCACCTCCATATTGCTCTGACAATATGAAAGGACGGATCAATTATGGAAAAACGAGTTGATTGCTTATATCGAGTTTCTACCGGCAAGCAAGTGGACTACAATGCCCAAAGCCAAGCCGATATTCCCATGCAGCGAAAAGCCTGCCACCGCTTTGCGGAGGAAATGGGCTGGACGATTGTGCATGAAGAGCAGGAGGACGGCGTATCCGGCCACAAGGTACGGGCTGAAAACCGTGATAAACTTCAAATCATTAAGGAGCGCGCCAAACAGGGCAAGTTTGATGTATTGCTGGTTTTCATGTTTGACCGCATCGGGCGCATAGCGGATGAAACGCCTTTTGTGGTGGAATGGTTTGTAAAAAACGGGATCGAGGTCTGGAGCACCCAAGAGGGCCAGCAGAGGTTTGACAATCACACCGACAAGCTCACCAACTATATCCGCTTCTGGCAGGCCGATGGAGAAAGCGAGAAAACTTCTATCCGCACCAAAACCGCTCTCGGTCAAATCGTGGCGGACGGCGGATTTAAGGGTGGGAACGCTCCCTTTGGTTATGACCTTGTAAAAAGCGGGCGCTTCAATAAACGCAAGCACGAGCTCTTTATGCTGGCCGTTAATGAGGCCGAGGCTCCTATCGTGCGTATCATTTATGAGAAGTATGTGCAGGAAGGCTTTGGCGCTCAACGGATCGCAACCTATCTGAACGATCTCGGCTATCTGGCCAGAACGGGCAAGCCGTGGCACCACGCCACGATCCGGGGTATTCTCTGCAATCTGACCTATACCGGCGTGCTCCGCTGCGGAGAAAGTCGCTCCGAGGTGCTGCCGCAACTGCAAATCATTGAGCCGGAGCTCTATGATGCGGCGCAGCATGTCCGCACGTCAAGGGCAAATACCGCAGCTTTGGAAAACCGTGTGCCGATGAACACAAAAGGAAGCACGCTTCTGGCCGGAAATATCTTTTGCGGGCATTGCGGCTCCCGGTTGTCTCTCACGACAAACGGGAAAGCCTATCCCTGCAAGGGCGACCCCAACCGGATCGTAAAGCGGGTGCGCTACATCTGCTATGGGAAAACCCGCAAGCAGACCGAGTGCGACGGGCAGACAGGCTACACGGCCAGCATCCTTGATGGCATTATTGATAAGCTGATCCGGCAGATCTTTGAACGTATGAGGGCTATTCCCAAAAGCGAGGTCGTGGGCGTCCGCTATCAAGAGAAGATGAAGGAGCGGAAAGCGGTGCTGCAGGCTGTCCGGGCGGACTACAACAAGGCGTCTGCCGATCTGGCGATGTTGAAATCGGAGGTGGTAAAATCCATCCGTGGGGAAAGCAGCTTCAGCCAGGACTTGCTGGCCTCTTTGATTGCCGACTCTGAGACAAATTGTCTCAAAGTGAAAGAACAGCTTGACGCGGCACAGGCCGCCTACGACGAAGGGCAGGCTGTCATGGCTTCACTCAACGCGCAGTATGACGACATCCTTTCATGGGCCGAACTATACGACACGGCCAGCATTGAGACAAAGAAAATGATCGTCAACTGCCTTATCAAGCGGATTGATGTTTACCGGGACTACAAGCTGCATATCGACTTCAACATCGACTTTGAGCAGTTCAGCCTCGGGTTGGACATGGAGGCGCTTGTGGCATAAAGCAAAAACCTGCTTCTTTTCAGAAACAGGTTTTTGAAAGTATCTCTCCTTGAGATGGTGGAGATAAGCGGGATCGAACCGCTGACCTCTTGAATGCCATTCAAGCGCTCTCCCAGCTGAGCTATACCCCCAGATAACGGAGAGACACATATTAACTTTTTAGAACTTCCATAGAGGGGTACGTAACCGTCAGGCTTGGGCTCCCAGCTGAGCTATACCCCCATATGGATTTATCCATTACAGGATGCCTTCCAACAACGTGTTATACTTTACCACAGAGGAGGAAGAAAGTCAAGACATTTTTCAAGTTTTTATCCGCGAATGACGTTCAGGAGAAATGCGGGAGCATTTCTCGGTAACACCGCCAACAAAAATCCTTCCGTAAACAAGAGGAGAACAGCGGTCAAAACGCAAACAAGCGGCCGGAAGAAGTCCTCCCGGCCGCTTGTTGCCTTTCACTGTTCCGCGTCGTGAATTACTGAATTTTACGCAGGCGGATAACCCCGTCGATCGCCTGAATCTTCGCGAGGCAGTCGTCCGACACATCGCCCACCACATCGAGGATGGTGTACGCGTTATCCTTCTTGGACCGGTTCACCATCGTCTCGATATTGATTCCCTCGGCGGACACCACGCCGCTGATCTGCGCAAGCATGTTCGGGATATTCCGGTGCAGAACGCAGATACGGGTCTCGGTGCTCCGGGCAACATCCATCGCCGGGAAGTTGACCGAATTGCGGATGTTGCCGTTCTCCAGATAATCGATCAGCTCTGCCGCCGCCATCATAGCGCAATTATCCTCGCTCTCCGGCGTGGAAGCGCCAAGGTGCGGGATGGCGATCACATTCTCTACTCCGAGCATGTCGTCGGTCGGGAAATCCACCACATAGGCGGCCACCTTGCCGGAAGCCAGCGCAGCGCGCATATCCTCGCCGTTCACGAGATCGGCGCGGGAGAAGTTGAGGATGCGCACGCCGTCGATCATCTTGGCAAAGGCCTCGGCATTCAGCTTCTCGCGGGTTTCGGGGGTCAGCGGCACATGGATGGTGATATAGTCACAGTTTTCAAAAATCTGCTCATAGCTGGTAGCGTGACACACCTTACTGGACAGGCCCCACGCCGCGTCCACCGACAGGTAGGGATCAAAGCCGTAAACTTCCATCCCCAGTCCCACAGCGCTGTTCGCCACCAGAGAACCGATAGCGCCCAAACCGATGACGCCCAGCTTCTTTCCGCGAATTTCCGGCCCGCCGAAAGCGGACTTGCCCTTTTCCACCAGCTTGGGAACTTCCGCGCCCTGACCCTTCAGGGTTTTGGCCCATTCGATACCGGAGACCACCTTACGGGAAGAAATCAGCAGGCCGGCAAGCACCAGCTCCTTCACGGCATTGGCGTTCGCACCGGGGGTGTTGAACACCACGATTCCCGCGTCGCTGCATTTATCCAGCGGGATATTATTCACGCCGGCGCCGGCGCGGGCAATCGCCTTGAGGGAAGCCGGCAGCTCCATTTCATGCATGGCGGCGGAGCGAACCATAATGCCGTCCGGCGCGCCGCATTCATTCGCCACGGTATATTTTTCCTTATCGAAGCGGTCGGTGCCGCAGGCGGCGATCTTGTTCAGGGTCTGAATCTGAAACATGACAATGACCATCCTTTCATAAAAGGCCGGGCGCCGCCTCGTCGGTAACCCGTCGAAGCCGCGCCGTCAACGGACAGAACAACCTTCTTCCGTCAGGCCCATATTCTTTCAGCAACAAACGGCAGCCGGTGTTTCCGGCCTCGGAAAAGAACGGATTCAGGCGTTGGCCTCTTCAAACGCCTTCATGAAGGCGACCAGCTTCTCCACACCCTCGATCGGCATGGCGTTGTAGATGGAGGCGCGCATGCCCCCCACCGTGCGATGGCCCTTCAGGTTAACGAAACCGGCAGCCGCCGCTTCCTTCACGAACTTCGCGTCCAGCTCCTCATTGCCGGTGACGAAGGGAATATTCATCAGAGAACGATCTTCCTTCACAACGGTGCCGCGGAAGAGCTTGGAGGAATCCAGAAAATCATACAGCAGCGCGGCCTTCTTTTCATTGCGCTCCTTCATTTTTTCCAGTCCGCCGATTTCGTTTTTGATCCATTCCAGCACCAGCTTGCAGATATAGATGGCATAGCAGGGCGGGGTGTTATACATCGACCCGTTATCCGCGTGAATCTGATAGTTCATCATGGTCGGCGTGATATCCCGCGCGTGGCCGATCAGGTCCTCGCGGATAATCACCACGGTCAGGCCGGCCGGAGCCATGTTCTTCTGCGCACCGGCGTACAGCACGCCAAAGCGGGACACGTCGATCGGCTCGGACAGGATGCAGGAGGACACGTCCGCGATAAGCGGAACGTTTCCGGTTTCCGGCAGCTTGGTATAGCGGGTGCCGTAAATCGTATTGTTCATGCAGATATGGAAATAATCCGCATCCGGGGTGAAGGCCGCGGGGTCAAGCTCCGGAATATACGAGAAGGTCTTATCCTTGGAGCTGGCCACCACATGCGCGTCGCCGTAGCGGGACGCTTCCTGATACGCCTTGTTCGCCCACTGGCCGGTAATCACAAAATCCGCTTTGCCGCTGCCGTTCATCAGGTTGAGGGGCAGCATCGCAAACTGGGAGGACGCGCCGCCCTGCAGGAAGAGCACCTTATAATTATCCGGGATGTTCATCACTTCGCGCAGCAGCGCTTCGCAGCCCTTGATGATCGCGTCATATGTTTTGGAACGGTGGGACATCTCCATAACCGATTGTCCCGAGCCCTCGTAATCCATCATTTCCGCCGCCGCTTTTTCCAGCACGCTTTCGGGCAGAACCGAGGGGCCCGCCGAAAAATTGTATACCCTTGCCATCGTTACTCGACCTCCGTTAATTCAATTGGAATCGCAAATTCCATATTGTATTCTATTTTACTATCCCGTAAAAAAATAGTCAATCGCTATCATGGAAAAGATGAAAATAAATCCAGACGGATATCGTCCATAAGAAAATACGGCGGAACAGATAAAGGGAAACCGACCGCATACGCAGCCGGTTTCTCCTTATCGTATCTGTTGGTTCTCCTCCCTATACAGCCGGAGGAGCTCCTCGTCCGCAATCGCTTGGATTTCAGGAATCCCACATAGAATTTCCTCCACCTCCGGCCGATTATGCATCCCTTCATAATAGTGCGTGACGCTTCGATCTCCCATGTGATAAATCCATTCTATTTTCCACCGCTGCGCGGTAATCCCGGGCGTCACGCCCGCTTTTTTCTTGACCGCCGCGTCCGTCTCCAGCACCTTTTCAAACGAGTCCGGCTCAGTGATAACGACGGCGCGCTTCTCCGGCTCCCAGTCCGGAAAAAGAATACGCATCCGAATCTCAACAGAATCCAGCTTTTGCAAATCCACCTTCGTGTGCACATATCTATACCCGGCCCACCCCGCGAAAAACGCGGCGAGCAAAAGCGCGGCACCTCCCAGCAAAAGAATCCGACGCTTTATTGCGGCTTTTTTCCAGTCGACGGACATAAGGCATCCTTTCCCCCTCCCCGTTTTCTTCGTATTTCATCCGCCTCTTTATTCTATCCTTCGTACGTCCTGCCGCAGGCCATCCTCTCCGGTATAATTGGTAACAAGACATAACTCGCCATCGTTTACAGCGATATACCGCAGGGTTATTTCTCCGTCTTGAACGGTCGCATTACTGGCGGACACCGCCGTCTGGACGCTCTCCGCCGCGATAGCTGTATCCCGGTAATAATCATAACGGTAGGCGTTTACCCCCGTGACCCGCCCGTCCGACCTCACAAAAACGGCTATACAATTATCCGTATGAATTCCAGCCAGCGGATAGGAATAGCTGATATTATAAACAGCGTCGATCGGGCTGTACTCACAATATAAACGTTCATACTCTGAGTAATCGCCAAAGAGCGAACAAAGCATGGTATCGGCGGCGGCAAGCGCCTGCGTTTCGGTTATCGGCTCGGCAATATCCAGATATTTTCCATACAGTTCTTTTTCAACGAATCCGCAAAGGGTGGAGGTGCCTTCAAAATACGAATATTCCGTATCGTCCTGCCCTCTATATACATCAATGGTTCTCTCGTTCATATTAACGGAATTGCCGTCAAGCGACGGAATAACGGAAGGAACCTGCTCCTGCCGGTCGTAAACAGCCGTCTCCTGATGACCATAAAAATCAATGTTCCGAATCATCTGAGACGTGTTGGAGCCCCCCGCGCCCTCTGACGAATCCAATTCTCCGGTACAGCCGGAGACGAAAAACAGCGCCAGAAAAACTATGCCGAGCAGCGCCTCTTTCCCTTTGTAACCCATAGTCTGCACTCCTCTCATTACCATTTCCGCCATTGGATTTATCGGCTCAGCCGCTGGCTTTCGTCTCCACGATAATACCTCGCCCCGGTATTAACCAGCGGATTGTTCGCATAGCTGTCCGCCGCAATCATACATTCCAAAATGGTTTTTCCTGCGGCCGCCTCCTCGAAAAATTTTCGTCCCCACGGGATGCCGCTGACAACAGGAATTTTATCTTTTGTAAAACCCATGGCAAAGGCGGCTCCCCGATCATAAATTTCATCAATGATATTCAGTCCGGTCGCCGTACCGCTCACACCGATTTTGGCCGCCTCGCATCCGAAGGTAATCATGCATCGTAAGCCTGCATAGGAGGTCGAATCCGGTTGCTGTTGGATATGATAAGCACTGATAAACGTTTTATCTTTAAAGTGTAGGTATGCAGGTTCACCGTGCCATGCGTGAACCCAAATATCCGTTGATGTCAAATGCGACAGCGGCGCAGTCCGACTTGTTTCATGCTGCGCATAAGCCGTATATCCCATTGCGGAACAATTCGATTTAAAAGACGAATCCATAGGGGTTGAATCAATATCATCGGACTGCGTATAAATACGGGCTGTCCCCTTTGTAACCTTTTCCAGCGACCATAAGCCATGGGTACCTTTATTTTCACTGAAATATAGTTGTCCATCTATATCGGACACCAGATATTTAGACCCATATTGGATATAATACCTCCCTCCCCAACTTATACTATTGTCCCGCACCAATCGAAAGTACTGATACGTTGCGTTAGCGCTAGTCCACAGATTTACTGACGAACCACTGACGTTTAATACCTTGCCGGTAGAACTGCTTCCAGCAACAAATTTATATGTATTATTTCCTGTAATCACTGTCTTCCACTTTTGGTTAGAGTTTCCATTAAAAGTATACGTTCTAACGGATGTCCCATTTGTATCCGCGCTGTTGCTTACATCTAAATATTTGTCAGAATATGTATTCTTTAAATAATAATATGTATTATTTTTTACTCCGGTAGCAGCACGTTCAAAAATCCATTTCTGTTGTGGAACATTTTCATACTCCCACAATTGAATATATCCCATTTATAGGTATATAGTACTATATATTTAAAATTTTGTAAATTGTTTTTGACATTTTTTAATTTATAGTGTAATACATTCTTGTTAATGCACTAAAAAGCGCATCTTTGTACCTGCACACAGGCACAAAGATGCGCTTTTTTACTATCTGTTTCTTTTTTTCTTTCTATTTTTCCACCGTGCCGAAAGGAGAAGCAAAGCGGACAAAGCGGGTGGAGATCACCGGAGAATTTTCATTCTTTACAAAACGCCAAACTCAGAAGCCGACGACGCATAGAATCGGCAGCACGACAAACACTTCAAAGCCCGGCATCGTGTTCTATTCCTTCTTTGAATGCCGTTTCCCCCGGCTTTCCGGCGACGTAATAGTCCCACTGTCCCGCCGGATTGCGGAACACCGTCGCCTCCACCCCATAGGCCAGCCGGAGATTTTCCGCCGTCAGCACCGACGAAGCCTCCCCATCCGCCAGAACGGTTCCCTCGCGCAGCAGACAAAGGCGGGAGCAGGCGGACGCCGCCTGCCGCAGATCATGCAGCACCGCCACCACGCAGCGGCCCTGCGCCGCCAGACAGCGGCAGAGAGTAAACACATCCAGCGCGTGCCGAATATCCAGGCTCGCGGTCGGTTCGTCCAACAGAAGAATCGGGGTATCCTGCGCCAGCGCCCGGGCCAGCATTACCCTCTGCCGTTCCCCGCCCGACAGTTCCAGAATACAGCGGTCAGCCAGCTCCCGGCAGCCCGCCAGCGCCAGCGCCTCGTCCACCTTTTCCCGGTCGGCGGCGGAAGGGATGGAAAACCGTCCCAGCCAGGGATAACGGCCCATCGCCGTCACCTCCCGCACGGTAAAGGCAAAAGGCACCGCCGTATCCTGATGCATATAGCAAAGCAGCCGGGCCAGTTCCCGGGCCGGAATTCCCCAAACCGGGCGGGCGAACCGGGACGGGCCGGTCACCTCCACCCGCCCTTCCGCAGGGAGAAAACCTGCCAAACAGCGCAGCAGGGTCGTCTTGCCCGCGCCGTTCGGACCGACAATTCCCACAAATTCGCCGGCCGACGCGGAAAAACTCACGTCGGTCAGGATCGCCGGTTCTCCACTGCCGGACGGCGTGTTGTCCTTCACGGTATACAGAATATGTTCCGCCCGCAGCCGCAGTTCGCCCGCCTCTGCGTTTTTTCCACAGGTTCCGCCGTCCATGCCGTCCCTCCTCTCCGCTTTCATCCGTTCCCGTCGATTCCGGCTCCGTCCGCCCCATCCTTCCGACGAATCAGCAGATAGAGAAAATACGGCGCACCGAGAAGCGCCGTGACGATCCCCACGGAAAATTCCTTTCCCTGAAAACCGGACAGCCATCGCACCAACGTATCGCAAAGAGTAAGAAACACGCCGCCCGCCATTGCCGAAGCAAGGCAAAGCCGCCGATGGGACGGACCGACCAGCATCCGCAGAATATGCGGAACGATGAGCCCCACAAACCCGATCGGGCCGGTCACACAGACGATGGAGGCGGTACACAGAGAGGCGAGCAGCACCATCGCCGTCCGATTCCGGCCGCTGTGCACGCCGAGCGCCCGCGCCTGCTCGTCTCCCAGTTGGAGGATATCCAGCCGCCCTGCCAGCAGGATCAGCACCGCCGCGCTTATCAGAACCGGCGGCGCCATGGTCGCCACATGCTCCCAGCGGCGGTTCGACAGGCCGCCCATAGTCCAGAACAGGTAGCTGGTCACCTGATATTCATTCGACACCGAAAGCAGCAGGGAGGTAAACGCACCGAAGAGGGCGCTCACCGCCATCCCGCTCATTACAAGTGTCACGGAGGATACCCGCCCCTTTCCCGAAGCAGCCGACACCCCCAGAATGATCCCCACCGCAGTCAGCGAACCGGCGAAGGCTGCCGCCGGAAGGACGAAAAAAGAAGCCGCGCCGGTGGTAATCGCCACCAGCGCGCCAAAGCCGCCCCCCGCCGACACGCCCAACAGGCCCGGATCGGCCAGCGGATTGCGGAATACGCCCTGCATCACCGCGCCGGCCAGAGCCAGTCCCCCGCCCGCCAGCACAACGCAAAGCACGCGGGGCAGGCGGATGGACACCACCACGCTGTAAACCGCGGGATCCACTGCATCCCGCGGAAACAGTCCGCAGGCGGCCAGAAGGGCGCGGGCAACCTCGGGAATGGAAATGGAGGTACTCCCCACCCCCACGGAAAGCAGAACGGTCAGCAGCAGAACGGCCGTTCCGCCAAGAACCAGCCAGCGAATACGCGGCGACCGGTGGAGCATGGGTTTCCCTCCTTTTTCTTTGATTTCTTATGTGCCGGATTAGAAACGATCCGGATAACAGGCCTTCGCCAGTTCTTCCACCGCATACGAAATATAGTGGGAGGTCGAACCGCGGTACTTTTCCGTCAAAGCGATAATCCGGCCGTTCTGCACCGCCGGCAGGGACTGCAGTACGCTGTCCTTTTTAATCGCTTCCGTGACGGCCGCGCCGCCGTCCTCGGCAGGCTGGAAATTGGCGTCGTACACGATACCGGGCACCACCAGCAGGCCGGGCTTCCAGTCGTTCACCACGGTTTCCTTGCTGACGGCGGAGTAATTCGCCGCTGTGCAGACGTTCACCGCGCCCGCCGCCTCAGCGATGGCGTTGAAGGGGGATTCCTTTCCGTAAGCACAGAGCATCCCCGCGCTGGAGCCGTCCGCGCTGTAATAATCCTCATAATACATCACGCCGAGCGGGGCTTCCACGCCCTCCACTTTGGCCTTGACATCGTTCAGGCGCTTATCCATTTCGTCAATCAGCGCCTGCCCCTTTTCTTCGGCGTACAGCGCCTTTGCGACGGTGGACAGGCGATCCCGGATATCAGCGAAAGTGATGGGGGACGAGAGCGTCAACACCGTTACCTTCGCGTCGGTCAGGGCTTTCGCCAGAGAACCGTCCGCGTCGTTGAAGGTATCCAGCAGTACCAGATCCGGCGCTTGGCCAAGGATAGCCTCCGCCTCGCTGTTCACCCGGGCGGACACCGCTTTCGCCTTATCGGCGCAGGCGGTCAGGGCCGTGGAGTCCATATAAGAGGACAGCGCGGCGATTCGATCCGCGTCGATCATATCCAGAGCCATTTCGCCTTCCCATACCGGGAGAATCACCACGCGCTGGGGCGCCTCTTTGATTACGACATCCTTGCCCGCCGCGTCCTGAACCGTGACCGGGGAAGCCGGCGCGCTTGACTTTGACTCCGAAGAAGCCGCGCCGCTGTTCTCCTTGTCCACCGGGGAGCAACCGGCAAGGAGTGCCAGAGACAAGGCGGCCGCGCCGGCCAGAGCCGCCAGACGTTTTGTGAACAGGTTACGCATCGTATCATCCTTTTCTTTGCGCCATTTGCAAAACTTCCAAAAGAAGAAACGGAAGCAAACAGCGGTTCTATTCGTGTTTATTCTACCGTTTTTTCCGGGAGAAAGTCAAGGAAAAAGCCGTCCTATTTGGTACTTCCTTGTTTCCAATAAACGGGGAGGCATCAAAAAAGGCGCGCATCCCGCACACAGGGAAACGACGCGAAAAGGCGGCGCGAAAGGCACCGCGATGCCTTCCACGCCGCCCAAAGGGTCCGCGCCTTGCCTGCTCCGCGCGCGCGCAGAGCCGGCCCCCTTATTTCAACGCCTTCTGAACAAAGAACAAATGCAGCCGTGAAGCGGTTTTAAAGGCATTTTTTCATTGTTCAGTACGCATTATTTCAGCAGGGCTTCCACCACGTCGGCGGCAGGCTCCAATTCTTCACAGACCACCCGTTCGATCTCTCCGGCGTCGCAAAGCCGGGCAATCTCGGCGTTCATCGGCAACCGGGCAAGCACATCCACGCCCATCTCCTTCGCCGCGGCGTCCAGACCGGCGACATCGCCGAAGAGCGGGATTTTCTTCCCGCAGTCGGGACAGATAACGCAGCTCATATTCTCCACCATGCCGAGCACCGGGATATCCAGCATTCCGGCCATCTTGTGCGCCTTGCCGACCACCATCTGCACCAGAGACTGCGGAGTGGAGACGATCACCGTTCCATCCACCGGAATGGACTGGTAAACGGTCAGCGGCACGTCGCCGGTTCCGGGAGGCATATCGATAAACAGCACATCCAGCTCGCCCCAGACCACATCGGTCCAAAACTGGGTTACCGCGCCGGCAAGGACCGGGCCCCGCCAGACCACCGGCTGATCCTCCCGCTCCAGCAAAAGATTAATGGACATGATTTTGATCCCCATATGGGTTTCCACCGGAAGAATACCCATTTCGCTGCCCTTGGCCTTGCAGGCAACGCCGAAGGCTTTGGGAATCGAAGGGCCGGTGATATCGGCGTCCAGCACGCCGACTTTATAGCCGCGGCGAGCCAGCAGGGTCGCCAGCATCGCGGTGACGGAGGATTTGCCGACGCCGCCCTTTCCGCTGCTGACAGCCACCACCTTTTTGATGGAGCTGTAAGCGTTCAGGGACGCGTGAAGATCCTGATGTTCTCTCTCACTGCAGCTTTCACCGCAGCTTTCGCAGTTGTGCGTACATTCGCTCACGGGGGAATCATCCTTTCCTGTTTCCATTCTGTCGAAATTGATTAAAAAGTGCGGGGACGTATGGGAATCTCCGAACCAAAACGAAAGCGGGCTGCCAAAGCACCTGCCGTCTGTATTTTAATCCGAGATTCCTATTACTATACAACAAGCCTCCCGGCGCTGTCAACGTATCCGGGTTCATCGGTTCGCCCTGACGCGTCCGGGAACCGTCCGGCGCACAAACAGAAAACAAGGCGTCCGTCTGGCGACGGACACCCGCTGTTTCTTTGCACAGTATCGTGATATCGAATTTTCAGCCTGTCAGGCGCTGCGTTCCCGGCGAGGGGAATCGGTTTGCTGACCGGACGGCGCGCCCTCACAGATATCCTGTGAACGAAGCACATAACCGATCGTCAGCATCAGCACACGGCAGTCGAGCTGCATCGAAGCATTGTTGGCGTAAAACGCATCCATCTTCGCCTTTTCATGAGCGGTAACCTTGTCCCGGCCGCTCGTCTGCGCCACACCGGTCAGGCCGGGGCGAACGCTGCACGCGCCATTGCGGGTGCGGAGCTCCAGCAGTTCCGTCTCCGTCAGGACAACCGGGCGAGGCCCCACAAAGGACATCTGCCCGAACAGGATATTCACAAGCTGCGGCAGTTCATCGATACTCAGCCGGCGAATCAGACCGCCCACCTTCGAAATATACCGCTGCGGATCATCCAGTTTACAGGTGGCCACATCGCTTGGCGCGTCCACGCTCATTGTGCGGAATTTCAGCATACGGAACGGCACATTGTTCCGCCCCATCCGGGTCTGAACGAAAATCGGCGTTCCCTTCGTATCGGCCGCCGCGATGACAGCGACCACCAGACACAGGGGGAAAAGCAGAACGATCAGAGCCAGAGAACCCAAAATATCAAAAGAGCGCTTCACAAAGGAAAACGCTTTGGAGCCGAAAGTCGATGCACGATATGTGTTCATACTGAGCACTTTTTGCATACGTTTTCTCCTCTCCTGAGCAAGCATTCCAGATCGGCATACCGTTTCTCAGGTACGAACTGCATTATACTATCCCAATCCACAAAAAGCAAGTTTCATTTTTGTAATCTTTTGCCGGGTCCGCGAAATTTGCCGGTTTTCACACTTTTTCTTCCTTTCGAGGGGAAGATTCGGCGGCATTTCCATTCATTTTTAACAGGTTCTTAACCTGGAATGGGATTTTTTATCGAAAAACGAAAAATTTTTCTCGCTTTCCATGCGGTCTATCCAGCGGAAAACCGGAGGGGGTTCTGCCATTGCCATTCGTATGATGCGCTCTTTCCCTTCTATTCAAACCTATTCAAAAAATAAAACAACCGGAAAATATAAAGAGGAAACGGCGCTCCGTTTCCTCTTTATATTTGTTCAGCAGACATTTCAGAAAGCGGCGAATTCCAGCCCATCGGCTTTGCCTACCTCTTCAATCCCCTGAATGGTCGAGATAAACTGTTCGGTCAAAGACGGGTCAAACTGCGTTCCGGCACAGCGTCGAATCTCCTCGAACGCTTCGTCAAAGGTGCGGCGGCGATTATACGGCCGATTGTTTGTCATGGCGTCAAAGCTGTCCGCCAGAGTGAGAATCCGGCAAAGATAGGGGATCGATTCGCCTTTCAGGCCGTCCGGATAGCCCGTCCCGTCATAGCGTTCATGATGGCCGCGGATGATCGGGGCAAGCTTTTCCATCCCTTCCACCTTGCCGATAATCGCCGCGCCGTCCGCCGGATGCTGCTTCAGCTGCGCCCAGTCCTCTTCCGTGAGCTTGCCGGAATTAATCAATACGTCCTTATCCACGTTGATTTTTCCCAGATCGTGCAGATACGCGGAATAAATCAGGTCCTGCCGGCTGTCAGGATCCAACTGAAGAAAATCAGCCGTTACCGCGCAATAATTGGCAACCCGCTCAATGTGATGATAGGTATAGCTGTCCCGCGAGTCGATAACGGCGAGCAGGGTGCGAAGCGTCCGAAGCGCCTCCGGACCGGTATCCTCCCCCGGCCTGCGGCGATGAAACTCGTTGAGAATCGAAGCAAAAACCTCTACCCGGTTCCTCCGCAGATATTTGGCGCGATAGAGCGCGGTATCCGCATGGTGGATCAATGTCTGAAACGTCTCCTTGTTCGCTCCGTCAAGCTGGGAGACGCCGACCGAAACGGTCAGGCGGCCGAAAGGCAGCTGTTCCTCCCCTTCAAAAGGATGCTTCTCGACCTCTTCCCGCAGACGGTTGCCGGTTTCCACCGCCGCGGCAAGCGGCGTTCCCGGCAGAATAATGCTGAATTTTTCCCCGCCGTACCGGCAAAGCACCGCCTCCGATTCCAGCTTTGCCTGAAGAACCCTCGCCAGCTCACGGAGCAGCTCGTCCCCCTTCTCATATCCGCAGAGATCGTTGTACGACTTGAAATAGTCCACATCCAGCATAATCAGGGAAACCGGCTCGCCGCGCTCCCCGCAGGCGGCGCACTGCTGCTCCAGCTCCTGATGAAAATACCGGTGATTATAAAGGCCGGTCAATCCGTCGATATTGGCGTAATGCCGCCAATATCCGATATGCTCATTCTCAATCTGCGAATACAGGCCGACGGTAACACCCACTGAAAGAAACATCGCGATCAGGGCAAGGTCGTTTTCAAAATACTGGTTAACCGCCCCGTCCGCCGGCGCAATGAAATCGATGACCACCAGCAGCAGCGAGGACACGGCAGCCACCGCCAGAGACGCTCTCATGGAATATTCAATGGCATAGCTGACAATGAGAAACAGGAAAAGGAATTTATAATAGCTTTCGTTCCAGCCCGACACGCCGATAGCCGAAAGCATCAACGTCAGAAAAAGCGGAAGTTCCAGCCAGATCAGGCGCTTATTTCTTTTCCGGCTGTTGTGATAGATCAGCATCAGAAGGAAAAGCGCCACCCCCAGCACTGCCAGCGACAAAATGGTGGTAATAATCATGTTGTACTGCAGCTGGCTGTCCGGCCGTTCCCCCCGGAACAGCCATTGAAAAATCGGAATCGCAGCAAAAAATATCGACAGCAGCTTTAGCACAAAAAGCAGAGAGGAAAGCTGCCGTTCCTTATCCAATTCCACGCGATGCATCTCTATCCCCCCTTTTTACGGACAGATTCGTTTTTCATAAGGAAGGCACGGGAAACCATTTCGCAGTTTCCCGTGCCTTTCGTTTTTTGCACGGACAACTATTTGTCCGACAGCGACGCGGGTTCCTCCGGCTGATAAAAATAGAACAGACAGGCCGAAGTCGCCACCAGCGTAGCAAGCACCGTGCAGGCCGTTGCTACCAGTCCAAGAATACGGCTCTTTTTCATTTGAAATCCCTCCTTTCCGGCTTTTTCAAAATCGTATATCGGCAAACAAACAGGAACTATGTTCCCCCCCGGCATCCGGCTGTTCCTCTCCGTCAGGCGTTGTGAAACAGCCGACATACGGTTCTGGTAAGAGTAAGCGACTGCCAAAGCACCGCCAGCGCCAAGGCGCTGGCAATCCGAAGGAAAAGAAGGGGCGGCCGAATCCCCGGCACGGAAGCGGCAGTCAGTGCGATAGTAAACAGCAGACAAACCGTGAGCAGAACCAACGCGCCGCGGCGGAGCCGACGAATCTTGTCCGCCGAGCGGATCGGCTTCTTCTCCGACGCGACCGGCGCCCGTTTCCAGACCAGAAGAAACGCCGGAAAATACGCGGCAAGCGATACACCGCACAACGCGGCGGGCGGCAGAAAACGAACCAGCAGATATTCGGAAAGCAGTGCCATCACCGCCATAGTGAGCAGGCTGACGGCAATGCACCCCCCCATCGTACGCGCATGGGCGCCGCCGGTAAACTTCCGCAGCGCCCCTACGCCAAGGCAGACCGTCAGGCACGAAGCCAGCGTACCGGTCAGAAGCCCGAACAGCGCGGCCAGAACAAGGATCACAAGCATCTGGGTAAACGCCAGCAGGCCATAGGCCACCACCGCCTCCTGTTCACCGGTCAGGCCCTGCCGCCGGGCGATACGTCCCGCCGCCTTGCGAACCAGTTTTTCCATTCAGGCGCGCCCCTTTTCCGGGACGCGCAGGGAACGGGCGCGCAGACAATAGAAAATCACCGTACCGAGAGTAAACAGCGCCATGGAGGGAATCACCAGCAGCGCCTTTATCAGGCTGTCGGTCAACAGAGCGTCGGTTCGTTCCCTGCCGAGAATCAGCCAGAGGACGGCCACGTTCAGCGCCTCGGTGCAGAACATCACCACGGTCGCCAGCAGGCAGCCCACCACCGTCTTTTCCAGACGAAGGCCGCACACTCCGCAGCTCAGGCCAATCAGCGCCAGCATATTCAGAAGCGTATGTACGCCGAAATTGACCGGCAGGTTTCTGGTCAGCCAGATGACGAGAAACATGACCCCCACCGACAGGACAAACCGTTTCCGGTCGATCCGCTGCCGGCAGAAGGCGTAAATAAACAGCACAAAGGACAGACCCTGCGGCAAATAGCCGGTCACCAGCTGCAGCAGATAGGTAATTGCGGTTTTAACCGTCTCCGACACGGTGTTCCTCCCCTTCCGGGCGCTGCAGAGTCCGCAGCGTATAAAATAGCACCAGAACCACAAAGACGCGGATCAGCAGGTCGCCGATACTCATCACGCTGTAACCGGTGTCAATAAAATCGCTCAGCAGCTTCAGGCGGGTATCCGCCGTCCCCATCACATGGATGGTGCTGTGCTCGCCGAACATGGCTTCATTGAAATACCCGGTCACCCGGGAAAGGGTGGGATATACCGGCATTTTACCGCCGTTGGCAGCCATGACCGCTTTATTCAGCAGCGTTCCTGCCAAAATAAACCCGGAGCCGGCCAGAGCCGGCTTGTACACCTTATAAGCGACCACCGGCAGAACATACAGCAGCATATATCCCGTCTTGATATACCCGTACCACTCGACAAACGCGTAATTCCCGCAGAAAATCTGCAGCTGCAGGAAAATGCCGATCAGTTCGGCGGCAAAAACCGGATACAGCCACCAGGCTTTCAGCAGAGGCTTCAGCCGGTAACCGCGCAGCCGGGCAAATAAAAGCGTCAGCAAAACGGTAACGGTCATGAACAGACTCCTTCCGCCTCCGGCGGCCAAACGGTCAGCAAATGGGAAACCTTTCAAAGTATACTATAATTTTCGAAAATCTACAAGGTAAAATTTGTATTTTTTATATTTCTTTCCATAGGATCCCGTGAAAAGACAATAAATTTCCCCTTTTTCCCCGAAAACGGACGAAAGCGGACGGTGTACATCCCGTCCGCTTCCGCCGTATACAATCCTGTTGCCGCCGCTTATTCCACATCCTGCAGGGCATCGTACCCTTCTTCACCGGTGCGGACCTTGATCACATTCTCCACGTCGTATACAAAGATCTTTCCGTCGCCGATATGGCCGGTATACAGAACCTTCTTGGCTGTTTCGACTACCGTATCCACCGGCACCTTGCAAACCACGGTTTCCACCTTGACCTTCGGAAGAAGCTGGACGTCCACCGGAACGCCGCGGTAATAGTTGCTGCTGCCCTTCTGCATACCGCAGCCCATGACCTGCGTGACCGTCATACCGGTTACGCCGATATTGTTCATGGCGACCTTCAGCGCGTCGAACTTCTCCCGGCGGATAATCATAACCAGCTTGGTCATCTTCACATCGTCGCTCTTTTCCACATATCGCGTACCCATGTGCGTGACCTCCACCGCCTGCGATTCCGGAACCTCCGCACCGGTTTCCGCCGCGACCGGCAGGCCGGCATGAGCGGGCATAAAGTCGGCGTAACTGCTCACCAGACCATGCTCTTCGATATCGAGGCCGTTGATCTCCTCCTTCTCGGAAACCCGCAGTCCGACCGTCTTTTTAATGAGGGTAAAAATGATAATCATCGTCACGGTAACCCAGGCGATAACCGAAATTACGCCGAGGCACTGAATACCGAAGAACCGGAAGCCATGGCCGTAGAACACACCCTCGCTGGTGGAAAACAGGCCGGTCAGGAGGGTGCCGGTCGCGCCGCAAAGGCCATGCACGCCCACCGCGCCGACCGGGTCGTCGATCTTCAGCACTTTATCAATAAATTCGATACCGAACACCACCACAAAGCCCGCGATAATGCCGATGATCGCCGCGCCGGCGGGGGAAACCACATCACAGCCCGCCGTAATGGCGACCAGACCGGCCAAGGAACCGTTCAGGGTCATGGAAACGTCCGGCTTTTTGTAGCGAATCCAGGTGATAATCATCACCGTAACCGTCGAAACCGCCGCCGCCAGGTTGGTGGTCGTAAAGATGGAGCCCATCGCCGTCAGGGTATCGTCGCCCGTCGCGGACACGGTGGAGCCGCCGTTAAATCCAAACCAGCAGAACCACAGAATAAACACGCCCAGCGCGCCGAGGGCAAGGTTATGGCCGGGAATCGCCTTCGGCTTACCGTCCCTGCCGTATTTTCCGATACGGGGCCCCAGCATTTTCGCGCCGATCAGCGCCGCGACGCCGCCCACCATATGTACCGCCGTGGAACCGGCAAAATCATGGAATCCCAACTGTGCCAGCCAGCCGCCGCCCCAGATCCAGTGACCGGAAATCGGATAGACAAACGCGCTGATCGCTACGCTGTAAATACAATAGGAGCTGAACTTGGTCCGTTCCGCCATAGCGCCGGAAACAATGGTTGCCGCCGTCGCACAGAAAACGGTCTGGAAGATAAAATATACCGGGGTGGGAACCGTCAGGCCGAGGAAGCTGTAATCCTTCGTCACAAAGGGATCAAAGCCGCCGACCAGCGCGCCGGTGCCCGCGAACATCAGACCGAAGCCGAGAATCCAGTAAACCGGGGTGCCGAGAGCAAAGTCCATCAGGTTTTTCATAATGATATTGCCGGAGTTTTTCGCCCGGGTAAAGCCGGTCTCCACCATTGCGAAACCCGCCTGCATGAAAAACACCAGCGCCGCTCCAAGCAGCGTCCAAATGGTGTCTGCTGAGGAAAACATACGAATCTCCTTCCTTTCTGCGGGGAACCGGCCGGACCACACCCGCCGGATTTCCCCAGCCCGGAACCGCTGTTCCAGACTCCCTCTGAATTGGATTGTCAAACCGCCACAACAGTTTGAGCCGAGCCGCGCGCGCTTCTGCAGAAAGCGAAACCCCCATCCCCACACAAAGGAATCCGGCGATCCGCCGTCCTTTTCGTGGGGAAACCCGGGAAGCTGAAAACAACAAAAAAGCGCCGCAGGTTTTTCAACCTGCAGCGCCTTTGCTGTCTTTAGCCGTATTTTACCTCTCTGTCTCGGATTTGTCAACCCTTCTTGGGAGATTTTTGCACAATCTAATTTTAAATCCTGCAGTTTCGTGATAACGCCCTGAATCTCAAAGAATTTATCGGGAATATTTGCAGGAGTTCAACATCCGTCATGCAAAGCGTGCCCGAGGACGGGGAATCTCTCCCCGAATTTTAAAGCCGTATCCCCAAATGGTTTCAATCGTTACTCCTGTCCCCTGCAGCTTTTTCCGAAGCCGTTTCACAGTATCGTCCGCCACCCGGGTGCCGGAATCGTTCTCAAAGCCCCATACCGCAGGAAGCAGCTCCGTTCTCGGCACCGCGCGGGATGAATTTTTCAGCAGATAGGAAAGCATGGCGAATTCCGTCGGAGTGAAATGAAGCATCTCGCCGTTATGCGTCACCTCCATGTTTTCGACGTCAACCGTCAGTTCCCCAATCCGCACCTTATCGGAAGGACTGACCGGCGTACAGATCAGGGCGATATCCGCCATAATCCGGTTTTTTCCCATCTCATCCGACACCGACGTATACTCCACCGAATACCCGTTGCCGCGAAGAGAAGACAAAAGCGTATCCAGCATCCGGCTATCGTCCCCATACACATAAACAAGCTTTGGCATTTCGCGCTTCTCCCCCTGATTAAAATTTCGTGTTCCGGGGTTTGTGGGTATTCCGAACACTTTTCATGCTTTCATTTTACAGGAACTGTGTGTTGTTTTTGTGAACAAGCGGCGACAAATTTGAAAATAAAACCACAAAATCTCTCTATTTTCCCTTAACATTAACATAAAGAGAAGACATTTCCATTAACGACCGGCATTTTTTCGGTGAATAGGGCAGCGGATAAGCAAACGAAGGAGCGCGGGGCCATGAAAGGGGATGAGCGGGAAAAGATAGCTTCCGCCGGAGGCGGGACGGGTGGTGGCGGCCACAATCAGCATCAGGAGAAGTCCGCCGATGAAACCCCACAGGCCGCCCAGCGCCGTCAAAATCAGAAGGAGGATCCGGAACAGCTTGAAGGCATAGCTCAGTTCAAAGCTGGGCTGGGTAAAGGTCGCGATCGCTACAAACGCCATATACAGCATGACCTCCGGCACAAACAGACCGGCGCTGACAGCGAATTCACCGAGAATCAGCGCGCCGACAATGCCGAACGCGTTGCTCAGCGCGCTGGGCGTATTCAGGGAAGCCAATTTGATCCCGTCGATCATCAGCTCAATGATAATAAGCTGAACCAGAATCGGTACGCTGTTTGGCTCTGCGATCCGGATAAAATCCAGCGCGGGAGGAATCCAATCCGGATGGGTAATCAGCAGATACCACACCGGGGTCAGAAACAGGGTGAGCAGAAAAATCGTCATCCGCACCAGACGCAGATAGGTCCCCACCAGCGGCGGAAAATAAAAATCGTTGGCATCCTGCACGAATTCAAAAATCGAGGTGGGAAGCAGCATCACCGACGGCGTATTGTCCACCACTACGGCGATCCCTCCCTCCGCAATCGCGGCGGCGGCACAATCCGGGCGTTCGGTATACCGCACCTTGGGAAAAGGGTTATACCACTGGCGGCGTACCAGACATTCGGCCAGGCTCTCCTGCCCCATCGTCAGGGAGGGAATGGTAATTTTCCGAATTTCCTCCTTCAGCCGGCGGACCCGCTTGGGATCGGCCACCCCTTCCATATAGCTGATGACCACATCGGTGCGGGAAACCGTTCCTACCTGCACATAATCCATGGTCAGCCGGGGATCCCGCAGCCGCCGCCGGATGAGGGCCGTGTTGAAAACCAGCGTTTCCACAAAGCCGTCGTGCGCGCCGCGGAGCACCCGGTCGTCGCTCGGTTCCTCCACCCCGCGGGCCGGATAGGTGCGGGCGTCAACCATCAGGGCGCCGGTATAGCCCTCAATCAGCAGCGCAATGGTGCCGGAAAGGACCTGAACCGCGATCGTTTCCTCCTCATCGGCCGGATCCACCTCCACATAAGGAATAAACTGATCGGCGAACGCCTCCACCGTATCGACGGCCTCCATCTGCTCCGGTTTCACCCCCATGAGGAATTGCATGATCTTTTCCATCAGATCGTCCTTGACAAATCCGTCGATAAAGTAAAGCCGTGCCTTTCGTCCTCCAACCGTCATATTCCGGCCGATTACGTCAAAGCTTTCCGCAACGCGCAGACGGCCGTCCATCCGGCTGGTATTTGTCGCAAAATCCGCCGTCAGTTTTTGAGAGGTATCTTTCATTTTATCATTTCTTCCTTTCCTGCCTTACCAGAGCGCCATGGATTGCGTCGTTTTAGTCTTGCCGCCGGAAAGGCCAATTATCAGCCGATTTCCCCGCAGAGGAGGAAAAAACGGCGGACGGCGTTGAAACGGCGTTGAATTTGAAAAGTAATTCTGATATAATAAAACACAGTTGCCGTACCGTTATACGGATGACACCGCCCGGTCCGCAGCGCATGAATTATACGGCTTCTTTTTTGGCCTGCGGCACATACGATAAAACGTGTAAATCAAGCAACTGGGTTTTCATACGATTTTTTGAAAGAATGGAGATTGCTATGACGGATCAGTTCGACTTCTGGGCCGCGCCCGAGGAAAAAAAGAACGACACGGCAAAAAACGAACCGGTGGAAGAACCCGCCCCGGCTCCTTCCAAACCGGACGGCGACGAATTTTTCCCCGACGGAACATCGCCGGCGGAATTCACGGAAACGCCTTCTGCCGGCGATACGTCCTCCGAGACTTCTCCCGCCCCCGGCGCGCCGGCGTTTTCCGACCGGCCGGTGCGGTATGTGGATGCACAGCAGGCGCCGCAGTATCAGCAGCCCACGCCTGTACGGCCGCCGTACGCTTCCAATCCGTGTACGGCTCCGACGTCGCCCGGCTTTGCTCCGCAAGGTACTGTTCCTCCGCAGAGTGCCGTCCCCCAGCAGCGGCCGTATGCCGCGCCGCCTTCCGCGTATCCTGTACAGCCGCCGGCCGGGCCGTATGCGCAGCAGCCGGGATATCCGCTCCAGCCCGGCAATCCCTCCCCCACAAATTATCAGCCGTTCTATTCGCCGTATTATCCTCCGGCGGCCCCGCAAAAGCCTGTTAATGGAATGAGCGTTGCGTCGCTGATCCTCGGTATCCTTTCGTTGGTTCTGTTCTGCTTTCCGTTTCTGAATGTGGTGCTCGGCATCCTCGCCCTCGTGCTGGGTATTGCCGCTCAGGTGAAGGGCGGCGGAGGAATGGCCATTGCCGGGATTGTTCTCGGCTCGGTGAGCACCGTGTTCGGTATTCTGATGATTATCCTTATGCTTTCCGACACGATCAATTACACGATCAACGATCCCTACTACGACTGGGACAACTTCGCCGCCGCGGCGAGGGCCTGGTTCCGGCGCTGAAAAAAAGACGGCATACAAAAAGCCTGTACTCCGGCCAATCGGTCGGAGTACAGGTTTTTGTTCTGTCCAAATTTTTCGGAAAGTATCCGTTCGGCTGCGCCGCCTCTCCTCATCTTTTCTCCGCTTTTCTGGGAGCCCCCGCTGTTTCGGCAAAACTCCCTCTTTTTCCCCGCTATAATAAAGAATGCAGAGGGTACAACCCACATACTCAGGAGGGGACGAATTCCATGCCGGTTATTTATCTTGATGTACTCCTGGCACTGAATCTGTTCATCGATTTTCTTCTGCTGTCCGTGACCGGGCGGATCCTTCGGCTTCCCAGCCGAAGGGGGAGGCTGGTGCTGGGAGCGGCGGCGGGCGCGGCGAGCTGCTGCCTTGTGCTGTTTCCCGAACTGCCTGGTCCGCTTTCTCTGCTGTTGAAGCTGGCGGCGGCGGCGCTGATCGTCCGTCTGGCCTTTCGCTGGCAGAGCCGCATAATCTACATAAAGCAGCTGGTCGTTTTTCTCATCGCCTCCGCCGTGTTCGCGGGGCTGGCCTTCGCCTTGTGGTACTTCGCCGCCCCAAACGGTTTCTATGTGCTGGACGGCGTGGTGTATTATAACGTTTCCCCCCTGCTGCTGACAGCCTTAACGGTAATCAGCTATCTGAGCCTGCGGCTGTACGACCGCTTCACCCGGAAAAATGCTCCCGCCGGCCGGGATTACCGTCTGACGCTGGACGGCGGCGGCGGGGAAACCGTACTGCGCGCCCTGTATGATACCGGTCACCATGTGACCGACGCGTTTTCGGGCGCTCCCGTCGCCATCGTGCGGTACGAAGCGCTGGAGCCCTGCCTGTCGGGAGAACTGCGGGAGGCGCTGACCGGCGCGATGCGGGCCGACCACTTCTCTCCCGCCGGCGGAAACACAACAGCCGCGGTAAAGAGCCGGCTGCGGATGATCCCACTGCGCACCGTCAGCGGCACGGGACTGCTTCCGGCGTTCCAGCCCGTGCGGGCGCGGATCGGTCCCCTGACGGAAAATTCTCCGCTTGGAAGAACGGCCGACGTGTCCGGTATCTATGTCGCCGTGTGCGGCGTTCTGGGCCGGGGCGAATACGATGCGATCGTCGGCGCCGATATTGTCAGTCTCCTGAACACGGAAACAAGCGCTCCGCGCAGTCCATCCTGACGGCGCCTCCACACGCCGTGTCACTACGAAAGGAAGAAGCAACGTGAAGAAAACTATAAACGGGATTGGAAAGGACCGTTCATCGGCCGTCCGGAAGCCGTCGTCTCACAGGGGAGACGCTCTTCTTTCCAATCGGTTGACGCCACCCGCCTGTTCCGGACGGAGGATTCGTATGAAGTACCTGAGCGTTTTTCAAAACGCGATCCGCCGGATATGGCTGCGCCTTCTTGGGCAAACCGCCGACGAGACCCATTATATCAACGGAGCGGATACCCTTCCCCCGCCGCTCACTGCCGAGGAGGAGGCCGAGGTTTTCGCCCGGATTGAAGCCGGCGACGCCGCCGCGCGGGACATCCTTATCACCCACAATCTGCGGCTGGTAGTCTATATCGCGCGAAAATTTGAAAATTCCGGCGTGGGGATCGAGGATCTGATTTCCATCGGGACGATCGGTCTTATCAAGGCGGTCAACACCTTCTGTCCCTCCCGGAATATCAAGCTTGCCACCTATTCCTCCCGCTGTATTGAAAACGAAATTCTGATGTATCTGCGGAAAAATTCGCAGCTGCGCAACGAGCTGTCCATCGACGAACCGCTGAATGTAGACTGGGACGGCAACGAGCTGCTGCTTTCCGATATTCTGGGCAGTGAACCGGATATCGTGAACCGGGGAATCGAGCAGGAAGCGGAAAAGACCCTGCTGCTCGACTGCATCGCCCACCTTTCCGAGCGGGAGCAGTTTATCATGTGCCTGCGCTTCGGTATCAACGGCAACAAGGAGCACACCCAGAAGGAGGTGGCCGATCTGCTCGGCATCTCCCAATCCTACATCTCCCGGCTGGAAAAAAAGATTATCAAACGGCTGAAAAAAGAACTGGAGCAGGCCGGTTAAAAAGGTGAAAACGGTTAAAGCCGGTTCTCTCCAGCCGGCCGCAAAAAAGCTGCCTGAAACGGTTTCAGGCAGCTTTTTGTCTGAATTATCACAAAACGGATTCGTCAGACAGGGTCACGCCCGCTTTTTGCAGCGCGGCCTGAATATCTTTTACGTCCAGCGCCCGGGGCGGAACGCCCTTTTGCGCGGACAGCGCGGCGGCAATACCCGCGGCCTCCCCCATCGCCATGCAGATATTCATTACCCGATAGGAGGAATGGGCCTTATGGGTGCCGGAGATACAGCGTCCCGCCGCCAGCAGGCCGTCCGCCTCCTTCGGCAGAAAACAGCGGTACGGGATATCATAGGGGCGGGTGCCGCGGGCAACGGCCAGATCCTCCGCCTGTCCGCCGCCGTCGGGATTATGGGTATCGAAACAGAAATTCACTCCGTGGACCACCGCGTCCGGAAAGGCCCTGCCCTGCGCGATGTCCTCCGCCGTCAGGGTATAGAGTCCTTCCATCCGGCGGGTCTCACGGAAGCCGGGAAGATCCGCGCCGTCCAGCAGACGGCAGTTTTCAAAACCCGGAATATGCCGGCGGAGGAAGGCGATCACCCGGTCGGTCTGTTCGCGCAGTTCCCGATCCGAACGGGCGATATCGGCGAGGTTTACGCCGTCCACCCGGCAGAGCTGGGTCGCGTTGACCATCCGCTCTCCCGGCGCGCCGTCGCCGTACAGCCGGACGATCGTGACGTCCGGCGGCAGTTCCCCGCTGCGGCTGGCCTCCTCGCAGAGCTTTAGATAGCTCTGTCCGTTAATCAGCGTGTCATCCGATTCATGACAGCAGACCAGATCGGATTCCACCCCGCCGATGGTGAACAGGATGGAGGCGGGCTGGGTCAATCCGTCCGAAGGCCGCCCGACCACGCAGGAAACCCCGGCCAAGGCCAACACCATCCCGTCGCCGGTGGCGTCCACCGTTGTCTTCGCCGCAATCCGCGCCAATCCCTGCGGAGTGGAAACGACCAGCCCGCGAACCGTGCCGCCTTCTTTCCACACCTCCGCCACCGGCGTCTGAAGATACAGCGTCACGCCCTCCTCATGCAGCCAGCGGGCCAAGGCATATTTCGCGTCCTCGACATTATGAGGCCGGCATTCGCCGCCCGTACCGAGCAGTTCCCCTATCTCATCCTTGAGAGTACCGGGCGGCACGATGCCCATACAGGTGCGGATATGGCCGAGCGTCAGATTACCGCCCACCGCGCCGAAGCGCTCCGTCAGCGTAACCCGGCATCCCTGCCGCGCGGCCGCCACGGCGGCGCAGAGACCCGCCGGGCCGGCGCCGGCCACCAACACATCGGTTTCCTCCAGCAGGGGGAGTTCCTTCAGAAGAGCGGGATGGAGCATAAATCATCTTTCCTTTCCGATTGGAAGGCATGGGGGCGGTTCCGCCCCTGTTCTATGGCCTTACTGTATCATTTTTGACAATGAACCGCAATCCGTCTCTGAAAAAAAGCAAATTTCGCCTTCTCATCCAGCAGCTTTCGGCTGATACGTCACTGTTCCGTTCCTTCCGCGTGAAAGAAAGCCGGTCGGCAGAACCGGAGGGAAAAAAGGCGGGGGATTTCTGCACCACGTGCATTTTCCGTGCCTCTCCGGCAATACTGAGAGGGTAACATTCTGCGGAGAGGGCGGTGCCGTGTTGTATAACAAGGTCGAGATTTGCGGGGTCAACACCAGTAACCTGAAGGTACTCAGCGAAAGCGAAAAAATGCGGCTTCTGGGGGAAATGCACAAGGGCAATGCCCGGGCCCGGGATGAACTGGTCAACGGCAATCTCCGGCTGGTGCTCAGCGTCATCCAGCGCTTTACCCAGCGGGGCGAAAATCTGGACGATCTGTTTCAGGTGGGCTGTATCGGTCTGATTAAAGCCATCGACAATTTTGACACCAGCCAGAACGTCCGCTTTTCCACCTACGCCGTGCCGATGATTATCGGCGAAATCCGGCGGTATCTGCGGGACAACAACAGCATCCGGATCAGCCGGTCCATGCGGGATGTGGCCTACAAGGCGATGCAGATCAAGGAGCGGCTGACCAACGAACAGCTCCGGGATCCGACCATTGAGGAAATCGCCCGGGAAATGGAGCTGCCCAAGGAAGAGGTGGTTCTCGCGCTGGAATCCATTGTGGAGCCGGTCTCCCTGTACGAACCGGTGTATTCCGACGGCGGGGACACCATCTATGTCATGGATCAGGTGGGCGACCACAACGACGATAAAAACTGGCTGGATGAAATTGCCCTCAAGGAGGCCATCCGCAATCTGAACAACCGGGAAAAGCGGATTCTCTACCTCCGCTTTTTCAAGGGAATGACGCAGATTGAAGTCAGCTCGGAAATCGGCATCAGTCAGGCGCAGGTCAGCCGGCTGGAAAAAGGCGCGCTGGATCACATTAAAAAACAGATATAAAACGCCAAAAACCGCCATGCCGCCTTCTTTTCAGAAAGCGGCATGGCGGTTTTCTTATTCGACGCTCTTCAGCGACTCGACCATGTTGATCTTCCGGATGACCCGATTGGTCAGCAGGTTCACCGTGAGGGAAAAGGCGATGGTAATCAGGGACGAAACCACATAATTGGTCCACTTGGTCTGCCGGGTGAACATCACCATATCCATTTCCGCGGTGGTTATGACATAGAAGAGCAGGAAATAGCCCAGCGCCAGCCCCGCCAGAATTCCCAGAATGGTCAGGATGATATTTTCCCGATACAGGTACATCGACGTTTCCCCGTCGTAGAAGCCGAGCACCTTGAGGGTGGCCAGCTCCCGCTTGCGTTCGTCGATGTTGATGCTGGTCAGGCTGAACAGCACAACAAAGGCAAGCGCCGCGGCGGAAAGGATCAGCACAACCACCACCAGATCCAACGCCTGAATCATGTCGTCAAAGTTGGCGCGGATGGCCGTGTTGAAGGACACCCCGCTCACCGCTCCGGTCTCCAGCAGGGCTTTGGAGAGGCTGTTCTCCGCCTCTTCGGAGGTATCGGACAGTCTGCCGAGCAGCGCGTTTTCCTCTGCGTCCCCGCCGAAGGCGGCTTTATACGCCGACGAGCTCATATATACATAATGATAAACATAGTTTTCCGCAATGCCGCGCACGGTAACGACCACCTGCCGGTTATCCTCGTCCTTCAGCACCAGATCGTCCCCTACGCCGACACCCAGCAGTTTCCCCAGCTTTTCGGTAATCACCGCCCCGTCGTCCGGCAGGGAGAGCGCGTTTCCTGTCCGCCGTTCCCGCAGAGCAATAAATTCCAGAAAATCCTCCTGCCCCTCCGAATCCTGCGGCACGAACAGCGTAATCTCCTGCATTCCCATGGTCGTGGAGGCGTCCGCCGTCTCCTGATGGATGGGCAGACTCTCGCCGAGCGTCTCCGTATCCGTCAGAACGGCGTCCAGCGCGGCCTGTTCCTCCGCCGTCGGGTTTTCCTTCAGGGCGAGGAGCATGTCGTACTTCTGGATTTCCTCATACTGCTTCGGGACCATCAGGCGGATAGAATCCTTCAGGCCGAAGCCGGTAAAGATCAGGGCCGTACAGCCCGCCACCCCAAAGACGGTCATCATCAGCCGTTTTTTATACCGGAAGATATTCCGGCAGGTAACTTTCTTGGAAAAATTGATATGCTTCCAGATAAAACCGATCCGTTCCAGCAGGATGCGTTTCCCCTCCTTGGGGGAGCGGGGACGCATCAGGGAGGCCGGTGTACTCATCAGTTCGCCCTGACACACCAGAAACGCCGGAAGCACCGCGCAGAGCAATGCGCCCGCGCTGGCCGTCAACGAGCTTTCCGCGTTAATCGGCGTCATAACAGGCGGCAGGGTGTACATGATGCCGTAAGCGTCCGCGATAACCCGGGGGAAGAGGCTGCTCCCCACGACAATGCCGAGGACGATTCCGCCTGCCGCCGCCAGGGCGGCGTAGATCAGATACTTGGACGCGATCGCCATCCGGCCGTAGCCAAGCGCCTTCATCACCCCAATGGCGGTGCGGTCGTCCTCCACCATACGGGTCATGTTGGTCAGGCTGACCAGCGCCGCGACCAGAAAGAAGATCAGCGGAAACACCAGCCCGATCGCCGCGACCCGGTCGGTATCCTGTTCATATCCGGCGAATCCGGCATTTTTCCGCAGGTCCAGCGCAAACCACTCGGGCTGCGCCAGATCGGCCAGAGCCTCCTCGCCGTCCGCGATCTGCCGTTTTGCGTCCTCAATATCCGCCAGCGCATCCGTCTCCTCTTCGTTGTATTCCTTCCATCCATCGTCCAGTTTCCGCCGCGCGTCCGCCAGTTCCCGTTCCGCATCGGCAAGTTTTTCGGCCCCTTCGGCCTTTCCTTTGTCAAACGAGGCCTTGTTTTTCTCGTATTCCGCCCTGCCGGCTTCATAATCCGCCCGACCGGCCGCCAGAGCGGTCTCCCCCGCGGCGAGCGTCTGCGCCGAGGCCGCCAGCTTCTCTGCCGCCGCATCGGCCTGCTGCTTGCCGAAAGCAAGCTCCGCGCTTTTTTCCTCATAGGTCGTCCGCATCCCGGCAATCTGCGCGGCCAGCGCCTGCGCCTGTTCGCTTTCGGGGGGGAGCAGCGCAAGCTGTTCCTCCATCGCGGCGATACCGGCCTTCAGTTCCTCCAGAGCGGACTCGCCCTGACGCAGCTGCTCCCGGCTCTCCGCCAGTTCCACACGGCCCTGCTCCAGAGCCGTTTTGCCGTCGGCCAGCTCCTTTTCCTTTTCGGTCAGGGTGGCGAGGGCGTCGTCCAATGCTGTTTTCGCCTCGGCAAGCTGCTTTTCCCCGTCCGCGATCTGCCGGTCGTATTCCGCGCGGCTGTCCGCCAGCTCCGCTTCCCCGTCGGCGAGATCCTTCTCCCCCTGCTCCAGCTCGGCCTTCGCGTCGGCGAGCTTCTGCTCTCCGTCGGCCAGTTCGGCCTTCGCGTCGTCCAGTTCCCGCCGCGCGTCGGCGGTCAGCGATTCATAGCGGAGGGGATTCCGCATGCCGCCCGCCTCGTCGATCCGGCCGCAGAACGCCTCTATCGCGTTTTTATATTCCTCCGAAAAACGGGAATAACCGGTGTCTTCCGCCTGTACATATACTTGTGTATACACCTCGGTAAGAAAGTTTTCCTCCGGCAGAAGCACAAAACCGTTCCGCTTTCCGTTGCCTTTACTGCTGCTTCCCCGCTGGAAGGAAATATAATCCAGAGACCGGGCGGAACCCACGATGGTGTATTCCAGCCGCCCAAGGGTATCAGCCATATCCGGATCCTCTTTTACATCCACCGTCAGGGGGTCGCCGATTTGAAAATCACCGATCAGCTCGGCGTCGATCAGGCATTCGTTCTCCGCTTCGGGATAGCGGCCCTCCACCAGCACAGGACGGTTGATTACCGTATCCGGCGCATCCCGCAGAGACTGCCAGTCCAGCGACTGATAACTGACCAGCAGGGCCGTATCCCCCCGCTGGAGAAAGCCGTCCGCCGCGTAGCCGGGCTGGACGATCCGCATTCCCTCCACCTCCCGCAGGGCGGTGAGATCCTCCTCGTCAAAGCCAAGGGTGGAAAGCAGCTGCACATCCGCGGCATTGTAATCGTCAAAATATTGATCCAGCGTCATCCGCATATCGGGACTCGTCGCCCGGACGCCGGAGAAAAAGGCCACCCCAAGCGCCACGATCAGGAGAATGGCGACAAACCGGCGCTTGCTGGTACGGATCTGCCGGAACACGTCCTTCCGGAATGCGCTCTTCATCACCATTCAATCCTTTCGACCGGCAGGGGATTCGGGTTTTTCCCGGCGGATTTCACCCGCCCATTGCGGATCTTGATGATCCGGTCGGCAATCGGCGTAATCGCCTGATTGTGGGTGATAACGATCACGGTCATTCCGGTGCGTCGACAGGTGCCATACAGCAGTTCCAGCACCGTGCGGCCGGTCGCGTCGTCCAGTGCGCCGGTCGGCTCGTCGCAGAGCAGCAGCTTCGGATTTTTCGCCAGAGCCCGGGCGATGGATACCCGCTGCTGCTCGCCGCCCGAAAGCTGAGCGGGGAAATTGTTCATCCGTTCGGTCAGCCCCACTTCGGCCAGCATCTCCCGCGCGTCCAGCGGATTCCGGCAGATCTGGGCGGCCAGTTCCACGTTTTCCAGAGCCGTCAGGTTTTGCACCAGATTATAAAACTGAAACACGAACCCGATATCGTGCCGCCGGTAGGCGGTGAGCTGCCTGCGGTTATAGGCGCTGATTTCCTCTCCATCGACAAAAATTTTTCCTCCGTCGCAGGTATCCATTCCGCCCAGAATATTCAGCACCGTGGTTTTTCCCGCGCCGCTGGGACCGACCACCACCACAAATTCGCCCTTTTCGATGTCGAAGGTGATCCCGTCCGACGCGCGGACGGTAATCTCTCCCATTTTATACACTTTGGTTACGTCCTGAAAACTGACGTATCCCGCCATACGACCACGCCTTTCGAATGTTTTGCCGCCGCGGTGTTCCGCTGTCCGCCCGTTCAGCCGCAGCCGCGGCCCGGAAAACCTTTTTTTTCATTATAAAGAAATTTCTGAATAAACGCTCTGTCTATCTATGAACTTTTTATGAATTCTTTCTCTTTTCCGCTTTTCCCTCCGGCTTTCTCCGTTTCGCCGACAGACGACCGGCAAATTTCGTTAAAATTCGATTGTCGGAATTCGACACAAAGCCTTGTGTTTCGGCACAGCTCGTTTTATACTGTACTTATTGTACTTATGATTTCCGGGATTGTAAAAATTTTGGAAACGCCAGTGAGAAATCAAGACCGATTTTTCGACATATCTTTGGGAAGCCGCCGAATCCGCAATCGGCGTCTTTGACATAACCATGAAAACAGAGGATGACATTTCCAATGAGCGAAAAGATGAGACCCGTTTTTCAGCATACGCAAAAAGCGCTGCCCGACTGGTGCTTTTTGTTTTTATTTCCGGCCGTGTTGTTTTACTATGAAACGGTATTCCGCCTGTCCACCGTCGGCGGATATTTCCGGCTGGGAACGGTGTTTATGCTGTTGTTCAGCCTGTTCTACGGAGGGATCGGTTACCTGCTGTCCACCCTTTTCAAAAATCCGAAGGCCAACCGGGCGGTCGCTCTGACGCTGATCGGGCTTTTGGCCCTCCCCTTTCTGGTGGAATATTTCGTATACCGCGCCTTTAAGGTCTTTTACGACCTGAACACGGTGGCGGGCGGCGCGGGGGACGCCGTCGGCGGGTTTTCCGGCGATATCTTCCGCCTGATTTTCAGTCTGGACGGTCTTTTTAAGCTTGTGCTGTTTGCCCTGCCCTTCGTGTTATATCTCCTTTTGGGAAAACGTTTCCTTCCCGCGGCCCGCTCGGGAGCCCGGCTGCGGATCATCGCGGCGGCCGGAATGCTGATTTTTTTCCTTGCCGGGACGCTTTGGATTTCCTTCCACAGCGTGTACGGACCGATGGCCGGAACCGAGTATAATTACCAGTCGGCGGTGGGAAATTTCGGCCTGCTGACCGGGATCCGGCTGGATATCCGAAAAGCTCTTTTCGGCGGAAATCGGCAATCCTTCGAGCCGGTTCCGCCAACGTCGGAAGCAACGCCGGCCGGCCCCGCGCCGGTGGAATCCTCCGCGCCGGAATCGGAGGGAAACGATTCCTCCTCCCCGCCGCCGGACGAACCGAAGGTATATCCCTATAACCAGATGCCGCTGGATTTTAACGCGCTTGGCGAAAGCGCCTCGGGACAGTTGGCGGAGCTGGATCAGTATGTCGGCGCTCTGGCTCCCTCCCGTCAGAACCCGTACACCGGCCTTTTCAAGGGAAAAAACCTGATTCTGATCGGCGCCGAGGCCTTTTCGGCGGAGGTGATCGATCCGGAGCTGACCCCCACCCTCTATCGTCTGGCGACCAAAGGCGTTCAGTTTACCGATTATTATCAGCCCGCCAGCGCCGGCACTACCGGCGGGGAATATGAAATCCTTTTCGGGATGATGCCCACCGCCGGCGGAATGTCTTTTAAGAGCACCGCCGACCATCTCAACTATTTTACCATGGGCAGCCAGCTCAACCGGATGGGCTATTATGGAAAGGCCTTTCACAACAACACCTACACCTATTACGACCGGCATAAGACCCATATCAATCTGGGTTACTCCGACGGCTATATGGGATATGGGAACGGGATGGAAGCCTATGTGCAACAGCAGTGGCCTCAGAGCGATCTTGAAATGATCGCCGGCACGCTGCCCACTTATATCGACCGTCAGCCCTTCAATATTTATTACATGACCGTCAGCGGCCACGGCGGATACGGCCGGTACGGCAACGCCATGACCGGGAAAAACTGGGACCGGGTGGCATCGCTTCCCTATTCCGACCCGGTCAAAGGGTATCTCGCCGCCAATCTGGAGCTGGAGGACGCGATGGCGCATCTGGTGGCGGAGCTCGAAAAGAAGGGGATCGCGGAGGATACCGTGATCTGTCTCGCCGCCGACCATTTCCCCTACGGTCTGGACTCCGGCGCCTCGCTGGGGAACATGCCTTATCTGTCCGAGCTTTACGGGCAGCCGGTTGACAACCTCTTCCAGCGGGACCATTCCCGGTTGATCCTCTGGTGCGGAAGCCTCGAAAAAGAAGAGCCGATTGTCGTGGATACCCCTACCTTCAGCCTGGATATTCTGCCGACCCTCTCCAACCTGTTCGGCACGGAATTCGATTCCCGCCTTCTGCCCGGAAGGGACGTGTTTTCGGACGCGGAAGCGTTGGTTTTCAACATGAATTACGACTGGAAAACGGAATACGGTACCTATATCGCTTCCACCGGCACCTTTACGCCGGCGAACGAGGGGGAGGAGATACCGGAAGGGTATGTCGCCCGGATCCGGGCGATGGTGCGGAATAAAATTCATTACTGCGAGGGTGTACTGAATACCGATTACTACGCCCATGTATTTGGAAAATAGGAAACGGCTCCCGCGGTTTTCGCCCGGCGGAAGCCGTCAAAAACGCGCCGGCTGAAACGGGATTTCAGCCGGCGCGTTTTTATTTTATGTTCAATGACACGGCGGAACAGGAAATCACTGCGCGCGGGGGATGGAATCCACCTGCGAAGTAGTGAAACGGCTGATATCGTACACGCCGGAGGACAGCACCCCCACGAATTTCAGCGCCTTGCCGGTGCCGAGCGCCACGCAGTCCGACGGATTCTCCGCCAACCGACAAAGCACGCCGGTACGCCGGGTAAGCAGTTCGTCCAGCCCGCTCAGCCGGGAAGCCCCGCCGGTCAGCACAACGCCGTCTTCCAGAATATCGCCGGTCAGCTCCGGCGGGGTGTTCTCCATCACCCGCTGTACCGCGGCGATGATTTCCTCCACCGGCTCCTTCAGCGCCTCCTGAATTTCAGAGGCCCGCACCTCCCGCACGCAGGGAAGGCCGGTGGCCGCGTTGCGGCCCTTCACCGGCATCACCGGGTCGTCCGGCTGATCGACGGCGCGGCCGATCCGGATTTTGACCTGCTCCGCCGTCAGCAGCCCAATCACATGGTTGTATTTGTTGTGCAGATACCGAACGATTGCCTCATCCATATCGTTGCCGCCCACCCGCACCGAGAGGGAGGCCGCCATTCCCTTCAGCGACATCACCGCGACATCGGTGGTACCGCCGCCGATATCCGCCACCATGGAGCCGCGCGGCTCCGACACCGTGAGTCCCGCGCCGATAGCCGCCGCCATGGATTCCTCGATCAGCACCACCCGGCGGGCGCCGGCAGCGCGCACTGCTTCGATCACGGAGCGCTGCTCCACCTCCGTTACGGAAGCGGGAACGCTGACCGCCGCCCGGGGCTTCAGTATTTTATAGGCGCACACCCGGCGGACAAAATGCCGCAGCATCTGCTCCGCATAATCATAATCCGAAATCACGCCCTTGCTCAGCGGGCGGACCGCCTCGATGGAACCGGGCGTACGCCCCAGCATGGCGTAAGCCTTCCGTCCGCAGGCAATCATTTTTCCGCTGTCGCTGTCCACCGCGATCACCGACGGTTCCCGCAGCACAATCCCCCGGCCCGAGGCATAGATCGTCACCCGGGATGTCCCGAGGTCGATGCCTAAATCCATTCCCGGCATATCGACACATCCTTTCGCCGGATCAACTATCCCTTAACGCACGCCGCCCCACGGGGACTCCGCGTTGTTCCGCGGCGGCGACAAACCGGAAAACATCCCATTCCCTGTTCCGGACGGCGTAGCCGCGGGTATATATTTCATCCTCTTGATTTTTCTTTGTTTTCCCTTACTTGTCCATCCCCTGCTCCTGCCCGTCCGCCTCCTTCGCCGCGGCCGTTTTCTTTTTCTTCCGGCGGAGATAGAACACCGCCGCCGCAATCACTGCCGTAATGCCAAGAACGACTACCCCGACCTTGGAGTAAACCCCCATATACCCGGCAATTTTTTCCCACGAAGCGCCTGCCCAGGCCCCAAGCAAAACCAGAACGATGTTCCAGATGCAGGTACCCACGGTGGTCAGAAGCAAAAATATCGGCATCGGCATTTTCGCCATACCGGCGGGAATGGAGATCAGACTGCGGATAACCGGGATAAACCGGCAAAAGAAAACCGTCAGCTTGCCCCGCCGGTCAAACCAGCCCTGAGCACGGCGGACATCCTCCTTTTTCAGATGAAGGATTTTTCCCAGCTTCCCATCCAGCCAGCGTTCCAGCCGTTCCTCCGGAAAACAGCGGCCCACGCCGTAGAGTATCATCGCTCCAAGAACCGAACCGACGGTGGCCGCAATAATCACGCCCCAGGTCGTCATCGTGGTTGTGGTGGTCATGAATCCGCCAAAGGTCAGAATTACTTCCGACGGGATAGGCGGGAAAATATTTTCGATGGCAATCAGCAGGGCGATGGCGATATAGCCGTACTGCCCCATCATTTCTTCGATCCATGCGGTCATTGCAGCACCATTCTTTCCTGAAAGTCAGAAGTCCCGGCTTTTACGCGGTTCTTTCCCTTTTGGGGTACGGTCTGCCGAGCATTTCTCCGTTAGTATATCCTTTGTAAGCCGCTTATCCGGATTCCCCGCCCGTCTTATCAGCGGGCGATGCCGGTCGGTTCACCGCGTTTCTTCCAAACGACAGTATACAATAAACCCCCGGACGGCGCAACCGATATCGCGCTGTCCGGGGGGATTTCATGGAAAATTAAGATTTTTTCATTTTTTCATTCAGGCGGTTCTGTCCGTCCATCCCGGCGTTTCCGCTCTTTTCATTGAACGTTCGGCGGAATGTCGGGCGGCAGGCGGCGGGCCGCTTCGTCGTAAAACACCCGGAATTCGCCGTGATAGCCTGGCTTCCACGGTTTGTTCCGGCCGCAGAAATGAATCACGCGGGTATTTTCCCGTACCCAGTCTAGGGTCCGTCGGTTTCCGCGGTTTCTGGGGTTAAGGTTATACAGGTTCCAATATTTTTCGTCCAGATTATACAGCAGCGGATCGACCGGCAGAATACGATCCCCGTACAGCGCGTTCATCACATCCTGATCCGGAAGAAAGAGAAACGGCTTTTTCCGTTCGATATACTCCAGCACCTCCCGTACATCCTGCTCCGCCCGTAAGCAGGAGAGATTCATCAGCACCACGCCGGAATTGACGTAGGGCGCGTTTTCCGGCATCCCGAGCCGCACCTCGTTGAACTTGCGGAACTGCTCATGCACATGAGAGGCGGCGGCATACAGCGACTCGCCCATCTCCTGTTCATATAGTTCCCGCAGGGGACCGATCACCACCGTATCCGGGTCCAGGTACAGGATGCGTTCCAGATCCGAAGGCAGAAAATGGGCCGCAAACAGACGATAATACATCTCCCGCGGATACCGGTAAACGATCGGCGCATCGGAAAGCATTTCATCCGACACCCGGATCTCCGTCACCGTACAGCGGGCGGGATCCACCGCCGAACGGATACGGCGGAAATCCGACTCTTCCATCCGGGAATGAGCCACATAAAGGGTGAAGGATTCCTCCGGTTCGGCTGCCATGAGGGAGGCAAGCATTACTCGCAGGGGGCCGACGTAGCCCGCGTCCAGCGTCACCAGAAGATTCATCATATGGACGCATCCTCCTGCCGCCCGTTCAGAATCTGCAGAAACTCCTCACCGGTGATGGTTTCCTTTTCCATCAGATACTGTGCGAGCTCGTGCAGCTTATCCTGGTTTTCAGAAAGAATTTTCCGCGCCTTTTCATGCGCCGCCTTGATGAGAGCCAGCACCTGACCGTCGATCCGGGCTGCCGTTTCCGGAGAGCAGGCCAGGGACGCATCCCCGCCGAGATACTGGTTCTCGATCGTTTCCAGCGCCATCATATCAAATTCCTCGCTCATCCCCAGCCGGGTCACCATGGCCCGGGCGAGCTTGGTCGCCTGCTCAATGTCGTTGGACGCTCCGGAGGTATAGGTGGCAAAGATCAGCTCTTCCGCCGCCCGGCCCCCGGTCAGAGTGGCGATCTTATTGAAAGCCTCCTCCTGGGTCATGAGGTTACTTTCCTCCTCGGCCACCTGCATGGTATATCCCAGTGCGCCGGAGGTACGGGGAACGATGGTGATCTTATGCACCGGGGCGGAATTGTTCTGCTTCGCGGCGACCAGCGCATGACCGATTTCGTGGTAAGCGACGATCCGCTTTTCCTTTGGGGAAATCACCGCGCCTTTGCGCTGATACCCGGCGATCACCGTTTCCACCGATTCCTCCAAATCCTCCTGTGTAACGGCGGCGCGTCCACATTTCACCGCCCGGAGCGCGCCTTCGTTGACGATATTGGCCAGCTCCGCGCCGGACGCGCCGGCGGTGGCCCGGGCAACCACGCCGAAATCTACGTTGTCCGCCATTTTCACGTCCCGCGCATGAACGCGAAGGATCGCCTCCCGTCCGGCAAGATCGGGCAGCTCCACCGGAATCCGGCGGTCGAACCGTCCCGGACGGAGAAGGGCCTTGTCCAGAGTCTCCGGCCGGTTGGTGGCGGCGAGGATCACCACCCCTTTTTTGCCGTCGAAGCCGTCCATCTCGGTAAGAAGCTGGTTAAGGGTCTGCTCCCGTTCATCGTTGCTGCCAAGCCCGTTGTCCCGCTTTTTGCCGATGGTATCGATCTCATCGATAAAGACGATACAGGGGGCCTTTTCCTGTGCCTGCTTAAACAGGTCGCGCACCTTAGCCGCGCCCATGCCGACGAACATTTCCACAAATTCGGAGCCAGAAATCGAGAAGAAGGGAACGTGCGCTTCCCCCGCGACCGCCTTGGCCAGCAGGGTTTTTCCGGTGCCGGGAGGGCCCACCAGCAGCGCGCCCTTGGGCAGGGTGGCACCGATCTCGGCATATTTCTGCGGGTTATGCAGAAAATCCACGATTTCGGCGAGGGCCTCTTTGGCTTCGTCCTCCCCGGCTACATCGGCAAAGGTCTTGCCGGTCTGCGCTTCCACATAAATCTTCGCGTTGCTTTTCCCGATGGCGAGGGCGTTTCCGCCCCCCATTCTCTTTTGCATCGATCGCAGGAAAAACTGCCCCAGCAGCACCATCAGCCCGATCGGCAGAAGCCAGTACAGCAGGAAATCCAGCAGCGGGGAGTTTTCCTTCGGGATGACCTTGCCGTATTTGACCCCTGCTTCCTCCAAACGGTTGACGATATCCGGATCATCCATCCGGCCGGTAACGTAAATTTTCTCCTTTCCCTTCTCGTTATCGGCGGTAAAGGCGATTTTGTCGTCATCCATCTCCACTTCCTTTACTTCCCCCGCCTTAACGCGTGAAAGAAAGGTGCCGTAATCCACCGTCTCGGTCCGGCCGCTGCTGAACAGAGGCACCAACAGCGTATTGAGCAACAGGATAACGAGCATGGCGATGACATAATAATAAATCAGCGGTTTTTTCGGCGTTTTCTTTTCCTGCATGGGTTTATACCTCCTTATGTTTCTTTCGCCGCTCCGTTCATACGGATCAGCAGAGCGTCCAATGCACGCAGCCCGACCAGAACGGCCTGCGCCTCTTCCCGCTCGCTTTCCAGCGCGACGGCATACTTTTCATCCAGTTCCCGACGGACGTTCTCCACGGTTTCCCTGCCCCGTTCCGTCAGGCCGACCCGGACAACCCGTTCATCCTCCTCCGCCCGGACGCGGTAGGCGAACCCCCTCAGTTCCATCCGTTTGCAGAGAGCGGAGGCGTTGGTCCCCGCTATGTGCAGTCTCCGGCTCAACTCGCCCACCGTTCGCTTTTTCTCGCAGAGGGCGAGCAGCAGGCGAAGCTGAGTCAGAGTCAGCCCGTATCGCTCGCAGAAGGGATGCACCGCCCCATCCATATGATCCATAATCTTTCGGAGCAGCAGCACCGCTTCGCTCCGAAACTCCACGATTTCCACGTTCCCGCCTGCCTTTCCCAACAGTCTATATTTTATATTATATATAAATAATAACTATTTGGCCGCGGGATGTCAAGGAAAAGCGCCGTACCGTTTCCCATCTCTTTCCGGCGGGGCGGAATACGGCGGACGACTTTTCGGCCGAGATAAGAAAAACGATCCGACCTGAAAAATTTTTTATCGCGGAAAGGCACCGGCGCGTGCCGGGCATACAATAGAACAGGCCCGTCCCTTCCACAGACGGGGATTTCCGTAAAGGAGAATCCGCCATGCCGTACGACAGCAAGCGCTGTTCCTTTCCTCCCGGCCCGCCGAAGCCGCCCGCAAACCGTCCCCCGCCTGAGCCGCCGCCCCGGCCCTGTCCTCCTTCGCCCTGTCCGCCGAAGCCCCCTGCGCCCTGCACCGACACGCCCTTCGCTTTTCTGACCCAGAGCGGACGGCTGGAGGTCTGTCTGCGGTCGGGAGAAATTCCTTTCTGCGGGGAATGCCTGCTGGGCGCCGGCTTCACCCGGGACGGCGGACGGCTGCGGCTCCAGATTCCGGGGATTTACCGCGCGGAATACATCCTCACCTTCCCCGCCCTCAAGACGCTGAACACGGTTTTCAGCCTGCAGATGGACGGCCGGAACCTCCCCGGCTCTATCCTGCGGGTATGGAAACCGCCGGGAAGCGGCTCGATGACGGTTTCCGCTCAGGTGATCTTTGAGGCGGCCTGCCCCTCCACGCTGCGGGTGTCCTCCTCCCGCGCTTTTCGGCTGGACAGTCCCGGCCCCAGCGACACCATGGCCAGCCTGACCATATTCCGGCTGTAAAGAGACCGGCGCAGAACCAATTCTGCGCCGGTCTTTTTCAGCTTTTCTTCTCAGCGGACGGTTCATTCCGGTGTTTCCTTCCCCGATAGTACAGCCGCCCGATTTCCCGGACGACCGCCTCTCCGCCGCCGGAAAGCACCCGGCCGGCCGATTCCCGCAGGCATTCGTCCGCCCCCGCCACCGCGCGGCTGTAATCAGCCGCCTCCATCATGGAAATATCCCGCTCGCTGTCCCCGAAAACGGCCACCGCCTCGGCGGAAATCCGCGTTTTCAGCTCCTGCACCGCCGCAGGGCGGGTCGCGGCGGCGGAATATACCTCCAGCAGGGCATAAGCCGGGTAGTTCGTCTCCGGGAAATGCTCCTGTGCAGAACGGACGACGGTATATACCCCCGCCTCTTCCTGAAAGGCGGAGATTTCCGCCCGCAGGGTCTCCACCATCTCCGCCGTATCCACGCAGAGCAGATAAAGGGGGTCGTGTCCCTCCGGCAGGGAGCTGTAGACATAATGCTTCTGCGGCAAGCCCCGGCGGGCATAATACAGCTCCTCCTCCGCCGGATTGGTAAAGCGGCCGTAATATACATGCAGCGTATCGTGGATCACGGCGTGGACGAATACGTTCAGCCCCCGCCGTTCAAACACTTCCATCACCCGACGGCAGGCGGCGGGCGGGATTGTCTTGCAGTAAAGATAAGAACCCGCCTTCATATCGTACAGCGCCGCCCCGTTCATGGCGATGACCGGCAGCCGAAGCCGAAGCCCCGCCAGCATGGGCAGGAAAGTCGCCGGGGTGCGGCCGGTTGAAATCGTGACCTGCGCCCCCGCCTCGATCAACTGATTCAGCCGGATTTCAGCGGCCGGGGCAATCCGGCCGTCCGGTTCGGTGAGGGTACCGTCCAGATCGCTGACAAACAGCAGAGCGCGGTTATGCCGCCGCGGCAGATGAAAGGCATTCACCCCAAGGGAAACAAAGATGCCGATCAGGGTATCCAGCATACGATCCAGCGCAAACAGATAGGGATTCACATCCGCCGCATGAGACACCGTAATACTCATGAATACCACGCAGGTAATATAGGAGGCGGTGGTTTTTTTCACCAACACGGTGGTGTAGATCAGCACCACGATCATCACCGAAATCAGCAGATACCGGAGAAGAAGTAACTTTTCGGGGAAAAAGCGCTGCTCCGCCAGAAGGACCAGCATCCCGGCCACGCCGCCGATCGCGGTACCGATCGTCCGGTTCAGCGCCACCTTCACGCTGTTCGATACATACGGCTGCATACACAGCACGGCAGCGATCGCTGAATAAAACGGCATTCCATGCTGTCCGCGGAGCAGATAAATAACAAAGCAAAGGAAAACGGCGACGGCGGATTTAATCATCCGCAGGCCGATCTTCGGCGGTTTGGCAAGCGGCATGGAGATTCCTCCCGATAAAAATGGAAATACAAGATTTCGTTTCTTTGAAACCCGGCGGCTTTATGTTATAATGTCGTTTAGGAGAAATGCAAAAGCATTTCTCGGTAGCGCCGCCAACGCAAGCTCGCATAGAACCCGGTTAGGCGGCGCTATGGTATAATGCCGTCAGGGAAAAACGCGACAGCGTTTTTTGTTGCGCCGCCAACGCAGGCTCGCATAGAACCCGGTTAGGCGGCGCTATGGTATAATGCCGTCAGGGAAAAACGCGACAGCGTTTTTCATTGCGCCGCCAACGCAGGCTCGCATAGAACCCGGTTAGGCGGCGCAGCAGGAAAGGAGCCTTCACCATGTCCATGACACGACGGGAAATTATCGATTACTGTCTGACCTTTCCCGACGCGTATGAGGATTATCCCTTCGACGAGGAAACCCCGTTTCTGCGGCGGCGCTCCAATCAACGGGGATTTGCCCTGTTTTTGAATGTCCGCGGCCAGGAATGCGTCAACCTGAAATGCCAGCCGGACCGGGCCGAGCTGTATCGGCTGGTCTACACGGACGTAACGCCGGGCTTCCACATGAACAAAGCCCACTGGAACACGATACGGATCGGCGGAGACGTACCGGACGACGAGCTTTGCTCCATGATCGCCCACAGCTACGAGCTAACCGCCACCTACCGGCATCGCTGACGCCGCTTTCCCGCCTGACGGCTAGTCCCTGTCCGCGCACGTGCGGGCAGCCGCGTCCAGAAAGGCGGTATACCACGCATCCTCCCTAAGCGGCAGGGACGCATCCTCCGGCAGCGGATCGGCTGACGGAGGAAACAGCAAGGGGGCGTTGTCGCAGCCCTGATGGAGCACGGCGCGGATATGGCGGCGAAGCCCGCCCTCCCGATCCAGCCGGTACTCGGCGACCTCCAGCGTCGGCGCGCCGCCGGGGAGCGCGGCATATTCCCCGTAAAACAGCCGGGGAAGGCGGCCCACGCCGAAAAACGCCGCCGCATACCGGGCCAATCCCGCTTTCTCCGTTTTCTCCGCCTGCGGCGGGGAAAGCTCGACCGCCAGCAGGGCGGCGAAGCTCTCCTCCGTTTCATCGAGGGCGACGCAATCCATCCCCGTCACCGGGCAGGACGCCGCTCCCTCTGCGGACAGGCGGGCGCACATCCAGTCCCATTTCTCACAAAAAAACGCCTCCGCCGCGTCAGGACCCTTCTCAAACGCGGCATAAAATTCTTCCGGATTATCCAGAAACAGCGGAGGCAGTATCTCCCGCTGATAAATCGCGCGCAGTTCGTTTTCCGTCATTGCCGTCATTGCCGTCATCCTTTCGCCCAAAGGCACGCGGTTCGTCACACATACGATGGAAACGCTGTGCTTTATTGTAGCTTTTTTTCCGCGATCCGTCAATTTTTCCGCCGTATAATTAGTCGTATAATTAAAGGAGTTTTTCCATGACCTATTCCGAAGCCCTGACCGCCATCGAGGCGTTGAAGCCCGGCGGCATGAAATGGGGACTCGCCCGGATGGAACGCATTCTCGCGCTGTGCGGGCGCCCTGAACGCCGGCTCCGGTTCGTCCATGTGGCGGGCACCAACGGCAAGGGCTCCACCGCCCGGATGATCCAGTGCATTCTGACCGCTGCGGGATACCGCACGGGGCTGTACGCCTCCCCCGCCGTGACCGGAATACGGGATACGATCACGGTGGACGGCGAGCCGATCCCGGAAGGCGATTTTGCCGGCCTGACCGCCGGCCTCCTCTCTCACCGGGAGGAAATGGGGGACGCGGGCGGGCTGTCGGAGTTTGAGCTGACCACCGCGCTGGCGTTTTTGTACTTCGCCCGGCGGCACACCGATCTCTGCGTAGTGGAGTGCGGGCTGGGCGGGCTGGACGACGCGACCAATGTCATTCCTCCGCCCCTGGCGGCGGTGCTGACGCCGGTTTCGCTTGACCACACAGCCATCCTCGGCGGGACGGTCGCGGCGATCACCGAAAAAAAATGCGGCATTCTCAAGCCGCCCTGCGCGGTAGTTACCTCCCCGGCGCAGGACGAGGAAGCGCTCGGGGTGATTCTGGAGCAGGCCGCCGGACTGGGCTTGACCGTCCGCCTTCCCTCCGCAGCCGCCGCCCCGCTGAAGGAGGAAGCGCTCGGCCGGACGGCGTTCTCCTACGACGGCATGGAGATCACGCTCCCTCTGACCGGCGGCTTCCAGCGGGACAACGCGCTCACCGCCATCGAAACGGTGCGGGCACTTGCCCCCGCCGGATTTCCGGTGGAACGGACGGCGATCGAGGCCGGGCTGGCCGCGGCCCGGATGCCCTGCCGGCAGGAGGTGCTGTCCGCCCCTCCCTCCCCGCTGGTGATGCTGGACGGCGCGCACAACCCGCAGGGGGTGGAGGCGCTGGCCGATACCCTGACAAAGCAGGGCGTTTCGGGGCTCACCCTTGTGGCGGGGATGCTGGGCGACAAGGACGCGCCCCGCTGCGCGGCGCTTCTCGCGCCCTTCTGCCGCCGGGCGGTCTGCTGTACGCCGGACAATCCCCGCGCCCTTCCGGCGGAACAATTCGCCGGATATCTGCGGGAGGCGGCGCCCTCTCTCCCGGTCATGGTGAAAGACAACCCAACCGAAGCACTGGAAGCCGCCCTGGCCGACGGGGCCGCCTCCGATGGAAAAAAAGGACTGCTGGCGGCCGGTTCCTTTTATGTGGCGTCCGTCCTTCGTCCCCGGCTGCTGGAGCTTTTCGCGTAAAAAACGGAACCGCCGCCCGGGAAAAATCTCCCGCATAAATTTTGCCCTGTGACCGGATTCGTCAAAATATTTACGGACAAGCCTCTATCCTATGGGATAGAGGCTTTTTTTCTGCATATACTAATCCGCGATACCCGGATTACCACGAACACGAAAGGGGAAGGCAGTACATATGGCATTACACATGGAAAACACAGCCGGCGCGCTGACCGTCCGGCTGTCGGGAGAACTGGATCACCATTCCGCCCGTCGGATGCGGGAGGAAATCGACGCCGTGATAGAACGGACGAAGCCGGCCCGGCTGCGGCTGGATTTTGGCGGAGTCGGGTTCATGGACAGCTCGGGAATCGGCCTGATTATGGGGCGGTTCCGCCTGATGCAGCTCTACGGCGGCACGCTGGAGGTAATCGGTGCGTCCGAACGAATCCGGAACATGATCCGGCTCGCCGGACTGGACAGACTCAACCTGCTGAAAGAGGAGGAATCTGACGGCCCGGAGAAAGGAAAAGGGAGCTAACCCAGAGGGAGCTAACCCGGAGGGAGCCGACCCCACAATATATTACATCCCCCGCGGCGGTCCCCGCCGGGGAGGACAGGAAGAAATGGAGATTTGCGATGAAACCGTTCAACGAAATGAAGCTGAGCTTTCCCAGCCGCTCGGCAAACGAAGGCTTCGCCCGCGCGGCTGTCGCCGCGTTCGTTTCCCAGCTCGATCCCGCAGTGGACGAGCTGGCCGATATCCGCACCGCCGTGTCGGAGGCGGTCACCAACTGCATCGTCCACGCCTATCCCGAGGCCATCGGCAGCATCACGCTGAGCGTCCGCCTGTATCATGACGGGCGGGTGGTCATCAAGATTCGGGACAAGGGCTGCGGAATCGTTGACGTAAAGCAGGCCATGGAGCCGCTGTTCACCACCGGCGGCGAGGAGCGTTCGGGTCTGGGCTTCTCGGTGATGGAGAGCTTCACCGACAAGCTGCGGGTATCCTCCCGAAAGGGCAGAGGAACGCTGGTGACGCTGGAAAAATACATAGCGCTGCGCGGGGCGGCCCCCAGCCCGGCCAAACCGTCGTGAACCGCCGGGAAGAATTCATCTGCGACAACATCGGGCTGGTCCACTCCTGCGCCCGCCGGTTCAACGGACGGGGAATCGAATACGACGACCTGTTTCAGGCAGGCTGTGTGGGACTGGTCAAGGCGGCCGACGGATTTGACGAAACACGGGGGCTGAAATTTTCCACCTACGCCGTGCCGGTGATCCTGGGGGAAATCCGCCGCCTGTTCCGGGACGGCGGGACGGTCAAGGTCAGCCGCTCCCTCAAGGAACTGTCGATGCGGGCCGCCCGGGAACGGGAGCATTTCACGAACACGGAGGGCCGGGAACCCACGGTCGGCGAGATGGCCGACCTGCTCGGGGTGGAACGGGAGCAGGCCGCCGAGGCGATGGGCGCCGCGCTGCCTCCCCTCTCCCTCACCCGCTCGGGCGAGGAGGACGAGGGAGACCAGATCGACGTGCCCGTTTCCCCGCCGGACGAGCTTCTGACCGATCGGCTGGCTCTGCGGCAGGTGCTGGGGGAACTCGCGCCGCGGGACCGGGAGCTGATTGTGCTGCGTTATCTGAAAAGCAACACCCAGCAGGCCACGGCGGACAAGCTCGGTATGACGCAGGTGCAGGTTTCCCGCCGGGAACGCGCCCTGCTGCTCCAGATGAGAGAAAATCTGACGGGCTGACGGCCCGTCGGTGAAAAATGCCTGCCGGCGTATCGGAGAGATGCGGCCGGCAGGCGTCTTTTTATTCATTCTATTCTTTTTCCAGCGTCCGGACCACCGGGGAAAAATCAATCCGGCCGGAGGAAACGTCGATCGCGTCCACCCGCACGGCCATGGCGTCCCCCACCGTGTAGAGCGGACGGCCCCGGCCGTTCACCAGAGAGGCCACGTCGTCACACCGCAGGCCGGACTCGGGCAGATCCTCCAGCCGAACCAGCCCCTCCACCGAATTCGGCAGTTCCACGAACAGGCCGAAGGCGGAAACCGACGCGATGACGCCGTCGAAGGTTTCGCCGAGGAACCGGCCCATATATTCGGCCTTATAGCATCCCTCGCATTCCCGCTCCGCCGTCATCGCCCGCACCTCATACTGGGAGGACAGATCGGCCGATTCCTGCACAAAGGCGGCGTACCGACGGATCAGCTCGTCCTTGGGCACGCCCGTAATCGCATCCGAAAGGATGCGGTGGATGCTGAGATCGGGATACCGACGGATCGGGGAGGTGAAATGGCAGTAATCCTTCAGCGCGAGGCCGTAGTGGCCCAGCGGATTTTCGCTGTACTGCGCCTTGGCCATCGACCGGAGCAGCCGGTCGGAAATCAGCCGGGCATAGGGCGTTTCCCGCGCCTCCTCCATCAGATCCCGCAGATCGAGCTGAGCGGAAAGCCGAACGGTTTTCAGCCCCAGCCGTCCGGCGGTTTCGCTGAGGACCCGCAGCTTTTCCGGATCGGGACGGTCATGCACACGGTAGACAAAAGGGATTCCCCGACGGCGGGCGTAGGCGGCGGTCGCCACATTGGCGGCGATCATAAACTGCTCGATCATTCCCTCGCTCTCCCCCGTCGTGCGGGCGACGATATCCACCGGATGCCCCTGCCCATCCAGCACAAACGCGGATTCGGTGCTGATCAGGTCCATCGTCCCCCGGGCGGAGGCGGCCTCCCGCAGATGGGCGGCAAGGGCTCGCATATTCGAAAGCGTTTCCCGCACCGGGGCATATTTTTTCTGAACCGCTTCGTCCGCCGTGCCGTCGAAGAGGGTGTTGATCTCGCTGTACACGCCCCGCACGCAGGAACGGATCACGGTCTTTTTAATTTTCGCGTCGGTACACACGCCGTTTTTATCCAGCGTCATGATGGCAGAAAGGGTCAGCTTGTCCGTTCCCGCGTTCAGGGAGCAGGCGCCGTTGGAAAGCGCCTCCGGCAGCATGGGGATCACCCGGTCGGCAAAATAGACCGAGGTCCCCCGCCGGCGGGCCTCCTGATCCAGTACGGAACCTGCCGCCACATAATGGGACACGTCCGCGATATGCACGCCGAGCCGCCAGCCCTCCCCCTCCGGGTCGAGGGAAACCGCGTCGTCCAGATCCTTGGCGTCCTTCCCGTCAATGGTAAAGACGGTCCAGTCCCGCAGGTCGTCCCGATCCTCGATGTCCTGTTCGGTAATGCCGGCGTCCCGCAGCCGTTCCGCCTCGGCCCGTACCGTGTCCGGAAAGACCGAAGGGATGCCCGCCGCGTCCACAATCGCATCGGCGCAGACTTTCGCACTGTCCGCGCTGCCGTAGGAAGTCACCACCCGGGCAACCGGATCGCCGTCCTTGTTGAAGGTCACACGGAAGCGCACCTTATCCCCCACGGCCGCGTCGCAATCCCCCTTTTTTACCGGGAGAGGAAACCGAATCAGAGAATCCGGGAGTACCTCCCGTTTCTTTTCCCCGACAGCGGCCAGACGGCCGGTGTACAGGCGGCCGCCTTCCTCCAGCACCTCGGCCACTTCGCCCTGCGGCCCCCGTTCGTCCGGCGGGCCGAGCCGAAGCCGCACAATATCTCCCGGCAGCGCGCCGTTCAGGTATCGGCCGGGGATAAAGCAGTCGGCTCCCCCCTCCTCCGGCCGGGCAAAGCCGAAGCCGCGGTTAAGGGAAAGCATCCGCGCACGGAGCTCGTTGATTCCGGCGAGGGTATATTTTCCTTTTTTATTCCGGAGAATCTCGCCGTTCTGTTCCAGCCGGCCAAGCGCCAGCAGAAAGCCGGGGCGATCCCCCTTCCGTATCCGGAGCGCGGATGCCAGCGCATCCATCGACATCCCTTTTTTCTCTCCGCCGAGCCGGCGGAGGATTTTTCTTTTGAGCTCACCGCTCGTCATTTTTGCCATTGCAATCTCCATTCTGCCGCTGCACGCAGGCATAAACACAAACCGGAAAGTGTGTCTCCACAGGGCGGAGCACCGCTCTATGGAATACTTTCCAAAAAAAGCGCCCTGCTCGCTGTTTCGAGCAGGGCGCAATCACACCATGCATATCATGCATGTCACGATTATTTACCGAGGAATTTGGTGATAAGCATACCGGCGAACACCAGCACGAAAAACGTGATCGCTACCACCTTGGTCCATTTGGCAAGCCGCATATCCCAGGTACGGGCCTTTCCCTTTTCAAGGAAAGTATCGGCGCCGCCCTGAATAGCGCCAAGATTCGCCTGACGGCCTTCCTGCATCAAAACAATAAAAATAATCAAAAGTGAAAAAACAATCAATACTGCACCAATCAGAATTTCAAAAACAGTCATATCCGGCCCTCCGCTTATTCTTCCAAACTTTTACCCGTCTATACTATCATAAGAGGAATGGAAATGCAAGGCATAATTTTCGATGAAGCAGACGGGACGCAACAAGCGAAAAAACAAACAGCCCCTTAACGATAGATCACCATTACCGTTAAGGGGCTTCCCTTTCATCAAAATCCAAAAAGCACTTTGGAGGAACGTGAAATAAATCCGCAATGGCAAACAACGTCTTCAGTGAAATGGGCTGAACCAACGAGGGCGTCTCTACCTGCGATAAATAACCGGAGCTGATACCAACCTTTTCCGCCAGTTGTTCCTGCGTCAGACCGTTCAGCTTGCGATAGTAGGCTATTTTCAGACCAATTTGGACATAGCGGCGGTCATTCGCATCCATAGCTCCTTCACCCCCACTAATAGTTTATCCTATTGCAGTCAGAAGATGAACAATGTATAATATTGATTATTATAGGTTCTATATAAACTTTTGAAAGGTACAGATACTGTATGGGGGAAAATATTTGTTGTTTTTCCGGGCATCGCGATACACCCGAAAGGATACGCACAGCAATCGCCCTATCCATAGAAAATCATATTCTGCGGTACGGTGTGACCGATTTTCTGGTGGGACATTACGGCAACTTCGATCAAATGTCTAAATCCGCAGTATCAGCCGCCAAAAAGAAATATCCGGAGGTAAAGCTTCATCTTATGCTGGCGTATCTCTCTGAAGGCCATAAGCCCGACGATTGGAGAGACTTCGATGACCTTTTATTCCCCGAAGGTCAGGAAACCGTTCCAGCACGGGCCGCTATTCCCCGTCTGAATCGGGAAATGATTGATCGCTCCGGTTTTCTGATAGCCTATGTCCGTCATGTTTCCGGCGGCTCTTATCAATCTCTCCATTACGCACGCGAACGGGAAAAGCGGGGATTTCTCCGCATCACCAATCTGGCGGAGAAGGGGGACGGCGGCTTATCACGGCTTTGATTCCTCTGCCGCCGCTTCCTCCCCGCCGAACCAGTCGTCCAGACGGCGGCCAAGATCCTCAAACACTTCGACGATCTTGAAACGCACCTCGTATTTTTTCGGCTGGGTGACGATTTCCTCCTGCTCCGGCTCCAGCACGTCCGACAGCTCGGCGGCCTGAGTGGCGGCGGAAACGCACATCGGCGGGAAAACCACGCACCACCAGTTATGCCCTTTTCCCTCGCCGATGGTCACCCGCAGCGCGTCGTACATCCCGGCGGGCAAAGTGACCGTTTCATAGACGCGGGTGGTGAAATACATATGGACGACGGAGATCGTCACCGCATACTCGTAGCCCTCGTCATAAACCCGCTGCTGGGCCGCAGCCTCCAGCTCCGGCAGACGTTCCCTCGCCCGCTCCAGCGCCTGCGCCTCGTCGGCGGCGGTATCAAACAGGTTCGCCGCCGTCTCCACGATCGTATCCCGCACCTTCAGTTTCAGCGCCTGATCCTCTTCGGTATCGGAATTGGCCAGCACATGCAGCCGCAGCACCCGGCCGCGGATCTCCTCGCATTCCCCCGCGAAACCACACAGGGAAAGCGCCAGACACAAACTCAGCCCCATTGCCAGAGCACGGATCCATTTTATCATAAGAAAAACCGCCCTTCTTCGTATGTACGGCATTTCGCCGTCGGATGTACGAAGTATGGGCGGTGTTTTGCTAAATATGCAATTTTGTTGGTATTTTTTTACAATTCCAATTCCTTTTTCCATTTTTCCAACCGGTTTTCAACCCGCGCCCCCCCGCTGTCGGGACGGCAAAGGAAGGTTTCCTCCCAGCGGGAACGAAGCGCCTGCGCGCAGCTCTCAGCCCAGGCGCGATCGTCGAACAGTCCGAACACCGCCGATCCGCTGCCGGTCATCTGGCAGCCGAGGGTGCGGTGGGCGCGCATAATCTCCTTGATCGCCGCCACACCGGGAAGGGCGGTCACCGCGTCGAACGCATTTCCCAGTTCCCGCCCGACGGTCACCAGATCGCCGGAGCAAACAGCGTCCTCCATGGCGGAGGGCCGGGACTGCGGCAGAGACTCCGCCCCGTCGATTTTCCGATAGGCTTCGGCGGTGGAAATGCTGTCCTCCGGCTTGGCCACCACAATCCAGCAGGGGGGAAGATCGGGCAGCGGGGTCAGGATCACGCCGGTTCCCTCGCCCACGGCAGTTCCCCCCAGCACGCAAAAGGGAACGTCCGCCCCCACCTGCGCGCCGAGCCCGCACAGCTCGTCGGGGCGGAGACGCGCCCCTGTCAGCTCATTCATAGCGGCCAACACGGCGGCGGCGTCGGCGCTTCCTCCGGCCAGTCCGGCGCCCATGGGAACGCGCTTGTGTACCCGGATGCCGATTCCGCTTTGCGGCAGGCCGACAGCCTTCCGGAATACCTCCGCCGCTTTCCAGGCGGTGTTGCGTTCGTCTGCGGGGAGATCCGCTCCGACAACGGAAAGGAAAATGCCGGGTTCTTTTTCCTCCCAGACGGCGACCGTCTCCCGGAGGTCCAACGCCTGCATGACGGTATGAACAAGGTGATAGCCGTCGTCCCGCCGGCCGGCAATATCCAGCGTCAGATTGATCTTGGCCGGCGCGCTCGCCGTCACATGGTTCATCCGGTTTCCTCCCTTTCCGCCGCGCCAATCGGGCGCGGGATGTTACCTCGCCTCGCCGCCGGGCGTATGCTCCTTCAGAAATTCCTCCAGACGGTTCATCGCTTCGGTGATATGTTTCAGGGAATAGCAGTAGGATATCCGGACGAAGCCCTCACCGCAGTCGCCGAAGGCCGTTCCCGGGACCACCGCGATATGCTTCTCCATCAGCAGAGCCTGACAGAATTCCTCCGACGACATACCGGTGACCGCTATCGACGGAAACACATAAAAGGCGCCCTCCGGCTCAAAGCAGGGCAACCCCATATTGTTCAGCCGGTCCACGATATACCGGCGGCGGATATCGTATTCCGCCCGCATATCCGCCACGTCCTCGTCGCCGTTATCCATCGCCTCGATCGCGGCGTACTGTGCGGTGGTGGGCGCGCACATCAGCGCGTACTGGTGGAGCTTGACCACCTGCTTCATCAGCGTCCGGGGACCGCAGGCATAGCCCAGCCGCCAGCCGGTCATGGCAAACGCCTTGGAAAAGCCGCTGATCAGCATGGTGCGTTCCTGCATCCCCGGCAGGGAGGCAACGCTCACATGCTCCCGCTCCCCATAGGTCAGCTCGCCGTAAATTTCATCTGAAAGGACAAAGAGGCCGGTCTCCCGAATCACCTCACAGAGCGCCTCCAGATGCTCCCGCCGCATCACGCCCCCGGTGGGATTGTTGGGATAGGGCAGGATCAGCAGACGGGCGTTGGGGGTAAGGGCCTTCCGCAGAGCTTCCGGCGTCAGGCGGAACGCGTCCTCCGCCCGGGTGACGATCGAAACCGGGACGCCGCCCGCCATCTCCACCAACGGACGATAGCAGACAAAGCTGGGTTCCGGAATCAGCACCTCGTCCCCCGGATTAATCAGGGCGCGCAGGCCGAGATCAATGGCCTCACTGCCGCCCACCGTAACCAGAATTTCCCCTTTCGGGTCGTATTCCAGCCCATTATGACGGGAAACATATCCCGCGATGCTCTCCCGCAGTTTCAGCAGGCCCGCGTTGGGGGAATACCAGGTTTTCCCGCCCTCCAGCGAACGGATGCCCTCCTCCCGGATATGCCAGGGGGTGGAGAAATCCGGCTCGCCGATGGAAAGGGAGATCACATCCTCCATCTCGCTCGCAATATCAAAAAACCGCCGGATGCCGGAAGGTTTGAGCTGTTCCAGCGTCCGGTTCAGTCGGATTTCATAGCTCATTGGATTCCCGGGCTCCTCTCGTCTTTCTTCTCCCCCAGAAAGAGAACGCCATCGTCCTTATACCGCCGGAGAACAAAGTGGGTCGCGGTGGAAACCACCGAATCCAGAGTGGAAAGCCGCTTGGCGACAAACATCGCCACCTCTTTGAAGGTGTGGCCGGTCACGGTCACCGACAGGTCATAGCCGCCCGACATCAGATAAACGCTCTCTACTTCGTCGAACTGCATCACCTGCTCCGCAATCCCCTCAAAGCCGAGATCCCGCTTGGGGGTAACCCGCAGTTCAATCAGCGCGGTGACGTAAGGCCGGTCGGTCCGTTCCCAATCGATCACCGCTTTATAGGAGCGGATGACGCCGCTGCGTTCCAGCTCGGCGATCCGTGCTGCGACGGCTTCCTCCGTACTTCCCAGCACCACGGCCAGTTCCGCATTGCTCATGCGGGCATTGGTGTCCAGAAGCTTCAGCAATTTGTCCATGTCAATCGCTCCTTTTCTTTTCTGAATTTCTCCCCGCCCCTTGTCAGGCCTTCTGAAAAAAGCGGGAAACGAGATTATCATAGCACATTCGTCCAGAGGAATCAACCAATTGGAAGCAGTTCCGGACGGCCGCCGAAGAACGCGGCGACATACCGGAAGCCGGCTTCTTTCGCTATGGTCAGCCCATCCCCGATTGGCCGGGCGATATCCTCCGGCCGATGCGCGTCCGAGCCGACCGTAATCAGCTCGCCTCCCAACTCGCGGAAGCGGCGGATCAGCGGCAGGTCAGGCAGCGTTTTCCCGATCGGCTGACGAAGACCCGACACGTTGATTTCCAGCGCCAATCCCTTCTCCGCCACGGTACGGAGGATTTCGTCAATCGGTTCCCGCCAGCGCCGGTAATCCGCCGGCCGCCTCTCCGACGGAAAGTAACGGAAGGGATACGTCAGGTGGGCGAGGGTGTGGAAGCGTCCCCAACGAACCATTTCCAGCACCTCGACAAAATACCGGTCCAGCAGGGGGAGAATATCCCGCCCCTCAAAATCCATGAAATAAAAATCCTGTTCATTTTTCAGGTTATGCAGCGAACCGATTACAAAATCAAAATCGTAATCCGCCAGAAGCTGTTCGGTCAGCTCGAGTCCCTGCAGCGGCTCCCCCAGTTCCACCCCGCGGGCGATACGAAGCCGGCCGGCGCAACGCGCCTGCATTTCCCCCGCTTCACGATACGAGCCCGCCAGCGCCTTATCGTATCCATCCTCCCGGTAGGCGGACATCTCCACATGGTCGGTAACCGCCATGGCGTACAGCCCGGCTCGCTCGGCGGCGGCGCACATAGCCGCCATCGGCGCTTCCGAATCCGGCGACCAGACGGTATGGGTATGAAAATCGATAAAGCTTTTCTTTTCCAACGCGCTTACAGAGGGCATAGTCAACCTCTTCCTTTCCGTATCTCCAAAAACGATCCGCCGGGATTTCTCCCAAACGGCATTATACCATCGTGCCGCCCAGTCGGGTTCTATACCAATCTTTCCCGGCGGCACTGTTGAGAAATGCCTGTCGGCGTTTTTCCAAACGGCATTATACCATAAAATTTTCTCTGGCGAAGAAAAAACTTCGGCACAATCGAGGGATTTGCTTCTTTTCCTGAATTCCTTTCGAATGCGGCTTTGCATTCTCCCGCAAATGTGCTAAAATAAATACCATATTTTCTACCGGAAATTTTATTCTTGGGAGGCCGACGCCATGCGCGCTGTTATCACTGTGATCGGCAAGGATACGGTGGGTATCCTCGCCAAAATCTCCGCCGCCTGCGCGGAACACAACATCAATGTATCCGAAGTGACCCAGTCCATCCTGCAGGACATGTTCGTCATGATTATGATGGTGGATATCTCCAAAAGCGACATTCCCTTCACCCAGTTCAGCGATGCGCTGGACGCGCTGGGAAAGGAAATGGGCCTGTCGGTCCACGCCATGCATGAAGATATCTTCAATTCCATGCATCGGATCTGATCCCGTTCATTAACCGGCGCGCCGCGCCGCCCCGAAAGGAATGGCTGAAACCGTGATTAATACCAAAGACATCCTGGAAACCATCACCATGATCCAGGATGAAAACCTGGATGTGCGCACCATCACCATGGGGATTTCCCTGCTCGACTGCTGCGACAGCGATATGGATAAAACCTGCGCGCGCGTATATGATAAGATCACCCGATACGCGAAGAACCTTGTCCGTACCGGCGAAGCGATCGAAAAAGAATACGGTATTCCGATCATTAACAAGCGGATTTCCGTTACCCCCATCGCCATGATCCTCGCCGCCTGTGAAAAAAAAGACCCGGTTAAACTGGCCGTTACGCTGGAAAAGGCGGCGCGGACCTGTGGGGTGAATTTTATCGGCGGGTATTCCGCATTGGTACAGAAGGGCTTCTCCCCCGGAGACCGGGAACTGATTGAAAGCATCCCGGAAGCGCTGGCGGTTACCGACCATGTCTGCTCCTCCGTCAACATCGGTTCCACTAAAGCGGGCATCAACATGGACGCGGTTGGACTGATGGGCGAAACCGTTCGCCGCACCGCGGAACGGACGGCCGACCGGGACTGCATCGGCTGCGCCAAGCTGGTCGTTTTCTGCAACGCGCCGGAGGACAACCCCTTCATGGCGGGAGCGTTCCACGGCGCGGGGGAACCGGACTGCGTTATCAACGTCGGCGTTTCGGGGCCGGGCGTAGTCCGTGCCGCGCTGGCCAAGGCCGGAGACGACCACGATCTGACCGAAGTGGCCGACATCATTAAAAAGACCGCCTTTAAAATCACCCGTATGGGCCAGCTGGTTGCCAGAGAAGCTTCCCGGCGGCTGGGCGTGCCCTTCGGCATTGTGGATCTTTCCCTCGCCCCCACGCCGGCGGTCGGCGATTCGGTGGCGCATATTCTGGAAGAGATGGGGCTGGAATGCTGCGGCGCTCACGGCACTACGGCGGCCCTTGCCCTGCTGAACGACGCGGTAAAGAAAGGCGGCGTGATGGCCTCCTCCCATGTGGGCGGGCTGTCCGGCGCGTTCATCCCCGTGACCGAGGACGCCGGCATGATCGACGCGGCCCGCTGCGGCTGCCTGCGGCTGGAAAAGCTGGAGGCGATGACCGCCGTCTGCTCGGTCGGACTGGATATGATTAACATCCCCGGCGATACCCCGGCCGAGGTGATCGCCGCCATCATCGCGGATGAAGCCGCGATCGGCATGGTAAACTCCAAAACCACCGCTGTGCGGGTAATTCCCGCGATCGGCAAGGGCGTGGGAGAAGAGCTTTCCTTCGGCGGACTGCTCGGCGGCGGGCCGGTGATGCCGCTGAACATCTGGTCCCCGGTGAAATTCATCCGCCGCGGCGGACGAATCCCCGCGCCGATGCAAAGCTTGAAAAACTGACAAAAGGATTTCCCACTTTGCCATTTCTTTCTGCATTTTTCCTCCTTGTAAATTGCATTTTTGGAGTATATACTAAAGCTGGATAAGGTTTTATCCGTCCTTATTCCAAGGCGGATTACGGGGAGAACGGCCAGCCGTTCTCCCCGTCCTAGCATTATAAACAGGAGGCGGTAATTCATGGAAGATATGATCCGGCGGATCATTGACATGGATAAGAAGGCGCGGGAAATCACCGAGGCCGCGCAGCGGGAAAAAGCGGCGTCCGAAAGGGAAATCAATGAAAAGGCCGCGCAGCTCCGGGAGGATTACCTGTCCCGCGCCCGGTACCGCATCCAAATCAACCGGGAAACGGAACAAAAGCTCGCGGAACAGGAATGGGAAAAGACCCGGACGCGGTATGACGAAGAACTGCGCCGGATGGACGCGCTGTACGCCGAACGGGGGGACGAATGGGTCCGGACGATTGTAGCGGCCGTCACCGCCCGCACGGCGGACGAACCGTCTGCCCCGGCGTCTTCCGGTTCTCTGGAGCCCTCCCGATAACGCCGTGCAGCCCTGTACGGTAAGAAAATGGCGTAAAAATCCCGAGCGCGGGCCGGCGGACAGCGGACGACGGCCGGAAAGGCGTGATCCAACGTGAAGTTTACTTCCCCCTTTTCTTCCAACGTCGTTCTGGCCAAGGCCCGGGCGATGTACGGCAACTCCCTGAAGGTGCGGGATTTCAGCGAACTTCTTCATTGCCACAGCGTGAGTGAAATTGCCGCGTATCTGAAGAACAACACCGCCTATGCGTCGGTGCTCTCTGAAATCAACGAATCCACCATTCACCGCGGTCATCTGGAGATGCTGATCCGCCGCAAGGCGTTCAACGACTATGCCTCTCTGGGGCGGTACGATATGACGATGGCCGCACAGCTTCCGCAGTACCTGCTGGAACGGATTGAAATTGAACAGATCATCTCCTGCCTGCGGTATATGAGCGCGGGACATACCAGTGAATTTTTCTTTTCCATGCCGATGTATTTTGCCAGCCACACCCGTCTTGATCTGGTAAAAATGAGCCACAGCTCCTCTTTTGCCGAACTGCTGGACGCGCTGTCCCACACCCGGTATTACGACATCCTCGCCGCCTTTTCGCCGAAAGAGGACGGACGGATCCGTCTGACGGAAATCGAAAACGCCCTTTTCAGCCATCTGGCGAAAGGCATGTACAGCCTGATCGACCAGACCCACGGAGCACTGCGGGAAGAGTTGACCAACCTCTACGGCGCGCAGGTCGATATGCAGAACGTAACCCGTATCCTGCGGCTGAAACGATATTTCAACGCAGAGCCGGATTTCATTCGCGCCAATCTGCTGCCGAACGGGCGCTGCCTTTCCCCAAAAATCATCGAGGAGATGGTGCAGGCGCCTACTGCCGACGCGGTGCTGGAGCTTTTCCTTTCCACCGGGCTGGCAAAACGGATTCCGGAGACGCAGCGCGGTTTTGTTCATGATCTGGATCACCGCGCCCCCTACTTTAACGCACGCCGGCATATTCATTATTCCATCCATCCCATGGCGGTGCTGCTGTCTTACATCATCATCACCGATGTGGAGGTTGACGATATCATCAATATCATCGAAGGCGTCCGCTACGGTTTGGAACCCGAACAAATCCGGCCAATGCTTGTGTTGGCGAACGAACAATAAACAGAGGAGGTGATAGGCGTTGGCTGTAGCGAAAATGAAGCTGGTGAATATCATCGGCCACATGAATTTTCTGGATCAGGCGTTGATTGCCTGCGGAAAAACCGGCATTGCCCAGCCGGATGACGCGCTCTCGTTTTTTTCCGATACCCACGATTTCTCCCCGATTCAGGAGGAAAACCCCTATACCGATCCCCTGAACCGGCTGGAAGCCGCCATGTCCCGGGTCGGCGGCGAACAGGACGATATCCCGGCGGATATCAGCCCGTCTGTCGACAAAGAAGCGCTTTTTCAGTATGTCGATCATTTTTCGCAGCGGGTGACGGAATTAACCCGCCAGCGCGGTCTGCTCTCCGTCCGCGCCGAATCGATCAACAAAGACTGTGAACAGTTTGAACATTTTCAAGGGTTGGATATCCGGCTGGACGACATCCTGTCCTGTACCACCATCAAGGTACGGTTCGGCCGTCTTCCGAAGGACAGCTATGAAAAGCTGAAGCTGTATAACGCCAATCCCTTCGTCCTGTTCTTTCCCGGCGCGAGCGACGCGGGGTATTACTGGGGCGTGTATTTCGCGCCGATCGATCTGGCGCCGGAGGTGGACAGGATCTTCTCCAGCCTGTACTTTGAACGGCTGCGAATTCCGGCGGCCGTCGGCAAGCCGGACGAAATCGTCGCCTATCTGAAGGAAGACAAACGGCAGACGGAGGAACAACTGGCCGTTCTGGATAAGCAGATTGCGGATATCTGGCTGGAGGAGCGCAGCGACTGTCTGCGGGTGTATTCCCAGCTCAAGCAGCTGAACTATTACTTCAGCGCCCGCCGGTTCGCGGCCCGGTACAACGACAAATTTATCCTCACCGGCTGGATTCCCAGCCGGGAAGAAAAGAAATTCCGGCTTGCTCTGGACGCAGTGGAAGGGATTGAATACACCATTGAAAAGGCGGGGAACGACATTCACCACACCCCGCCGGTCAAGCTTCGGAACGCCGGACCTTTCAAGCCCTTTGAATTCTTTGTGGACATGTACGGGCTGCCCCGGTACAGCGAAATCGACCCGACGGCTTTTGTGGCGGTCACCTATACCCTGCTGTTCGGCGTAATGTTCGGCGATCTGGGTCAGGGCCTGCTGGTGGCGCTGATCGGCTGGCTGATGTGGAAGCTCAAAAAGATGCCGATCGGGAAGATTCTCCTTCCCTGCGGCATTTCCTCCGCCTTTTTCGGGCTGGTCTACGGCTCGGTTTTCGGCTTTGAGCATGCGCTCGATCCGCTGTATCACACCCTGTTCGGGCTGGAAGAAAAGCCGATCGAGGTCATGAATTCCTCCTGGGCCATGCGCATCATTCTGGCTTCGGTGGTGATCGGGCTGGTCCTGATCGTTCTGGCCATGTGCCTGAACATCTTCTCCAGCCTGCGGCGGCGGGATTATGAAAGCGGGGTCTTCGGCCCCAACGGTATCGTCGGGCTTGTCTTCTACTCCTCGCTGGTGTTTGGCTTTGGAGCGCAGCTGCTGCTGAACGTGAAGATCGTTACCCTGCCCTATGTGCTGACGCTGATTGTTCTTCCCCTGATTCTGATGTTCCTGCGGGAGCCGCTGGGCAAGCTCATGGCGCGCGAACCGGACTGGAAACCGGAAAGCTGGGGCGGATTCATTGTTCAGAACTTCTTTGAGATGTTTGAGCTGATGCTCTCCTACCTGTCCAATACCATGTCCTTTCTCCGGGTCGGAGCGTTTGTGCTGATCCACGCCGGTATGATGATGGCGGTCTTTACTCTGGCGGAACTCGCCGGCGGAATTGCTTACGTTGTCATCGTAATCTTCGGCAACGCGCTGGTTATGTGTATGGAGGCACTGCTGGTTGCTATTCAGGTTCTCCGTCTCGAATTTTATGAAATGTTCAGCCGGTATTACAACGGCGACGGACGCGCTTTCAAGCCGCTGGATGCGACGGCGGGCGACAAGGTGTTTACCGACAAATAACAGCGACGGCATTCTGTTTTCCCTGCGGCTGGAACGCCGCCAAAACATAGGAAATTTTCCCATGTCCGTCCGTGACAGGTCAGTCCCCGGACCGCGAAACGCGGCCGGATGAATTTTAGGAGGTAACTGTTATGAATCTTCTCTATTTGCTGATTCCCGCCGCTCTTCTGATTCTCTCCGTAGTAATCTCGGTTGTTCTTGTCAAGCGGGGCACTCCGGCTAAAAAAGCGCTGGCTGTCCATTTTCTGTCGGTCGCAGCGATCATGGCGCTGACCTGCGTCCTTCCGGTGGGAGCGGCGGCCGCCGGGGAAACCAACGCTCCGGAAGAAACCGCCTCCCAGTCTGAACAGACGGCGGCGGACAGCTCCAAGGGCTTCGCTTACATCGGCGCGGCGCTGGCGGTCGGGTTGGCCGGCATTGGCGGCGGTATCGCGGTGGCGGCCGGTGCTCCGGCGGCAATCGGCGCGACTGCGGAAGATCCCAAATCCTTCGGCAAATCGATCATCTTTGTCGCCCTGGGCGAAGGCTTTGGTCTGTACGGCCTTCTGATCGCCATCATGATTCTTATCATGTAGCGCCGCCTGCACTCCTTCTATATCTGCCTTTTCCGGCGGCGAACCTTCCCGCGAAAAGGCGGGAAGGTGAGAAATGCATACGCATTTCTCCCAAACGGCATCTGTCTGCAGGGCCGCCCGCACTCCTTCTGTACCCGCCTTTTCCGGCGGCGGACCTTCCCGCGAAAAGGCGGGAACACGTTGTCTTTATCTCTGCCCGAACTCTACCCGAAAGCAGGCGACGGTTATGCGTTTTTATCTTATCAGCGATAATGTAGATACTCAGGTCGGTATGCGCCTGGCCGGTATTGACGGCGTGGTGGTTCACGAACAGGACGAGATCCGGGAAGCACTGGAAAGCGCCATGCGGCGGGAGGACGTCGCCGTTATCCTGATGACCGAGCATCTGGTTCGTCTCTGCCCCGAACTGGTCGACGACCTGAAACTCAACCGCTCCCGTCCTCTGATTGTGGAAATCCCCGACCGTCATGGAAACGGGCGGGCCAAGGATTCCATCACCCGGTATGTACGGGAAGCGATCGGGATTAAAATTTGATTTTCTTTATCCTTTTTTCTCTTGATTTTCATGACTTTCATGATTCTCATGGTTCTCATGGTTCTCTGAATCTCCGTCTATCCGCTCCTTCCATCCGCCGGCTTCCCGGCGGATGGGCTGACAGAACACTTTCTTATGCTGGAAAGGCGTGATAACCGCTATGGCAAACAGTGAAGAAAAAATCAGCAAATTTGTGCAGGCCATCACCTCCTACGCGGAAGAGCAGCGGGACAAAATCCACCGGGAAACCGAGGATTTCAAGTCTCAGCGGCTGCTCAAGGCGGAACAGGATGTTCTGGCCGACGTTTATCAGCTGATTCAGAAGGAAAATTCCAGTATCCGAAGCGAGGGAATCCGGGAGATTTCCCGCCGGGATCTGGCGGAACGAAAAAAGCTGCTGGAACATCGCCGCCAGATCATGGACGAGGTATTCGCCCGCGCGGAGGAGAAAATCACCGCCTTTGCCTCAACGCCCGCGTATCGGGAATGGATGCAGGAGCGTCTGACGGAAGCGGCCGCCTTTTTGCCCGCCGAGGGTACCGTGTACACCGTTGCCGTGCGGGACGAACCCCTGATCGCCTCCCTTTCTTCCCTTTGTCCGTCCGGCAGCCGGATGGAGACCGCCGACGATATCCGTCTCGGGGGGCTCCGCGGAGAAAACAGCGCCGCCGGACTGATTGCGGACGATACGCTCGACAGCCGGTTAAAGCTCCAGCGGGACGAATTTGTCCGAACGTCGGGTCTCACCGTCGGCTGACTGCCCGTATTCCTTTCGGGAAAGAGTTCCCGGAGGGACGGCGGCTCTCCATCAAACAGTAACGGAGTGGAAGCGTATGAATCAAAGGAAGGCAAACCGCATTTACGGGATTAACGGCCCGGTTATTACCCTGCTGGGGAATACCGGCTTTTCCATGATGGAGATGGTTCTGGTCGGGCATGACCGGCTGGTCGGCGAGGTCATCGGCATCAACGACCGGGAAACCACCATTCAGGTTTACGAAAACACCACCGGGCTTCGTCCCGGCGAAGAGGTGACCGGCACCGGCGGGCCGCTCTGCGCCACCCTTGGCCCCGGCATTCTCGACAACATATTCGACGGTATTGAACGCCCTTTGAAGGCGATTGAAGCGCAGGCCGGCGACTTTATCACCCGCGGCGTCCGCGTTTCCGCGCTGGACGAAGAGCGGGAGTGGGACGTCCGCGTAACCGTTCGGCCCGGGGACCGGCTCCTGCCGGGGACGGTGTATGCCGTCTGTCCCGAAACGCCCATCATCGAGCACCGCTGTATGCTTCCGCCCTTCCTGTCGGGGACGGTGGAAGCGGTGAAGCCGGACGGAAAATACCGGGTAAACGATCCGGTTGTTACCCTGAAGGACGACAAGGGCGGCCTGCATGAGCTTACCCTCTGCCAGAAATGGCCGATCCGTACCCCCCGGCCGGTAGGGCGGCGGCTGTACGCCGATACCCCGCTGATTACCGGCCAGCGGGTGATTGACTCGCTGTTCCCCATCGCCAAGGGCGGCACCGCCGCCATTCCGGGCGGGTTCGGCACCGGCAAAACCATGACCCAGCACCAACTGGCCAAATGGTGCGACGCGGACATCATTGTTTATATCGGCTGCGGCGAACGCGGCAACGAAATGTCTCAGGTGCTGGAGGAATTCACCAGTCTGATCGACCCGAAATCCGGCCGGCCGATGACCGACCGCACCGCGCTGATCGCCAACACCTCCAACATGCCGGTGGCGGCCCGCGAGGCGTCGATCTACACCGGTATCACTCTGGCCGAATATTACCGCGACATGGGGTATCATGTGGCGATCATGGCGGATTCCACCTCCCGCTGGGCGGAAGCGCTCCGCGAAATCTCCGGCCGGCTGGAAGAAATGCCCGCTGAGGAAGGCTTCCCGGCCTATCTCCCCTCCCGTCTGTCCGAATTCTACGAACGGGCCGGCATGGTGGAATCTCTGGGCGGGGAAACCGGCAGCGTCACCATCATCGGCGCCGTTTCCCCGCAGGGCAGCGACTTTTCTGAGCCGGTTACCCAGAACACCAAGCGGTTTACCCGCTGTTTCTGGGCGCTGGACAAAGCCCTCGCCTACGCCCGGCATTATCCCGCCATCAACTGGACGACCAGCTACAGCGAGTATCTGGGCGACCTGTCCGCCTGGTATGAAAAGAACGTCGGGGCCGATTTCATCTCCTGCCGCTCCCAGTTGGCGCGGCTGCTGCAGGAGGAGAACCAGCTGATGGAAATTGTCAAGCTGATCGGCGCGGACGTGCTGCCCGACGACCAGAAGCTGGTGATCGAGATCGCCCGCGTTATCCGCGTCGGCTTCCTCCAGCAGAACGCCTATCACAAAGACGACACCTATGTCCCGCTGGAAAAACAGCTTAAAATGATGCGGGTTATCCTGCATCTTTACCAGACCGCGCAGACGCTGGTGGCAAGGTCGATCCCGCTGTCCCAGATCACGGCGACCGGCCTGTTCGACGAGATGGTCCGCATCAAATACGACGTGCCGAACGACCAGACCGAGCTGCTGGACGGCTATATCCAGAAGATTGACGACACGCTTCGGAAGCTCGATAAATAACATCCCACTGTCCCGCGGAATGCGCCATTGGGCGGGTCCCACAGCGAACGGCGATTGGATTTCACGGGATCGTTCCCCATTTTCCGAAGGCGGCGAAGCCGCTCCTCACCGCCTCGGCGGAGAAACGGAGGCCTGCTCATATGATTATTGAATATATTGGCGTAAAAGAAATCAACGGCTCCCTGATTGTGATCGACGGGGTAAAAGACGCTTCTTTTGAGGAAACCGTCACGATCCGGCTGGACGACGGCACTACCCGGGACGGACGGATCGTGGAACTGCAGGGCGAACGCGCGGTCATTCAGGTGTTTGAAGGCACCAACGGCATTTCACTGGACAACACCCGCACTCGCCTGCTTGGCCGCCCGGTTGAGATGTCCCTGTCTCCTGAACTGCTCGGACGGATTTTTGACGGAGCGGGCCGCCCGGCGGACGGACTCGGGGAGATTTTTCCCGAAACCCGGCGGGATATCAACGGCTCGGCAATCAACCCAGTCTCCCGGGTGTATCCCCGGAATTTCATTGAGACCGGCATCTCCTCCATCGACTGCCTGATGACCTTGATCCGGGGACAAAAGCTGCCGATTTTTTCCGGCTCGGGCATGAAGCATAACGAACTGGCGGCTCAGATTGTCCGACAGGCAAAAATTTCGGACGAGGAAGGCGGGGACTTCGCCATCGTTTTCGCCGCGATGGGCGTGACCAACGATGTGGCCGATTATTTCCGCCGCAGCTTTGAGGAAAGCGGCGTTCTCAGCCGGGTGGTCATGTTCCTCAACCTCTCCAACGATCCGATCATTGAACGGATTCTCACCCCGCAATGCGCTCTGACCGCGGCGGAGTATCTGGCCTTTGACCGGGGAATGCATATTCTGGTCATCATGACCGATATGACGTCCTACGCCGAGGCGCTGCGGGAATTCTCCTCCTCCAAGGGGGAGATTCCGGGCCGGAAGGGATACCCCGGCTATCTGTATTCCAATCTTGCCTCCCTGTACGAACGGGCCGGGATGATTAAAGGAAGCAAAGGCTCGGTCACCCAGATTCCGATCCTGACCATGCCGAACGATGACATTACCCATCCGGTGCCCGACCTGACCGGTTATATCACCGAGGGGCAGATCGTGCTGGACCGCGCGCTGGACACCAGCGGCGTATATCCGCCGGTCTCCGCTCTCCCCTCCCTCTCCCGCCTGATGAAGGACGGCATCGGCGAGGGCTTCACCCGCGCGGACCATTCCGCTGTGGCCAATCAGCTGTTCGCCTGCTATGCCCGGGTGCAGGACGCCCGTTCCCTCGCCTCGGTTATCGGCGAGGAGGAATTGTCCCCGGGCGATAAAAAGCTGCTGGAATTCGGCAGGATGTTCGACCAGTATTACATTAACCAAGGTTTCCATGAAAACCGCACCATCGATCAGACCCTAGACCTCGGCTGGAAGCTCCTCTCCTCCCTGCCCAGAGAAGAACTGGACCGAATCGATGATAAGATGCTCGCGGAGCATTATCATCCGGAGGAAGCGCTTAAACCGGCACAACCTCCGGTAGCGTAAAAGGGCGCTTTCTCAGGGAGGAAGACAAGGACGCATACCCATGAAAGGGCGGTGAAGACTCTTGGCGGAACAGGTATTTCCCACCAAAGGCAACCTAATCAATGCAAAAAAGACGCTGAACCTCGCCAAAGTCGGCTTTGAACTGCTGGACCGCAAGCGGAATATTATCGTCCGCGAAATGATGGCACTGATCGACCGCGCCGAATCCATCCAGTCCCAGATTGATTCCTGCTATGAACAGGCGTACCTTGCCCTTCAGCAGGCCAACGTGGCCCACGGTATCTGCAGCGACATCGCCGCGTCGGTTCCGCTTGAGGATGGGCTCACCCTGAAAACCCGCAGCGTCATGGGGGTGGAAATCCCTCTGGTCTCGCTGGATCCGGAACCGTTGGATCTCTCCTACGGCTTTATGTATTCCAGCTCGCTGGTGGACGAGGCGTACATCAAATTTGACCGGGTAAAAAAGCTGACCGCCGAACTGGCGGAGGTGGAAAACAGCGTCTATCGGCTGGCGACCGCCGTCAACAAAACCCAGAAGCGGGCCAACGCGCTGAAAAACATCATCATCCCCCGGTATACCTCTACCGTAAAATACATCACTGACTCGCTGGAGGAAAAGGAGCGGGAGGATTTCTCCCGCCTGAAGGTCATCAAGGCGCAGAAAAACGCGGCGGAAAAGGCTCAAAACACGGGGAAATGATTTCCGAACCGTAAAGAAACATCTCCGCACTGTCGTATAAAAAGCACTCAGACGAAAAACCAAGGCTTTTCGTCTGAGTGCTTTTTGATTCCTATAGAGTAACGCAGCTCGTATTACAGCCGCCCATACGCGGTCAGGCGCTGCTCCAGATGCTCGATCGCATCCGCTACCACACCGTCATCACAGTCGCCGGTGATAAACCGGGCGAACATTTTCACATCGTCCGGGGCGTTCCCCGCGACAATGGGATAGGCGACGGTCTTCAGCATATCCACATCGTTATAATAGTCTCCGACCGCTGCAACATTGGCCGGATCCACGCCGCAGACCTCCACCACCGAACGCACGCCGGTTCCCTTATTGGTGTGGTTGGGCAGCAGCTCATAATAAACGTCTTCGGTAAACATCCCGTACATTCCATGCAATGCTCCCTCAAGGAAAGCACGGACCTTCTGCAGCTCCTCGTTATGCCCGCCAAACAGAACCTTGTTGGCCTCTGCCGGCAACGCATCCATCGAAACAGCCCGCCGATACCGTTCGGTATGCTCCAGCCGGAACAACCGCTCCACAATCGGGTCGGTATTGGCGACATAAATCCAGGAACCGATATAGACCTGAACACCAATATGGGGAAACGCCGCATGGACCCGACGCACGATCTCCGGATAAGAACTCGGCAGAACCACCTGACTGGCGGCCCGATCCGCCTGAAAATCGTAAACTACGGCCCCGTTGAGCGTCACCACCGGAGAATTCACCCCGGCGGCTTCGGCAATCCGCTCGGCGGAACGGGGACAGCGGCCGGTCGCAATCGTAAAGCGGCCGCCCCGCGCGGTAAAGCGTCGGATCGCTTCCAAATTCCGTTCCGGAATCGTCTTTTTCCGATTAAGCAGTGTACCGTCCAAATCGGACAGCAACAGGATGCCGTCAAACAAGCGATCGGGGCTGCGTTTCAAAGAATCCATAAATTCATTGCCTTTCCGGCGGCCTTGCATTGCGGAATCGCAGAGATGAAAAGCGCCTGACGTTTATATTTTTTACAGGAAACCTCCGTGGGCGGCCCCTCATCGTCCTAAGCCTCCGGCTCGCCCAGCGAGCGAAGGAATGCGGTAAAATAATCCGGCAGCGGGCTGTTCAACTCCACATACCGTCCGTCCCGCGGGTGGCGGAAACCGATAACCCGCGCATGCAGGCACTGGCCGTTCAATCCGGCCGGCTGACGGCTTCCCCCATACACCGTATCCCCGGCGACGGGATGCCCCAGATACGCCATATGCACCCGAATCTGATGCGTGCGGCCTGTTTCCAGTTGGACGCGGATATGCGTATAGCCCGGATAGCGGGCAAGCACTTCGTAATGGGTCACCGCCCGCTTGGAATTTTTTTCGGTAACGGCCATCTTTTTCCGCTGCACGGGGTGCCGGCCGATCGGCGCGTCCACCGTTCCGGCGTCGTCCCGCAGCCGGCCAACCACCACCGCTTCATAGATGCGGGTGAAGCTGTGCTCTTTGATCTGCTCTGCCAGACAGCGATGGGCCAGATCGTTTTTTGCCACCATCAGGAGCCCGCTGGTGTCCTTGTCGATCCGGTGAACGATGCCGGGACGCATCACACCGTTAATGCCGGACAGGCTGTCCCCGCAATGCGCGAGAAGAGCGTTGACCAGCGTGCCGGTATAATTTCCGGCGGCGGGATGAACAACCATTCCCTTCGGCTTGTTCACCACCAGCAGATCGTCGTCCTCATAGACGATATCCAACGGAATCCTCTCCGCCTGCGCCTCATACGCTATCGGGTCGGGAATGAACACCCGAACCATATCTCCGTCCCGCAATCGGTAATTTTTAGCACGGGGCGTTCCGCCCACCTCAACCCGTCCCCGTTCCAGCCAATCCTGAACCTGAGAACGCGGCGCGTCCAGCGCTTCACTGAGATAACGGTCCAGCCTCTCCCCCGTCTTCTCCGGGAGCGGAGTCAGCAGTTCCTGTTTCATCGGCCGTTTCCCCCTCTCCGGAAGGCGGGACGGACTCTCCCGCGCCGGCTTCCTCTAAGGGAGAGGGCGCGTCGGCGGCTCCCGCTTTGACCTTTTTGTCCGACGAATGCTCCTCCGTATACAGAAAAAGGAAAAAAATCAGCAGCAGGGCGGCGCCGACCACCACAAAGCAGTCCGCCAGATTAAAGACTGGAAAATGGATGGCTTTGACATAAATAAAATCGACTACTTCGGTCCGAAAAATCCGGTCAATCAGGTTCCCCACGCCGCCGGCAATAATCAGAATGCCACTGAACGTTACCAATCTCTGCTGCCGGAACTTCCCGGACAGTAGTACCGCCAGCAGGATAACCAGCATCACCGAGGTCAGCACGATAAAAATCCAGCGATTATTGGGGAAAAGACCGAAGGCTACTCCGGGATTATACAGGAAATGCAGCTCCAGTACGCCGGGAATGATGGCAAAGTCGGGCTGTCCCTCCAGATGGAGGACCGCCAGATATTTGGTCAGCTGATCCAGCCCGATCAGCACCGCCGAAACAAGAAGAATAATAGCCTGATACATAGGATGCCCCGTTTCTGCCGCAGACGAATGCGGAAAATTTTTCGCTCCTGCCCTTTTACCGCCTTACCGCCTTACCGCTTTATTGCTTTATCGTTTTATTGTCTTATCGCCTTCGCCCGTTTTTTGCGGCGAAAACAGACAAAAGCAGGGCGGCCGTCCTCCGGATAGGCAAAGCACGCACCGACGCGCCGTTCTTCCCCGGACATTCAAAGGCGGCGGGCCGAGCAACCGGTTCGCCGTCCTCTGAACAGACGCCGGACAGGAGCAGGCCCGTCCGCCGCTATGTATGGACTATTTCCGACGCCGGAAAAAGCCCGGCTCGTCGTCATTGTCCTTGGAAATGTCATAATCATCGCCGAACTTCAGATCGCCGAAACGGGACTCCGCGGGCTGTTCCGCCGGAACTGCTTCCACTTCTTCCGTTTCCATCGGCGCCGCGTCCTCGTCCTTCAGAATCGGCAGGTCCAGCACCACGCCGCGCGCAGCCGATTCCTCCGCCGGAACCGGTTCCTCCGTCTCGGCCGCCGGTTCCACCACCGGCTCAAAGGCCGGTTCCTCCGCCGGCTCCTGCGGGGCGATTTCCGGCTCCGCCGAAGCCGAAACGGCTTCCTCCGTCGGTTCCGGTGCGGCCGGCTCTTCTGCCGGTTCTTCCGGCAGTACGTCGATCAGAGAAAGATGCTCGCGGTAGATTGAGAGCATACGCGCCTTGAACGCGGTGATTTCATGGCGAATCCGCTCAAATTCCCGTTCCGCGTCCTGAATATTCTTCTGCGCGGTCTCCACAATCTTTTCCGCTTTGATGTTGGCGTCTTCCAGAATCAGGCCGGCCTTGTGATTGGCCTCCCGCACCACGGTATCGCCCAGACGCTGTGCACTGAGGAGAGCGGTGCGGATACTGTCCTCCTCCTCGCGGTATTCCACCAGCTTGTCGGCGAGTACCTCCAGCTTCTTTTCCAGCTCCGCCTTCTGGGAGGTCAGGGCCGCCACCGTATCGGCGCACTGGTCGAGGAACGCCTCAACCTCCGTCGTTTTATAGCCGCCCATGCTCTTGTTGAAGGTGGCGTTCCGAATTTCATTGGCAGTAAGCATACGGGAGACCGTCCTTTCCATTACAATTCAGCAATTCTCATAGAGCGCAGGTCCCGAAGAACCTACAGATATTTTCGCAGCGTCAAAAACAAACGACCCTTGCGGGAAACCGGACCCAGCTCATCCACGACAAAGCGGCCGGTTCCCCGCAGAGAGAGAATATCCTTCTCCCTGACCGGCGACGAAACCGACAGGCAGGGAAGGTGATTCACCGACACCTGCCCCGCCTCGATGCGGCGGGCGGCCTCTTCTCTGGAAATACCGGCGGCCACCTTGACCACCGCGTCCAGACGGGGAGAGGCCACCGTGTCCCGGATTTCCCGAAAGCCGCCGAAGCCCGGCAGCTCTCCATCGTAATCCGGCAGAAGGGCCACCCCTTCCCCGCCGACCTTTTCAATCTGGCCGGTGAGATAACGGGCTACAACGCTGTCCAGAAACGCGACTGCCAGCCCTTCCCCGCAAAGGATATCTCCCACCTTCTCTCTCTTCACCCCGCAGGAAAGAAGGGTGCCGAGAAAGTCCCGGTGAGTAAGCTTTGCCTGCGCCCGATACCGGAACCCCAAGGCCGTAATCGGGAAAACAGCGGCCGTTTTCTCCCCGTCGATGTTTCCTTCCGCCATATATGCGGGGAACACGCCGAGAAACACCCGCTCCGCGTCGGGATATCCGCCGAAGAAGCGGGTGTTGTCCGCCCGCTCGGCACACAAAAGTTCCTGCACGGCGGCGCGCTGACGACCATCCAGAAAGCCCAGAAAGCGCGGGGCGTTCCGCCGTTCACACAACCGAAGCGCGTCCTGCACCGCCGCGCGAAGAAGCTCGTCCTCCGTCCGGATCGCACCGGAAGACGACGAACCCGCTCTGGATTTTCGATTAGAAGTAGAGTCCATTATTCTCCAGCTCGTCGAGCAGGTCGCCCATAATCCCCACGTTGTACGGCGTAATGATGAAGGTGCAGTTCGCCACCTTCTTGATCTGGCCGTCGTTGGCATAGGCCACGCCGCTCAGAAAATCCAGGATCCGGCGGGCTACGTCCTTGTTGGCGCTTTCGAGGTTGAGCACCACGGTGCGCTTGGCATTCAGATGGTCAGCCACGGCACTTGCGTCGTCAAAGCGCTCCGGCTTAACCAGAACGACCTGAAGCTGGGCGGTCGCATGGATATTGACCACCTTATTGCTCCGCTTCGCGGGTTCCGCGCTCATATCGACAGAAGGCGTTTCCTCCGGCTTGGATACGAAATCCATTCCGTCGTCAACCTCTTCCTCAAAATCATCTTCTTCCGGATCGCTCATAAAATCCTTGATCTTTCCAAAAAAGCTCATGTCTCAAACCGTTCCTTTCCTATTTCTATTCTTCTTTCTATTCTTCCCTTTCGGCTAACAGACGAAAGAATTTTCCACGGACGGGAGAGCCGTCCGAAGCAGGCCGCAGCCGGTGGATAAAATGCGCCGCAGCCCCGGAATCGTCAGCGCGGCGGATAGACACGGCGGCCGAACAATGCCGACCCGACCCGAACCAGCGTCGCGCCTTCGAGGATGGCTTCGCGGTAATCCGCCGACATCCCCATGGACAAGACATCCATAGTAACATTATCTATGTTTTTCGCCCGGATGTCAATAAACAGTTTGTACATCCGGGAAAAAATCGCGCGTTTTTCCGCCTCAGTCTCCAGAATCGGCGGCACGGTCATCAATCCCCGCACCCGGATGCCGGAAAACCCGCCGATTTCCGCCAGAAGCTCTTCCAGATTTTCGGAAAGTACCCCCGACTTCGCCTCTTCCCGGCCGATATTGACCTCGGCCAGCACATCGGTAATCCGTCCGGACTTTTCGGACGCGTCGCTGATGGCCTTCGCCAGATGAACGCTGTCCACCGACTCGATCATATCGACCTGCCCTACGATTTTCGGGACTTTATTCGTTTGCAGATGACCGATGAGGTGTACGTCCACCCCATCCAGACGAAGCGCTTCCCTTTTGCCCAGAAACTCCTGAACCCGGTTTTCCCCAATTCCGCGGACGCCGGCCTCCAGCGCGGCGTTGATCCGGTCGGGCGGCACGGTTTTGGTAACGCCGAGCAGACGCACCTCTTCCGGCCGACGGCCGGAGGCGAGCGCCGCTTCCGCCATCGTATCCTCAATCCGCTTTAAATTCTCGCGGATATCATCGTACGGTCTTTCCATCATACAGGCCCTTCCCTTCGACAATGATATCGTCGTACAGCTTCAGATAACCGCTCTCATCCGTTTCCCTGCAGATGACGTATTCCGGCTCGGAATGCAGAATTTCCACCTTGCGGAAGGTGCAGGTATCCCCCACCAGCGCATATACGCCGCTTTCCCCCTCCGCATTTTTGATAATGCAGCGGCTGGGCACCCGAAGCCCTTCGAACCGTTCGAGCTGAATCTGCACCGGCTCCTGCCGGATGGAGGACAACTCGCCCGACATGATGGAGCACTCAAAAATCACAGCGACGTTTCCGTCCTTATCCCGATTGGTCGCCACCACGGTGGCGGGAACCGCTTCGTTGGTAACAAAGGGGAACAGCAGCGTCGGCGTCATCTCCATCCGGATATCCGCGGCCTCCTCCGCAGGGACCAGACAGGCGAAGTACCATTCATAATTCCGCACAACCTTGCCCACAAAGCCGCTCTGGTCCGCCGACGGCCCGTTTTCCATCAGCGTCCTCAGCTTGTCCGGCGTCAGCAGGAGAGCATCCTCCACCTTCAGCGTATCCTCGTAACCGTCCACCATACCGACGAAATACCCCGCGTCCGGCGAGGTGATGGAGGAGGAGGCTTTGGAAAAGGCGCCCTCCAGCTCGGCTTTCGCGTCATTCAGGGCGGCGAGGCGGGCGTTGAAGTCCTCCACCGTGCCGATGGTGATCTGCCGCTTGTTCATCAGGGCAAGGAGACGGGTCTTCCAGTTCTCCAGCCCCACGGCAGAGGCGGAATTCACTCCCTCCGCGATCTGCCCAACCAACTGGTCGATCTGTTTGTCGATCACGTCCAGATTGACCCGGTTGGCCGTTCCCTGAAGCTGGATTCCTTTCAGCGTTTCGATTTCCTCGTTCAACTCATTCAGCTTCTGCTGGGCGAGCGCGTCCGCCTCGCTGGGGAACACCTCGGCGATCTCGCCGCCCTTGGCGACCCGGTTCCCGTTTTCGATGGTATAATACAAAAAGCCGTTCAATCCGTCCGCCGGACCGGCGATTTTCGTTTCGTTCCGGATGGTCAGCCCTTCGGCGTCCACCGTGTCATACACGCTGTAGCTGTATACGGTTTCGGTTTTTACCGGATTATACAGCACCTGAAACGCCTGATAGCCCACATAAGTAATCAGGAACAAGGAAACCACGACGGTCACGATGCGTTTGATAAAGGGCTCCATAGGCGTTCCTTCCTTTCTTACAATGTGTCCGGCGCGGGATGCAGCAAGGCGTTTTCTGCCGCGTCAGCCAACGCTTCCGGCGACGCGTAGTCATCGATATACAGGAACCGCGCGTCCTTCCGGCGGCGGAACCAGCTCAACTGCCGCTTGGCGTAGCGGCGGGTCGCCTGTTTCAGGTTTTCCACCGCTTCCGGCAGGGAAAGCCTTCCCTCAAAATAGGGGGCGAGTTCCTTGTAGCCGATCGCCTGCAGGGCGGTCGGCGCGGTCGGCGCGGCCAGCGCCTGTTCCGCCTCAGCCAGAAGTCCCTCCGCCAGCATCCCGTCCACCCGACGGTTGATGCGGTCGTAAAGAAAAGCGCGGTCCCGGCTGTCCAGCACCAGCATCCGCGTCTCAAAAGGAGGCGGGACGCTGCGGGAAAAGCGGAGCTGCTCGCTCATAGTCATTCCGGTGGTTCGGTACAGCTCCAGCGCGCGGATAATCCGGCCCTGGTCGGTGGGAAGGAGCCGGCCGGCGGTTTCGGGATCCACATGCCGCAGCTCCCCGAGCAGCCGTGCGGTTCCCTCCGCATCGGCGCGGCGGTTCAATTCCTCCCGCAGGGCGGGGTCTCCCCCCTCTCCGGCAAACTGAAGGTTGTCCGCCACCGCGTCGATATACAGTCCCGTCCCGCCGCAGAGCAGGGGGAGCTTTCCCCTGCCGCGAATATCCGCGATCGCGCGGCGGGCGTCCTCCGCATACCGGGCGACGCTGTAGCCTTCAGACAGCGGCAGGAAGCCAAGCAGATGGTGGGGTACCCCCCGCAGCTCCTCCGGCCGGGGACGGGCAGTGCCGATTTGCAGGGTGTCATACACCTGCATGGAATCGGCGGACACCACCTCGCCGTTCAGCCGAAGCGCCAGTTCCACCGCCAAACCGGTTTTCCCGGAGGCGGTCGGGCCGGCGATCACCGGCAGGAGGGGCCTGGGGTCAGTCATGATCGGATTCTCTCCTTTGCCTTTTCAACCGGGGGGATTTATTTCGCCCGGCCGAACTGCTTTTCCAGCTCCCGGCGGGTCAGCTCGAAGCAGACGGGGCGGCCGTGGGGGCAGGTTCGCACGTCGTCCGAAAGAAGGATCCGCTCCGCCACCGCCTGCATCTCCTGCGGGGAGGTGAAATCGCCCGCCTTCACGGCGGCGCGGCAGGCGGAAGAATGATAAATCCAGTCCAGCTTGTCGGTGGTGATCTCCCGCCGGCCGGATGCCAGTCCGCCCGCGATCTCCTGCACCAGCGAGGCCGCGTCGTCCCCGGTCAGCAGCATCGGGACCGCCCGTACCAGCACGGTATGGCCGCCGAAATCCTCGATTTCGAAGCCCGCGCGGGCAAGCGTTTCCAGCTCGGGAAGCAGAGCGGCGTATTCCTCCCGGGACAGGGAGACCGACACCGGCTCCAGCAGGAGCTGGGCGTCCGCCCGCTCGGCCGCTTTCAATCGGTCGTATAAAATCCGCTCATGAGCGGCGTGTTTGTCGATGAAGTAAAGCGCGTCCCCCCGCTGGGCGATAATGTAGGTGGCAAACGCCTCCCCCAGACAGAAAACCGCCGGGCCGTCAGCCAAAACCGGAGCGCTCTCCGGCGTATTCCCCGACGCGGCCGGTTCCGTCTCTTCCACCGGCGGAACGGCCGGCGCGGAGAGCATGGCGGGCGGCGTTTCATCCTCGGTGCGGAAAATATCCGGCACCGTCAGCGGCCGCCCGTAGGTGGAGCTCCCCCCATCTCTGAGGACGGCCGGGTTTGACCGCGGCACGTTAACTCCTTCCGGCGTCGGCGGACAGGCGGCGGAACGGCGGACAATGCCGACAGACGGGGAAGCTTCCTCCGGCTCTTCCGCCGGTTTCTGCCGGGCGATCTGTTCCAGCGCGGCGCGGGCCGTGGGAACGCCGGCGGTGCGAGGCTCGTCCTCCGCAAAGGAGAACAGCCGGGTCTGCTCCGGCGGGGCGGACGGCTTGTCCGACGAACCGGCGCGAACGTTCGGGACGGCGCTTTTTTCCGTTTTCCCCGGTTCCGTAATCGGCGGGGTCTTGACCGGCAGGGTCATCGACACGGCCGGCGAGGCCGCGTGCAGGGCGGATTTCACCCCGTGATACACCGCGTCGAACAGCGGGCGTTCGTTAACGAACCGCACCTCGATCTTGGCGGGGTGAACGTTCACGTCCACCGTCTCCGGCGGCAGGTCGATATGCAGCACGCAGGAGGGGAACTTACCCACCATGATGGAGCCCTTGTACGCCTCCTCCAGCGCCGCCATCGCGGTGCGGGTCTTGACGTACCGGCCGTTGATAAAGAAATGCTGCATGGTGCGGTTGGCCCGCCCGCAGGTGGGCTTGCAGACGTATCCATGCACATGGACGCCGCCGAGAGTATAATCCAGCGGCAGCATCCCGCCGGCGAAATCCCGCCCGAAAACGGTATAAATACAACTGAGCAGCTTCCCGTCGCCGGGGGTGAGCAGCTCCTCCTTCCCGTCCCGCAGAAAACGGAAGGAAACCTCCGGATGGGAGAGCGCAACCCGATCCACCACCCCGGCCACCGAATTCGACTCGCTGACGTCCTTTTTGAGAAATTTCATCCGCGCGGGGACATTATAGAACAGATCCCGCACGATGATTGTCGTACCCTGGGGACGGCCCGCATCCTCGCAGAGGATTTCCTCCCCGCCCTCGATGACATAGCGGGTTCCGGCGATCTCGTCCGCCGTCCGGGTGAGCAGTTCCACCTTCGCCACCGCCGAGACGGAGGCCAGCGCCTCCCCGCGGAAACCGAGGGTGCCGATCGCGTCCAGATCGTCCTGCGTGCGGACCTTGCTGGTCGCATGGCGGAGAAAAGCCGTGGCCACGTCCTCACGGGCGATGCCGGAACCGTTATCGGTGATCTGGATGGAGCGCACCCCGCCGTTCTGAATCTCCACCGTTACGGAGGACGCTCCCGCGTCAATCGCGTTTTCCATCAATTCCTTCACTACGGAAGAGGGGCGTTCCACCACCTCGCCCGCGGCAATCAGCTCGGCCGTGTGTTTATCCAGCACATGAATCTTCGGCATAGCGCGCCTCCTTTCAGCGAAGCCGTCCGGTGATACGGCGGGGGTCAGAACGGAATCTCGTCCGGCTCGTCCTCTTCCTCCGGCTCGTCGTCCCGTTTTCCGTTATAATAGTGATTGATGACATTGCCGGAATTGCCAATGCCGTTTTTCATCGGCGAGGCCAGCAGTCCCAGCGCCAGCCCGGCGAAAAACGCCAGCAGAGCCGTCAGCACCGTTGTCGATTTTTTCACAGAAATCTTCCCCTTTCCGTCTATAAAGCCGCGTTCATTCCCAACCCGGAATTTTGTCCTGTCAATAGGCATTGGCCAGCTTGGTCAGCTCGTACAGGGTCTGCAGGGCCTCGATTGGGGTGAGGGTGTTCACATCCAGCTCCTTCAGCCGCTGAACTACCTCGCTGTCCCCCGCCGGGAGGAGGGAAAGCTGTCCGTCCTCGCCTTCAAACCGTTCCTCCGCCGGAGCGGACCGGCCGCCGGTCTCGATCTCCCCGCTCTCGATTCCCTTCAGGACCTCTTTGGCACGGGAAACCACCCCGTCCGGGATACCGGCGAGCTTCGCCACCTCGATACCGTAGCTGTCGTCCGCCGGGCCGCGGACGATCCGGCGCAGGAAGGTGATGTCGTCCCCCCGCTTTTTGACGGCGATATTGTAATTTTTCACGCAGTCCAGCTCGTTCTCAATCGAGGTCAGCTCATGATAATGGGTGGCGAAAAGGGCCTTGGCCCCCACTTTTTTCACTACATACTCCAGCACCGCGCGGGCGATGCTCATCCCGTCGAAGGTGGAGGTTCCCCGCCCGATCTCGTCGAACACGATCAGGCTTTTCGCCGTCGCGTTTTTGAGAATGGCGGCGACCTCGCTCATCTCCACCATGAAGGTGGACTGGCCGGAGGCCAGATCGTCCGACGCGCCCACCCGGGTGAAGATGCTGTCCACAATACCGACCGTGGCGCTTTCCGCCGGGACAAAGGAGCCGATCTGCGCCATCAGCACGATCAGGGCGGTCTGCCGCATGAAGGTGGATTTACCGGCCATATTCGGGCCGGTAATGAGTGCCACCCGGTTCTCATGGGAATCGAGAAGCGTATCGTTCGGCACGAAAGGCGCGTCCTGAATCGCCTCCACCACCGGATGGCGGCCGTTTTTGATGACGATTTCCCCCTTCATATCGATGAGGGGCCGGCTGTATTTATTCCGCTGAGCGGTTTCGGCAAAGGAGCAGAGCACATCCAGCCGGGCGACCGCCTGGGCCGTCGTCTGGATACGGTGGAGCTCCCCGGCCACCTTCAGCCGCACCTCGTTGAAAAGCTGGTATTCCAGCGCGGCCACCCGGTCCTTGGCGCCGAGGATGCGCGCCTCCAGTTCTTTCAGCTCCTGTGTGATGTACCGCTCGGCGTTGGCGAGGGTCTGCTTGCGGATGTAGGTGTCCGGCACCTCGCCGGTGTACGCCTTCGACACCTCTATGTAATACCCGAACACCCGGTTATAGCCGACCTTCACGCCCTTGATGCCGGTGCGCTCCTTTTCCTGCGCCTCAATCCGGGCGATTACGCCCTTGCCGTCCGACATTTCGAAGCGGAGTTCGTCCACCTCGGCGTTATAGCCCTCCCGGATGATGCCGCCTTCCCGCACCGAGAAGGGCGGATCGTCCACAACGGCGCTTTCGATCAGTTCATAAATATCGGTCAGCGGATCGATGCCATCCCGCGTTTCGGTGAGCAGGGCGGCTTTCACCTCCGCCATCCGTTCCCGAATGGGATTCATACGCTGGATGGTCTGGGAGAGGGAGCGAAGCTCCCGTCCGTTGGCGCTGCCGTAGACCACCCGGGTCATGATCCGTTCCAGATCGTAAATATCCTTTAAATAGTCAATCAGATCCCCCCGCAGCATCGGATCGTTCACCAGCTCATCCACCGCGTTGTGCCGGCGGATGATCTGGGCGGGATTAATCAGCGGCTGCTCAATCCAGTTCCGGATCAGCCGCTTGCCCATCGCGGTTTTGGTGTGATCCAACACCCAGAGCAGGGTACCCCGCTTCTCCTTATTCCGCAGGGTCTCGGTCAGCTCAAGGTTTCGCCGGGCGGTCAGATCCAGCTGCATGAACTGCACGTCGGAATAAATGTCCAGATTGTTGATCCGCTCCAGCCCGTTCATCTGGGTGGTATAGAGATAATGCAGCGTTCCCCCCAGCGCCCGGATGGCGGAGAACTGATCGCTCATCCCCAGCGCTTCGAGCGATTCCTTTCCAAAATGAGAGAGAATGCGTTCCACCGCGCCGTTGTAATCGAAGCCCTCCGGCGCGCCGAGCTGAGCCTTCACCCCCAGCCGGTCATGCAGAAAAGCGGCCACGTTCTCGTCCCGCAGAGCCGCGTCGTTCACCAGCACCTCGCTCGGGGAAAAACGGCCGAGCTCGTTGGTCACCCGCAGGGCAATATCCTGCCCCGTGATATGAATCAGATGAATTTCTCCGGTAGAACAGTCGGTAAAGCAGATGCCCGCATCCGCCGCGCCGTCGCTCAGGAACACCACGGCGAGGTAATTGTTCTTTCCCTCGTCCAGCATACTGCCCTCGATCACGGTGCCGGGGGTGATAACCCGGATCACATCCCGCTTCACCAGTCCCTGAGCGAGGGCGGGGTCCTCCGTCTGCTCACAGATGGCGACCTTGTAGCCCTTGGCGACCAACCGGGCGATATATCCCTCGCAGGAATGGAAGGGAACGCCGCACATCGGCGCCCGCTCCTCCTGTCCGCAGTCCCGGCCGGTGAGGGTCAGCTCCAGCTCCTGCGACGCGAGCTTCGCGTCGTCGTAGAACATCTCATAAAAATCGCCGAGGCGGAAGAAGAGGATGCAATCCTCATGCTGAGCCTTGATTTCAAAATACTGTTTCATCATCGGCGTGAGTTCCGCCATGGCGATCTTCCTTTCCCGTCGCGCCGCCTTAACAAGTGCTTTATCAGCGTTTGCCGGCGGCGCGATTGAAAATGCCTTCCGGCATTTTCCTGACCTTGCTTCTCTTCGTCGGCCGCCTTAACAAGTGCTTTACCAGCGTTTGCCGGCGGCGCGATTGAAAATGCCTTCCGGCATTTTCCTGACCTTGC
>CAJJLZ010000009.1 GCA_905192745.1 uncultured Oscillospiraceae bacterium
ATTGTACCAGAAGGGCTGACGGGTCCTCAACTTTCATTTAACTTTACAGTCCGAACTATGATACAAGGAGGGATACACCATGAAACGAACTGTGAAGCAGGTATCGTTTCCGGTGCCGAAAGCACCGAAGCTGACCAAAGTTGCCGCCTACGCCAGAGTTTCCTCCGGTAAGGATGCTATGCTCCACTCCTTGTCGGCACAGGTCAGCTACTACAACAACCTCATCCAGCGTCACCCCGGATGGCTGTTCTGCGGTGTGTATGCGGATGAGGCACTGACAGGCACACGGGCAGACAGAGAAAATTTCACCCGTCTGCTGCAAGATTGCCGTGCGGGTAAGGTGGATATGGTCATCACCAAATCCATCTCCCGCTTTGCCAGAAATACCGTCACACTACTGGAGACAGTCCGGGAACTGAAGCTGATCGGTGTGGATGTCTATTTCGAGGAGCAGAACATCCACTCCATCAGCGCTGACGGTGAACTGATGCTTTCCATTCTGGCATCCTATGCGCAGGAAGAAAGCCTGTCAGCAAGTGAAAATCAGAAATGGCGCATACGACACAATTTCACGAACGGAAAGCCCTGGAATGGCACTCTGCTGGGGTATCGGTATGAAAACGGAACATACATCATCGTGCCGGAGGAGGCTGCGACCGTGAAACTTATCTTTGACAGCTATCTGGACGGGATGGGTATTACGGCCATTATGAAAATGCTTAACGAACAGGGCATCCTCTCCCGCAACGGGAACGCCTGGTGCAAAAGCAGTGTGATGTGCGTTCTGCGCAATTATGCCTATACCGGAAATCTGATCCTACAGCAGACCTACAGGGAGAACCACCTTACAAAGCGCACACTGCAAAATAACGGTGAGTTGCCGAAATACCACATAACGGACAGTCACGAGCCAATCGTCTCCCTGCAACAGTTTAACGCTGTGCAGGAGGAGATAAAACGCAGAGCGGACAAGCATACCCATCCCGGTGTAAAGCAAAAAGTGTACCCTTTTACCGGGATGGTGGTATGCAGCGGCTGCGGAAAGCGTTATCGCAGAAAAATCACCAAGACCGGGCCGGTGTGGATTTGCAGCACTTTCAATACGATGGGGAAAGCCTACTGCCCATCCAAACAGATACCGGAAAACACGCTCATTTCTGCAACAGAGGAAGTATTGGGCAGTTTAGATGCCCTTCACGATAAAATAACGGCAATCAGAGCCGAGAAAGACAACATATTGGTATTCTGCTTCAAAGACGGAACAGAAACCGTTAAACGATGGCAAGACCGTTCCCGAGCAGAAAGCTGGACGGATGATATGAAAGACGCCGCACGGCAGAAAGCCTTGGAGAGGAGTAAAACAGATGGCTAAGAAAAACATTACGGTCATTCCCGCCACCCTGGACATACATACGGGAATATCTACCGCAAGACCGAGAAAACGCAGGGTGGCTGGATACGCCCGTGTATCTACCGACAGTGAAGAACAGTTGACCAGCTATGAGGCACAGGTGGACTATTACACCCAATATATCCATGCAAATCCCAATTGGGAGTTTGTGGCCGTATATACGGACGAAGGAACATCTGCAACTAACACCAAGCGCCGGGATGGTTTCAACCGCATGGTTCAAGATGCTCTGGCGGGTAAGATCGACCTCATCGTCACTAAAAGCGTCAGCCGCTTTGCCCGGAATACTGTGGACAGTTTGTCCACCATTCGTAAGCTGAAAGAGGCCGGCTGCGAATGCTATTTTCAAAAAGAGAATATTTTCACGTTTGACGGCAAGGGAGAATTGCTGCTGACCATTATGTCCAGCCTTGCCCAGGAGGAAAGCCGTTCCATTTCGGAAAACGTCACATGGGGACAGCGGAAACGCTTTGCAGACGGCAAGGTTTCAATGCCATACCGCCATTTTCTTGGATACCGCAAGGGTACAGACGGAGTGCCGGAGATTGTGCCGGAGGAGGCTGAACTGGTCAAACGGATATACCGGATGTTCGTGCAGGGCAAGACTGCACACAGCATTGCAAAGCAATTGACAAGTGAGCAGATTCCCACTCCTGCGGGCAAGGGCAAATGGCAGTCCTCCACCATTGAGAGCATTCTGCAAAATGAAAAATATCGTGGAGATGCCAGATTGCAGAAGAAATTCACAGTGGATTTTCTGCAAAAGAAAATGAAGGTCAATGAGGGCGAAGTTCCCCAATACTATGTAGAAAACAGCCATCCCGCCATTATTGAGCCGGAGGAGTGGGATTTGGTACAGGCAGAGTTCTCCCGGCGCAAAGAAATTGGCACACGCTACAGTTCCACCAGTGTGTTTTCCTCTATGTTGGTGTGTGGTGACTGCGGTGCCCGGTACGGCTCAAAGGTATGGCATTCCACAGACAAGTACCGTCGTACCATCTGGCAGTGTAACGACAAATTCAAAGGCAATCACCGCTGTGCCACACCCCATCTGTACGAAAATGATATCAAGGAACTGTTCCTCCAGGCCTTTGCCAAGCTGATGACAGACAGGGGCAGCCTTTTGGAAGATATGCGACTGGTACAGACCACTCTTTGTGACCACAGTGCGTTGGACATAGAACAAGCTGCGCTAATGGAGAATATGGAGATCTTGAGCGAACTCATCCGCCAGTGTGTTGCGGAGAACTCCATAAAGGCGCAGAACCAGGCAGAATATCTGGAACGCTATGATCGCCATGCCCGCCGCTATGAGAAGATGAAAAAGCGGTATGAAACCTTAGAGGCAGAACGGCAGCGCCGAAAGGAGCAGAGCGACCGACTGAGTGCTTTTATTACTGTCCTTGAACAACAGGCGGATATTCCTATTGAATTCACTGATGACCTTTGGCTGGCTGCAATCGACCACGCCACGGTATACGCTGATGAAACGGTGACTTTCACGTTCAAGAGCGGAATCGAAATTACAGAGCAAATGTAATAAGGCTCGGAGCCTGGGATGATCACCCAAGTTCCGAGCCTTTCTCTCTTTATATAATTTGCACCTACGCATAGATAAATCCAACGATACCGGGTTCTTTATAACGCGAAACAGGCTATTTTCGATGTGCAAAAGTCAAACGATAGCAACGAATTTTCTATTTTGAGGAGCAGTTACTCAATGGGTGCATTTGAAAATAGAAAAACCTTGATATTACAGCGGTTTTTCGCATAAAAATAACGAACCGACAGTTGATAATTGTATCAACTGTCGGTTCAGTTATGGTCCGAGTGACAGGATTCGAACCTGCGGCATCCTGCTCCCAAAGCAGGCGCGCTACCAACTGCGCTACACCCGGATGAAAATTTTGCCAAATTGGCGGCGACCCGCATTCGATCAGCCGCCGCTTCCCGATTATAACGCAAGGGCGGCGGAGGTGTCAAGCCGGAATTGCCGGGGATTTCCGGCACGCTTCTTTGCTCAGGACATGGCGTCCGTATTTACGCCGCCTTCCTTTAAAAGGGCATGAAGCATCTCGTCCGGCTTGTTGAGAAACCGTCGGACGATCTGGAAATGGGCCGTCTGGTCATAGGGAACAAGCCGCGGCCCCTCCGCCCGAAACTCGTAGACCTCCGAGCCGGGGCAGGTCATCAGCAGAGGAGAGTGGGTGGCAATCAGAAACTGCGCGCCCTGCGACGCCAGCTCATAGACTCGCGCCAGCAGCGCCATCTGGCCGGTGGGGGAGAGGGCGGCCTCCGGTTCGTCCAGCAGGTACAGCCCTTTCGCCCGAAAACGATGGAGCGCCAGAGAGAGAAAACTCTCCCCGTGCGATTGGTTATGGAGTGACGTTCCCCCATACGCCCCAATGAGCAACGGCGAGGGGTCGCCGGGCGAATCGTCCAGCTCGTCGATATACGAAGCGGCGTTGTAAAAGGATTCCGCCCGCAGAAAATATTCGTCCCGTGGAAGGAGCGGGCCTTTCTCCAGCCGGAGGATACGGTGCAGGTCGGAATGGGAATCCCGGGTGGAGAACCGGAAATTACGGCTTCCTCCCTCCGGATTCAGGCCCCAGGCTATGGCAATTGCTTCGATCAGGGTGGATTTTCCCGTCCCGTTTTCCCCCACAAAGAAGGTGACCGGTTTTTGAAAGGAGAGGCTTCCGCACCGCACGGCGGGGAGAGCGGCAAGATAGCTGTCCGGCGGCAGGGCGGCGGCGTCCACCGTCAGCCGGCGCAGAAACAGGCGGTTCACGGGGATTTTCTCCTCCTTTCGGTCCAAAGCTTACAGCATCCGGGTTTCGTTGATGACCAACTCAAAATCCATGCCGAGGAAAGCGGCGGCGGAACGGCAGAGAGTCATACGGTTGAGGAAAATTTCGAAATAATCCATCACCGGGCAGATGGAGGTATCGATCTGGATTTTCAGAGAAATAAATTTTTCCGCTTTGACCACGGACAACGCGGAATCCACCACCGCGTAATTGACCCGGTCGTGGATATCGAAGTCATGCTCCCCGCTGCGGACGCGGGAACGGCGGACGTCGCTTTTATCCGCGAGAATCAGGGCGGCGCTGAGCGGCGTGACCGGGGCGGCGGTGCCTTCGTCATGGTTGCCGATGGCGGTCATGATCGCCACCGCTTCCCGTATATCCATATTCAGCCCCTTTAAAATATCGAAGGCGAGCAGCGCGCCCGACATGGCGTGGTTGCTGCGGTTGATCGCGTTGCCGATATCATGCATATATCCGGCAATGCGGGCCAGCTCGCAGGTCCGCTCATCGTATTCCAGAGTTTCCAGCAGATCGCCGGCGTTTTTGGAGGTCAATCCCGCATGGGCATAGCCATGGTCGGTGAAGCCGAGCACCCCGAGAGCGCTGTTGCCCGCTTCGATCAGGGCGTTGACCTGCTCGTTGTGGCGGATGTCGTTGTAGGTGAGCATGAAAATTCCTGCCTTTCTGGTGAATGGAAGAAAAAATGCAGCCGCGAAACGGCTTTATTCCGTATACATTATTTTAGCTCTTTTTTTCCTCCGGCGCAATATCTGTTTCCGCCTAAAATTGATAACGGCGGCAGCTCCTTCCGGGATGCTGCCGCGGATTTTCACGCTTTTGCGAAAGCGGCGCTTTGGTATTTCCGCCGAAGATTGGAAAGAAACCCACGGAAAGGTCGGAAGCTTTAGAGATTGACAAAATAACTACAATCGCATTATAATTAAAAATAAATAATAATCATACATGGGGATACAGGAACGGAGGAGAAGACGGCCCGTCCTGTCGGCAGGTATGCCTCCCGTCCCAAGTGAAAGGATGATTACACATGGGTTACACACTGGCGCAGAAACTGATTAAGGCCCACCTGCTGGACGGCGATATGTCGAAGCCCGGCAGTGAAATCGGGCTTCGGATTGACCAGACGCTGACGCAGGACGCCACCGGTACGATGGCCTATCTTGAATTCGAGGCGATGGGGGTTCCCCGCGTTAAGACCGAGCGTTCCGTTGCCTATATTGACCATAACACCCTGCAAACCGGCTTTGAAAATGCCGACGACCATCGGTATATCCAGACCGTGTGCAAAAAGCACGGGCTGTATTTTTCCCGTCCGGGCAACGGCATCTGCCATCAGGTGCATCTGGAGCGGTTCGGCATCCCCGGCAAGACGCTGATCGGGTCGGACAGCCATACGCCCACCGGCGGCGGCATCGGTATGCTGGCCTTCGGCGCGGGCGGACTGGACGTGGCGGTCGCCATGGGCGGCGGCCCCTATTACATTTCGATGCCGAAAATGGTGCGGGTCAACCTGACTGGCCGCCTTTCTCCCTGGGTCGCGGCGAAGGATGTCATTCTTGAGGTTCTCCGCATCCTCTCCGTCAAGGGCGGCGTGGGCAAGATCGTTGAATACGGCGGTGAAGGCGTCAAAAGCCTGTCGGTGCCGGAGCGGGCGACCATCACCAACATGGGCGCGGAGCTGGGGGCTTCCACCTCCATCTTCCCGTCGGATGAAATCACCCGGGAATTTATGCGCGCTCAGGGCCGTGAAGCCGATTGGGTCGCGGTCGGCCCCGACGACGACGCGGTATACGACGAAGTGATCGATATCGATCTGTCCGCCCTCCGTCCGCTGGCCGCCTGCCCGCATTCTCCCGATGCGGTGAAGCCGGTTGAGGAACTGAAGGGTATCCCGGTAAACCAGTGCTGCATCGGCTCCTGCACCAATTCCTCCCTGATGGATATGCTGAAGGTGGCGGCGATTCTGAAGGGGAAGACCGTCCATCCGGATGTGTCCCTTTCCATCGCTCCCGGCTCCAAACAGGTGTACAATATGCTGGCGCAAAACGGCGCGCTGGCCGATCTGATCGCGGCGGGCGCCCGGATTCTGGAATGCGCCTGCGGCCCCTGCATCGGCATGGGTCAGTCCCCGAATTCCGGCGGCGTGTCCCTGCGCACCTTCAACCGCAACTTTGAAGGGCGTTCTGGCACCGCCGACGCTCAGGTATATCTCGTCAGCCCGGAGACCGCCGCGGCCTCCGCCCTGACCGGCGTGTTTACCGATCCCCGCACCCTTGGGGAGCCGCCGGTGATTTCCCTGCCGGATCATTTCCTCATCAATGACAACATGATTGTGCCGCCGGCCGACGAGGCCGATATGGACAAGGTGGAAATCGTCCGCGGCCCGAACATCAAGCCCTTCCCGCAGACCGCTCCGCTGCCGGAGACCATCGACGCGCCGGTGCTGCTCAAGGTGGGGGACAACATCACCACCGACCATATCATGCCCGCCGGGGCGAAGATTCTGCCTCTGCGCTCCAATATTCCCGCGATTTCGGAGCATTGCTTCGTGCGGTGCGACCCCGAATTCCCCGCCCGCTGCAAAAAAGCCGGAAAGGGAATCATCGTCGGCGGTTCGAATTACGGGCAGGGCAGCTCCCGCGAGCATGCCGCTCTGGCGCCGCTGTATCTCGGCATCAAGGCCGTAATCGTCAAGTCCTTCGCCCGGATTCATGTGGCGAACCTGATTAATGCGGGCATCCTGCCTCTTACCTTTGCCAATGAAGCGGATTACGACCGGATCTCGCTGGGCGACGAGCTTTGCCTGCCGGCTGTACGGGAACGGCTGTCCAAGGGAGAAACGATCACTCTGGAAAACAGAACCACCGGCGAAACGCTGCCGCTGGTTTCGAACTTCTCGTCCCGGCAGGTGTCGATGCTGCTGGCCGGCGGCCTGCTGGATTATACCCGCGAAAGCAAGGCGTGAGTCTCTTTGCCCCGCCGATTAGTTCAGGCCGGGGGCAGAAAATGCTGAAACGGTAAAAACGCCCTTTTTCACGCGGAAATTCCGGAAAAACGAAATTCACTCAAATGCGTCACTTTTGAGAAAGAATGGGAATGGGTATGGCTAGAAACGAACATATTTCCATGTCGGTGGTTCGCCGGCTGCCCCGGTATTATCGCTTTCTGTATGATTTGAAGGAGAATGGCATCACCCGTATCTCCTCCCGGGAACTTTCCCAGCGGATGGGGCTGACGGCTTCCCAGATTCGGCAGGACCTGAACTGCTTCGGGGGTTTCGGACAGCAGGGATACGGGTATATGGTGGAACAGCTCTATGAGGAAATCGGCCGGATTCTGGGCATGGACCGCCTTTCCCCGACGGTGATGCTCGGCGCGGGCAACATGGGCCGGGCCATCGCCAATCATATGGATTTTGAGCATCGCGGCATCCGCCTGGTGGGCGTGTTCGACGATTCGCCCGATGTGGTGGGACAGACAATCCGGGGGATGACGGTCCGCCCGACCGGGGAACTGGAAGCCGTCTGCGAAGCGGAACAGCCCGAGGTGGCCATTCTCTGTATTCCCAAGGAGGCGGCGCCGGCCATCGTGAACCGGCTGATCCGTTACGGCGTACGGGGATTCTGGAATTTCAGCCATTACGATATCAACTATAACCATCCCGAAGCGGTGGTGGAGAACGTCCATCTTGGCGACAGCCTGATGACCCTGTCCTATCAGCTCAAATCCTGAGACCGGAAAATCGGCGGGAAATAACCACGCGCATTCCATAGAAAACAGAAGCATCCCCGCGGGAAGGCGAAGCCGTCAGGCTGCGCCTTCCCGTTTTTATAAGAAGAAACCGGACGAGGGAACCTCCTCATCCGGATTTCTTATCATGATAGCCGCCCTTTGCGGAATTCCGGAAAGCGCCGTTACCGGCATGTCGCCGCCCAGCGCTCCAACAGGCGGGTGGTTTCTGCTTCGGGCAGAGAAGGCAGCGGCCGAACCGGCGAGGGTTCGCCGTCGTTCCCTTCGCCGTTCAGCGGGCGGGCGAGCCACAGCACATCGTGCCACGCGCCGCCCTTGTATCCTGCCCGGGGAAACCGGCCGACCGGCTCAAAGCCGAAGCGCCGGTGCAGCCGGATGCTGCCGTCGTTGGAGGCGGTGATACAGGCGTAAGCGTATTGGAACCCCTGCATCCGGAGCAGCTCCAGAAGCGCCTGAAGCAGCGCGCTTCCGATACCACGTCGATGGAAAGCGGGCGATAGATACAGGGAAAGCTCGGCGTTCCATCCGTATGCGGGCCGCTTATGCAGAGCCGACGCATACGCATATCCCGCCATTTTTCCATCCGACTCGCAGACGATCCAGGGATACAGCGCGGTGATTTCCCGAATGCGGGCCGCCATTTCCCCCGCGGCAGGGGGGACGAACTCAAAGGAGACGGCGGTATCCCGCACAAAAGGAGCATAAATATCAGCGAGAGCGGATGCGTCTTCCGGCCGGACGCAGCGGAAACGGATCATGAAGAAAACCTCCCGGGCAGTCTGGACGAGGGGCAAAAGGGGAATGCGGTTGCCCCAAGGGTATAGGAACAGGATACCGCGTTTTCCGGTCGATTGCAAGGACGCGCTGACCAAACAAAAATACGGACCGCGGCCGCGGTTCGTATTTTTATCCGATTCTTACCGTTAGAAGGAGGCGATCTCTTTGCCGGCGGCGGTCAGCTCCTCCGCCGATTCGGGGGAGGGAAGGCAATCCAGCGCGGCGCGGCGGGCTGTCGGCGCGGTCCAACGCACCGCATTGCCGATAATCTTCTGGATATGCGGGTTGTGATAGGTCGGGTTGGTTTCATGGCCCGGCTGGAAGTAGAAAACGCGGCCCAACCCTCTCGTCCAGCAGCACCCGGAACGGAATACTTCGCCGCCCCGGAACCAGCCGGTGAATACCACGGTTTCCGGCTGCGGAACGTCGAAAAATTCGCCGTACATCTCCTCCACCTCCAGATGGAAGACGGGCGGCAGACCCTCGGCAATCGGATGGCCGGGAGCGGTGCACCACACCCGCTCAAAATCCCCGTCCCGCCAGCGCAGGGTGCAGGAGGTGCCGAGCAGCCGGGTGAACGGCTTAGCCATATGGGCGGAATGCAGGGCGATAAAGCCCATTCCGCGGTTAACGTGTTCCACAATTTTTCGCGCCAGTTCATCCGGAACCTGGTCGTGCGCGCAGTGTCCCCACCAGATCAGCACGTCGGTATTCTCCAGCACACTGTCCGGCAGGCCGCATTCCGGCTGGTCGAGGGTGGCGGTCCGGGCTTCCACCCCGTCCAGCCCGTTCAGAAATTCCGCGATGGTTCCATGAATGCCTTTCGGATAAATAGCCTGCACCTCAGGCATTTCCCGGTCGTGTACATTTTCGTTCCATACAGTTACGCGGATCATAACGCCTTCATCCTTTCTGAATAAAAACCGGCCGGCGTTCAGAAACGGCCGTGGATGGTTTCCCCGGTGCGGTCGGATTCGAACGCGGCTTCCATAACCTTCATGACCCGCATCGCTTCCTCCGGCTTGACCTTCAGTTCTCCCTTGCCGTCGAAATAGGCGGCAAGGTCGCGGTAATATACATCGTAATCGGTTTCCACCCCGTCGCCGCTGAAGGAAATCTCCTCCAGCGTATCCTTCGCGCGGGGAGCCATGGTTTTGGTCGGACCGGCTTTGGTGTAGATAATCTCTTCCTCAAAGGTCACGACGTGCTCCTTGGCGCGGATAATTTTGCCGTTGAAGCTCCAGTCCGGGATGGTCAGCGCGCCGCGGTCGCCGTAAACCAGCCAGCGGGGCGCCTCAAGATAGTGGCTGGTTCCGACCTCCACCATAGCGGTCGGGCCGTCCTCAAACCGCATGGTCAGGCGGAAGCCGTCGTCGCATTCTTTATAGGCTACATGATACAGTTCACAGGTAAGGGAAACCACCGGACGGGGGATCATGTAAAGAAGCTGATCGATCAGATGCACGCCCCAGTCCAGCATCATCCCGCCGCCGGCGACCGCATACTGCCGCCAGCCCTCGGGGATGCCCCGGGAGCCGGTCACCCGGCTTTCGATTTCGAACACATCGCCCAGCAGCCCCTTTTCGATCGTGTCCCGCACCCGGAGGAAGTCGGCGTCGGCCCGGCGGTTCTGGTGGATGGTGAAGGGCACGCCGGTTTTTTTGGAGCAGTCCATCATTTCCTGCAGCTCGGCGCTCGACATGGCGACCGGTTTTTCACAGATGACGAATTTTCCGGCTTCCATCGCCCGGCAGGCGAGGTCCTTATGGAAGTTGTTCGGCGTGGCGATCAGAACCGCGTCCACTTTCTCATCCGCCAGCACGGCCTCAAAGGATTCGTACGCGGTTGGAATACCTTCCTGCTGCGCCAGCTTCATCCGTTCAGGGTTAATGTCGTATACGCCGCAGAAAGCAACGCGGTCGGTTTGGCGGATGCCGTTGTTATGCCAATGCCCCATCCCGCCGTAACCGACAATGGCGATTTGATATTGTTTCATAATACGTCAGGCCTTTCTTTGTGAGGTGTCGGCGGAAACACGCCGGATTTCCCGGGAAAAGGAGCCCCCCTCCCGCCGAGAGGATTTTTCCAAGCTGAATTTTTCCGTCAGGAAATGAAATAGGGAGAAAAATCAGTTGCCGTCGAAGACGGCGGGAGGCGCGTTGCGCCGAGAGGATTTTTCCAAGCTGAATTTTTCCGTCAGGAAAAATTCAGCTCCACCACATCGCGCCGGTGCCTTCCCGGATCAGCAGGTCCTTCAGGAAGGAAACCGCTTTTTCCAGCCCTTCGCGCGGGGACATCAGGCCGTCCTCATGTTCGATGCTGATTGCGCCGTCATAGCCGGCCATCCGCAGGGCGGAAAGCATATCCTTCCAGTTCTTCGCGTCGGTGCCGTAGCCAACGGTACGGAAGATCCAGCTGCGGCCGGCGAGATTTTCAAACGATTGGGTGTCCAGCACCCCGTTCGCCGCGCAGTTGTAGGGATCGACCCGGGTATCCTTGGCGTGGAAGTGATAGATCGCGCCTTCCAGCTCCCGGATGGCGGCGACAGGATCCATCCCCTGCCAGATCAGGTGGCTGGGATCGAAATTGGCCCCGATGATATCGCCCACAGCCTCCCGCAGACGGAGGAGGGTGCGGGGATTATACACGCAGAAGCCGGGATGCATCTCGAATGCGATCTTTTTCACCCCGTAGGATTCGGCGATTTTCGCCGCCTTCTTCCAATAAGGGATCAGCACCTCGTTCCACTGCCACTCCAGAATTTCTCCGTAGTCGCCCGGCCAGGCGCAGGTCACCCAGTTTGGGCGCTTGGATTCCGGACAATCTCCCGGACAGCCGGAGAAGGTGACCACGGTTTCCACGCCGAGCTTCTGCGCCAGACGGCAGGTATCGACGAACACCTGATGGAAGCCGTCCGAAATCGCCTTGTCCGGATGGACGGGGTTGCCGTGGCAGGACAGCGCGCTGATGGTCAGTTCATTTTTTGCCAGAAGCTCCTTCAGGGCGTTCAGCTTGCTTTCGTCGTTCAGGCAGTCGGCCACCCCGACATGGCAGTCAACCGTATACCCGCCGGTGCCGAGTTCCACCTGCTCCACCCCGAGGGAGTGAAGATACGCGAACGCCTGATCGGCGGGGATCCCCTGCAGCGGAACGGTTAAAACACTGAGTTTCATAGTTCGGACAGTCCTTTCTTCTGTAACGATTTTCCAATAATAAAAATTCGCCGTTCTCTATCGGATTATGCTGTTTATACTCTCAATTATAATAAAAATCCACAGGAATTCAGCAACTATCCCTGCGGATTTTCTAAACTATTTTTCACTTTCCGCTTTCTGCAGACGAACTTCTCCGTCCTCTGTCCGGCGGTAGGAGGCGGGAGTCCGTCCGGTTACCCGGCGGAACGCCTTGTAAAAATTTGTACCGTTGTTGAATCCGCAGGCCATGGCGATTTCGGTGAGATTCTGAGGCGTGGTGTGAATCAGCTCAATCGCCCGCTGCACCCGTTTGCGCACAATGTATTCCACCGGCGATACCCCGTTGAAGCGTTTGAACAGGGTGGAAAAATACGCCGGGCTGACATGGACGATATCCGCCAGATCGGCCAGCCGCAGGTCGCCGTCCAGATGCTCGTCGATGTAATGGAGAACCGTGTTCAGCTGCGTGATATCCCGCTCTGAAAGGGGTTTCCCGGCCTTGTTCGGGTCGATATAGTCGTAATTCCGGATGATCTCGGCAAAAATCGTCTGCAGCTTGATTTTTATCATCAGTTCATAACAGAGCCGTTTTTCCTCGAATTCCCGCCGGATTTCCTGAAACAGGGAGAAAATGTACGGCGTGGCCGGATTTTCCCGGTCCAGCACGTTGGAAAAATGTTCCCCCCGCTCAAAAAACACCAGCAGAAAATTGTAATCCATATCATTGGAAAGGGAGTTCCAGATGAACGACGGGTCGAAATGGATAACCAGATGCTTCAGAATTTTTCCGCCGGGGATAACCAGCTCATGGGGATCGGTGTTGCTCAGCAGAACGATGTCTCCCGGCTGAAGGACGTATGCCCGGGACCCGACGCGGTATTCCCCTTCGCCTTCCAGAACGCAGGAGATTTCCAGCTCGTGATGGCTGTGCGGGCCGGGATGGTAGGGGCCGATCACATGGTGTTCGTCAAAGCTGATCAGCAGGTTGCCGTTCTTATCATGCAGAAGATATCTTGCCGCGCACCGCAGTTCGTTTTCCATCAAAGGATCCCTCCTTTCGGATGCTTTGAGTATACCGTGACGGAATCCGATTGTCAATGAAGCCGCCCAAAAAAGCGGGGACCTTTTACAGGGGACGGGCATAGGCTGGAGCAGGGGAGAGGTCCGCCCCTTTTCCGGAGCGGCATACCAGCGAATCGATTCAGAAAGGAAGAAATACCTATGTTTCCAGCAGCCCAAAGCCTGCGGGGATTTGCCCGCCTTATCCTGAATACCCAGCCCGCCGCCCGCGCTTCCGTGCGGGGAGACGCCGCTCATCGCGGCTTACACGGAGCGGTCAATTTTTATCCGGCGGCCGGAGGAACTCTGGTAGCCGCAGAACTGTACGGCCTGCCAGCGAAAACGTCGGACGGCGTTTTTGGCTTCCATATCCACGAAGGAACCGCCTGCCGGGGTACGGCGGACGATCCCTTTGCCGAAACCGGCGGACATTTCAATCCCGCCGGCCAGAGGCATCCCTATCACGCGGGGGATATGCCCCCGCTGTTCGGCAGCGATGGATACGCCTATCTCTCCTTCTTCACCAACCGCTTTACGCCGGAGGAAATCGTCGGCCGGACGGTGGTCGTCCATGGTCATCCGGATGATTTTACCACCCAGCCGTCCGGCGGGTCGGGACCGAAAATTGCCTGCGGAGAAATCCGGAGAGGGTAGAATCGGATACAAGCCTAAAACTTACAGAAAGATTGTTAAAAATATAAACAACTTTTCCAAAACATGCTTGAGAGCACCCAAAATTCAAACCAATACAAGGGAAACAAAGGATGGTATTCTTTAGAGGAAAGCTCGAGCGGACATTGTAAAATGACAGAATGGAAAGGTATCCGGCGCATTGCGTATCGGCTGTATCGATCCGATCAGGATGTGCCGGCTGTCGGTGAAAGGATGGAGTTGTAATGAAACTATCGAAGGTTCTTTCCGGAATTCTGACCGTCGTCCTCTCCGCAGTGTGTGTCGGCGGGATGGCCCCTTCCTCCGCCGTTCTGGCGGAGGATCCCCTTGCGGAGCCGCCTTTTACGGAAGAAAAGCTGGAATTTACCGCTTCCAATGGGCAGACCCTGGCTTATTATCTGGTTAAACCCAGAAATTTTGACGCGGACAGCAGCTATCCGCTGGTGGTCTATCTGCACGGCGTGGGCGGAGACACCGATACCAGCGGCTATGAAGCGCTGAAAAAACAGCTTTTCAGCCGCGGCCTGAACTGCGTGTTTCTCGCGCCTCTGGCCGACTGGAACGGCGGACAGACCTGGATCGACTATGCGGAGGTGCTGGCTCAAATACCTCCCTGCGGTACCTATGATCAGTCGTCTCTTTCGATCACCCCTGCGCTGCTGGCCGCCAAGGAGCTGATCGAAAGCACCAAAACCGCCTGCCATACCGACCCGGCCCGCAGCTATGTGCTGGGCGTCTCCATGGGGGGATACGGCACTTGGGATCTTGTCACCCGGTATCCCGATCTGATGACGGCGGCCGTTCCCATCTGCGGCGGCTGTGACCCCACGACGGCGTTCAGGGTGAAGGATCTCCCGATCTGGATGTTCCACGGCACCGAAGACGCCGCTGTGGAGGTTTCCTGTTCGCAGGAAATGACCGCGGCGCTGATCGAAGCCGGCAGCGGTGTTGTAAAATATACGGAATATGACGGTCTGGATCACGGCATCTGGTTTAAGGTTTTTGAGGAACCGGAAATGCTGCCTTGGCTCTTCGCGCAGGGAACCGGCATTCGGGATGATTACGCCGATCTGAGCAAGACCGGAGCCGCCCAAAACGTGACCGTCGAAACCGGCCGGGTTTTCGGGGATACCACCGTTAACTGCTTGGTTCGGGGAACGGGCGAGGGCAGCGTCGCTTACACGGCGGAGGGGGAAAACACCATCGCCGACGCCCGCCTGCGGCTGACCCTGATGTATGACGACGTGGCGTATTACATGGCGGTCAAGGGCTATGCCTCCATCAACGATCTGATCCGGCTGGAGGTGCGGAGCGGCGCGGAGAGCGCGTGGACGCCCGTTTCCCTCACCATGAGCAAGCCCGTAACGCTGGGGCTGGTTGCCGGCGGCGCCTATACCTATTCTTCGGTTTTGCTGACGCCGGAAACCGCGCTGCCCGAAGGCGTGACGGCGGTGCGCTATGTTTTTTCCGAAGATTACACGAATTGGTATATGATGGCCAGCGGCGCGGAAATCCTTTATCGGCCGGTGGAATCCGTAGTGGAGTGGGTCGAGCCGGAGCCGGACAACACCGACACATGGGACGGCGTTACCATGACGGAAGGCTGGAACGGCGTGGATGATTTCGACGACCTTTCCCACACCGTGGACAGCAGCAATGTGAAGACGCTGAGCGATCCCTATGTGAAACAGACGGTAGTCGCCAAGGAAGGCCACGGCCCGGTCGGGTATTTCCGTTATGCGCAGAAAAACTGCTATATCACCGATCTGACCCTGTATGCCTCGCTGATTGAAGGCTTCCTGCCCGAAGAGGTCGGCGAGTGGCTGACGGTTTCCGTCCGGGTGGAAGGCTCGGACAAGGATACCCCCATCGCTATGAGCAAAACGGCGGGAACGCTGCTGTATGAAAATGCCGTTCCCGCGTATAACTACTATTCTTCGGTCATTACGCCGGCCGCGCCTCTTCCGGACAAGGTGATTTCCGTGAAGATTGAACTCGGAGCCAGCTACATCAACTACACCATGTATATGGATAAGGCCGAACTCACCTTCGAACCCATTTCCTCCGCTCCTTCCGCCTCTTCTACAGAATCGTCGGAGACTACAGAGGCGTCGGCCACGGAGACAACCTCTACGGAGACGTCGGCTACGAAGCCGTCCGGGAATCCGGATACGACTTCCCCGACGACCCGGGAGACGGAGGCCGCAGCGCCCGTTACCACGCAGCCGGCGGAGCAGCCGCCGAAAACCGGCGACGCCCCGGCTGTTGGCGGCTTGCTGCTGGCGGCAATTTCCGGCACGGCGGCGGTGCTTTGCCTGCGCCGCCGGAAAGCGGAGGGCTGATGTCTGCGGCATATCACAGCGTAAGCGGCAATAAAGACAATAATAGAGCCGAAGGGAGAGGACATTTCGTCCTCTCCCTTCGGCTCTTTCCTGCGAATGCAGCGCGCTTATTTCCGGCTGTCTCCGATCATCACCACGCCGCGCTCGGCGTCGAGGGTAACGGTGGTGCCGCTTTTCAGGATGCTGGTCGCGCCCTGCGCGCCTACCAGCACCGGCTTATCCAGCGCCATGCCGACGATGGCGGCGTGGCTGTTCATACCGGGCTGCTCCGTCACGATGCCGGAGGCTTCCTTCAACAGATGGAGGATGTTGTTGCTGGTCTGCGGGATCACCAGAATATCCCCCGCCCGGAAATTTTCTCTGGCCTCTTCCTCATCCCGGGCGACGCAGAGGTTGCCGCAGGCGCTCGTGCCTGCCGCGCCTTTGCCCTGCACCAGAATGTTGCCCACCAGATGCACCTTCAGCAGGTTGGTGGTACCGGAAATGCCCAGCGGCGCGCCGGCGGTGATTACCACCAGATCCCCGCTTTCCAGCAGTCCCGCCTCAACGGCGCGCTGCACGGCATGATCGAACAGCTCGTCCATCGTGGCCTTCAGGTCGCCCAGAATCGGGATGACGCCCCAAGACAGGTTCATCTGCCGCTGATAGGTGGGGTCGATGGTGCAGCAGATGATGGGGCAGGCGGGGCGGTATTTGGAGATCATCCGTGCCGTGGTGCCGGATTTGGAAATGGTCAGAATGGCGCGTGCGCCGAGATCGTGCGCCGTGGTTACCGTCGCGTGGGAAATCGCGTTGGTGACGTTGGGCAGCTCCTCCAGTTCCCGGGTGGTGAAGCGTTTTTTGTAGTTGATATCCTTTTCGGTGCGGCAGGCAATCCGTGCCATGGTTTTCAGCGCTTCCACCGGATAGGCGCCCGCGGCGGTTTCGCCGGAAAGCATGATGGCGCTGGTGCCGTCGTAAATGGCGTTGGCCACGTCGGTGGTTTCCGCCCGGGTGGGGCGGGGATTTTTCATCATGGAGTCCAGCATCTGGGTGGCGGTAATCACCTGCAGGCCGGCGTTGTATCCCTTGTGGATCAGCATTTTCTGAATGCTCGGGATTTCTTCCAGCGCGATTTCAACCCCCATATCGCCGCGGGCGACCATGATGCCGTCCGAAACTTTGAGGATATCGTCGATCTCCGCCACGCCTTCCGCGTTCTCGATCTTCGCAATGATACGAATGGTGTGGTTGCCGTTGCGTTCCAGCTCCTGCCGGATCTGGAGCACGTCGTCCGCCCGGCGGGTGAAGGAAGCGGCGATAAACTCAGCTTCCACTTCGCAGGCAAAACGGATATCGTCCCGGTCCCGTTCGCTCATGAACGGCATGGAGAGCTGGGCGCCGGGCACGTTGATTCCCTTGTTGGAGGAAACCGTACCCCCGTTGATCACGGTGCAGTGGATTTCCGTCGCCGTGGTTTTTTCCACCCGCAGTTCGATCAGACCGTCGTCGATCAGGATAATGCCTCCCGGCTTCACGTCGTTCGGCAGACCGGCAAAGCTAACCGAGGCCATTTTTTTCGAACCGTCAACCGTTTTGGTGGTCAGAATAAAGGAATCGCCCGCCGCGAGTTCCACCTTTTCCGGAAAAGTCCCCAGCCGGATTTCCGGTCCCTTGGTGTCGATCAGAATGGCGATGGGAAGATGCAATTCCTCGCGGAGCTTCTTGATCTGGTTGATCCGTACCAGTTGGTGAGCATGGTCCTGATGGGACATGTTGATACGGGCAACGTCCATGCCGGAGAGCATCAGCTCCCGCAGGACGGCCGGATCGTCGGTGGAGGGGCCGAGCGTACAGATGATTTTTGTTTTTCTCATGGCGGAAAAATCAACCCTTTCCCGAAAATTTCCAATCGTTTCAACCGATGTGCCGACGGCTTTATCATGGACGGCACAGGCGGAATATATAAGCGCAAAGGGGAAAGGTACTCACAATTTTCAAACTTTCCCTAGTATGCAGTATACCATGAAAAAATTCCAAAAAAAAGAAAAAAAGGCCGGGATTTTTGCCTTTGGAGAAATTTCTGGTATTAACAATAAAAAGGGGATACGGTGTGATCGCTTTTCGGGGCTTCTGCCTTTTTACCCTCTGAATTTTTTGTTTCGCCTTTCCGCGGGAAAATAGAGACGGAAGCCGTTGCATTTACCGGAAAATCCGTGTAAAATAAGTTGTCTGAATTGTCTGAGGATCCCTGCGAACAGCCTTGGTTCGTTCGGTTTCCGCTGCGATACAAACCGCCTCTCTGAATGGGGCAAAACCGAACGGAACGGAAAGGACGAAAAACGATGAGCGATCAATCCAACCGACAGAAAGAGAACATCCCCTACGGTGAGTCCGCCCGGAAACCATCCCGGCACCGGAAGCGCCGCCGGAACCGTCGTCTGCTTCTGGTAATCGGCCTGCTGCTGGCGCTTGCCGCGGCGCTCTGGGTACTCTTTTCTCTTTTCGGCGGGGTCACAATGAATTCGAACGGCGTCAGCCGCGCTTCGACCACGACCACGACTACAATTACCTCCGGTCCTTCGCAGGGCTCCGCGTCCGCTGTGACGACGGCCTCGCAGGGACAGGGGACGACCGTCCGCACGTCCGCCGACCTCCCGGCCACGACCACCAGGCCCGCGCCCGGCACGGGGAGTAAGACGTATATTCAGCCTTCCGGCGCGGCGTGGAACCTGATTCTGGTCAACGACTACAACGCCGTTCCCGCGGGGTACGAGCAGAATACCACGATGTCCAGCGTATCAGGCGGGCAGATGGATCAGCGGGCCGCCGAATCCTATCGGAAGATGCTGGCTGACGGCGCCGCTTACGATATACGGGGCGTATCCCTCTTCCGTCCGCAGTCCCTGCAGGAATCCCTGTTTAACCGGGAAGTGAACAAATGGAAAGGGCAGGGATATGGGCAGAAAGAGGCGGAGCAGAAGGCCAACACCATCGTTAAGCGCCCGGGCTACAGCGAGCATAATACCGGTCTGGCGGCCGATGTGGGCGGCAGCGGCAATTACAGCCTGAATCAGAATTTTGAAAATACCGACGCCTACCGCTGGCTGATTGCCCACTGCGCGGATTACGGTTTTATCCTTCGGTTCCCGAAGGACAAGGAGGAAATCACCGGCGTGATCTTTGAACCGTGGCATTACCGCTATGTCGGGACGGAGGCGGCGAAGGAAATCATGAGCCGCGGCCTTTGCCTTGAGGAATATCTGTATGAAAAGGGCCTGTAAGGAAGCACGGGAAAACGCGATGGGCGGGAAGGGCGGAACGGACGGCGGAACGCGCCGAAAGGATGCCCGCAGTGAAAAAAGAAGAACCCCCCCTTCCGGGGAAAAGGGGGCGCCGGTCTGGCGGCTGACGCTGGGGGCGCTGTATGCGGCGTTTTTCGCTCTGGCGGGGAATGTGCCGGTGCTTTCCGCGATCCAGCTCATTCCCGGCGTTCCCATTACCCTGCAGGTGTTTCTGGTGGCGATGATGGGACTGACCTTGGGACTGCGGGGCGGCCTGACCAGCCTCGGCGCGGTGTGGATTCTGACCTTCTGCGGCCTGCCGATGATGGCGGGCGGCCGGGGCGGTCCCGCGGTGTTTGCCGGGCCGACGGCAGGGTATGTGTTCGGCTGGTTTTTCATCGTACTGCTGACCGGCCTGTATGCCGACGGGCCGATGAAACGCCTGCTGCGAAAAAAATGGCGGGGAATGTCCATCCATCTGCCGGCGGCTTTTCTGGTCGGCATGGCGGGGGTGGGGATCGATTACCTCTGCGGTTCCCTGCTGCTGGCGGCGTTGGGCGGGAAGGCGCTGTCCGAAATTCCGGCGCTGCTGCTGTCCAATCTGGCGTTCCTGCCGGGGGATATGGTGAAAATCGGGCTGGCGGCTTTTCTGTCGCTGAGCCTGTTCGCCCTCCCGTATCTGCGCGGCCATCTTCCGGCGCAGGGATAAGGGCTGCGGGGAACAGGGGACCGGCCGGCGTTCCCGCGTGAAAATTTGGGCGGGCGGGGGTTGACAGACCGGCCGCGTTCTGCTATAATACTCTGGAAATAAACAAAGCAGAGCGTTTGCCCGCTCTCACCCTCCGGATTCTGTTCCGGCCGGTCAATACGGTTTTCCGGGGCTCCGCATACGGCGGGGTCTTTGGTCAGAGTCGTTGTTCGCGGGCAGAGGATTTCTGTCCGCGTTTTCATTTTCAATTTAACTCAGGTGGAGGTGCTTACCCATAGCAAGTAAGGAACTGCAGATCAACGAGCAAATCCGAGACAGCGAAGTCCGCGTTATCGGCGCCGACGGCGAGCAGCTGGGGGTCATGCCGACGCGCGACGCTCAGAAGATGGCCGACGACAAAAATCTTGACCTCGTCAAGATCGCGCCGGCAGCCACGCCGCCGGTGTGCCGTGTCATGGATTACGGCAAATACCGGTTCGAACAGTCCAAGCGCGAAAAGGAAGCCCGCAAGAATCAGCATATCGTGGAAATCAAGGAGGTCCGTCTGGGCCTGAACACCGACATCGGCGATTTCAACACGAAGGTGAAGCATGCCGCCCGTTTTCTCGGGGAAGGCAATAAGGTGAAGGTTTCCATCCGCTTCCGCGGACGCGAACTGGGACATCCGGAGATCGGGCACGAGGCCATGAAGCGTTTTGCCGAGGCCTGTGCGGAATTCAGCGTGGTGGAGCGGCCGTCGAAAATGGAAGGCCGTCATATGATGATGTTCCTTGCCCCAAAGCCGGTTAAATAACCCTTGGGAAAAGCAGCACAAAGGAGAACGAAAGCCTGAAATTTTTTCGGGCTTTGGGTTTCGCGCGTTCCGACAGGTAAAGCCGGAGCCGTAAGCCTCAGTTTCAGTAAGAAAGGAATGGTCCAACGATGCCGAAGATCAAGACGCACAGCGGCGCGAAAAAGCGCTTTAAGCTTTCCAAGAACGGTAAGCCGATCCGTGCGAAGGCGTACAAATCCCACATCCTGAACAAAAAGACGACCAAGCGCAAGAGGAATCTCCGCAAGACCACGGTGGCGGACGTCACCAACACGCGGCAGATCAAGCGCCTGATCCCCTACAAATAATCGAACGTTTTGGATGGAGGTAACGTAACATGGCTCGTATAAAAGGCGCGATGATGACGCGCAAAAGAAGAAAAAAGACCGTAAAGCTCGCCAAGGGCTACTATGGTGCAAAATCCAAGCTGTTTAAGATGGCGAAGCAGGCCGTGATGAAGTCCGGCCAGTACGCCTACATCGGCCGCAAGCAGAGAAAGCGTGATTTCCGCCGTCTGTGGATCACCCGCATCTCCGCCGCCGCCAAGATGAACGGCATGAACTATTCGACCTTTATGAACGGCCTGAAGAAAGCGAACATCACCCTCAACCGCAAGATGCTCGCCGAGCTGGCTGTTTCCGACGCCGCCGCGTTTACGGCGCTGGCGGAAAAGGCGAAGGCCGCGTTATAATAAGCTGTCTCTGCGCCCGTCGGCTCGTCCGGCGGGCGCATCCTTGCTTATGGATGTCTTGGGAGGGACGCGTTTTGCAGATTACCAGCCGCGACAATCCGACCGTCCGCCGGGTCCGCCGTCTGCTTGCGGACGGGAAAACCCGCCGGGAGGAAGGTCTTTTCGCCATTGAGGGCGCCCGCCTTTGTGAGGACGCCGCCCTTTCGGGGGTGAAAATCCACACGGTGCTGTACACCCCCCGTGCGGCGGAAACCTACGCCGCCGGTCTGCGGCGGGTTCTGGATGCGTGCGGACAGGCCCGGGGGGAGGCGTACGAGATTCCGGACGCGCTGGCCGGGGCTCTGGCGGATACCGCTTCCCCGCAGGGGATTTTCTGCGTGTGCGGGATGCTTGACAATCGGGGCGGTTTGGATACAATAGGAAGAAACCCGCCCCGGCGCGGCTATCTTGCGCTGGAAAATATGCAGGATCCGGCCAATCTCGGGGCGGTGATCCGCACGGCGGAAGCGCTCGGTCTGGACGGGCTGCTGCTGTCGGACGGATGCTGCGACGTCTATAATCCCAAGGTGCTGAGGGGCAGTATGGGCGGGGTTTTCCGCCTTCCCTTCCTCCACGCGGGGAATATGGCCGAAACGGTCCGCGTTCTGCAGGAGCGCGGGCTGAAATGCTGGGCCTGCGTGGTGGACGGGGAAGCGACTCCGCTGCCCGCGGCCGCCCTTGGGCCGCGGAGCGTCTGCGTGATCGGGAACGAGGGCGCCGGTCTGCGGCCGGAAACGGCGGCCGCCTGTGCGGGCCGTTTGACCATCCCGATGGCCGGGCGGGCGGAATCCCTCAACGCCTCCATGGCGGCGGGGATCGTCATGTGGGAAATGACGCGCCGCCGGCAGGCTTTTGCCGGCGGCGCCTAATCCATACAAATTCGGAAGAACCCGACAGAGGGAGAAGAAAGAGAGGGAAGGACGGATGGACGCGCGGCTTTTCTGGCTGTGGATGCAGAGGGCGATCGGGCCCGGCAGTCCGAAATCCGACAGTCTGCTGCGGGCGTTCGGCCATCCCTCCGCCCTTTGGAAGGCCGCTTCCCTTGGCCGGTCCGCCGGTCTGAAGACGGGGGACGGCAGGGGGCTGGATTGGTTCGGTCTTTCCGAGACCGAACGGAAGCGTCTGGCCGACCCCTCTCTTGACCGGGCGGAAGCGCTGCTCCGGCAGACAAAAGAACGGGGCATTTGGCTGCTCACGCCGGAGGACGCGCGGTATCCCTCCCTTTTGCGGGGGATTCCCGGCCTGCCCCTCGTGCTGTACGGCCGGGGCGAACTGCCCGATCTGGAAATGACGCCGCCTCTCGCCGTGGCCGGCACCCGGAAGATCAGCGATTACGGGCGGCAGGCTACCCGGCTGATCGCGGGCGGGCTTGCCCTTGGCGGGGCCGCGGTGATCGCCGGGGGCGCGGTCGGCGTAGAAGCGGCTGCCCATCGCGCGGCGCTGGAGGTCGGCGGCCTGACCGTTTCGGTGCAGGCGGCGGGCTTCGGCGCGGAGTATCCTTCCCAGAACCGGGAATTGCGGGAGGACATCCTCGCCGCCGGCGGGACGCTGCTTTCCGAATATCCGCCGGACGAGCCGGGGCGACGGTTGACCCATGACGATTTCCTTATGTGCAACCGGATCGTCAGCGGCATGTCCCTCGGCGTTTGCGTGATCGAGGCGGGGGAGAAAAGCGGTTCGCTGATGATCGCCCGCCACGCGCGGGATCAGGGGCGGGACGTGTTCGCCGTGGCGGGAAATATCGTGACGGAACGAAGCGTCGGCACCGACGCCCTGATTAAACAGGGGGCGCGGCTGGCGGACCGGCCGGAAGAAATCCTCGAGGAATACCTGCCCCGTTTTCCCGATATACTAGACCCGGAGGCGGCCGCCTCTATCCGGGAACATCCCGCGTTCCGCGCCGTTTCCGGCGGACGGGAACCGGCGGCTCCTTCCAAAGCGGGGAGACCCGTTCCCCCCGCAAACACGGAAAAAATAAAGAAAACGGAGACGACGGAAAAACCGTCCCAGCCGTCCCCGCCGCCCGCCGTGTCCGGGGAGGCCCGCCGGGTGTGGGAGGCGCTGGATAAGGAACCGCGCCTGATCGGCCCGCTGGCGGAAGCCTGCGGATTGCCTGTTCCGGCCGTGATGATTGCCCTGACCGAGCTGGAGATGCAGGGGGCCGCCCGTCGGCTTCCCGGTCAGCTCTATGTCCGGGGCTGACCCGTTTCCCGCAGAAATCGATCCAACCTGAGAAAGAACGGTGATGCCGAGTGTCGAAACTGGTGATTGTGGAGTCGCCGGCCAAGGCGAAAACAATTCAGAAATATCTGGGCCCCGGCTACAAAGTTGTGGCTTCGATGGGCCATATCCGCGACCTGCCCAAAACCCTGCTCGGGGTGGATATCGAGCACGGCTTCAAGCCGCGGTATATGGATATTCCGGGCAAGACCGCCCTGATCCGCCAGCTGAAGTCCGACGCGGCCGAAAGCGACGGCGTCGTCCTCGCAACCGACCCCGACCGCGAGGGGGAAGCGATTTCCTGGCACCTTGCGCAGCTGCTCAAGGTCGATCCCGAGCAGAACAACCGCGTGACCTTCAATGAGATTACCAAAACCGGCGTCACGCAGGGGATGGAGCATCCCCGCCCGCTGGACATGAATCTGGTAAACGCCCAGCAGGCCCGCCGCATCCTGGACCGGATCGTGGGCTACAAGCTCAGCCCCTTTCTCTGGAAGAAAATCCGCAAGGGACTGTCCGCCGGGCGCGTCCAATCCGCCGCCGTGCGGATTATCGTGGACCGGGAGGATGAAATCCGCGCCTTTGTCAGCGAGGAATACTGGACGATCGACGCCCTGCTGGCCGCCGACGAAAAGGGAAAGGGCTTTCCCGCCCGCTTCCACGGCACCAAAAAAGGCAAGCTGAAAATTGAAAACAAGGAGGAGGCCGACCGCATCCTCACCGCCCTGCGGCAGGCATCCTTTATCGTGGATAAGGTCAAGCGGGGCACCCGGCAGATTTCGCCCGCACCGCCCTTCATCACCTCCACCCTGCAGCAGGAGGCGAGCCGGAAGCTGGGCTTCGCCGCCCGTCGGACCATGAAGGCCGCGCAGGAGCTGTACGAGGGCGTGGAAATCCCCGAAATGGGCGCGGTCGGTCTGATTACCTACATGCGGACCGACTCCCTGCGCATTTCGGAGGACGCCCGCCGGGACGGTTCCGCCTTCATCCGGGAGCGGTATGGGGAGAACTATCTCCCCGAGAAGCCCCGCGTTTTCAAATCCCGCTCTTCGGCGCAGGACGCGCACGAGGCCATCCGGCCCTCGATGCCCGCCCTCACGCCGGAGCAGGTAAAGGATTCCCTGACCGCCGATCAGTATAAGCTGTATAAGCTGATCTGGGACCGTTTCATGGCCAGCCTGATGGCCAACTGCGTCCACGATACCTGCCAGATGGATATCGCCGCCGGGGAGTACCTGTTCAAGGCCTCCGGCTACACGGTGAGGTTCGACGGCTACACCACCCTGTATGTGGAGGGAAAGGACGAGGACGACGAAACCGGCGGCCCGCTTCCCGTGCTGGCCGAGGGACAGGAGCTGATTCCCCGCGAGCTGAAGGGGAACCAGCATTTCACTCAGCCTCCCCCCCGCTACACCGAAGCGACCCTGATTAAAACGCTGGAGGAAAACGGCATCGGCCGTCCGTCCACCTATGCGCCGACCATTACCACCATCCTTGCCCGCGAGTATGTCGAGCGGGAGGGAAAGGCGCTGAAACCCACCCCGCTGGGGGAGATCACCACCCGCCTGATGAAGGAACAGTTCCCGGAGGTGGTGGACGTGGAGTTCACCGCCAATATGGAGCATCAGCTGGACGATGTGGATTCCGGAAAAAGCGATTGGGTGGAGACGCTGGATCACTTCTATCAGGGCTTCGCCAAGACGCTGGAAACCGCGGAAAAGAATATGTCGGGTGAAAAGATTACCGTGCCGGACGAGGAAAGCGACGAGGTCTGCGAGCTCTGCGGCCGGAAAATGGTCATCAAGTCCGGGCGGTACGGCAAGTTTCTTGCCTGCCCGGGTTATCCCGAATGCAAGAATACCAAAAAAATCGTCAAGGACACCGGCGGTATCTGCCCGAAATGCGGCGGCGCAATCGTCGCCAAAAAGTCCAAGAACAACCGGGTCTTTTACGGTTGCGCCAATTATCCGAACTGCGATTTCGTCACCTGGAACGAACCGGCGAAAAAGCTGTGCCCGCAGTGCGGCAAAAACCTGTTCAAGAAAAAAGGCAAGGCCGGCGGCCTGTTTTGTCTGACGGAGGGCTGCGGCTACACCTCCGACGAGAAGTAAGCGCCGGTCCCTCTTCCGGAAAGGATGTCCCCCTATGAACGATAACCGACTGCTGGTCGCCGGCGCGGGTCTGGCGGGCTGCGAAGCGGCCTGGGCGGCCGCGAACGCCGGGATCGACGTGACGCTGATTGAGATGAAACCGGAAAAGCGCACCCCCGCCCATCAAGGCGACGGCTTTGCCGAGCTGATCTGCTCCAACTCGCTGAAGGCCGCCCGGCTGGACAGCGCCGCCGGCCTCCTGAAGGAGGAGCTGCGGCGGCTTGGCTCGGTCTGTATGGAGGCGGCCGACGGCTGCGCGGTACCGGCGGGCGGCGCGCTCGCCGTGGACCGGGACCGTTTCTCCGCCCGGGTGACCGAACGTATCCTCCGCCATCCCCGGATCACGGTGGAGCACCGGGAGCTGACCGACCTGCCGGATTCCGGCGCGGCGGTGATCGCCACCGGCCCGCTGACCGCCGATGCGCTGGCGGCCCGCCTGCGGACGTTTTGCGGCGGGGCGCTGAGCTTCTACGACGCGGCGGCCCCCATCGTCGCGGCGGACAGCGTGGATATGGACAGCGCTTTCCCCGCCTCCCGCTATGGGCGGGATGGCGGCGTTCCCGAAGGCGAAAACGCCGGGGCGGACAGGCTGTCGGGTGATTATCTCAACTGCCCGCTGAACAAAGAGGAATACGAGGCGTTCCACACCGCGCTGGTCGAGGCCGAGACCGCCCCGCTGCATGAATTCGACGCGGCGGCGGACGGCGCACTCCGGGTATACGAGGGCTGTATGCCGATCGAGGTGCTGGCGAAGCGGGGGAAGGACGCGATCCGTTTCGGCCCGATGAAGCCGGTGGGCCTGCGCGATCCCCGGACCGGCCACCGCCCCTGGGCAGTGCTGCAGCTCCGCCGGGAGAACGCGCAGGGAACCATGTTCAATCTGGTCGGCTTTCAGACCAACCTGAAATTCGGGGAGCAGAAGCGGGTGTTTGGGATGATCCCCGCCCTGAAAAACGCGGAGTTTCTCCGTTACGGGGTGATGCACCGCAACACCTTTCTGGATTCCCCCCGCCTGCTGGACGCGGGCTTTGGATTCCGCGCCCGGCCGGGGCTTTTCTTCGCCGGGCAGATGACCGGCGTGGAGGGATATATGGAGTCGGCGGCCTCCGGCCTGCTGGCGGGGTTCAACGCCGTCCGCTTCCTGCGGGGAGAGGAAGCGTGGGTTCTGCCGGCCGATACCATGCTCGGCGCGCTTGCCGGGTATATCAGCGACCCCTCGGTCCGGGACTTCCAGCCGATGGGGGCAAATTTCGGGGTGCTCCCGCCGCTGGCGGAGCCGATTCGGGACAAGCGGCGGCGATACGCCGCCCTGTCGGCCCGCGCGCTGGAAAGCCTGACCCGCTCGGCGGAAGCCGCCGGGGCCGCGCTGTGTTCCGGTACGGCCGGGCAGCCCTAAACAAACCGGATGGAAGGACGGACGCCTTCCGCCGAAACAGAAAGGCAGGAAACAATATGCGTGTGATCGTGGATGCGTTCGGCGGGGATAACGCCCCGCTGGAAATCATTAAGGGAGCGGCCCTTGCCGTTCAGGAATATAAGCTGGAGATTGCGCTGGCCGGCAGTGAGACGGAAATCCGCCGCGTCGCGCAGGAAAACGGCGTATCTCTCGAGGGGATGACCATTTTCGACGCGCCGGACGTGATCCGCATGGAGGACGAGCCGAAAAGCATCCTGAAAGAACATAAAAACTGCTCGATGGCCGAGGGCCTCCGCCGCCTTGCCGCCGGCGAGGGGGACGCGTTCGTTACGGCCGGAAGCACCGGCGCGCTGATTATGGGGGCTACCTTTCTGGTCAAACGGATCAAAGGGGTATCCCGGGCCGCGCTCGCCCCGCTGATGCCGGGGGACAAGGGCCCCTTCATGCTGATCGACTCGGGCGCCAACGTGGAATGCCGCCCGGAAATGCTGCTTCAGTTCGCCCATATGGGGAGCATCTACATGACCAGCGTTCTGGGGGACGGTAAGCCCGCCCGGGTGGGGCTGGTCAACGTCGGAACCGAGGATACCAAGGGCGGCGAGATGCAGCATGAGGCCTTTGCCCTCCTGAAAGAGAGCGGGCTGAATTTCGTCGGGAACATCGAGGCGCGGGACATCCCCTTTAATGCCGCCGACGTGGTGGTGGCCGACGGCTTCACCGGCAACGTCATCCTCAAGCTGATGGAAGGCGTGGCCGACGTGTTTATGAAGAGCCTGAAAGGGATTTTCTTCACCAATCTGCGCACCAAGATTGCCGCGCTGCTGGTTAAGCCCTATCTGGGGGGCTTCAAAAAGAAAATGGATACCTCCGAATACGGCGGCGCGCCCCTGCTCGGGGTGAGCATGCCGGTAATCAAGACCCACGGCAACGCCAAGGCGTCCGCGGTGAAAAACGCGATCCGGGTCGCGGCCGAATTCTCCCGCAAGGGCGTGATCGAACAGATCGCCGCCGCCGTCAAACCGGCGGAAAAGGCGGAAACCGTTGCGGAAGGATAAAAAAACGCCGTCTTTGGAAAATCCTATGAAAGAAATAAGCCGTTCCTAAGGAAGCCCGCGTCAGCGGAGCTTGCGCTTCTCTTTTTGAACAAGGTATAATGGAAGATGAAAAAACCTTTTAAAGGAGGACGCGGTTGTGGAGGATGACGCGGTATTCCGCCGGAGACGGAGACGCCGGGGGACGATCATCGCGGCGGCGGTGTCCGCCGGTTTGCTGGCAGCCCTCTTTTTTCTGTACGGCCTGTTGCTGACGACCGAAACGGTCAACGGCTGGCACGGGCTGTGCATGGGCGCTGAGCTGACCCTGACAGGAAAGCCGTTCGTCAAAATGTCGGACGAGCCGCTGCGGTATTTTACCCGCTGCGGCGACATCGAGGCGCTGGGGAAGATCGACGGCGTGATTCGGATGGGTAGGGAGCATCACGGTTATCTGTACCGGGATGGGCAGATGTATTATTGCAGTGGAGGGGCTTTCACGTCGCATTTCTGGATATGGACGCTGAAGCCCGAAGAAAAGGGGCCGGAGATTATGGTGCTTGAATTTGTCCGCCGCTATATTGAAGAAAACCGGGAAGCGGAAAGGTTTGTCGAAATTACCGACCGGCTGGCCGACTGGAATCTGGATGACGACGACCTCGCGTCTCTGGCGGCGCTGCTGGAGGAGCACTTCGGGGTGGAGCTGCCGGAGGACGAGATTGCCGGCTGGGATACGGTAGAGGATATCGTCGTCAGCGTGGGGGACCGGCTGTAGACCGGTTCGGCTGGCTGCGGCCGAAACAGGGCGAAAGGATGATCGGAACATGGAAACGGCGGAAAACTATACGCTGCTGATGGACAGGCTGGGATATACCTTTCGGGATCCCCGTCTGCTGAAAAACGCGCTGACCCACTCTTCCTTTGCCAACGAGAGAAAGTCGGGGTATAAAAGCAACGAACGGCTGGAATTTCTGGGGGATTCGGTGCTCGGGATGGTGACGGCGGTCTACCTTTTTCATAAGGAGAACGGGCCGGAGGGGGAGCTGACCAAGCTCCGCGCCGCGCTGGTGTGCGAAAAGGCGCTGTGCTCCTATTCCCGGGAGCTGGAGCTGGGCCGGTATCTTCTGCTCGGCCGGGGGGAGGCCCGCACCGGGGGGGCGGAACGCCCCTCCATTCTGGCGGATGCGTTTGAGGCGGTCACGGCGGCCATTTATCTCGACGGCGGAATGGAAGCGGCAAGGGCGTTCCTGCTGCCTTTCCTGAAAAAGGAGATTTCCAATCACCGCCGCCTGCATTTCAAGGATTATAAGACCACCCTTCAGGAGATCATCCAGCAGAATCCCGAGGAGCAGCTGGATTATGTCCTGACGGGTGAGAGCGGGCCGGATCACGACAAGACCTTCCGGGTGGAGGTTCATCTCAACTCCAACGTCATCGGGGAGGGCCGGGGACGCAGCAAAAAGGAAGCCGAGCAGCAGGCGGCGCGCGAGGCTCTCAAGCTGATGGGCTACGGCGACCGATAGGGCGGAGCAGAGGGGGGTGCGGCAATGCGGCTGGAAACGGAACGGCTGTTTCTCCGGCGGTTTCGGACGGAGGACTGGCCCGATCTTTACCGCTATCTGTCGGACGAAGCGGTGGTGCGGTACGAACCGTATGGAATCTACACCGAAAAGGAATGCCGGCGGGAAGCCGCGGCGCGGGCGCGGGACGAGTGCTTTATTGCCGTCTGCCTGAAGGGGGACGGCGGCCCGATGATCGGGAACCTGTATTTTGCCCCGCGGGAATACGATTCGTATGAGTTGGGCTTTGTGTTTGCCTCCCGTTTTCAGCGGCAGGGCTATGCGGAGGAAAGCGCCCGCGCGCTGATGGCGGACGCGTTCCGGAACCGGGGAATCCGGCGGATCGTGGCCCGGTGCGACCCGGAGAACACCGCCTCCTGGCGGCTGTTGGAGCGGTTGGGAATGCGGCGGGAAGGCTGTCTGCGCCGGAATATCTGGTTTAAAACGGACCGCGAGGGACGGCCTCTTTGGCTGGATACCTACGAATACGCTCTTCTGCAGGAAGAGTACGGCGGGATGGATATGGGAAAGGGCAGGACGGAAATTGCGGAACAAAGACGGTAAAAACAGCGATAAGAGACAGGAAACCGGCCCGGCGGACGAAACGGCTGTCCCGCCGGACAAACCGGAACCGGCGGTTCCGGACGGGGAAAAAAGCTGGAAGGTGCTTGGACAGGTCGGCGTGGTGTTCGGCGTCTGTCTGGTGGGCGAAGGGATCGCGGCGGTGCTGCCGGTTCCGTTTCCGGCCAGCGTGGTCAGTATGGTGCTGCTGTTCCTTCTGCTCCTGACAAAGGTAATCCGGCCCTGCCGGCTGAAGGAGAAGGCTGGCTTCCTGATGGAGAATATGGCGATTTTCTTTGTCCCTGCCGGGGTGGGGATCATGACCCATTTCGACGCAATCCGGGACAGTCTGCTGCCGCTGCTGGCGGTCTGCGTCCTTACTACGGTGATTACCTTTGCCGCGGCGGCCTTTACCGTGCGGGGGGTGGTCGCCCTCCAGAATCGGGTGCGCGCCCGCCGGGCTGGATGCGGGGACGCCGGGACCGGAAGGACGGAAGAAAAGATCGACGGGAGGGGGAATCACGATGGACCAGATGATTAAAGCCGTCACCTCATCCCCTTTGTTCGGCATTGTGCTCTGTATCGCCGCCTTTGAACTGGGGGTGTGGCTTCAGAAAAAGCTGAAAACCCCGTTATGCCATCCTCTGCTGATCGCGGTGGCGCTGATTATCGCGGTGCTGAACGTGTTCCATATTTCCTTTGAGGATTTCAACGAGGGCGGCCGGCTGGTTTCCCTCTTCCTCGCGCCCGCGACAGCGGTGCTGGCCCTGTCCGTTTACAGTCAGCTTGCCGTGCTGAAAAAGCATTTTCTGCCCATTCTGGCCGGCTGTCTGGCGGGCGCTCTTGCTTCAATGGCAAGCGCGGTCGGGCTTTGCCGGCTGTTCGGGCTTGACGACGTGCTGGCAATGTCCATGCTTCCCAAATCGGTAACTACCCCCATCGCCATGGGCGTGTCGGAGGCGCACGGAGGCATTGTGCCGGTCACCGTGGCGGCGGTGATCGTGACCGGCGTGCTGGGGGCGGTAGCCGCTCCGGCGCTGATCCGCCTTTTTCGGGTGAAGGATCCGGTGGAGGCCGGGGTGGCAATCGGCGCCTGCAGTCATGCCGTCGGCACCACCAAGGCCATCGAGCTGGGGGAAATTCAGGGGGCGATGAGCAGCATTGCCATCGGCGTGTCCGGGCTTATTACCGTGCTGATCTCCCTTTTCCTGCCGTAAGACGGCCGCGGAAAAGGCATAGAATGAGGAGAAGGCCTGACGAAGACGAACCGGCGGGGCGGACGGAAACCCGACAAAATCCCTGTAAAATCGACGGAAAAATACGGGGGGCCCGGTAAAATCCGTGGATATACGGTGAGTTTTCCACAAAATCGGCTTTCAGGTGGAAAAATGTGAAAACGGTGGATAGGCGGAATATGCCTTTCGGCAGGACGCAGCCCGCCTGAAAAATGCACTGTCTCCGCCAAAGAAAACAACGGGAAATCGTAAATATACGGTGAGTTTTCCACGAAATCGGCTTCCGGGTGGAAAAATGTGAAAACAGTGAAAAACACGAAAAGCGGAAAAACCGCTCGTTTTTAATAAAAGCAGACAGAGCAAAAGGAACCGAAGAAAAAGGCGAAAAGCCGTTGGATTTTGCCGGAATCCGGAAAGTTCCTTCGCTTTTTCGGCCGGGAGTCCGGACGAACGAGTCCGCCGCTTTCGTTGTCTTTTTTTGAAAAAGCAAAAGAACGCTTGGGTTTTTACGCCGTGATTTTCAGTTTTCCTTCCGTTATTCTGCTCTTCCCCTTTACCGATACGGAGGAACGCCGCCTGTTTGGAAGCGGAGCCGGCGATTCCGAAAGCTACGGAAGAAAAACGCGGCGTCGGTTGTATCATGACGCTTCGGTGATAACAGCCGGAAAGCATAAACCGGCAGGGCAGGACGGTCAGGACAAGACATAATTTTGGGAGGTACCCTATGATTCTCAAATCTCTGGAGCTGCAGGGCTTCAAATCCTTTCCCGACAAGACGGTGCTGTCCTTCGGGCAGGGGATGACCGCGGTGGTCGGCCCCAACGGCAGCGGCAAGTCCAATATCAGCGACGCGATCCGCTGGGTGCTCGGCGAGCAGTCCACCAAAAGCCTGCGCGGCTCCAAGATGGAGGACGTAATCTTCAACGGTACGGCCGCCCGCCGGGGCGTGGGCTTTGCCGAGGTCTCGCTGATTATCGACAATACCGCCCGCCGGCTGGATTACGACAGCGACGAGGTGAAGGTCACCCGCCGGTATTACCGGTCGGGGGAGAGCGAATATCTGCTCGGCGGGGCGACTGTCCGGCTGAAGGATATCCAGATGCTGTTCATGGATACCGGCCTTGGACGGGACGGCTACTCCATCGTCGGGCAGGGCCGGATCGGGGATATCGTCGCCTCCAAATCGGAGGACCGGCGGGAAATTTTCGAGGAGGCCGCAGGCATCGCCAAATACCGGTACCGGAAGAACGAGGCGGAGCGCCGTCTGGGCGCGGCGGAGGATAACCTTCTCCGTCTGCGGGATATTCTGCAGGAGCTGGAGGAACGGGTCGGCCCCCTTGCTCAGCAGGCGGAAAAGGCAAAAAAATTTCTCGAATACGCCGGGGAGAAAAAGGAACTCGAAATCGGCCTGTGGCTCCATACGCTGGAAGCCTCCCGCGAGGCGATGCGGGAGATGACCTCCAAGCTGGAGCTGGCCCGTACCCAGTACGACGGGGCGGGGGATGCGATCGACGAGCAGGAGGCCGAAATCGAGCGGATCGCGCTCGCGGCCCAGCAGATCGCCGTACAGATCGAGGAAGTGCGCCGCGGGGCGCAGGCTCTGGAAGAGGAAGCCGCGCGCTGCGACGGGGACGCGGCCGTGCTGCGGAACGACATCTTCCACAATACCGAAAACATCGGCCGTATCCGGGGGGAAATCGAGCAGTCCCGGGCCGGGGGAGAGGAATTCGGGCAGGAAATCGACCGCCTGCTCGCTGAAGCGGAGGAGAAAAAGGCCGCCATTGCCGAGGCCGAAACCGAGCGGCTCGCCCTGAGCGAGGAGCTGGAGGGGCTGTCCCGTTCCAGCGACGAGGTGTCGGGGAAAATGGAGGCGCTGTCCCGGGAAGCCGCAGATATCGCGCTGAAAATCGCGGACATCCGGGTAAAAGGGGTGACAAGCGAATCCTCTTTACAGGAAATCACCCTCCGCTTGTCCCAACTGACGGCGGGCATCGCTCTGCGGAATCAGCAGAGCGCCGCCGCGAGAAAGGAGGCGGACGAATGCGCCGCCGCCCTCAGCGCCTGCGAGGAGAAGGTGGAAGGCCTCCAAAACGCTGTAAAGGGATATGAGCTGCGGTACCAGTCCCGCGCCAAGCGGCTGGACGCCGCCAAGCAGGAGGCCGACCAGCTCGGGCTGGACGCGGAGGAAAAGCGCCGCCGGGTCAAACTGCTGGAGGATCTGGAGCGGAACATGGAGGGCTTCGCTCACAGCGTCAAAATCATCATGAAGCAGGCGGAGCGGGGAGCGCTGCGGGGCGTCCGCGGTCCGGTTACCCGCCTGATCGAGACGGGGGCGGAGACCGCCCTTGCGGTGGAGACCGCTCTCGGCGCGGCAACCCAGAATATCGTCGTCGAGACCGAGGACAACGCTAAGCGGGCCATCGCCTACCTGAAGGAAAACAACGGCGGCCGGGCCACCTTCCTGCCCCTTTCATCGGTGAAGGGAAGCCTGCTGTCCGAGCCGGGACTGGAAGCGGAGCCGGGCTTTGTCGGCATCGCCGCCTCCCTGGTGAAATACGATCCGGAATATGAAGGGATCGTGCGCTCCCTGCTCGGCCGTACCGCCGTGGCGGAGGACATGGACTACGCCGTGACCATCGCCCGAAAATACCGTTACCGCTTCCGGGTGGTCACGCTGGACGGGCAGGTGGTGAACGCCGGCGGTTCGATGACCGGCGGCTCCAGCGTGAAAAACGCCGGCCTGCTCTCCCGCCGGAACGAGATTGAGCGGATCGCGGCGCAGGCCGCCGCCCTGCAGGAAAAGGCCGAACAGGCCCGGGCGGCGTGGAAGGCCGCCGGACAGGAAGCCGCCGCCGCCGAAGCCGCGCTGACCGGCACCCGCGGAGAGCTGGCTACCGCGCAGGAGGACCGCATCCGTCTGGAAGCGGAGCTCCGCCGCCTGACCGAGCAGGCCGAGGCGAACGAACGGGCGGTGAAGGAATTCGCCGACGAGATCAACACGCTGGGCGAACGGGCGGAGGAATGCAGGCGCCTCGCCGCCGAAGCGGAGGCGGAAGCCGCCCGCGCCGGGGAGGAAAAAGCGGCGGTGGAAGAACAGCTCGCCGCGCTGACCGGCGGCCGGCAGGAGTTGGCCGAGAGGCGGGAGGCACTTTCCGCCCGGGTGACCGAGACCAAGCTGCGGGCGGTGACGCTGAACAAGGAGATCGAAGCCGCCCACGCGGCGGCGGAGGCCCTGAAAGCCCGTCAGGCCGACGCGGCGGGACGGGAGGAAGCCCTTCTGGCCCAGATCGCGGAGCTGGAGCGGGCGAACGCCGCCGTCGAGGAACGGATCGCCGCTCTGGCCGAGGAGGCGGCGAACCGCCGCGCCCGGGCCGCCGACACTGCGAAAGAGGTGGAATCCCTGATCGCCCGCCGGTCGGAGGGGGAGCAGAAGCAGACCGAGCTTCGCCGCCTTGTCCGGGAAAAGACGGAGGAACGGGAGAACGCCGGACGGGAGGTCGCCCGTCTGGAGGAAAAGGCCGCCGCGCTGGAAAAGGAAAACGACGACGTGATCCGCCGGCTGTATGAGGAATACGAGCTTACCCGCATGGAGGCGGAAAGCATCGCCCGCCCGATTGAGGACGCGGCCGCCGCCAACCGCCGCCTGAGCGAGCTGAAAGGCAAGATCCGCGCCCTCGGCAGTGTCAATGTAGACGCGATCGAGGAATATAAGGAAGTCAGCGAGCGGTACGAATTTCTCTCCGCCCAGGTGAAGGACGTGGAGGTTTCCCGCGACGAGCTGCTCAAACTGATCGGCGAGCTGACCGTTCAGATGCGGGAAATCTTTCTGGAGCGCTTCAACCAGATCAATTATCATTACGGCATCGTTTTTTCCGAGCTGTTCGGAGGCGGCAAGGCCGAGCTGAAGCTGACCGACCCGGAGGATATCCTGCATTCCGGCATCGAAATGCATGTTCAGCCGCCGGGAAAGGTGATTCTGAACATGGACGTGCTGTCGGGCGGCGAGAAGGCGCTGGCCGCCATCGCCCTGCTCTTCGCCATCCTGAAGGTCAGCCCGTCCCCCTTCTGCGTGCTGGACGAGATCGAAGCCGCGCTGGACGACGTGAACGTCGACCGGTACGCCTCGTATCTCCGGCGGATGTCGGATAAAACCCAGTTCATCGTCATCACCCACCGCCGCGGCACCATGGAAGAAGCCGACGTCCTGTACGGCGTGACCATGCAGGAGCAGGGCGTTTCCAAGCTACTGGAGCTGCGGGCGAGCGAGGTGGAGGAGAAACTCGGTCTGTCCGCCGGCTCGATGTAGAATGGGGAGAAGCATTCCGCCGGGGCTGGCGCCGGTTTTATAAGCGTGTTATAATAGCAGCGGAAAAACAAACGCAGCACAGGAGGATTCCGCCATGGGCTTTTTTGAAAAAATCAGCGCGGGGCTGAAAAAGACCCGCGATTCCATTATGGGGTCGGTGACCTCGATGCTCCGCTCCTTCACAAAAATCGACGAGGAGCTGTTCGAGGAGCTGGAGGAGATTTTGATTATGGCGGACGCGGGGGCCAATACCTCCGCCCGTATCTGCGGCGAGCTGCGGAAAAAGGTAAAGGAACGCGGCGTGACCGATCCGGAAGAAGTGCGCGGCCTGCTGAAGGAAACCGTGGCCGAGCTGCTGCGGGGCGGGCAGGAAATGCGGCTTTCCACCAAGCCCTCGGTTGTTCTGGTGATCGGGGTGAACGGGGTGGGGAAAACCACCACCATCGGCAAGCTCGCCGCCCGGTATAAGGCGGAGGGGAAGAAGGTTGTCCTCGCGGCGGCGGATACCTTCCGGGCCGCGGCGATCGAGCAGCTCGACATCTGGGCGGGCCGCGCCGGGGTGGATATCGTCAAGCACGCGCAGGACGCCGATCCCGCCGCCGTGGTGTTCGACGCGGCGGCCGCCGCCAAGGCGCGGGGAGCGGATATCCTGATCTGCGACACCGCCGGCCGCCTGCATAATAAGAAAAATCTGATGGATGAGCTGAGCAAGATCGGCCGGGTGCTGGACCGGGAGCTTCCCGGCGCGGACAAGGAGGTCCTGCTGGTGCTGGACGCGACCACCGGCCAGAACGCGGTGAATCAGGCGCGGGAGTTCAAAAACGCGGCGGGCATCACCGGCATTGTGCTGACCAAGCTGGACGGCACCGCCCGGGGCGGGGTGGTCCTCGCCATTCGGGAGGATCTCGACGTGCCGGTGAAATTTGTCGGTGTGGGCGAGGGGATCGACGATCTGCTGCCCTTCGACCCGGACGTGTTTACCGACGGCCTGTTCAGTGAGTGAGGCGGGGGAGGAAGATGGTCCCCGCCTGCGCGCCGCTTCCGGCAGCGAGAGACAGAAACGGAGGATTCCCCATGCGGATGATTATTGCGACCCACAATTATAAAAAACTGGCCGAGCTGTCCCGCATCCTCGGGCCGCTCGGCATCGACGCGGTGACCGACGCGGAAATCGGCGTAAAGCTGGACGAGGTGGAGGAAACCGGAACCACCTTTGAAGAAAACGCCTTTCTGAAAGCCGACGCGGCCTGCCGCCAGACCGGTCTGCCCTCCGTGGCGGACGATTCCGGTCTGATGGTGGACGCGCTGGGCGGCGCGCCCGGCGTGTATTCCGCCCGGTACGCCGGGGAGGGCGCGTCCGACGCCGACCGCAACCGCAAGCTGCTTTCCGAGCTGGAGGGCCTTCCGGAGGAAGAGCGGGGCGCGCAGTTCGTCTCGGCCATCTGCTGCGTGTTCCCGAACGGGGACCGGGTGGAAGCGCGGGGGGAATGCCCGGGCCGGATCGGGTTCCGTCCGGTCGGGGAAAACGGCTTCGGCTACGATCCGCTGTTCGTGGTGGAGGACGGACGGTCCTATGCCGAGCTGTCCGACGGGGAGAAGGACGATATCAGCCACCGGGGCAACGCCCTGCGGCTGTTCGCCGTCCGGCTGGCGGAATACCTTCGCACTCAAAAACCGGACGGCGAGTAAGTCCGGCCTTTTTTGGCAAACATAAAGAAAAGATAGGATGATACGATTGTTGACAAGCAAGCAACGCGCGTTTCTGCGCTCTCTGGCGAACCCCCTCGACCCGATCCTGCATGTGGGAAAAGGCGAGCTGAACGACGCGATTTACAAACAGGCGGACGACGCGCTGACCGCCCGGGAAATCATCAAGGGAAAGGCGCTGGAAGCCAGCCCCCTGACCTCCCGCGAGGCAGCGGAGCGGATCGCCGCCGCCGTACATGCCGAGGTGGTGCAGGTGATCGGGCGCACCTTCGTGCTTTACCGCCGCAATGAGAAGGAACCGAAAATTCAGCTTCCCCGGGAAAAGCAGGGCGGCGGGAAGGCGTAAGCCTCCCCGGGCGCGGATAGGGAAAGAGCGGGATACGAGGAGACGATGGTGGCTGTGAAAAAATACGCGCTGTTTGGCGGGACGTTCGACCCGATCCATGAGGGACATCTGCGGCTGGCGAGGGAATTCGCCCGCCGTCTGTCGCTCGACCGGGTAACCCTGATGCCCACCTGCGTCCCGCCCCATAAAATGAAGGAAAGCCTCGCTCCGGCGGAGGACCGGCTGGAAATGTGCCGTCTTGCCGTGGCGGACGACCCACTGTTCGAGGTGTCCGACCTCGAGATCCGGCGGGGAGGGGCCAGCTTCACCGCGGATACCCTCGCCGCTTTGCACGAGCGGGAGCCGGGCGCCCGGTGGTATCTGATTACCGGGGCCGATATGTTCCTTACGCTGGGGACATGGAACCGGTTTGAGCAGATTGCCCGGCTGGCCGTGCTCTGCGCCGCCCCGCGGGATGGGGCGGACGCCGCGGCGCTGCGGGAGTGTGCAAAAACGCTGGAGGAACGGGGCGCGCAGTGTGCGATCGAGGATATCCCGGAGCTGCCGGTTTCCTCCACCGAACTGCGGGATGCCATCCGAAAAGGGGAGGAAGGCCGCCTGCCGCCGGGGCTTCTTCCGGAGCCGGTGACGGCGTATATCCGGAAACGGGGACTCTATACTGGGAAAGGATCGGAAAAAACCATGCAGAGCGACGAACAGTTTATTGAAATCATCCGGGGACGGCTGAGCGAAAAGCGGTTCCGCCATTCCCTCGCGGTAGCGGAACAGGCGGCCCATCTCGCCCCGCTCTACGGCGCGGACCCGGAAAAGGCCCGCACCGCCGGCATTCTTCATGATATCTTAAAGGATGAGAAGCCGGCCGCCTTGTTGCAAATCCTGCACGACTTTGGTATAATACTCGACAATACCGAAACGGTGTCTCCCAATCTCTGGCACGCCATAGCCGGCTCCGCGTTTATCGAACGGGTGCTCCATGTGGACGATTCCGCGATTGTGGACGCCGTCCGGTATCACACCACCGGCCGGGCCGGCATGTCGCCGTTGGAAAAGACGCTGTTTGTGGCGGATTTTACCTCCGCCGACCGGAATTATAAGGATGTGGGGGAGATGCGCCGCTTGGCCGAGGCCGGCAGCGCGCCCGCCATGGAATACGCGCTCGCCTATACCATTCGGGATCTGGCGAAACGCGGACTGGCGATCCATCCGGACGCCGTATACGCCTATAACGAGCTGACGGCCGACCGGCTCCGCCGGGAAGCGGCGGAGTCCGGAACCGGCCGGTGACACGAACGGCGGAGGCCGCAAAAGCGGCGGGAGGTACCTATGCCTGAGAACAACCGAAACAATCGAAAAGGCTCCAACAGCCGGCCGAACAGTCAGGTCAATCTGGCGCAGAAGGCAGGCGTGAAAAAAACAGGGACGGCCGCTCCGAAGAAAAAGAAGAAAAACGCTCAGACGAAAAAAATCGTGCTTATCGTGTTTTTGCTGCTGGTTATCGTCGGCCTGCTGGTTTTCCTGATTGTGGGCGGAATTTCGGTATATCGGACGATGTTCGACACGAACCGGAACGTGAAGGAAGTGCAGCTCACTTCCCACGACACCACGCCGGAGGCCGATCGGGACAAGGTGGCCTATTACGTTCTGGGCATCCTCGGCAAAGACGAGGAGGAAAAGCTTGCGGAGGAGAAGCCGACCGAGGCGCTCTCCCTTCTCTGTTGGGATAAACAGAAAAAAACGGTGAATATCCTCCAGTTCCCGCAGGACACCTATTACAATGCGGAGAACGCCAAGCGGATCAGCGACGTGTGGGTGAATCCCAAGCCGCTGAACTGGTGCGAATCCTGCCGCTGCCGGCTGGAGGACGAGGAGATTTCCGACGGAAAGCATACGGTCTGCGGCACCACGGTGACACAGAAAAAGGGTTCGGCGTCGGAAGCTCTTCTGGATGTGTTCAACGACGACTACGGCCTGCCGGTGGACGGCTGGTTCCTCATTCCGCAGGAGGCGCTGGTCAAGCTGGTCAACCTGCTCGGCGGCGTGGATGTGGAGCTGGAGGCGGCCATGACGGTGGGCGAGGTGAATTATCCCGCCGGTGTGCAGACGCTGGACGGCGAGGCCGCCGTATATTATTCGATGAACAACACCGGGGGGATCGACGGGGACATCGCCCGGATGCTCAAGCAGCGCAAGGTTTTGCTCGGGGTATTCCAGCGGCTGGTCCGCCAGAGCGAGAAGCAGCTCACCAACGACTCGATCGGCCCGCTGATGAACGGCTCCACCCCGATCCTGTCCGGCCATTCCCGCACCCAGATGATCGCCCTGCTGCAGGAGATCGGCAAGGTGCCGGCTTCCTCCATGACGGCCTATGTCGTGCCCGGGGAAAGCGCGAAGCACGAGGGAGGGACCTATTTTACGCCTCACCGCGGCGCGCTGCTTGCCCTGCTTAACGAAGCCTTTAATCCCTATGGCAAGGAACTGGTAAACGGCGACATGAAATTTACCGCTCTCTCGGAAAGCGGCACGGCGGATCAGCATAAGCAGGTGCTTTCCGATATTGAGGTGGTTCAGTCGGGCGCCGTGGCTGCTACAACCGAGCCGACGACCGCCACCACGGCGGCCTGATCCGTGTAATAGGATTAAATACAGGGGGATTTTCCCCGTTGCTTCCGCCCGTTTGGCGGGCAGGAAAGGATGGATGCAGAAGAATGGAGTCCAGGGAACTCGTCCGGCAGATCGCCGCGTCGCTGGATAAGCATAAAGCGCAGGATTTAAAAATTATCGGCGTGCGGGATCTGACGGTCATCGCGGATTATTTTGTGATTGCGGCCGGTACCAGCTCCACGCAGGTGAAGGCGCTTGCGGATTATGTGGAATATGAACTCGGCCAGCAGGGAATCAAGCCCCGGCGGGTGGAGGGATATTCCTCCTCCAGTTGGATATTGATCGATTACGGCAGCGTAATCGTGCATGTGTTTTATGAGGAGACCCGCGCGTTCTATGATCTGGAACGCCTGTGGAAGGACGGCGAGCAGCTTCCGCTTTCCGATTTCCTTCCGGAGGAATAATCCCGCTGTTTTTGCTATATTAGCCGTCAAGGCATTCAGAAAGGCATGAGACCGATGAAACGTTACGACCCGTCCGTTATTGAGAAGAAATGGCAGACCGTTTGGGAGAAGGACAATACCTTCGCCGCGTCGAACGAGACCGACAAGCCGAAATTTTTCGCGCTGGTCGAGTTCCCCTATCCGTCGGGACAGGGGCTTCACGTCGGGCATCCCCGCTCCTACACGGCGCTGGACGTGGTGGCCCGCAAGCGCCGCCTGCAGGGGTACAATGTCCTGTATCCGATGGGATGGGACGCCTTTGGCCTGCCGACCGAAAACTTTGCGATCAAGAACCATATCCACCCGGAGATCGTGACGAAGAACAACGTCGCCCGGTTCAAGGCGCAGCTCCAGTCCCTCGGCCTGTCCTTTGACTGGACGCGGGAGATCAATACCACCGATCCGGCCTATTATAAATGGACGCAGTGGATCTTTCTCCAGCTTTTCAAGCACGGGCTGGCCTATAAAAAGGAGATGGCCGTCAATTGGTGCACCTCCTGCAAGTGCGTACTGGCCAACGAAGAAGTGGTCGGCGGGGTGTGCGAGCGATGCGGCGGCGAAGTCGTCCATAAGGTCAAATCCCAGTGGATGCTGAAAATCACGGAATACGCCCAGCGGCTGATCGACGATCTGGCGCTGGTGGATTATCCCGAGCGGGTGCGCTCCCAGCAGATTCACTGGATCGGCCGCTCCACCGGCGCGCAGGTCCGTTTCGCCACCACGGCGGGGGAGGATGTGGAGATTTATACCACCCGTCCCGACACGCTGTTCGGCGCGACCTATATGGTTATGTCCCCCGAGCATCCGCTGATCGACGCGTGGAAGGACCGCCTCACCAATCTGGATGCGGTGCGCGCCTATCAGGAAGAAGCGGCGAAGAAATCCGATTTCGAGCGCACCGAGGTTGCGAAGGACAAAACCGGCGTGAAGCTGGAAGGCGTCCGCGCCGTGAACCCGGTGAACGGGAAGGAAATCCCGATTTTCATTTCCGATTATGTGCTGGTTTCCTATGGCACCGGCGCGATCATGGCGGTTCCCGGCCACGATACCCGCGACTGGGAGTTCGCCAAAAAGTTTGATCTGCCGATCATCGAGGTGGTCAAGGGCGGGGACGTGGAAAAGGAAGCGTTCACCGACTGCGCGGCGGGCGTTATGGTAAATTCCGGATTTCTGGACGGAATGACGGTGGAAGAAGCCAAGAAAGCGATCACCGACTGGCTGAAGGAGAAAGGAATCGGAGAAAACAAGGTCAATTATAAGCTGCGGGACTGGGTGTTCGCCCGCCAGCGGTATTGGGGCGAGCCGATCCCGATCATCCACTGTGAAAAGTGCGGCTTCGTGCCGGTGCCGGAGGAGCAGCTCCCCGTCACCCTGCCGATGGTGGAAAGCTACGAACCCACCGACAACGGGGAATCCCCCCTTGCCGCGGTCGGGGATTGGGTAAACACCACCTGCCCGCACTGCGGCGGCCCGGCCAGACGGGAAACCGACACCATGCCCCAGTGGGCCGGTTCCTCGTGGTATTTCCTGCGGTACTGCGATCCGCACAACGATAAGGCGATCGCTTCCAAAGAGGCGCTGGAATACTGGACGCCGGTGGACTGGTACAACGGCGGGATGGAACATACCACCCTGCATCTGCTGTACAGCCGGTTCTGGCATAAGTTCCTGTACGATATCGGCGTGGTGCCCACGCCGGAACCCTATGCCAAGCGCACCAGCCATGGCATGATCCTCGGCGAAAACGGGGAGAAGATGTCCAAGTCCCGCGGAAACGTCGTGAACCCGGACGAGATCGTGAAGGAGTTCGGCGCGGATACCCTCCGGCTGTACGAGATGTTTATCGGCGACTTCGAGAAGGCCGCCCCGTGGTCGAGCAGCAGCATCCGCGGCTGCCGCCGCTTCCTTGAGCGGGTCTGGGCGCTGCAGGACGCCGTCCTGCCGGAGAAGGGCGTCCGTCCGGCGCTGGAGATCGCCTTCAACAAGACGATCCGCAAGGTCGGGGAGGATATCGAAAACCTGAAGTACAACACCGCGATCGCCGCGATGATGGCCTTGCTCAACGACCTGACGGGCGGCGTCACCCGCGAGGAATACCGCATCCTGCTGCTCCTGCTCAATCCCTTCGCGCCGCATATGACGGAAGAGCTGTGGGAGATCATGGGATACGGCGGGCAGCTCGCGCAGGCGGAATGGCCGGCGTACGATCCCGACAAATGCCGCGAGGATACGGTGGAGATCGCCGTGCAGCTCAACGGCAAGCTGCGCTCCCGGGTGACGATCCCGGCGGACGCGGACGCGGCGGCGGCCATTGCGGCGGCTAAAGCGGACGAAAAGGTTGCGCAGGGAATGGAAGGGATGGCGGTTGTCAAGGAGCTGTATGTCCCCGGCAAGCTGGTCAATATCGTGGTGAAGAAGGGATAAGCCGGTTTTTGCCGCGCGGAATGCGTTCCGGTGACTTCCGGCGGAAAATTCCGCGCTGTCGAATTGCCCAAAACGCTTGACGAAAGCCGCCTCTTGTTGTATAATGCTTTTTGCGTAAGCAAGACGCGGAAGTTTACCCCTGCTTTGGATGGCGGAGGGAGGGAATATAGAATGTCGGAAATTCATGTGAAAGACAATGAAAGCCTGGACAGCGCTCTGCGCCGCTGGAAAAAGTCCTGCGCCCGGTCGGGTGTTCTCGCCGAAGTGCGGAAGAGAGAGCATTATGAGAAGCCCTCTGTAAAGCGCAAGAAGAAGTCGGAAGCTGCGCGGAAGAGAAAGTACAAGTAAGCCGCAGCGAAAAACGAACGATGCAAAAAGCGGGCAGCAATGCCCGCTTTTTGATTGTTTTGGTTATTTGAGTATCTTATCTGATAGACATCGAACGCGATTGCTTTCAATAAGGAGACTGCGTATGCCGTTGTTTACTCCCGATATGCTGAAAAACCGGATCACCGACATCACGATGGACGACCTGCGCCTGCTCGGCGTGAGGGGGCTTTTGCTGGATGTGGACAATACCCTGACCACTCACGGCAGTCAGGAGCTGGACCCAGCCGTGCAGCGCTGGCTGGAGGACATGGCCGCGCAGGGCGTCCGGCTGACCGTGGTGAGCAACGGCCTGCCGAAACGGGTGGAGCCGTTTGCCCGCCGGATCGGCCTTCGTCACATTTCCTTTGCCTGCAAGCCCTTTCCTCTCGGCTTCTGGCGTGGAGCGCGCCGGCTCAGCCTGCCGCTCAGGGAGTGTGCGGCGGTGGGGGACCAGACCTTTACCGATATCGTCGGTTCCCGGCTTGCCGGGGTGCGGTCGATCCAGCTTCTGCCGATCCAGCTGGAGCATCAGCCGACCCTTCGCTTTAAACGGATGCTGGAAAAACGGATTCTCCGCCGCTATCGTGCTAAGCACGGCCCGCCGGAGGATGACGGCAGGGGATAAATACCACACCGGCAGGAGAATATCTGTACCAATAGGCCGTATTTCGCAGATACTGAGGGAGAACATCCAATGGAGACTATTTGGCAAAGAGAATTCGCTTTTGCAGAAGGAGAAATCCGGCGGCTTCATCCCTGCTTCAAGACAGAGAAAGAAGCGGGGAAAAAGTGGGCGGCTCGCGTGGCTATGCTTCGGCAGGGGGTGAGGGACAGGGACAGCCTGCTCCATGCCTTTGGAAGGATGACTGCTTCACTGGAAGATGGGCATACCAACATCGAATTGCCCTATGAGGAAGCATTTGGAGAGGAAAATCTCTGCTTACCGATTATTTGCCGCTGGCTGGGAGGCGAAAACGAGGCGTATCGACTGCTGGTTACAGAAACCGCCGACCTGCTTCGCCGGGGAGACATTGTGCTGGGAGTGGAGGGGGTCCCGATTGAACAATGGTATCGGCAGGTACAGGAGGAGATTCCCCATGAAAACGATGCGCTTGCCCGTGGACGTTCCACGACTTACCCATACGCCAATTATCATCTTTTCAGCCGATTTCACCTAAAGGGGCTGGTTAAGGAGGAACGGCCGGTTCGCTTGTCCTGTGAAAGGGATGGAGTTCCGATGGATGTATCGCTTCCTTTTCGGCCGCATACCGGCTTTGCGGATTTTCCGAAACCGATCATGGAGTGGAGGGTACGAGACGGCTGGGGAATGCTAATTCTGGATGAATGCCGCGCGGACAAAGAAACGGAGCGTCTTTTCGACGGATTCTTTCGGAAAATGGCGGAAGCCGGGGCGAGACGGATGATTCTGGATCTTAGCCGGAACAGAGGAGGAAATTCTGCGGTGATCGGCGCACTTATCCGCCGTCTTTCGGTGGAAAGCTACCGGCTGTATGGTATGTATGTACCAGATGAAAACGGCGTATGGGATTGCCGCTGCTCTCCAGAAACCGCCTTCAGCAATCCGCATGAATCAGATGCCTTTTTGGGAGAAATATTCGTCGCCGTATCGGAATATACCTTCAGCAGCGCACGAACCTTCGCGGTAACGCTGCAGGACAACGGTCTGGCGAGGATCGCAGGCAGCGCCATGGGTGGGGTACCTGATTCGTACGGCCTGCCGATAAGGCTTCGCACTCCGGAACTGGGAATCCGGTTTCGGGTATCGACCTGCCGCTTTATTCGTCCGGATAGAGTCGCACCGTCGGGGAAACCGTTAATAGACATTCCCTTGTCTTCCGGCTGGGACTGGGAGGATGATCGTTTTGGGCGGCTGGATACCGTCCGGCGGTCTGCGGAAAATAGAAAGGACGGTCGTTGATTTGAAGCGGAACACCTTCCCCCGGTTTGGACCGGCGGGAAACAGCGAGGAATTTTACGCGCAGGGGTACAAATCCATCCTTCAGGCGCCGGGCTGGCTGGAGGGGATGGGGCTGACCGCCTACGAATATCAGTGCGGCCACGGCGTCCGCACCGGCGAGGAGGCGGCGCGGGCGATCGGCGCCAAAGCGGCGGAGCACGGGATCGCCGTATCCCTGCACGCGCCGTATTATATTTCCCTTGCCTCGGCTGATCCGGAGAAGCGGGAAAACAGCGTGCGGTATATCCTCCAATCCGCCCGGGCGGCGGACTGGCTGGGCGGAGAGCGGATTGTGGTGCATCCCGGAGGTCTGGGCGGCTTGTCCCGGCGGGATGCGGCGGCTCTTGCCGGAGAAACCCTCCGCCGCGCGCAGGCCGCGCTGGATGAAGAGGGACTCTCCCATATCCATATCTGCCCGGAGACGATGGGGAAGATCAACCAGCTCGGCGATCTGGACGAAGTGCTTTTTTTCTGCGGGATAGAAGAACGCTTCCTTCCCTGCATCGATTTCGGCCACATGAACGCCCGCACTCTCGGCGGAGTAAACACCCGGGAAGCGATGGCCGCGCTGTTGGATACCGTGACCGACGCGCTGGGGGAGGAACGGACGCGCCGCCTTCATATGCATTTTTCCAAAATCGAATATTCCAAGGGCGGGGAGAAGCGGCATCTGACCTTTGCGGATCAGCAGTTCGGACCCGATCCCGCCCCGCTGGTGGCCCTGCTGGCGGAGCGGAATTACGCCCCGGTGGTGATCTGCGAATCGGCCGGCACCCAAGCGTCGGACGCGTTGACAATGAAAAAGCTGTATGAGGCGGAGCGTCCTGTGCGCTGAACGCGGCCTCCTTTCTGTCCTGTGGGGTGTTTCCGGCGCGCAACCACGGGTTGCGGCGTTGTTTCTTGCGAAGGAAACCGTGGATTGGTGGCGCGGTGTCCGGGCTTTGCCTATACTGGAAGCAGCGGACGGAACCGGTCGGAACCGTCCCGAATACGGAAAATCTCCGGAGAAGAGGAAACATCCGTGAGATTTGAAGAGGGTGGGAAAAACTATGAATATTGAGATGGCAAACCGATTGGTGCAGCTGCGGAAGGCCAGCGGACTGACGCAGGAGGGGCTGGCGGAAAAGCTGGGTGTCAGCCGTCAGGCCGTTTCGAAATGGGAGAGGGCGGAGGCGGCGCCGGACACCGACAATCTGGTTCTGCTTTCCCGTCTGTACAATGTTTCGCTGGACGCCCTTTTCTTCACCAACGATCCGGTGGAAGCCGGCGTGCCTGTTTCTGCGGAGCCGACGGAAGAAAATGAAACCGGCGGGACGGACGGCGGTGAGCTTGTGGCGGAAGAGGGGGACGAGGAGGAAAGCGGCGGCTGGTATAGTTCGCCTCTGCGGATTACGCTTGACGCAACATTCCCCGTTCTTCTTGCGCTGATTTATCTTTTGCTCGGGTTTGCGGGCGGATGGTGGCATCCGGGCTGGCTGATTTTTCTGACGATCCCGTTGTATTATTGCCTGCCGAACGCGGTCCGCAGCGCCCGGGGTGTACAAGGCGCGTTCCGAAAGGCGCTGATATTTCTGCGGGAACTGCCCTATCCGGTCCTGATTGCGGCGGTCTACCTCTCGTTGGGAATTATGGCAAATTGGTGGCATCCCGGATGGGTTCTGTTCCTTACCATTCCGATGGTCTACGGCATTCCTCTGAACTGAAGAAAACACATGGCCGCCTCCCTTTTCCTGTGGGGTGGCTTTTTCTTTGCTTTCGGTGTATACTATCAACAAAGCAATTTCAGGCGAAAGGGATGGTCATGGCAATGAGCGGACAGAAAATACTGGTGCTGAACGGCCCCAACCTCAACCTGCTGGGAATGCGGGAGCCGGGCGTCTATGGTTCGGACAGCTATGAAAAAATCTGCGCGCGTATCCGCCGCCGGGCGGAGGAATACGGCATCGCGGTGGATTTTGGTCAGTCCAACAGCGAGGGCGCGCTGATCGACCGCCTGCACGCCTGTATCGGCGTGTACGACGGTGTAATCCTGAACGCGGGGGCGTATACCCACTACAGCTATGCGATCCGGGATGCGATTGCGGCGATCCGTCTGCCGGTGATCGAAGTGCATCTTTCCAACATCCACGCGCGGGAAGAGTTCCGCCGCACCTCGGTGATTGCCCCGGTCTGCCGCGGACAGATTTCCGGCTTTGGACCGGTCAGCTATCTGCTGGCGCTGGAAGCGTTCGCCGAAACGGGGCGGAACTGAATCATGGAAACACCGCCGCTCCGCGCCGCCGTCCGATCCGGACGGGACGCGATGCAGGAGGAGCGGGTCGCCGCCCTGCTGCATTCCGTTCCCTGGGGCAGGGGGAGGACGCTGGAGCAGCTCCGGCGGGAGCTGGCGGAATCGCTGTGCTTCGGCGTGTTTCTTCCCATCCGGCCGGACGGGGATTCCCGGCAGGGCGGGGAGACGCAGGTGGGCTTTGCCCGCGCGCTGATCGACAGCGCGGGGACTTATCATCTCTGCGACGTGGTAGTCGCGGAGGAATGGCGCGGACAGGGTCTGGGGACGAGGCTGGTGCGGGCGGTTACGCAAGCGCCGGAGCTTCGGGAACGCACCGGCACGCTGGAAACGGAAAACGCGCACGGCTTCTATGAAAAGGCCGGTTTCTTCCGCTGCGGCCGGGTGCGGATGCTTCGCCGCCCGCAGAGCAACACCGGAGAGGAATCGTTGTGAAAGGACAGAGCAGATATGCAATCGATAGAAAAACTGGCGGCGATGCTGCCCTCCGGCGTGGACGCCGCGCTGGTGACCAGCGGGCACAACCGCCGGTATCTGACCGGTTTTCCTTCCAGCGCCGGAATGGTGCTGTTTACCCGGGAAGCCGCCTGGTTCCTGACGGATTTCCGGTATATTGAGGCGGCCCGGCGGGCAGTGCGCGGTATGGAATGCGTGGAATATTCCTCTCTGGCCGAAACGCTGCCGGCGATGGCGGCGCGGCTTGGCCTGCATACCGTGATTGTGGAGGACGAGGGATTGAGCATGGCGGAATACCGCCGTCTGTCCGCCATGCTGCCGGATGTGGAGCTGAAAAGCGGCGTGCTGGACGGCCTTCTGCGGGAGTGCCGGTTGATGAAAACGCCGGAGGAACTGGAAAAAATCAAGGCGGCGCAGGCGCTGACCGAATATGGATTTGAGCATATCCTTCCCTTTATCCGCCCGGGCCGCACCGAGCGGGAGGTGGCGCTGGAACTGGAATTCCTGATTCGGAATCAGGGGGCGGAAGGGGTGGCCTTCGACTTTATCGTGGTGTCGGGGGCAAATTCCTCTCTGCCGCACGGCGTGCCGGGGGATAAGGAGATCGAGCCGGGCGATTTCGTTACCATGGATTTTGGCGCGCGGGTGGACGGCTGGCATTCGGATATGACCCGCACCGTGGCGGTCGGCTCCTGTTCGGAGGAACAGCGGCGGGTATACGATACCGTATTGCGGGCGCAGCTTGCCGCCCTGTCCGTCCTGCGGGCGGGGCTTCCCTGCGCCGAGGGAGACGCCGCCGCGCGGAATGTCATCCGGGCGGCGGGCTACGGCGACTGCTTCGGCCATGCGACCGGTCATGGCGTCGGGGTGGAGATTCATGAAGAGCCGCGGCTTTCCCCGCGGGCGGGGGATGAAATTCTGCGGGCGGGGACGGTCGTTACGGTGGAACCGGGGATTTATCTACCGGGGCGCTTCGGCGTGCGCATAGAAGATATGGCAAGCATTACCGAGGAAGGCTGCGAAAATCTGACGAAATCGCCAAAAGAGCTTCGGATACTGTAACCCTTACAAAATTTGTCTTGAAAAAAGCCCGGTTATACGGTAAAATAAGAAACGACTTTGTAACTGCAAAAGCAGGATAAGCGATGGTATGTCCGTTAAAAGCAGGACAGTTTTTTAATCAATGGAGGTAGTATAAATGGTATCTGCGGGTGATTTCCGGAACGGCGTTACCTTTGAGATGGATGGGAACGTGTATCAGATCATCGAATTCCAGCATGTAAAGCCCGGCAAGGGCGCGGCGTTCGTTCGCACCAAGATCCGCAACGTGATCGCCGGTTCCGTGGTGGAAAAGACCTTCAACCCGACCGATAAATTCCCGACCGCCTATGTCGAACGTAAGGAAATGGAATATTCCTATAACGACGGGGATCTCTATTATTTCATGGATCCCGAGACGTACGAGCTGGTTCCGATCAACGGGGACATCCTTTCCGACAACTTCAAATTCGTGAAGGAGAACATGGTCTGCAAGATCGCATCCTACAAGGGGAATGTGTTCGGCGTGGAGCCCCCCAATTTCGTGGAGCTTCAGGTGACCACCACCGATCCCGGGTTCAAGGGCGATACCGCGACCAACGCCACCAAGCCCGCCACGCTCGAAACCGGCGCGGAAATCCGCGTGCCGCTTTTTATCGATGAAGGCGAAATGATCCGCATCGATACCCGCACCGGCGAATACATGGAACGCGCGTAATTTTTTCATCGCAGAATGTCCGCGTATGCGTGGAAAATTGTATAGCGCCGAAGGAACCGGCGTATACTTTCACTGATCGGCCGGGCCGGCCGACAACAGCAGGCTCCGCCCGTCGGAGCCGCATTGAAGGAGGAGCTGTAACATGACCGTTATGGAAAAAGTGTCGTACCTGAAGGGGCTGGCCGAAGGCCTGGGGGTGGACGATTCCACCAAGGAAGGCAAACTGCTGAAGGCGATTGTCGATGTGCTCGACGATATGGCTTCCGATCTGGAAAGTCTGGAGGATTACACCGAGGAACTGACGGAGCAGGTTGATGCGATCGATGAGGATCTCGATTCGCTGGAGTCGGATTTCTATGAGGAATACGACGAGGACGACTGCGACTGCTGCGGCGATGAGGATTTCTACGACATCACCTGCCCGAACTGTGAGGAAGAGTTCAGCGTGGATGAGGAGACCCTTCTCGAAGGTTCGATCGAATGCCCGAACTGCGGCGAAAAGCTGGAGTTTGACATTGAGGACTGCGATTGCGGTGACGGCTGTGAATGCGGCTGCCATGGCGACAGCGAAGAGGATCAGTAAGAAATCGTACGGATCCGGGACGGTCTGACGGACGGTCACCGTTCTGTATACACGGGGGTGTTGCAAAATGAAACATTTTGCAGCACCCCTTTATCTGTGAAATATTTCCCTCGACGGGGAGGAACGGTTGTCGATGAGGTCCGCAAACAGGGAGGAAATCCACAAGAATACGCCGGACGGGCGCGTCATAATCCATAAGGCCTGTCACGCCGGGGAACAGGAAGCGCTGACGGCTCTGCGGAAAAACGGATTCACCGACTGTCCGGAATTTCTTGGGGTGGACAGTGGGGGGACAGGCTTATTATGCCGTTCCTTCGGGGTATACGGCGGATGAGAATGCCCGCATGACAAAGAAACAGTTTCTGCATTTCATGAGAATGCTTCGCCGTATGCACGACGCTTCCCGCCCTGTTCCGGGGGAGGATTGGGTGATCTGCCACCACAATCTGTCCCCGCAAAGCGTTCTGTTTGACCTGCCGTGCGATTATTTGGGAAGTCTGCCCCGCGCGGTCATTGCCTGGGATTTCTGTGGTCCCGGGCATCGTTGGGAGGATATCGTTTTTGTCTGCTGGCTTTGGCTGGGCATCGGCGGCGTTCCGTCCGACGGCGAACGTTACAGGGATTTTCCCTTTCCTCCAAACGACGCCGATATTTTACAGACTATCCGGGAGGGTCTGGATGCCTATGCCGGGGAGGACCGGCAGCTCCGATGGGAGATCGGCCGGGATTTCGATGGCCGTCTTGGCGCACGGATGGAAGCCGTGATGGTGTTCACGGAGGAAAATAAGGGCGATATTTTGAAAACACGCCGTTTGGTAAACGCCGGGCAGCAGTGGGTCGCCAATCACCGCGGCGAGCTGCGGAAGGCCGCGGAAATTGAGTGTCCACCGGTGATCCAACGCCGTGAAAAAACGGATCGGGGGAAAGAAAAATGCTGACGGAAGAGATCAGGGCGGCCGGCGCGGCGGAGGGATACCGCTGCGACGCGGAAAAGGGAACGATTTCCGGCGTGGTAGACGGGATCGCTTTTCGGGCGGAATTTACAGACGGGCTTCGGCTGGAAATGTCGGTAAGTATTCCGCAAAAGCAGCTTCCCCAAACAGAAAAACGGCTCGCCGCCAAATATCCGGGAGCTACGGCTGCGCCCTATCGCTTCGGGATTCTGGTGACCCTTCCCGGCGCGGAGACGATGACCGGGGAAGGATTTACGGCGTTTCTGAAAGCGGCGGCCGCCGAGACGCTGAAGGACGTAGGCGCGTCGCACGATGAAAAGTTTGAACGGTACGGGGAACCGCTTTATGTGTATCTTCGCGGTGCGGTGGGGGCGCTTCTCGGCGCTCTGGTCGGCGCGATTCCCTGGCTGCTCGTGAGCGGCGGCTGGTTTTCGGTTTGGCTGGGCGGATTGATCAGTACCGCTTCCTTTTTCGGATACCGCCTGTTCAAAGGGGCGCATCATACCGCCTTTGCTACGGCGTGTGTCCTTTTCTTCTCATTGGCCGCTTTGCTTGGCGCGGAATTTGTGCCGCTTATCTCCGCTTTCTGGCTCAGCGGCGCTTATGCGACAATGGGGGAAGCCTTTCAGGCAATCGGCGGGTATATCGCTGAAGCAGGGTTAGCGCAGTTCTTTGGAAGCCTTGGTCTGGGCGTGATTTTCGGAGGAATCGGTCTGTTTTCCATTCGGAAGTACATCTCGGTTTATACCCATGAACCGCGTTTCCTCCGCCGCCGCAAGGAGCCGAAGAACAAATAAAACGGCACTCAAATTGGAAAAAAGCAAGGGAAAAGTGGATCTTTTCCCTTGCTTTTTTTGCGGTTATTCCGTTATACATAGTACGGATTTGGTTTGAAAATAATGCTTATCAGGTCAACGATCACTCCAATGAGGAACAGACCGCCGGTGAACAGATACAAAACGCCCATTCCAATTTTTCCTTCATAAAATTTATGAGCGCCCACATATCCGAGAAACAAGCACAGGAGCAATGAAATCCATTTGTTTCTGGGCTTTTTTAACGCCGCGGCATTGATCGTATTGTTATTTGTGTTAACGTTGCTGTTTGCGTTATTGATGACAATATTGGGGGTGTTGGCGGCTGATTGCGTTATGTTTTCTACCTGTCTGCCGCAGTGCGTGCAAAGAACCGCATCTTCCGGGATTTTTTCACCGCAATGTTTGCAAAACTTCTGCTTTTCTTCGGTAATTAATTCAGACATTTTCCTTCCTCCTTTAATAATGACATCTACTGAATGTCATATCTGCTAATAATATAGCATACAATTTTCTCGTTGACAAGTACTGAATGTCAAAAGGAATGCGATATGTTTATTAATAAAGCTAAAGATGGAAATAATAATATCAGCGGAAAAAACATTGCGAAGTTTCGAAAAGAGTTGAATATCTCTCAGCGGGAATTGGCGGATCGGCTGCAATTGACGGGATTGGATATTGACAAGAATGCGATTCAGCGGATAGAGTCCGGGAAACGCTTTGTTACGGATGTCGAACTTGTTTATTTCTCAGAGGTTCTGGATAAAACATTAAACGAATTGCTTTTCTGTTAGCGGATTCGTATATAGAAACAAAAAGCCTGCCGGGAAGCGTATCGTCGTCCCGGCAGGCTTTTGCTGTATTTTCAGTCTTCATGGCACAGGGAAAATCCCGAATCCGTCCAATTCTGCGACCCGCGGATTTTGGCCGCTCCTTATTGGTGCGACGCCTCGGCGGCGAAGGCTTCGTTCAGAAGGGAAACCGCGTCGGCCCATCGGCCGTCGCTGGAAACGCCCCCCATGACGATAGCCATCATTTCCGCATTGTCCCGGACGGCGCTGACCGCTACGCAGTAGCCGGCCTCGTTGGTGAAACCGGTTTTCATCCCGGTCGCGCCTTCAAAATAATAGCTGCTGGAGGGATTGATAACTTCATTGGTATTGGTCCAGCTCACGCTCTGACCGGAGAGGAGGGTGTAGCTGGCCGACGTTTTGGCGATGGATGCCCGGATATTGTCATATTTCATGGCGTTGCGGGCAATCCGAAGCATATCGTTGGCCGTGGTGTAATGGTCGGGGGAATAAAAGCCGTCCGGATTGCTGAAGTGGCTGTTGGAAGCGCCGATCTTTATCAGTTCATCGTTCAGTTTATTGATGAAAACCCGAACCGCGTCCACATCGTTCAGCGTATCGTCTCCGGCGGATTTCCTCCCGAGATGCGCGGCAATGACATAGGCGGCGTCATTGCCCGAAGGAAGGAGCAGCGCGTCCAGCAGCATGTCCCGCGTCAGGCGGTAGCCGGACTCCAGATGAGCGAGGCTGGATCCCTTCTGTACCAGAGAAAGCTCGGTTCCGACGGTGAATTCCTCTTCCGGTCCGCAGAGCTCGGTCATGACGGCGGCGGTCAGCAGCTTGGTCAGGCTGGCGGGATAGCAGCGTTCGTCCGCGTCCTTGCTGTACAAAACCGTATCGTGGGTAACGTCGTACAAAACGACCCGCGGCGTGGTAAGAGGCGCGGAGACCGCAATGGTGGGATAGGTCGGCTTGGCTGTTGTAGTGGCGGCGACGGTCGTCGTCGTGGCGGGCGTGTCCGATACCGGCTCGTTCCCGGGGGAAAGCACATTGGCAATACCGCCGGCGATAAACCAGATCAACAGCGCCAGAAGGGCGACGATCACCAGCGATAATCCAATTACCAGAGCTCGCCGTTTCCAAAGGCGTTTTTTCCTTTTGGCGCCGGCGGCTGTCCGTATTGGTTTCTCTTTCATATGATACCTCTTTTCCTGTAGGCAGTTTTCCTTCCGTGCGCTTCTGCGGACGGGAAACAAAAACAGTATACTATATTTTGGGATGGTTTTGTATCCCCAATTTTTTGATTTTGGTTTTTCCTGTGTCAAAAAGCCGAAGAATCTACGCCGCGGCTTGCGCAGCCTGTAAATTATCTGGTATAATGTCGTTCAGGAGAAATGCGACGGCATTTCTCAGTAGCGCCGCCGGAAAAGGCACGTATAGAACCCGGCTGGGCGGCGCTATGGTATAATGTCGTTTAGGAGAAATGCGACAGCATTTCTCAATTGCGCCGCCGGAAAAGGCACGTATAGAACCCGGCTGGGCGGCGCTATGGTATAATAGCAACGGTGGGAAAATGCGTAAGCATTTTCGATTGCGCCGCTGGAAAAGGCCAGCAAAGATGCCGGCCGGGCGGCGCTATGGTATAATACCGTTTAGGAGAAATGCGAAAGCATTTCTCAGCAGCGCCGCCAACAAAGGCTCGCAAAGAACCAATCCGGGCGGCGCTATGGTATAATGTCGTCAGGGAAAAACGCGACAGCGTTTTTCGTTGCGCCGCTGGAAAAGGCTCGCAAAGATGCCGGCTGGGCGGCGCTATGATATAATGTTGTTTGGGAAAATGCCGACAGGCATTTTCGATTGCGCCGCCGGATAAGGATACTATCGCGCCCGGTTGGGCGGCACGGTGAGACAGCGGGAAGAGATGGAGAGAACCATGGAGAAAACAATCTGGGTGGGAATGAGCGGCGGTGTGGACAGCTCGGTCGCCGCGGCTCTTTTGGCAGAACAGGGCGTGTCGGTGGTCGGGGTTACTCTCCGCCTGCGTCCCGACGGCACGGAAGGGGATACCGAGGATGCCCGGAAGGTCTGCGCCGCGCTGGGCGTTGAACACCGGGTGCTGGATCTGACCGAATCATTCCGGCAGCGGGTAATGGCCCCTTTTTCAGAGGAGTATTTGGCGGGGAGGACCCCCAATCCCTGCGTGCGCTGCAACCGGACGATCAAATTCGGCGCGCTGCTGGACGCCGCACTGGAGGCGGGAGCGGACGGGATCGCCACCGGCCATTACGCGCGGGTGGAATACAGCCCGGAACGGGGACGGACGCTTCTCTACCGTACCGATTCCTCAAAAGATCAGAGCTATGTCCTTTACGGCCTGAATCAGCATCAGCTCTCCCATACCCTGTTTCCGATCACCGGACTGGAAAAGGACGCGGTGCGGGCAATCGCCCGTTCTCACGCCCTTCCCGTTGCGTCCAAGGGGGACAGCATGGAGGTTTGCTTTATCCCGGAGGGCGGTCACGCCCGCTTTATCGAGAAGTTCACCGGCAAGGCGCTGCTTCCCGGCAATTTTGTGGATGAGGACGGCCGGATTCTCGGGCGGCATCAGGGGATCGCCCGATACACCGTCGGTCAGCGCAAGGGCCTCGGCGTCGCTCTGGGCAAGCCGATGTATGTCGTCCGCATTAACGCGGAGAAAAACGAGGTGGTTTTGGGGGAAGAGGGGCGGCAGCTTTCGGCCGTTCTGACGGCGCATTGTATGAATTATATCCCCTTTGCGCCGCCCGCCGCTTCCGTGCCGATCCGGGTTCAGGCCAAGATCCGCTACCTTGCGCCGCCCGCCCCGGCGACGCTGTATCCGCTTTCCGCCGATACCGCCCGGGTGGAATTCGACGCGCCCCAGCGGTCGGTCACTCCCGGTCAGTCGGTGGTGCTGTACGACGGCGATCTGGTGCTGGGCGGCGGTATTATCGATTGAACCGCGGCGGTCGTCCGCCATTACCACATTACTTCATTAAAGAAAAGGAATCTGTCCATGAAATTTTCTGAATTACAAATTATCGATCCGATTTTGCGGGCGTTGGAAGGGGAGGGATATGTTACTCCGTCGCCTATTCAGGAGAAGGCGATCCCGCCCGCGCTGAAAGGCCGGGATATTCTCGGCTGTGCCCAGACGGGAACTGGTAAAACGGCGGCCTTCGCCGTCCCGATCCTGCAGCGCCTGAACGCTTGCCCGCCGAAAAACGGCGGACGGCCGATTCGCTCTCTCATCCTTACCCCGACCCGGGAACTGGCACTGCAGATTCATGAGAGCTTCGGCGCCTATGGCCGGAATCTGCGGCTGCGCTGCGCGGTTATCTTCGGCGGCGTGTCCCAGAATCCGCAGGTGGAATCCCTGAAACGGGGCGTGGATATTCTGGTCGCCACGCCCGGCCGCCTGAACGACCTGATTGGTCAGGGGTACATCGACCTTGCCGGCGTGGAGATTTTTGTGCTGGACGAAGCCGACCGGATGCTGGATATGGGATTCGTTCACGATGTGAAAAAGGTGATTGCCCGCCTTCCGCAGAAAAAGCAGACGCTGTTTTTCTCCGCTACCATGCCGCCCGAAATCGTCCGGCTGGTGGACTCCCTGCTGGTGAACCCGGTCAAGGTGGCGGTCGCGCCGGTTTCCTCCACCGTGGATACGATTGAGCAGTCGGTGTATTTTGTGGACAAGGCCAACAAGCGCCGCCTGCTCGCCTATTTACTGGAGGACGAAGCGATTACCTCCGCGCTGGTGTTTACCCGTACCAAGCATGGCGCCGACCGGGTGGTAAAGGATCTGGCCCGCGAGGGGATCACCGCCATGGCCATCCACGGCAATAAATCGCAAAACGCCCGGCAGAACGCCTTGAACCAGTTCAAATCCGGGGAACTGCGGGTGCTGGTTGCCACCGATATCGCGGCCCGCGGGATCGATATCAACGAGTTGTCCCATGTCATAAACTACGACCTGCCCAACATTCCGGAGACGTATGTCCATCGGATCGGCCGGACCGGCCGGGCCGGATTGAGCGGGATCGCCATTTCCTTCTGCGACTTTGACGAGCAGCCTTATCTCAGGGATATCCAGAAGCTGATCCGCAAGACCGTCCCGGTGGTGGAGGATCATCCGTGGCCGATGACCCAGACCGAGCCCAGCCCCAAGCCGGAGCCGCAGCCCCGCCGCAGGAGAGAGCCTTCCGCCGGGCAGGCCGGACCGAGCGGGAAACCGGTTGGTCCGGGGCGCCGGGATACGCGTCCACCGGAAGAGCCGCCTTTTTCAAAAGAAACCGCTTCCGTCCGGGATGTTTCCCGTCAGGAGAGACGTCGGCCCCGCCGGAAGCCGGGCGGCGGTCCGGCCAAATCCACCGGCGCTAAGCCGAAGGTATATTGATCCGTTCAGCACCCCCGCCGATCTCCGCTGTGAGACCGCCGGGGGCGCTTTTTTGTCCGGTTTGGATCTTTACGTCTTTTTTCAACTTTTAAACCCTCTTTAAGCCTTCTTTAAACCGTTTTTAAGCGGTTTTTAAGTCTTCCCGTTCCGGATTCTTCGCTTTTCCTGATAGACTGAACAGGCGAGAAAAGATTCCATGCGAAGGAGCCGACGAAAAATGAAAAACGCACGCAGAGGCCGCAGAAACCGTTCCAGACGGCTGTTGATGGGGAGCGCCGTTGTTCTGACGCTGTTACTGCTTCTGGCGGCGGGAGGCGTTTATGTGACGATGGCCCGGCCGGATATCGGCTACGGCCTGTGGGATATGCTGTTCGGAAAACGCGAACCGCTTGCACTGACCGAAGTTGATGACGCCGCCGGAACGACGGATTTCCGCACCGTGTCTCTTGAAGCCATCCGGCAGGGGGACGAACCGGGCTTTGTTTATCAGAACAGCCTTTGGCTGGTGAACGCGGCGCATCCGCTGCCGGAGGACGCGCCCCTGATGCTGGAGGAATACCGGGATACCGGGCTGTCTCTTGACCGTTCTCTGTTTCTTGCGCTTCAGAATCTTCTGGGAGATGCCGGAAAAGAAACCGGCGATAAGGTGTATCTGATGAGCGCTTACCGCACCCGGGAGGAACAGGAGGCCGAATATTTTCAGAACCCGAAGCTGGCGGCGCAGGCGGGAACCAGCGAGCATCAAACCGGTCTGGCCCTGGATGTATATGTCTATCAGAAAGCACAGCGGGAATTTATCACCTCCCGCGCGGGAGTGTGGATTCAGCAGCACGCGCACGAATACGGCTTTATTATCCGGTACCCCTTTGGAAAGCAGTCGATCACCGGAATCGAATTCGAGCCGTGGCATCTGCGGTATGTGGGAAAGCCGCACGCCGCTTTGATGTACGCCAACCGCTGGACGCTGGAAGACTATATCGAGCGGCTGGAAAAGGGAACGTTCTATACAGCGGCCGGGTATGCGTTCACCCGGCAGGAAGCGGAAAACGGGATGCTGCGCGTTCCGTCGGACTGGAAAAACGTCGTGGTGTCGGCCGATAACACCGGCTCCTATATCCTGACCTGTCAGGAATAGGGAATCCTCCGCGCGGGCGCGTTTCGGATAACCGAAACGGCTGCTTTTTTTACAAAACGCAAACATTTCGTAAGTAACTCAAAAACATACGGATGATACAATATCCCTGTTCAATAAAACAGAAAGAGGGAATCCGCTATGAGTAAAAACGATCGGGAATTTCTTGTGCAGAAAATCCGTACACAGTATACGGAAAAGGAGTACTCCGGGTTGGAGGAACTGAAGGCGTTGGACGGTAGAGTGAAAACACCCGCAAACGTATTCGGTTATGTGTTTGGCATTGCCGGCGCCGTCGTTATGGGCTGCGGAATGAGCCTGATTATGACCGACCTCGGGCGGTCCGTCGGCATCACGGATCCGGTGGTGCCGGGGATTGTAATCGGCGTAATCGGTATGCTGATGGCGATTGTCAACTACCCGATTTACAAGGGTATTCTCGGGTCCCGCCGTCAAAAATACGCGGACAAAATCCTTTCGCTCAGCGATGAGCTGATGAAGGACAAGCCGAACCGCTCGTCAAAGGAACCGAACGAAGCCGGCTCTCTTTGACCGGTTGACGCGGGGTATATCTCAGGGATATGCCCCGCGTTTTTATTGTGCGCGCAAAAATAACAAAACGTTAACAACTTTATGCTATTATGCTATTGTGCTATACTCATTAACAGCGCAGGCGTGGGTAAAAGCCATGAGGAGGATTTTCGGTGTTTAAAGTATTGGTTGTGGAGGATGATGCAAAGCTGAACCGGGCGGTTTGCGCCTATCTTGCCGGAAACGGTTATGAGGCGACAAGCTGCCTGAACGCAAACGAAGCCTACGACGCGATGTATAAGACAATATATGACCTCATTCTCTCCGATATTATGATGCCGGAAATCGACGGTTTTGAATTTGCGCAGACAGTCAGAGAGGTTAACAGGGAAATACCGATTCTGTTTATGACGGCAAGGGATGATTTCATCTCCAAGCAGAGAGGGTTCCGTGCAGGCGTTGACGATTATATGGTTAAACCCATCGTTCTCGATGAGCTTCTGCTGCGGATCGAGGCGCTTCTGCGTCGTGCCGGAATCTCCCGCAGCAAAAGGCTCGTTGTCGGTAAGCTGGTGTTGGATTCTGAAGAACACGCCGCCTATCTCGACGGCGAGGGCGTTCCTCTGACCGCCCGTGAATTCAAAATTCTGTTCAAGCTGCTTTCCTATCCGAAAAAAACGTTTACGCGTTCGCAGCTGATGGATGAATTTTGGGATGGGGACACGCTTTCGGGGTCCCGCACGGTGGATGTTTATATGACCAAGCTGCGTTCCAAATTTTCCGGCTGCACGGATTTTGAAATACTGACCGTACACGGACTCGGATATAAGGCGGTCATCCGATGAAGAGAAAAGACGACAGAGTGAAACGAAGCTTGCTTTCCCTGCGGAGTTTTCTGGTTTTTTTTGGACTTACCGCGTTTACCGTTACCTGCTGTATGCTGCTGTTTCTGGATGGTTCCGGAATTTCTGAAGAACGGATTCGGGAAAAAGCCGGTCTGACCTTTGCCAATGTTGTTGTGCTGAGCGGATTATTTACGCTGATCGATTTTTTGCGGCGCGACTATTCCGTCCGCCGTCCGCTTAACCGCATCCGGGAAGCAACGGAAAAAATGCGGCAGGGGGATTTTTCCGTTCGTGTGGAACGTCCGAAAATCCCCGCGTTTACCAATGAAATCGATGTGATCGCCGAGGATATCAACAAGCTCGCCGAAGAGCTTTCCGGTGTGGAAACCCTGCGGACGGACTTTATCGCCAATGTATCGCATGAAATCAAAACGCCGCTTGCCATTATCCAAAACTATGCCGCCATGCTTCAGGACAATGCTCTGACCGAGGAACTGCGCACGGAATATGTAAAAACGCTGACGGAGGCGACAAGGCGTTTATCCGATCTGATTACCAATATTTTAAAGCTGAACAGGCTGGAAAATCAACGGATATATCCGCAGGCCAGGCGTTTTAATTTAAGCGAACAGCTCTGCGAGTGCCTGCTTACCTATGAATCGATCTGGGAAGAAAAGGCGATTCGGATTGAAACCGATATTAAGCCGGATATTATGATTGAGGGGGATTCAGAGCTGCTGGCTCTTGTCTGGAATAATCTTTTGTCAAACGCCATGAAATTTACCGATCGCGGCGGAACGGTATCCGTTGCGGTAAGGCGGGACGGATCCGCTGTTGCCGTGACCATCGCCGATACCGGCTGCGGAATCACACCCGAAGCGGGAAAGCATATCTTTGAGAAATTTTATCAGGGCGATCCGTCTCACGGAACACAGGGAAACGGCCTTGGGCTCGCTCTGGTCAAGCGGATTATGGATATTCTGCAGGGGGAAATATCCGTGCAAAGCGAAGTGGGGAAGGGCAGCCGATTTTCCGTTCGGTTAGAGCGTGCGGACGCTGACGCTGAACGCGCAGCTTTCGGCTGATTTTCCGCCTGACCGCGTTGCTCATCGGATAAATACGACCCGTATTCGCTCTCTTCGCGCCCTTGATATTTGCAAAACCCTCCCGAAATCTGCCCATCTCGGATGACGCCGACACGCTTCAGGAGAAAACGGACATGGATAGATGGAAAGCAGCGCTGAAAAGAATCGTTTACCCGCCGGCGTGGATTACGTTGCCCTTAATACCGGCCGCCGGCCTGTTGCTGGCGCTCGGCTTTTCGGCTCGGTTCAGGGATACGGCGCTTGCGTATATTGCCTATCTCGTTTCCGCTTACGCGCTGGCCGTTGCCGTATTGGCTCTTATAAAATGGATCCGGTCGGTTAAAAAGGGGTTCTGGGATTTACCCATCATTCAAACGATCAATCGGAATACGATCGGACATCGGCTTCTGAACGATATAACCTTTCGGGGTACGGCGTCGATTTATCAGGGGCTTGCGGTTAATACGATTTACGCTTTGTTTCGGGGAGTTACCGCCTGCCTGTACCATTCCGTCTGGTTTGGGGCGATTGCGGTCTATTATTTGTCCCTTGGTCTCGTCCGTCTGTCTCTTGTTTATCATGTGCGCCGCCGGAAAGCCTGTAAAGGTCCGTTGGAGAGAGAAATATTTGAATGGAAAGGGTACCGTGTCTGCGGGTGCCTGATGCTTCTTCTGAATGGGGGAATGTCCGGAATGGCCGCGCTGATGATCCGGGATAATCTGCATTATGAGTATCCCGGTTATGTTATTTATCTGTCCGCGGCGTATACCTTTTATACGGCAATCACGGCGGCTGTGGATGTGTTCAAATTTCGAAAGCTGAAAAGCCCGCTTCTCTCCGCGTCCAAAGCGCTCGCCCTTACGGGCGCCATGATGTCCGTTATGGCGCTGCAGACGGCGATGATTGCACGGTTCGGGGCCGAGGATGCGGTATTTCGTCAGGTTGCCAATACTCTCACCGGTGCGGTTGTCTGCGTTTCCTCGGTCGCGATGGCGGTCTTTATGATTGTCCGGGCCACACAGAACATAAAAATCAAGAAAACTTTGTAAAAAAGGCGCAAAGGGGCGATCCTCCATGGATGAAAAAGAAAAGATATTCACCTACAGATATTCTGCCGAACGACAAAAAGAAGTGAGAGAAATCCGTGAGAAATATGAGCGGAAAGTTCCGGAGGATTCCAGAATGGACGAACTTCGGAAACTGGATCAGCGCGTACAGAAGGCCGGGGTGATTCCGTCCCTGATTCTCGGTGTCGCCGGTACGTTGGTTATGGGCATTGGTATGTGCTGCACGATGGTATGGCAGGGCGTCTGGTTTGTTCCGGGAATCGCAATCGGGTTGATCGGGCTGGCGGGTATGGCGGCGGCGTATCCGCTGAATAACCGTCTCATAAAAAGACGGAAGGAACAGTTAACGCCGCGGATATTGAAACTCACGGAAGAATTGATGCAATAGAAAAAACGGGAGAAGATATTGAAAAATTTTTCAATATCTTCTCCCGTTTTGTTGTGCGCGGATCGCCTGCGGACTTCTCGGCACGGGCGCGGCGGCTGGTTTTCTGTTCCGGATTTCTTCGGCGTCTTCCTCCGGTATGCCCGGGAGAGGCGTCGCGTTGAAGGAAATTATTTTTTCTTTTTTTTACTTTTCCCGTTTTCCCGCCGGCTCTCCTTTTCGGCGTTTTTCATCCCTCCGCCGGAGGTCTTGCCGCGCAGGATCAGATCGCACAGCAGGGCGGCGATGATGCCGGCAGCCAGGGTAGCCGGCGCAGCTTCCCAGGCCGCCTGGGAATAACGGAGACTGCGATGAACGTCCGGCGTATAAAGGGCCAGTCGGTCGATTACCGCGGCAAACAGCAGCAGCGTTCCCACGAGGGGAAAGGTCCCCGCGAGGATATTTTTCGAGAAAGAATGAAGATTTTTCAGGTCATGGTTCAGATCGTGGAAAATTTTTTTAAAAAACAGCATGATGTACCCTCCGAAAGGACAATATGTGAAAGGGCGGAAAAAGATACCCCGGCATCTGCTTTTATGATATAATGACGTTCAGGGAAAAATGCTGCCGCATACTATTCTATCATACCGTCGGAGACGGCTCAACAGAAAATCCTTTCCAAGGCCCCGTCCGCATTGAGTATCTGCTTATGGAGGCATGCGTTCATGAAGATCGGAGCATCCACATCCAATTTGTATCCTCTGCCTACGGAGGAGGCGCTCAGCGTCCTGCTTTCGCTGGGGTTTCGTACGCTGGAGGTGTTTATCAACACCGAATCGGAGGCGAATCCATCCTTTGCCGCAGAGCTTCGCCGCCGTGCGGAAGCCGGAGACGGACAAATCCTTTCCCTGCACTCCTATACATCCGGAACCGACCCGTATCTTCTTTTTTCCGCCTATCGCCGCCGGTTTGAGGATGGAAAAGAGCATTACCGCCGTCTGTTTGAGACGGCTTCTCTCACCGGCGCGCGTTATGTGATTCTGCACGGCGACCGTCAGGAGGGGGTTCTCCCGGAGGAGGAAGTGTTTTCCCGGTTTGAAGAGCTGTATGATCTGGGACGGGAGCAGGGCGTGCTTCTGCTGCAGGAAAATGTGGTGCGGTTCCGTTCCGCCGACGTCGGGTATATTCGCCGGATGCGGGAAGCGCTGGGAGAAAAAGCGAATTTTGTGTTCGATATCAAGCAATGCGCCCGCTGCGGACTGGAACCGCCCGCTGTGATTGAGGCGATGGGAACGGGGCTGCGGCATGTGCATATCAGCGACCAGGCCGCCGGAAAAGACTGTCTGGTTCCCGGACGGGGGACGGACGATTATGCCGCATTGCTTCGCCGGATGAAAGCGGTGGGCTTTTCCGGCGATTGGATTATGGAACTGTATCGGGAGAACTTTCAGGAACTGGAGGAATTGGCGGAGGGCCGCCTTTTTCTGGAAAAAACAATAAAATCGTGATTATCTATAAAAAGCGGATCGTTTGCGGTCCGCTTTATTATTTCTTTGCAGGAAAATCTGAATAGAGAAGGATAAATTCTCTTTTTTGTCTTTGTATCCGTTGATCGTATCTGGCAGTGCTGTCTCCGGAAAATGTCAATGTTGTGTCACACCGCTTCGAAATTTAAACCTATAAATTATAGACAACTTGACACTAATTGGAAATATGATATAATTTACGCAACCCTTGTGATAAATAATCACATTCTGGCACATCAATCAATGGAAGAGGAGTTAGAGGAGAGAACAATGAGAGCAGAAGAGAATGGAAAGGTTATGCGTAGTAGGGATGAGGCCGTTCATGTTACGGCCGTCCGGGCGGAACCAATGAGCCGCCGGCTGTCGGATTGCGGAAGAATGGCGGCGGTATGGGGCATTCGGGTGGAATTTTCCGATGGTCAGGTTTTCTGCGTCCCGGATTTGTGCGATCACAGGGAAGAGGCGGAAATTCTGCTGAATCGGCTGAAGGGCGCCGATTTGGATGCGGCGTTCCTTCCGTATGTTGTGGAGGATTATTTGGGGGAACTGTATGGATTGCATTTTTTCTGAAAATTCTTGCGTTTGCTAAGGAAAATATGCTATACTGAAGCCGTCCGGAACAGGAAATTCGATGGAAAAAGAGCCGCGCAGGCGGAGAAATGGAAGGATCGTATGAAGTGTCCGTTTTGCGGTTATACCGAAAGCAAAGTGATCGATTCCCGGCCGACCGATGAAGGCAGCCGAATCCGTCGGCGGCGGGAATGTTTGAAATGCGCCAAACGCTTTACCACTTACGAAATTATCGAAAGCCTGCCGATTATCGTTGTCAAAAAGGATAAATCGCGGGAACCGTTTGATCGTCAGAAACTGTTTAACGGAATGCTTCGCGCTTGTGAAAAGCGGCCGGTATCCATTGAGACGCTGGAAAAAGCGGTGGACGATATTGAGGCGTCCCTCCAGAATTCTCTGGATCGCGAGGTCACGTCTCTCCGGGTGGGGGAACACGCGATGAAAAAGCTCAAGGAGATCGATGAAGTTGCCTATGTCCGGTTTGCTTCGGTGTATCGTCAATTCAAGGACATCACCAGTTTCCGGGACGAGATCAACAAGCTGCTGACCTGACGGCGGCGGTGTGAAATCTGAAAAAGAATAAAAAGGAAAAGCATCCGCGCCGATGCTTTTCCTTTTTTCTTTTTCCGGGTATATCCGGCTGATTATCATACAAACTAAGAACGACTTGCCTGCGGATGGATTGGTTTCCTGCGGGCAAAGGAATTTATCCGGAATCAGAAAAACGGAAACAGCGGGAAAGGATGAGAATCGGGATGATTAAAAAATCGACGGAAGCCGCCTTCTGGACGTCGGTGAACGAAGCGCCGGCCCAGTATCCCTGGCTGGCGCAGGATATAACCTGCGAAATAGCGATCATCGGCGGAGGAATGACCGCGGCGCTTTGCGCCATGCGGTTTGCGCAGGCGGGATACGACACGGTTATGCTGGGGGCGGAGCCGGTCGGCTACGGCGGAACGGCTGTTTCCAGCGGGATGATGAGCGTGGACGGAGAAGAGTGCCTGACCGAGCTGGTGGAGAAAATTGGCGCAGACCGGGCGATGATGGCGGCGGAACTGATGAAGGAGGCCATCGGGAACCTGGAAACGCTCAGCGGTCAGGCCGGGGGCTGCGGGTTTCGTCGTATGGATACCCTGCGGTATGCCGCGGAAAAGAAGGGTGCGGAAACCATCCGCCGGGAATTTTCTCTTCGTCTTCACAACGGCATGGACGCCGAGCTGCTGACCGGGCAGGGGGCGGCGGAGCAGTTCACCTTCCCAATGGAAGCGGGCGTTTATTCCCGAAATGCCGGCGCGCAGGTGGATCCCTATCAATTGGTTCATGCCGCCGCCGCGCAGGCGGTGCAGGCTGGCGCGCGAATCTATGAGAACACCGGCGTGACGGTCGTGGATAAATGCGGGGAGGATACCGTTCAGCTGGAATGCGCGACGGGGCACCGGGTAACGGCCCGGTATGTCGTTGTCGCCGCCGGACTGGAGACCGATAAGCAATGCGGCGGCGTGGATCGTACGGCTACCATGTATACCATTGTCACCGAGCCGGTGGAGGGCTTTGCCGGATGGCGCGGCCCCTGTCTTATCCATAATGAAGAAGAGCCGCATATCTTTCTGACCGTTACCGCCGACCGGCGGATTCTGATTGGAGGGCTGAGCTCCGCACTGGTGGATGAGCGAGGCCGTCTGGGCGGCGTGCTGGAGCTGTCCTCGGCCGGACAGCGGCGGTACGATCAACTGGAAAAGCGCCTGCGCGCCATGTTCCCCGCCATCCGCGGCATTACGGTCGATTATGTTTTTGCCGCCCGTTCGGGACGGACGGAGGACGGCCTTCCCGTGCTGGGGCGGCTCCCGGACGAGGAACGGGTGGCATACGCCCTCTGCTGCGGAGAGAACGGGTTGCTGTATTCCGATATTGCCAGCCGTCTGCTGCTGGAGCAGTATCAGGGGAAGGCGAATCAGGAACTGGGGTTGTTTTCCCCCCGGCGCGAGTGGCGTGTGAAACATTAGAAGCCGCAGGAAACAAAAAGCAAACGAAGTTTAAAGGAAGTTTTCTATATAAAAAGCGGTGCGGTCCCGAAAAGGGCCGTACCGCTTTTTCTCCGCCGTCCTGCCGGACCGCTGTAAATCGGCTGCGTTTAAAGATGATTCCACCCGTTCTGCCGGATAAAGTCGGCATAATCGAACAAACCGACGTTCATGTCCACCGTGTTGGCCGTGATGCCGTCCAGCTTGTGGGAAGAGGTGTACTGCCAGATCTTATAGGAGCCGGTATACGTCACGGTGCTGTGATATTGGGCAAGCCACACATCCGCTTTCAGACGGCCGGCTTCCAGATCGTAGGTCAGCCAGCCTTTGTCGGCATAGATCATCGGATAATAGCCGTTTGCCTTGATTTCATCGCAGAAGGCGTTAACCACGTCGGTCCGAACACTTTTGGACAGGCTGTCGGCCCGGGCTTCGCCGTTGCCGATCCGTTCCGTATCAATTACCACCGGATAGGTGAGGGTATAGGGACGGATAGCCTTCAGGACAAACTGTGCTTCCGCTTTCGCTTCCGCCACATTGACCGCCTGTGTGAAGAAATATACGCCGCAATCGATCCCCACAGCGGCGGCAGCCTGAATATTCTTTTCAAAGAAGGCATCCAGCTTCATATTGCCCGCGGCGCCCCAGCCTCGGAATCCCACCCGAATAAAGGCAAAATCTACGCCGGCCGCTTTTACTTTTTTCCAGTCGATCGTTCCCTGCGCATAGGAAACATCGATCCCTACCTTGGAGCTCAACGCGCCGTCCGCACCGAAATAATACCGAATGCCTCCCATGGTCTGGTATCCGGTCACCGGCTTACCGTTCAGATAATAATAGGTTTTCCCGTCCTTGACAAACCAGCCGTTATCCGGAGGAGACTGGCTGGTCGTTGTCGTGGAAGCCGTTGTTGTGGCAGAGGCGGCGGAACTGCCGCTCGCAGCGGAAGCCGTGGTGGTCGTTCCCGCGGAGGAAGTAGTTCCTGTCGTTGCCGTGACGACGGAAGTCGAGGTCGTGGCTGTAGTTGTGGTCGTGGCTGTGGTTGTTTTGGTGGTGCTGGCCGCTGTTGTCGTAGTCGGTTTAGGGGGAGGGGGCGCGGAGGGAATGGTGTCCACCACCGGTTCCTCATCCTCCTCCTTTGGCCGCGCGTTTTCCGGGTCGTCCTTTATGTATTCCTGCCACTCGTCTTCCGTCATGTCGACGCCGCTCGGCACCGTGGGAGAAGAGGTGGAAATGGTTTCCGTCGGCTCAATGGTCGTCACAGTGGAGGGATCCGTTGGAGAACCGTGATATTCGGTTGCTCCGGCGTCCGCCGCAATGCCGGTTCCGGCGATGGGAATCGGCGCCGGAGCCGCCGTTTCCTGCGGCCCGCTGCAGCTTGCCAGCATCAAAGCCAGAGCAAGGCAGCCGGCCAGCAGACCGATTCCCCCGTTTTTTCCGCGTTGCGTCACGGATAACCCCTCCTGTTCCTGCTCCTGTACGATAAACAATCCCACAGCGCCGAACCCGCATGGCCGGCGCTACCGACAGTATAGCACAGAATTGACGGAATAAAAAGACTGATCCGGCGTTTTTTAATATTTCCATCCATTCCCAAAAGGAATCGGCGGCTTTGAACCGATATCCATAAAACAGAAATGCAGCACAATGGCACGTTATGGTACCTACCACATAAGGCTTTCCAAGGAGAAAACAGGTGGCGTTTGGATTTTGAAGCTGAACGCCGCTTGTTTTTTCTTTTGTGAACATACGTGAACATAATAGACTTGTTCACATTTATCCGCTATAATCATATCGAATCAGTTTTTGAGATTGTTGGAAAAACTTTTGAAGAATTGAAATCATTTGACCTTGCTCACACTATATATAGCAGAGGGTCAAAGATTTTACCGAAACGGGGGTTTCTCATGTCTCAAATTACCAAACGGGCAATGATGGCATCGCTTAAAAAACTGCTTCTTCAAAAGCCGCTGGATAAGATCACCATCAACGATATTGCGGAGGACTGCGGCATCAACCGCATGACATTCTATTACCATTTCAAAGATATTTACGATCTGGTTGAATGGTCCTGCGCCGAGGATGCTGCCAAGGCGTTGGCTGGAAAAAAGACTTATGACACCTGGCAGCAAGGACTTTTGCAGATCTTTGAGGCGGTCAAAGAGAATAAGCCCTTTATCATGAATGTGTACCGTTCCGTCAGCCGAGAACAAGTGGAACTTTACTTATACAAGGTCACCTATGGGCTGCTTCTGAATGTTGTAAACGAGGAGGCCGCCGATGAACCGGTAAGTGAGGGAGATAAATCCTTTATCGCCCACTTTTATAAATATGCCTTTGTGGGGCTGATGTTAGACTGGATTCGGGGGGATATGAAGGAAGACCCGAAAGAGATTGTCGATCATCTTTCGTTGCTGATGCAGGGGAATTTTTCCCGGGCACTAAAAGCGTACCGCACTGGGAAAATCTAAACAAATCCGGCAATTTGATAAAATTTCAAGCAGAAATGCCGTTGTGATAAGAGTTTTATCATAACGGCATTTCTGCTGATTGTGGATGTTTTGGAAGGCCGCTATAATAAATGCATAAACCAAAAACAAATTCTATGGAGGTATTGATTATGTATTATTCAAGCGGTAACTATGAAGCATTTGCACGCCCTGAAAAGCCGGAAGGTGTTGAACACAAATCAGCGTACCTGATCGGCAGCGGTCTGGCCTCTCTGGCAGCGGCTTGTTTCCTTGTCAGAGACGCTCAGATGCCCGGAAGCCATATCCATGTGCTGGAGCGAGATTCTCGTCCCGGCGGCGCTTTGGATGGCGACCAGATGACCAGTGTTGGTTATGTCATGCGCGGCGGACGGGAAATGGACAATCACTTCGAGTGTATGTGGGACCTGTTCCGCTCCATTCCGTCCATCGAAACCGACGGCGTCAGTGTTCTGGATGAATACTATTGGCTGAACAAGAAAGACCCCAACTATTCCCTGTGCCGGGCGACCCAAAATCGGGGCGAAGACGCACAGACCGGCAATAAGTTCGGTCTTTCGGACAAAGGCAGTATGGAGATTATGAAGTTGTTCATGACTCCGGATGAGCAGCTGGCCAATGTGAAAATGACAGAACTGTTTGACGATGAGGTTTTTAACACCAACTTCTGGATGTACTGGCGCACCATGTTTGCTTTCAAGGATGACCAGAGTGCTCTGGAAATGAAGCGGTATATGCAGCGCTATATCCACCACATTGGCGGCCTGCCGGACTTCACCGCTCTGCGGTTTACAAAATACAATCAGTATGAGTCCATGGTGCTTCCCATGGTGAAATATCTGGAGGAGCACGGCGTGCAGTTCCACTATGGCGTTCAGGTGATGAACGTGCTGTTTGATATTCATGACGGCAAAAAGCTGGCAAAGACCATTGTAGTGGAGCACGAAGGTCAGGCCGAGAATATTGATCTGACCGAAAACGATCTGGTGTTCTACACCAACGGAAGCAATGTGGAAAATTCCACCTACGGCAGCCAGACCAAGCCCACCGGTATGGACGGCGAGATTCACGAAGGCGGCTCCTTCAGCCTCTGGCGTAAAATCGCCGCACAGGATTCCGCTTTTGGCCGGCCCGATAAGTTCTGTACCGACCCCGAGGACAGCAACTGGGTCAGCGCCACGGTCAATACCCTTGACGAGAAAATCCTGCCCTATATTCGGAACATCTGCAAGCGTGACCCTCTGTCCGGCAAGGTAGTTACAGGCGGCATTGTTACGGTCAAGGATTCCAGTTGGCTTCTCAGTTGGACCATCAACCGCCAGCCGCAATACCGTAACCAGCCCAAGGGACAGGTATTGGTATGGCTTTACGGAATGTTCTCCGACCGTCCCGGCGACTTCGTGAAAAAGCCGATGCGTGACTGCACCGGCATGGAGATTTGCGAGGAGTGGCTCTATCACCTGGGGGTTCCCGAGGATCAGATCGAGGAGTTGGCAAGAAACAGCGCCAATACTGTTCCGGTCATGATGCCCTTTGCCAGCGCCTACTTCCAGCCCCGTGAGGCCGGCGACCGTCCCGATGTGGTGCCGGATGGCTCCGTCAACTTTGCCTTTATCGGAAACTTCGCAGAGACACCGAGAGACACCGTTTTCACCACCGAATATTCCATCCGCACCGCTATGGAAGCAGTCTATACGCTGCTGGAGGTTGACCGTGGCGTGCCGGAGGTATGGGGCAGCGTCTATGATATCCGTGATTTGCTGAACGCCACTGTGGCTCTGCGGGATGGAAAGAAGATCACCGATATGGAACTTGGCTTCAAAGAGCGGATTGCGCTGAAAGAAGCTCTGAAGAAAATCGAAGGGACAGAGATTGAAAAACTGCTGAGAGAACACCATGTAATTTAATCCCATGGTTACCAGAGCGTACTTTTGTACAGAGGCACCCCATATGTGCGCGCTCTGGGAGGGAACAGCCCTGACATCCGAATGTCAGGGCTGTTTTGCGTTGCTGCGCTCCGGACAACGGATATACCCAATTGTCCGCAGCACAGCTATCCTCCAAAAATAAACGGCATGACCGAAATCATGCCGTTTAACGGTTTCTATGCCTTAGTCAGTCATTACGCAAGAAAATTACGCGCGGTTCGCGCAGCCCAGCACGCTCTCGATCTTGTGCTTCACAACCTCGGTAATGGCTTCACGGCCGTCGCCGAGATACTGGCGGGGATCGAAATGGCCGGGATTCTCCGCCAGATGCTTACGGATACCGGCAGTCATAGCCAGCCGAAGATCGGAGTCAACGTTGATCTTGCACACAGCCATGCTGGCGGCCTTCCGGAGCATATCCTCCGGGATGCCGATCGCGTCGTCCATCTTGCCGCCGAACTCGTTAATCATCGCGACATACTCCGGCATAACGGAGGAAGCGCCGTGCAGAACGATCGGGAAACCGGGCAGACGATCCATGACTTCCTGCAGGATGTCGAAACGGAGCTGCGGCTTCTGGCCGGGCTTGAATTTGAACGCGCCATGGCTGGTGCCGATCGCGATGGCGAGGGAGTCCACGCCGGTGCGGGTGACGAAATCCTGAACCTGATCCGGATCGGTGTAGGAAGCCTTATCCGCGTCCACCTTAACCTCGTCCTCAATACCGGCGAGCTGGCCGAGTTCCGCTTCAACGGTTACGTTGCGGGGATGGGCGTATTCCACAACCTTCTTCGCCAGCGCGACGTTCTCTTCATAAGGCAGATGAGAACCGTCGATCATCACCGAGGTGAAGCCGCTGTCGATGCAGTCTTTGCACAGTTCGAAGCTGCTGCCGTGATCGAGATGCAGGGCGATGGGCAGACCGGTTTCTTCCACCGCGGCCTGAACCATATGGGTCAGGTAAGCGGAATGCGCGTACTTCCGGGCGCCGCCGGAGGCCTGCAGGATAACCGGAGCGTTCAGCTCCTTGCAGGCTTCGACAATCCCCTGAACGATTTCCATGTTGTTGACATTGAAAGCGCCGATGGCATAGCCACCTTCGTAGGCTTTTTTGAACATTTCCTTTGTGTTTACAAGCGGCATGGGAAATCAACCTCCTGTTTTTTATTCGTTTTCAGTATACAATATTTTTGGGAAAAGGGGAAGGGGAGAGGAACGGATATTGTTAAAAAATTATCGCGCCCTGCGGAAGGAAGTTTGTGGATTCTGCCTTTTTCCCGGTTTCCCGCCGTGCTTCTCAAGGAAGAAATAAAGAAAAGAAACCTCCCGTCGGGTTTCGCTGCCGTTTATCCTTTTCGAATCAGCGACGGGTGACAGCGGCAATAATGGAAAATGTATTGCTGAGCGATTCCGGCGCATTCGCCGAAATCGGCGGGGGTGCAGCCGGGAAACAGCTCCTTCATCGCCCGCTTCATCCATACATCCATTGGGAAAGCGTCCATCCGCGCCATTCCGTATAAAAGAACGCAGTCTGCGACCTTCGGCCCTACGCCGCGGATGGTCTGCAGCGCCTTTCTCGCTTCGGAGAGCGGCGCGTCGGCGATCGCCCTCAGGTCGATCCCGCCGGAAGACACTTTCCGCGCCGCGTCCAGCACATAAGCGGTCCGCCATCCCGCCCGCAGGGGCGCGAGTTCCGCCTCCGTCCGCTCCGCCAGAGCGGAGGGGAGAGGAAACGCGTGCGCAAGGCCGTCCGGTTCCAGCGGGTCCTCTCCGCAGGGAGCGCCGAAGAGTGAACAAAGCCGGGAGACGATCCCCTGAATCCGTTTGACGTTGTTGTTTTGAGACAGGATAAAGGAGATCAGCGCCTCCCACGCGTCCTGCCGAAGGACGCGGATTCCCGGGGCGTAGCAGGCGCACTCCCGCAGGGCGGGAATGGCAAGATATTGATCCCGCAGAGCAGCGTAATCCCGGTCCAGATCAAAATATCCCCGCCAGAAATTTTCGAATTCCTCCCGGCTGCAGGAAAGCAGCAGTCCCTCGGGCTGTTCCTGCAAAAAGAGCGGATGATTTTCCGCTACGCCGCGCCAGCCGTCTGCGTCCCGGCGAAAACGGAAGCACTGGCCGCAGTTCAGGGTATCCTCCAGACTGAACAGGGTTAAACCGCCTACCAGAATTCCCCGTTCCGTTTCCGTTATGGTGATTGTTTTCATCGCCGTGTATCCTCCCGCTTGTCGGTTTCTGTACAATTATAGCACGCTATGGTATAATAGCAATGGTGGGAAAATGCGTAAGCATTTTCGATTGCGCCGCCGGAAAAGGCTCGCAAAGATGCCGGCTGGGCGGCGCTATGATATAATGTTGTTTAGGAAAAATGCGTAAGGAAAGGATGAATTATACCCATGCGGGAGGATATCACCAGTATACCGGTAAGCGAGGTGTTTGAGCCGAGGGACGGCTGCCCCATCTGCCGGATGCGGAACACGCTGGAAACGCGGGTGACCGAATACATCACCGGCGCCGCTATGATGGAGCCGGACGTCCGTCAGGAAACCAACCGGCTGGGCTTTTGCTTCGATCATTATCAGATGATGCTGAAAAAACGCAACCGGCTGGGGGTGGCACTGATTCTGGAAAGTCATCTGGATGAAATGGAAAAGCAGGTTTTCGCCGGGCCGCCCATTCTGGGCAAGAGCTCAAAAAAGCAGGCGCAGTCCGCCGGACAGGCTTCGGGAAGCTGCTTCATCTGCCAACAGGTAGACTGGGCGATGGAGCGGATGCTGGCTACGGTTTGCCGCCTGTGGGAAAACGAGCGGGATTTCCGTCGGCTTTTTGACGAACAGCCCGCCCTTTGCCTGCCGCATTTTTCTCTGTTGGTGGAGACCGCGGGAAACAAAATGAGCAAAAAGACGGCGCCGGATTTTGCCAAAGCCGCTTCCCGCCTCTGCCGAAACTACCTGACGGAACTGCGGGGAGACGTGTCGCATTTCTGCAAAATGTTCGACTATCGCAACACCGGCGAAGGCGCCGACTGGGGCAATTCCAAGGATGCGATTGAGCGGGCGATATGGTGGCTGACCACCCGGGACCCCTCCTGAAGCCGGAAAAAAGCAGGCAGAGTTTTCCACCTCGTAAAGGGAATTCAACCCCCTGTATCAAAAATTTTTTTGAAGAAAAGGGGAATTCACACTTTCCACCGGGGGAAAAGCCCGAAAAAATCGCGTTTTCTTCACACTTTCCACGGAGTTTTCCACATTTCTCTGGCGAACGCCGGTTAACAAAAATTTTACAAACAGTAATAGAGCGTTCGCTCCCAGCCTCTGTTTGGTATTCCCGGGGGCCAATTTCGACGGGCGCACAGGCCAATCCCTTCCCGTCATTGCATATTCTCCCACCCCTGTGTCAATACTGAAAGCAAACGCCGAAGGGCAGTTTTCCACGGGATTTTCAGAGGGAAAGGGCGAGATACGATTGATTAAGGGAATCAACCGGCAGATTATCGAGGTGATCGATACCGGGAACCCCTATTTTGAACGGGCGCTGCTGGTGGTGCGGCCGGGTTTTTCGGATGTGGAGCCGGGGCGGCTCCATGAGGAGGCGCAGCGGGTAGTGCGGGGGGCCGACGGCTATACCGGTCTGCGGCTGAACCGCCGCCGGCGGAGACGGCAGTTTTTGATGGGCAGTCTGACCGGTCTGTTCGGTATGCTCGCCGGTGCGCTGCTTATGGCTCTGACAAGATAAACGGCGAGGCCAAAAATGGTATATGGTCCTAAAAAAGGCGCGTTACACCGTAATGCGCCTTTTTTTCGTCTTTTCCTTTGGATATCCTTTGAATCCTTTGAATTTCGATGAGTTTCCTCTTCCTTTTTGTCGGTTACCTATGATATAATGACGTTTAGGAGAAATGCGAAAGCATTTCTCAATTGCGCCGCAAGTAAACGCCGGCATAGAACCCGGCTGGGCGGCATTGCGGGATTATGTTGTCAGGGAAAAACGCAACAGCATTTTTCAACAGTGCCGCCGGGAAAGGTTCGTATAGAACCCGGCTGGGCGGCACTGCGGGATTATGTTGTTTAGGAGAAATGCGAAAGCATTTCTCAATTGCGCCGCAAGTAAACGCCGGCAT
>CAJJLZ010000010.1 GCA_905192745.1 uncultured Oscillospiraceae bacterium
ACTTCATTCATCCCGGAGTTTGCAAACCAATTTGCGCAAAATCCTTGACACTACCCCCTTGCGGCGGGCGGCTTTTTGCGGGGCGGACGAAAAGACACCCGCCTGCTCAGGCTGAAATAAAAGCGCCGCCGGAGACCGGCGGCGCTTTTATTTCAGCGGATCTGTTCTTTGACTTTCGCCGCTTTACCCACGCGGTCGCGCAGATAATACAGCTTGCTGCGGCGAACCTTACCGTAGCGGATCACTTTGACCGCTTCCACATTCGGGGAATGCAGCGGGAAAACTCTTTCCACGCCGACGCCGTAAGAAACGCGGCGGACGGTGAAGGTCTCGGCAACGCCGCTGCCCTTCTTCGCGATAACCGTGCCTTCAAAGGCCTGAATTCTCTCGCGCTCGCCTTCGCGGATCTTCACGTCCACACGGACCGTGTCGCCCACGGAAAATTCCGGGGTCGTTTCCTTCATGCTGCTCGCAGCCATCGTTTTCAGAGCGTCCATTAACAAAATCCTCCTTGATTTTCAGACATTCTTGCCTATCGACGGATGGCAGAGGACTGCCCGCTTTAATGTCGTGCTTTCGCCTGGCATTAACCCCCACGGGATGCGGAACGCAAAAATCCCGCGGACACTAAGACACCGATATATTCTAGCACACCATTTCCGGGAATGCAAGACTCTTTCTAAAAATCATGCCAGATTTTCGCAGAAGAATTTGAGTGCAAAAGCTTTCTGCTTAATTTATATTATAAGTGGTTAGGGTGATACTGCTGCGCATAAGGTCTCGTTTCTTTGCTGTAATCTAATAATTTCTTCATATGTTCTATTGTTTCGCAGTCGGGATTTACAAAATCTCGGGAGTGTTGGGAACACACGCTTTTAAACTCTTTGCCGAATATTTTAACATCTTTCGCTCTCCAACACTCATCATGACAGGGAACTCCGCAAATACTGACGTGGTTGTACACGGCTTTCTTAAATTCTTCGTCTCTTTCATCACTGTGAATACTCTCGCCGAAATCAAGAAAATTAAAGATTTGAAAGCACCATTCGCCGTTTTCTTTCACTAACACCCACCCAAGATAATGCCCGTTATATGGTATTTTGCAACCAATTGTTTTGCCGCCATCCATTTCATACGGCAATAGGATGGGAGATAATTCGTTTTCGTTTAAATAAGCCACAAATTTCAATGCGTTTTCCTGCGGTTTACCATCAAGAAATTCGATAATTGCATCTTCAATTTGGCTAAATTTTTTTTGTTCAGACATTTTTTGATTACCTCCACTCATATATACTATTTGTATTTTCATAATAACAGAAACCGTCTAAAAAGCAATGATTTTTAGACGGTTTCTGTTAAAGATTTTTAAAAATTACGGCGGAAATTTATTTGAAAAGCGTCCCGTCCGCGGCATACAGCGCGGTGCGCAGCACCGCCGTACGCAATACGGGGCAGGAAACCGCCGGTTCTCCGCCGTTCACCACAAAAGCATTGTATGCGGCGGCGATCAGGGAGGGGTTGATGGTTTCGGCGCTCGAACAGGGCAGAATGACCTCCATCGTCAAAGCGCCGTCCCCCGTTTCCTCCCACCGCGCCCCCGTCAGGGAAGGCTTCAGGTCGATCGTTTTGACCCCGCCCTTTTTGGTCCGCTTCTCCGCCGGGATACTTTCCTGCGCAAGAAAATCCGCCATCCGGGAAACGTCCCCGGTAAAGGTCAGACGGTACCGGGCGGCAGCCAGCTCCCCGGCCTTATGAACCGGTTCCCCCGCGCCGGTGGCGTGAAGCCCGTCCGGCAGAACGGCGTTCATCCGACGGACGAGTTCCTCCATCGGCAGCTCCTCCAGCAGCCGCAGATCCATGCTCTCATCCGTCCCCTCGAACCCGAGGGACAGCGGCGCGGCGAAGGTAAGGTACGGGTGCTTATTGAAGCCTTCGGTATACCAGATCGGCAGTCCCGCCCGCCGGACGGCGCGGGTCATGGCGCGGGTCAGATCCAGATGGGAGATATACCGGGCCCGGCCGGTTTTTTCAAAGCGAATGCGGATGTCTTTCATCGACGCAGACCCCCTTTTTCCAGCACGCCGCGCCGCAGCCGGAACAGGCCTGCCGGCAGTTGGGCGTTGTTTTGCTTTCGTGCGCGCGGCGGTTTTCCGCGGCGAGGAACGCCTTGGTCACGCCGTAATCCAGATGATCCCACGGCAGCGTTTCGTCCAGCGGACGGCGGCGGTTGGCATAAAACGCCGGGTCCAGCCCCAGATCGCGGAATACGTCCAGCCATGTCTGCAAAGAGAAATACTCCGACCAGGAATCCCGCTTGCAGCCGCGGCGGAAGGCTTCCTCCATCACGGCGCAGAGCCGGCGGTCCCCCCGGGCGAACACCCCTTCAAGGAAGCTGGTCTGCGCGTCATGCCAGTGGAGGGACACCTTCCGGGTGGTAACGGAATCCCGCAGATGGCGCTGTTTTTCCATCAGCTCCTCCGCGGTGTCCTGCGGCTCCCACTGGAAGGGGGTGAAGGGCTTGGGCACAAAGCAGGAAACGCTGACCGACACGTTCACGCCCTTCCCCTTCGGCTTGTTCGGATTGTAATAGAAGCAGTTGACAATCTTCTGCGCCAGCTCCGCGATCCCGGCCACATCCTCCATCGTTTCGGTCGGCAGCCCCATCATGAAATAGAGCTTCACCGCCGTCCACCCGGCGGAAAACGCCTTTTTCGCGGTGTCGAGGATCTCCGCTTCGGAAAGGTTTTTATTGATCGCGTCCCGCAGACGCTGGGTTCCCGCCTCCGGCGCGAAGGTCAGGCCGCTGCGCCGCAGGACGTTCAGCTTGGCCGCCAGCTCCTCCGAAAAGCCGTCCACCCGCAGGGAGGGCAGGGAAATATTGGTCTGCTCCTTCTCCGCCCAGTCGAGCAGCATGGGCAGCAGGCGCTCCAACTGCGTGTAGTCGCTGGTGGACAGGGAGGAAAGCGAAAACTCCTCATAGCCGGTGTTTTCACAGAGCGCGCGGCTCTGGGCGTTGATAGTCTCGGGCGATTTCTCCCGCACCGGCCGGTAAATGAACCCGGCCTGACAGAACCGGCATCCCCGGATACAGCCCCGGAAAATCTCGCTCATCGCCCGGTCGTGTACGATATCGATAAAGGGGACCACAAACCGGTCGGGATAATACGCGGCGTCCATGTCCGCGAGAATCCGTTTGCGCACCTTCGCGGGCGCGCCGTCTCTGGGGGTGACGGAGGCGACGGTTCCGTCCTCGTGATACTGCACGTCGTAAAGGGAGGGGACGTACACCCCCTCGATCTGTGCCGCCTCCCGCAGGAAGGCGGCCTTGCGGAAACCGGCCGCCTTGTGCCGCCGGTAAAGGCCGAACAGTTCCAGATTGACCTCTTCCCCCTCCCCGAGGGTGAACAGGTCGATAAAATCAGCGATCGGCTCCGGATTGCAGGCGCAGGGGCCGCCGGCGATCACCAGCGGGCAGCCGTCCCCCCGGTCGGCGGAGCGCAGGGGCAGCCCTGCCAGATCAAGCATATTCAGAATCGCGGTAAAGCTCAGTTCATATTGCAGGGTAAAGCCGAGAAAATCGAAGGTACCGATCGGATCCCGGCTTTCCAGCCCGTACAGCTTCACGCCGTTTTCCCGCATCAGGGCTTCCATATCCACATCGGGCGCAAACACCCGCTCGCACCATACGTCCGGCTGTTCATTAAACAGCCCGTACAGCAGCTTCATCCCCAGATGGGACATTCCCACCTCGTAGGTATCCGGAAAGCAGAAGGCAAAACGGATTGCCACTTCCTCTTTCCTTTTCATTACGCTGTTCAGTTCGCCCCCGGTATACCGGGCGGGTTTCTGAACTTTTAGCAAAATTTGCTCCAATTCCTTGTTAATTCGCATCTTTTCACCTCTTTTCTCGTGCATGTTGCACAGATAGTTGACCGTTTCTTGTCGCGAATACTACTCATAAATTGCCTCCTTGAGACTGTTCTCTTTTCATCAAAGTCACATGGTTTTTGAGACTTACACGACAATCGGCCACAAAAGCATTTTTTCCGGACTTTCCACGCTTATCTAATCTTGGAAACTGCCAATAGGTTTCGTCCGGGGAATAGAGTGACAAAATTATCAGGCGGGCAGTAGCAGAGCAATGGTCGTATCAAGCGAGAGTGACTCCGCATTTGAATGTGGGAGCACTTCTTCAATGAATGGTGTAAGAATCGATAAGCCATCTGCAATCAGCTGTCTGGGGTTTACATAGCTTATACTGCGCAATTTTCCTCTCGAACGTTTCCCGTTCTTCCCAATAATTCTGCTCCGCCTCTTCTGCAGTTGCGAAACCACCCTTCTTCCCATATCTAATGGTAAAGTCATCGTTTATGGATTTTGTCCTATGGTACCATGACCCCCTTTCAAAAAACACCGCAGCTTTGTTAGTTTTGGTCTTGCTTGTTTTTGTCTGTCCCATACGTTGCCTCCTTTTCTTAAAGAAAGGAAAGAGAACGACTTGGACATACATATAACCTATATTATTACAGTATAGCACATTGTCTTTCCTTTCTCAACTGAAGTGATTGTTAAATTTCGCTATTATTAAAGAAAGGAGCTGCCGTATGACTTGCTGCTATTTAACGCTCAAGGACAGACGGAGCCTCGAGCAACTCTACTCCCAGAGAGCGGGGCTCGCCGAAACTGCAGCCTCTCTCGGTGTGCACCTTGCCACTGTCTATCACGAGCTATTGCGGGGAAACACGGGCGAGCTTAACGCACAAGGGAGAGAGGGCTACTCCGCCGAGGTTACACAAAAGGCATTTAACGAAAGCCTAAAGCGGAGAGGGTGTAAGCAATCCGCTATCTAAAAAAGAAAATAAATAAAACGGAGTGGTTTTATGAAAGTTTGTAATCCACGACACAGGTGCGAAAGCGGTGCCCTCCTTTGCTGGTCAGGGCAAAGCAGGTTGCAAGTTGGGGGCCAATTGTGATTTTCCCCACACCACCCTTAGATGAACTGATGGCGAGTACCGTGGTGGACGAACGTTCTTTTTCTTTTTTCGCTGCGGGCTGTGCAAGCTGCCGGCTACTTTTTTCAATCAGCGGCTGTACAATATTGACCGAATTTTCCGCTCCGTCTTGTTCTTCTGTTCGTTTTATATTGGTGCTTCCCGTTATCGGAGAATCGGATAAATTCTCCCGTTTCCAACGGTTGAAGTCGCTCTCTCGTACTACTTTTGCCAGCATATGCGGTCCTGGGTTTGGCGTCGTATCCGCATCTATCCGGCCGGCCGGAAGACCGGCGATCATTGTCAGGAGCTGACTGGAACCCGCAACTAATCCAATACAGGAAATCCCCCCTCTGCCTGAATTTCCGGAGACCTTCCAACGATATCCCGTATTCCAGCAGTTTATCGAGAGAAACCTGTTTCTCAAAAGTCTCTGGAAGAACATCCATCATGGTTTCGCATAAAAAAACATAATCCTCTTGCTCCCTTGCTCCAGGCGCTCTTTTTTCCATAAACAGCAGCTTTAACAATGGAATGAATGCCGGTTTCAGCGCTGGCAACAGCACCAATCAGGGAGTCTCCGAATTTTCAGAAAACATTTTTCCTTTGTCCCATCTCTACGCCCAGTCAAGCGTAATCGCGTAAAAGTCCGCCGGTTGTCAATAATACCGCGGAGTTTTGGATACTTGACAAAAATCCTTATATTCTATTACGATAGGTATAGAGAAAATGGAATTTATAGTAAATCGTTACTTATGCACGCAAACAGAATAACAAAGTAGAGAGGAAAGGGGCTTTTTTATGAAAAACACAAAGGAAAATATCTTACCGGTGTCCACGCCGCCCATCATGTATCTCAGCCGTACCACCGCCCAGCTGGCGGTCGGCGGGTTGAATCCGTCCTTGCCGAACTGGATGTATGCCCGGTATGTCCAGATCGATATCAAGGAGAACGGCTGGTCGTTCTTTATCGATTTTCCTCCGAATGTTCATAGCCGGGATATCCCACGGGAGGAGATTCGAAAGAATTATCCCCGGTTTTCTGACTACGCGGTGGAAGCGATCGACCGCGGATGCTATCTTTTCTTATGGACGGATACCTACCCGCTTAGCCCCTACATTAATTCCCGCCACAGTCATTTTAGCCATGAACTGCTGATTTACGGATATCAAGACAACGGACGGGTCTTTTGCATCGCCGACTTTTTTGACTACCGCCGTACTTTTCAGCACGCGGTCTGTTCCAATGATGAACTGAACCTCTCTCTAGAAAGCTATGCGCAGTATTATAAGGATGACTGGCCTTACGTTGCCGAGTGGCGCTGTGACCGAGAAGCTGCCTTTTCATTTGACCGTCCGGCGCTGGTTCGCGCCCTAACCGATTACCGTCTGGCGCGAAACGGGCGGGACGAGACTTTTCCCGACAACATCGCTTACAGCGTCGCCGTTTATTCTTGCATCCGACGAGTGCTGGAAACGCTCCCCCAAAAGGAAAAAAAACATTTCGACCACGGCCTTTACAGCATTCTCCCGATCCACAAACGTTTTATGAAGCAACGGCTGCGGTTTTTACGGAATGCCCGGCAACTGGCTCCGGATCCTGTTCTAGACAAGCTGCTGGATGAGCTGATCCGTCAATGCGAAATCATTAAAGGGCTTTTCATGAAATACAATATCACGCTGGACGCGGCCGCATTGAAGCAGATCACCGACCGTCTGAAGCAGGCCGAGGAACTGGACGTCCATTTTACCGAGCGGCTGATTGCAGGCTTGAGAGAATAAGCCGTCCTTGGGGCGTTTGTTTTCCGGACCACCTCTGGTTACAGCAGCGAAAACAGCTCACGAAGCGAGCGGATTTCCGGCACTCCCTCTGGATGAAGGTCTGCCCCGAACGCGTTAATATATACCGAGTGCATTCCCGCCGAGCGCGCGTCCTGGATATCGTTAACCGGATGATCCCTCACATACAGACAGCTGGAACAGGCGATTCCGAGACGGGCGGCGGTACGGCAAAAAATTTCGGGGGTCGGGTTTATGGATGAAGCGGCCGCCGGGTGCGTTTTCGTCCCCCGAAACCACTGCGATGTCCAAAAGCGGCCGCAGGCCGCTAACATCCAGCTTCCGGTGTTGCAATCGGGAAGGTCCGTTGGTAATAACACCGGTTTTATACCCCTGCCGACGCAGCTCTTCCAGCACGGGAACGGCATCCGGGAGGAGAGAAACGTAATCGGGAAAGCGGAACCGAAACTCCCGGTAGATATCCCCTACCTCCGGGGCATCCTGCCAGCCCCATTCCTCAAACAGGGAGGGAAAATAATCGATATAGTTGACATAGCCGCCGTTGTTTCGAGGGAGCATGTCCCCCAGGATGGCTCGGTGCGCTTCCTTCCCGTCGAGCAAGATTTGGTTTTGCAGCGCCTCTACCGAATCAAATTTTCGCTCCGGGCGAAGAAACTTCATCGGCGTAACCGACACGTCCCTGCCATACGGGTCGCCGCTGAAGTCGGTGATCCAGGTTTCAGCCGGCGTCCCGTCCGATCCGACTTACAGATTCAAGAATCTTTATAAAGCGGCAGACCTTTCATTTCAACCGCCTTTTTTTGTCCGTTATCAGGTAATACGGGTTTTGGCGGCCGTTTCCGGTCATACCAGAAACAGCCGCCGCCCAATTCTGGCCGGAAACATACAGGTCGGGACAGGGGCATTTAGGGTATACGGACAGCCGCCACAGGGGTGTTCCTTGGGATATTGATAGGGAACAGGCGGCTCGCTTCGTATGCCATACCCGCCTTGAGGGATAAAAACGTTGACGCCGTTTTTCTTATAGACGCTTTCTGTATATCTCATGCCGCTCAATCCTCTCTCCTGTTTATAAGCACAGCTCATCATCCGTTCCCGATTCGGTTTGCAGGACAGCGGGTTCCATTCCGTCTAAATATTCCCTCACTGTAATCGTCAGCGGATTTCCATGGACGTCTTCATAAAAGCCGAATGTTATGTCCCTCACTTCATTCAGGTTTAAAGGCTCCCACAGCAGAACCGTACCCCCATGAGCGGCGCAGGGCGTTTTCGATATTGTACCGGGAAAATCATATCCATTTGGATCCCCCAAATAATAGCGGTACAGCCCCTCCGGCACACTCACATCCCGTAAACAGCTATACAGGGCGGAATACCCTAAAAGATCGGGATATAAAAATTCATCCGGCATACAAAACCTCTTTGTCTCATAATGCAAAGACACCGCAGCGTGTCACTGCGGTGTCCATTAAATATTATGTTGTATCCGTTTAGATTAACCATGCAGGAACATACCAGTTTTTTTTGTCTATTGGCAGAATATCTGAGGACAGACAAACGACTGCACCTGTTCCGATCTCTGTTTTTAAGTGGGACGAACCGGAAAACGCATCTTCCTCCGGTTCTTTTTCGATCGGTTGCAAAACCGAAAAATTTTTGATGGCGTCTTTCGGCGCGCTCCCTTTTTTTATTTCAATCGGATATACCGTACCGTTCTGATATAGAATCACATCAATTTCCTTCTTATTGCTGTCACGATAGAAATACAGCGGCGGCCGTTTCCCAACATTCAGATAGCTTTTGTAGATTTCCGAAACCACCCATGTCTCAAAAAATGCGCCGCTCATCACACTATTTTCCAGAACGCTTGCATTACTCCAACCCAGCATATGCGAACAAAGCCCAGTGTCAAGGAAATACATTCTCGGCGCTTTGATAACCCGTTTGAGAGCATTGTTTGAATACGGCTGGATAAGCGCCGCAATACCCGACGATACCAAAACAGAAAGCCAGCTTTTCGCCGTAGGCGCACTAATGCCCACCTCAGTCGCTAAAGCGTCATAGTTGACATTCGTAGCGGTTCGTGCAGCCACCACCTGAATGAACCGAATAAAATCGGTTTCGTTTGCCACCTGCTCCAAGTCCCGAATGTCCCGGCTAATATAGGTATCCAGATAAGATTCAAAATAGGTTTCCTGATTGACATTCTCCATTTCATAAAGACGCGGCATAGACCCTTTGAAAATACGCTCAAACACCTCTGAAACAGACATCCGCTGCATCGTATTCATTCGCTCCATGAGTTTCGGAATATCCACCTCAAAAGCCGATAAATGCTGCCCTTGCAACTCACTGTTTGTCAGTCCCAGCATCGGAACAATACCAACCCTACCGGCCAATGTCTCCGTTACACTTTGCATCATCCGAAACATCTGCGAACCGGTTAGCCAGAAATCTCCGGGCTGCTTGCGCTCGTCTACGATAATTTTAATGTACGGAAACAATTCCGGCGCATATTGCACCTCGTCAATGAGTACAGGGGGGGAATACCTTTGCAGAAACAATTCTGGATCACTTTTCGCCAGCGCACGGATGGTCGGATTATCCAAAGACACCTTTTTGCGTTCAGGCTCCAGAATACTTTCAAGCAAAGTAGATTTACCGACTTGACGTGGGCCTGTTACCAGCAGTACCGGAAAGGTTTCACTCACGTTCTGTATTGTTGTCTTTACGGTTCTTTCATAAAACATAAGGCAAGACCTCCGTTCCTATATTACCCTTAGCGGATATTTTTATGCAAATCTAAAATAACGTTTTATATTTTACTATAGGAATCGTCGCTTGTCAAGTAAGGTTGTGCTTACAGTTTCATCCCTTTATCCTTATGCCGCAGATACCATTCCTTTTTTTGCAACTCTTGACGGTTCCGTCCCCATGGCCTTTTGCCTGTCCTCGTATGGAGCGTCCAGCGGTAACGATGCAATTTGCAACTAGTCAAACAGTAACATTAATAAACTTTTTTCGCTACATACTAAGCGTTTATTTTGGTCGGTCATTATGTCGCGATTCGGTTTTATCAAAGGTTATTACGAGAATCGTATAAACATATCGTATGAATATATTTCATAAGAAAAAAAACGGTGAAACCGCCTGTGGCGGCGCTTCACGCCCTTGACTGCCCTATCCCGGCCTGTGCTGAAATCTTTGCGACGACGGGGAATATATTTTTCCCTTGGCACTATGCGGAGTATCCTTCATAACTGCTTATGCGTATCCCACAGCTAAGAACTCCGTTTCCCTCTCTGTGAAACAGAAGTTTTCAGTAGTTCCGACTTCTGTGCGATTCAGATCAGCCATTGCTTTTCCTCCTCGGTCATCTTGTTGTAGCGGAGCTTTGTCTGCTTACAAAAAAGGGGTTCCGCCGGCTAATCGGGAGGGTCACGGTTACGTCACCCGCAATATATCGTCTTGTTCAATTCTTCTTGCGAAGATTCAAAACACATTTTAGCAACATCATAGCCTACAACATCAGAGGCTAATACAAAAACAGATCTGGCTTCTGAAAAGGCACCATAAATCCGTTTTCCCATCCCTGGAAATTGAGAGCCTTGTCCTCCAAATACCAATGCCGCTTTATTGCCCACGCCGATTATCCTACCTTCCCATCTCTCTATATTTCTTTTGCCGTTGATGTACAAGTTTAGATGTGCGAATATTCTCCAACAGCTTTATCTCTTTTCTAAGATAGGTCTTTATCCTTATAGCCATCTCTTGTACATCGGTATGCGCTCCATCATCCGGTTCGGGAATAATAAAGTCCACAATACCTTGCTGTAACAAATCCATGGATGTCATTTTCAATATTTCAACAGCTTCGATTTCTCTGCTGATATCTTTCCATAAGATTTGAGCACAAGCTTTTGGGGAGATAACACTTAATACCGCATTTTCCAGAATAGCAATACGATCCGCTACACATAAAGCTAACGCTCCTCCACTCCCACCGTAACCAATAAGGACTGAGATAATCGGGACTTTTAAAGTCATTATTTCCATTAGATTATTCGCAATTGCGGATGCTTGTCCACGTTCTTCAGCCTGTTTCCCCGGATATGCACCGATCGTATCTATAAAGCAAACGACTGGCCTATGGAATTTTTCTGCTTGCTTCATCAACCGCAGCGATTTCCGGAATCCTTCTGGATGTGTCATTGAAAAATTGAATTTGATCTGTTCTTCAATGTTTCTTCCTCGCAACTGACCAATCACTGTAAGTGGAATATTGTCAATAAAGCCTATCCCCCCAACAATTGAGGGATCATCACCATATAGCCTGTCACCACTAAGTTCCATGAAATCAGTAAAAATAAGATCAATATACGACTTTGCATTGGGACGGTTAGTGGGTTTCAATATATTCAATTTTTCTAATATTGAATGGTCCATAAACTTTACCTATCGCTTATGTAATCGTAATAGCTTTGATATGATTTGTTTTATTTCAGACTTATCTGCGACAATATCTACCATCCCATGACGTTTAGCGTATTCGGCTGTTTGGAAATCTTCCGGCAACTGCTCGTGTGTTGTATCCTCAATAATCCTTCTGCCAGAGAATCCATATACAGTATCTTTCTCCGCGATTATAATGTCTGCCAATGACACGAAGCTGGCACTTGCTCCGCCAAGTGTTGGGTTGGTAACAATGGAAATATATAGTAAGCCTTTGGCGCTATGTTGCTTTACGGCGGCAGCCATCTTAGCCATCTGCATTAAAGCCAAAGTACCCTCATTAACCCGGATGCCACCAGAGGCAACGACAGCAATCACTGGCATCTTTTTTTGCGTTGCGTATTCAAAAGCTGACGTAATCTTTTCGCTTTCCGCGACCCCGATAGTCCCCAACTTAACAGATTTGTCAAATTGAATCAAAAGGATTTTCATCTTATCAGCAAAGTAAGTATTGACCTGAACAGCATTTCTCGGCTGCCCTTTGTTTAACGCCTTGACTTTTAATCGCCGTCGCTTCATGCCTATATTCAAATCACACAATATGTTTCCATCAACATACTCACACATAATTTTTTACACCGTCACTCAGAAACTCTTGATTCCACATATTCAACCATTGACCTTATAGTTGAGAATGCGGTTATTAATAGCATTTCATCATCCCATTCAAAATTGAATTCGCCTTCTAATGCAATAACTAAAGTAACAAAGGTAATTGAATCTACACCTGCTTCGCTAAGGGAAGTTTCAAATGTCACATCTTCAATCCTGGGAGTAAGAATAGATTCTATTATCCCAAAGGCTTTTTGGGGGACAGCAGTTAATTCGTTCAGGTTAGATTCTTCTGACAGGTCATCGCCAGTCTTTATCTCCACACATTCTAATACTCTTTTCCTGTCAATTTTCCCGTTTTCCGTTTGTATGAAACTTTCGACATGTTTAAACCTGACTGGAACCATATACTCAGGTAGTTTTAAAGATAAATAATCCGTTATTTCTTTTTGATCTAAAGTGGTATCGCTTGTATAAAACGCCTGTAACACTTTATCTGTTTCGCTTATTTCCAATGCAATGACAACCGCTTGGTGTATTCCGTCGATTTCGTTAAGATGCGACTCGATTTCTTCAAGTTCAATGCGATGACCGCGTATTTTTACCTGATTATCGGTTCTTCCTAAATATTCCAAATTGCCATCAGGCAGGTAATGTCCCATGTCGCCCGTTCGATAAACTCTAACATCTGGTTTTTGCGGCAGATAGATGAATTTTTCCGCCGTCAGATCATTTCTGCCGACATATCCTTTTGCCAATCCTTTTCCGGCAATGCAAATCTCTCCGACTTGCCCATCGGGAAGAATAGATAGGCTCTCATCCACTATGTAAACTTCAGTATTCTTGATAGGGCGGCCAATGTCGATTCGGTCTTTTCGAGTAAGGTCACTGACCGTTGACCAAATAGTTGTTTCCGTAGGACCGTACATGTTGTATATCTTTGCATTTGTTTTCGCTTGCAATGTCTTGAGCAGACTTAGAGGGAATGCTTCCCCGCCAATCATAATCTCTTTGACATTCTTTAGGCATGAAAGTTCTTTATCATGGTTTAATAGCAGATACATTCTGGAAGGCGTCATTTGAACCATGTCTACCGCATTATCGTGAATGAGTTTTGCCATAAGTCTTGGATTACGCTGCTCATCTTCGTTTGCAAGGGCAACCGTAAGCCCCTTATATAGAGCCATAATACTTTCAAGAAAGAAAATATCGAACGCAACCGTTGTAAAGCAAGCGATACGTTTCCCAGGAGAGAAATCTATGATTTCTGAAATGCCTTCAATAAAATTCGTTAGAGCCTCATAGGTAATTTCTACGCCTTTTGGGCTACCGGTTGAGCCAGATGTATAAAGGATATATGCCACATCATCTTGGGTGATATTTAACTTTTTTTCCTGAAGCAAATCATCATATGAATCGACATCTGAAATTATCTCATCCGGCGCTGAATCCTTAATTATATATTGAATATGATTTTTAGGATATGCCGGATCAATAGGTATAACTGTATTATTTCTTTCAAAACACATACAAATTGAATATATCAGATCAGGAGTTCGCCGCATTATTAACATTGTTTTATTATTATAAGAATTGTTTACATGTTTTTTTAGATAGTTGTTATAATCGTTTTCATCATAATGATTGTTTTTAAATATAATATTCATTATGTTTATCTCCATGATTTTGATATTTCATCTTTTCTTTTATAAAGTGTTCAGGGATTGAGAATAGCAAAATGTGATACCTTTTTCTATAAAAATCAATTGATCGAATTTGGAAGATATTGCGTCTTTATCAATTTTGTTTATAATGGAATGCTTTACTAATAAAATCTTTAATTCTTCATACTTCTTTGCCATTCGCAAGTAATCCTGCTTTAATTTATTTAGATTTACCTCTCCTAAATGATCTTGGCATAATGATAAATATTCTGTATAAGCAACCTTTTGATAAGCTATGGTTTGAATAGTATAAAATGTGGAATCAAGCGGTGCCGCCCCGCCTATTTTTCCAAGTATTTCAGTAAGTGTATCTAGAATATGATATCTCATCATTTCGATATCCTGTATATAATCATGCTCAAGATGTTGTTGAGCAATCGATAAATAGGTGCTTTTTTCATCAAACAGGTTCTCTTTATCATCTGTATGAATGAATACTGAAACACAACCATGCCACTCCAACAGCTTATTAAGATAAAAATGTATAAGTTGTTCGGAGCAATAAGAATCCGATACAATACAATAATCCTCCGTTGTATTGTAGTCTACCACAAGAAAAAAATGTTTTTGATGTAGAAGATGATAGCCTTTATTCCAAGGGCAATCGTAAGCATCCATTTCTACCAAGATAGGACTACTCTTTAAATTTTCTCTAATATAATGCCTGAGCATTTCCACGTCATCCAAATGTTGCTCATTAATGACAATTCCATATGTGTTTTTCATAACATCCCTGTCCTGGTCTGAATAAAAAATACAGGATGCTAATTGTGACGACACTGGTTTGTAACGATAGCCATGACTAATTTGAAACAGCGTTCTTGGATCTTTATTCATGTATTCGATATAATTTACAAGCTGACATTGCCTACATGTAAAATATGCCTTGGACTTTGGTGTAATATTCCACATACAGAAACGCCCCTAGACGTTTAAGTCATAATGACTAACTTGTGTTTTATACATATCCGCATATAGTCCGTTCAACTCTATTAATTCACGATGAGTACCGGTTTCAACTATTTCCCCGCGATCAAATAAAAGGATTTTATCCATGTTTTGCATAGAGGACAATCTATGGGAGATTATGATGAGAGTTTTTCCTTCACTAGCGGTAATGATATTATTGATCATCTCATGTTCCGCCAATGGGTCAATGTTGCTTGTGGGCTCATCGCAAATTAAAAATTCTGCATTTTGATAATAAGCTCTTGCCAAAGCCAGTTTTTGCGTTTCCCCACCCGAAAGCACAATTCCGGCTTCATCAAATTCGCGCGTAAGCTCTGTGTCCAAGCCCTTCTCCATCCCGTTTATCTTTTTGTATAGGCCGCTGAGCTCCAATGATTTCACTACTCTTTCACGGTCGTTTTTGGATTCTTCATAAGTCGTTGTCACATTTTTTAAGACCGATACAGCATAAGCATTGTAGTCCTGAAAAACCAAACTGAACATATTTCGCAAACTACTGATCTCATACTCTGCATATGGGACTTTATCTAACAGAATTTCTCCTGAATTCGGATCATAAAAACGCAGCAGCAGGTTAATAAACGTGGATTTCCCTGCTCCGTTTTTCCCTACGATAGCGACTTTCTCACCTTGGCGAATAGTCACGTTGATATTTTTAAGTACAAAATCCATATCATCATGATACTTAAAGCATACATTTCGAAATTCTATTACCCTCTCTTTAGTTGTGGACATGGAGACTGGAAGCCCTTTAGTCGTTTCGATAATGGATTGATATTCGAAAAAGCTGCGATAATTATCAATATAATTGCTGTGTTCGGCGAATTGACCTAAGGTATTTAAGAAACCGGATAATTGCATCTTAATGTTAATAGATCCATTGACAAGAGCAAAGCAGGTTCCGGCATCCATTCCATGATTAATCATCCGAAACCCCAAATAAACTAAAGTCAATACAAAAGTAAGCGCTCCAATAATATTCTGTAGGATTACCATGCTCAACACACTTTTGCTGTATTTCTTCCTGATATTCAATACATCTTGATTTGCATCGCTATACATGGACAAAAACAAGTCTTTAAAATTAAACAGCTTAAGCTCCTTGGTATACAAATTGATATAGAATATGCGCTTAACATAATCCATTTTACGATTTGATGGTGTTAGCTTTTGAAATAGCTCATAATTTTTCTTGTTGATAAGGGGCGTTACTAGAAAGCTTAGAACAACGCCTGCAATGGATATTAAGAGGACAACAGGATCAAGTACCATAACTACGGTAACAAGAGTCCCTAAGGCCAATATTTGCCCCAACAAGCCTTGGAGGCTTCCTATAACAGCGCCGAACCGGTTCTGTGCATCATTCAGGATCTGTGTATATTTGTTATAAAACGCCGGATTATCAAGTTGCTTTAAATCTAGATTCAAATATTGAACCATTAATTTTGTTTCCATTTTTTTGCGTATACCAACCCATTTTAGTGAACTAAACCGAATATCATAATAGGATCGAACCAGATATTGGACCAAGCTTGTTAACAGATACAAGGTAGCAAACGCCAACATCATTGTCATATTTTTGTCAAGCGAATGGTTAATAAAAGACTTAACCAATATGGTGTTGTTCAGTGGGTCAATGATGGCAGTCAGTGGTATTAAAAGAGAAATAAATATATACAATTTCGAATAAGCATAAAGTTCCTTTAAGACATATGCATTATTTTGAATGATTTTTTTCATCGTGTCATCTCATTTCATATAGATGATCTCAATTTTAAAAACCTATAAAAATTCTGGGCATAAGGTCCTTCACTAATATGCTGTATCAAATCGATGCCTAACTCAATTGCATAATGCATAAAGTCACAAAAAGTTTCATCGCACATATGGATATCGCCATTGACAAGATAAGCATTATGTAAACAGTCGCCGCCGCAAACATATTTGGCCCAACAGTTTCTACATGGTTCACGGGTATAGATCGTAGTTTCATAGAATTTTTCACGTTTTTCTGCATCAATCCCTCTGTATATGTCGCCCAAACAATAGTCACTGTTACCCACAAAGCTGTCACATGGATAAAGCTGCCCGTTTGCGGTAATGCTTACTTTACATTTACCGGCAAAACATCTGGTATGATATTTTTCTCTCAAAATCAGCCGGCAGAGTATTTTACCGAAATAATCATTTTCATTGACTATCATATTCAAATAAGAAAGATCACCTGTATCATATGTAGATTTTAAAAATTCAGCAAGATCATGATACATTTCTTTAACATGAACAATCGTCTGTCTATTAATGGAGAACGGTACGTCTTTATGCAGACGAACAAATTTCATCTGCATTCGATTGAGCCCAAGCTCTTTGTTATGTTTCAAGATATCCACAAGGCTTGATGTATCTCCGGTAATAACGCTTAATCCCCATAAGTCTCTAAAATTTGAATTAAAGTCAGGATTATCAATAATATATCGTATATTTTTCGTTACCAGCTGATAGGTTCCATTTCCGTTATTGTCCAGTCTGTTTTTATCATGTTCACTCTGATCGCCATCGATACTGACTCCCAAACTTATGCGATTTTTTTCCAAGAATTCCCAGTAAGATTTCTGATTGATGGATCCGTTTGTACATAGCCATATTTCGAGTTTTTTACCTGTTTCGTTGTATAGATCGCGGCCAATCTGTACACAATCTTCAATGATATCGAAATTGAGCAGTGGCTCTCCGCCGCTAACAAAATCCAACCGAAACCTCTCAATATCTGCAAACAAATCCATATACAAGTATTCCATGGCTTTGCGAAGAGTCTCAGGCTGAAAGGCCATTCCATATTGTTCAAAGTTCCGGCCCGCGTCTGCGAAACAATAGCGGCATTTAAAATTGCAACGATGAACCGTAGGAAATGAAAAATATGCCTTTTGATAGACACGATTATCAACCATTTCCTCCTCATCTTCGCCGAAAAAGAAACCTTCCTTTATAATCTCTTGCAAGGAACGATTGCTTTCCTCAACGAGAGCTTTTTCATATTTACAATATTCACTGCTATTAGCTTGTCCGTTTTTCAAGTCCGTCAGAAGATCATAGGTAATATCATCCAATAATACAGCAACAAGTCTCTCTGAATCAAATGCATATTTTTTACTATTCACTTCGAATAGGTGCGTATGATCCTTTATCATTTCCTATGCCCTCCCGCACTGTCGTTTCATGCCTCGGTATACTGACTACTCATAATCGTTTCTATCACGTCCTCCAAGGCATTTATACCGATCTTTTGAATGTTTTTTTCAGGCACCATTTGTAGAATATGATCCGCGCAACGATCGTATACTTCATCTTTTTCAGTGAGCAATACAATAGAGGAAAATAACTCCGATGATAATATTTTGCATGCGTCCCAGGATTTCAGCACCGGAAAAAGCTCAAACAATTTCTCCAAGCTCATTCCATTTTCACATATGTCTGGCTTGACAGGCTTAAAATACTCTTTCCAATCTCCTGATTCAATAAGGTATGGAAAGTCCACTATCCCCTGATAGCCTATAAATTGATTCAACGGTATATGACAATCATATGCGGCGACCATAGCCGCCATTCCAGCGGAATAAACGCCGATAACATCAATTGGTTTCTGGGAGATATTTGCTGATATATATCGAAAAATGAGTTTATATTTATCGATAATCATTCCCCACGTTTGTGAAAAATCAGAACAAAAATCCTGACAATAATTTTGTTCTTCCATTATAACCACTTTGTATAGCGCCGCCAATTTGTGCGCATTTAAAATGGTATTCGACACATGGTTCGTAATATTATCCGCAAAAACGAGCACGGGTTTTTGCGTTTCATCCTTATGTTCTATAATTCTCAGCTTGACAGAGGTGTGCCGCTCATTAGTAGAGCCCAATTGTATGTGGGTGTACATATATTCGTCTGCTAGCTGCTGAGTGACCGAAATAACGGAATATTGTTGTCCCGCTTCCTTCTGAGCTTGTTTTATTTTTGCTAAATATTTTTTTCGGGATTTAATCAGTTCTTTTTTCAAATTGCCGGTTTCCGAATAGTAAAGCTGCAGATTGTTGCTCTCGACCATGTCTACTATCCTGCTGACATAATCCAGTATAGTATTCATTTGATCTATCTGGAACTGGTCCACTAGGTAATGGGTGCCCTTACTATTGTAGTATACCTCACAATCTGTTAGTGGCTTTTCGTTTTCATGTATGAATTCATGAAGACGCGAATCAATTAATAGTCTCTTCAGAAGCTCGACGTGCGCATTCTGGCAAATATAGGTATAATCACGGTCATTATTTGTCGTATAATTTTTGCTTTGAAGTATTTCCTCATAAAATTTAGTGTGCTTGTATGGAAGCAGGATTGTAAAAGGGTTAACTGAATATGTCGGAATTCTTACATAATTTTCGACATATTGATTATGGGCAAATCGGAGAAAGGAGAGGTTTTGCTTAATATCTTCCATATTTGCATATGGAGTAAACATAATAAAGCCAACTGTAAATTTGATACCATATTTTTTTAATATGGAAAGAGCCTCTATATTGATTTCACGGGTTAGTCCGCCCCTGCCTAATTGCTTGAGAACAGCAGTCGAACCCGATTCGCAACCCAAAAAGACCAGTTTACAACCAGCCTGAGACAACAAGGAAGCTACCTCTTCGGTGATATCGTTGGGGCGACATTCCATGTAAAATTCAATATCTAAATTTCTTTTCAGTATTTCCGTACAGATTTGTTTGGCCCGTTCTTGACCTGTTTTACCAAGACCTATGAAGTTTTCATCTACATAAGTAAACTTTCTAGCGCCGTATCGTTTTATCAGCATCTCGATTTCATCAACGACATCCTGAGCGGGTCTATACCTCCAGGAATCTCCGTTTGTACCATAGAATGACCGATTGCTGCAATATTTGCAGTTACCATAACACCCGCGACTTGACTGAAGATTTATGGGCTGGCCAATCGCAATCAGTTTTTCCACATGATCTTCTGCAGCAAATGGCAGTGCGGATAAGTCCTCGATACAATCCGCATTCGGCATGGCGATTGTCTTTCCGTCTATTTGATACGTGATGCCTCGGATTTGACTGAAATCCGCCTTGTCACGAATGGCATTGGCGACAAGTAACATGGTTTTCTCGCCCTCGCCGCGAATAATAATGTCTACATCATGCTGACGTGTCTCGGCAAATATTGTTTCATGCTCAAATGTGGCATAGAAGCCACCCAACACAATTACTCCGGAATATCCTATATCCCGAAGATCTCTGATCACATACTTGCTTTTCTCCCATGTATTCGGTCCAATAATAGAAAAACCGACGATTGCGTAATTTTCATTCATCACTTTAGAGCATAACGCTGCTTTATCGGTATATTCTTTATCCAGTGTTAAGTCTAAAATATCAGTTTCGTATCCATTGGCACGCAACTGGGCCCCCAATAATGCAATACCTAAAGCACGGCCTGAAACGACGCTTTCCGAACCTACAAATCCCATTCCCATGCATATCAAACATATTTTCATATATAATCCTCAATCATCATTTTTGAAGGAGGTAGGGTGAGATATATTTCCCGATTAAGTAAAAAATATATCTCACCTAACTTACCTCAGCCCTACCCTAGCATTGTGCCCCGCAAGTGTAGCATACCGTGTTGCAGCAAAAACTTTTTTCGCCCAGCTTCGGCTGCTCCAAGCAGATAACTTTCATACCTTGCACCTCCTTTTATTATATTTATATTTCAAACACTCTTACTGATATATGACTGCACTTTTTGTTTATGGGTATATGTAAAAAATGCATTCATAATCGACTCGAATGTTTGAGATATACAATAGTCCGCGTTACAATCGGGACTCTTTAGGTATTTTTGGTACAGGCACCCACCGCCACAAATGCCTATCCAACGACATTCTTTGCAGGCGGACGGAATATCACGATTAATGAAATCGTAGTAATGTTCGTTTACTCCATTATAAATATCACCGACGGTTTCTTCTTCAATGCCGGTATAGGAGGGGCATTTGTATAGCTTGCCATCACTTGCAATAGAAAAGAACGATTTTCCGTAAATACCGCAAAGAGACTCCCAAAAGGTGGTGTAAAACCCTTTCTCGACTGTTCTTTTATAAATATCACCAAACCATTGGAGAGCGGATGCATTATGGCCGATTTCTTCACTGCTGGATTCCCAGGAATCCACGGGAGCAAACTTTATTTCCGCAAAATGCTGAATTCCAAAATCCGCAAGAATATCTATCAGTTCAGTGATGTGCTTTGCGTTTGTAGAGTCAATGTTTACACGAACCGCTACTTTCAATCCCCACTTATGCAATTTCTTAATGTTGTCTACAATTGTCATAAAAGATGGTCTGCCGTTTACATATGTACGCCGTTTATCATGTATTTTCGGCGGACCATCCAAGGTGATTTGAACGGTATTCAAGCCGTAAGCTTTCATTTCCAGAATAACATTTTCCCGAATGAGCGTGCCGTTTGTAATCAGTATATAATCCGGCCTTATATCCTGACCTGCAAGCTCTTTCACCGCTTTCATCATTTCCAGATCCACTAAAGGTGCCAGTAATGGCTCTCCTCCGTAAAAACAAATTAGGAGTTCTTTAGTCGCTTGTTGTTTGGCATACTCTACCATGAATTTACCGCATTGCCGAGCCGTTTCCAGGGACATGGTAGTTCCTTGATCATCTGTTTGATTATGTATCGTATTATGCTGAATGCAATAAGGACAATTAAAATTACATTGCCAAGTTGGTACAAAATAGAAAACCGAACGTATGCCCTGCCTGTAATATTCATCTCGCATACGATCTGTAAGCGTACTTTCATTATTGTCTCTATCTACTAGCATTCCTGAATGATATAGTTTGACAATCGCATCTTTAGCTTCTTCCGATGGTAACTTGTTATCGGAAAGATAGATATCTATTTCTTCCATAAATTCTTTTGGCACATAATATACGCCTCGATTTATGCTGTGAAACAAAACAGAGCCCGATAATTCTTCATCCTGTCGATCGATTCTGCTCAGAAAACAGGACCATTTCAAGCTTTTCATTTTTTCACCTACAACATTTATTTTTTTTATCTTCCGATAAAGCGTCTTGGTATTTGATTTGCATATAATTCTCTGTAATCAGCTTATAATACATCTTCTTACACATACCGGCGGCTTCTAAAGAACCTTCATTCAAATAAGAGAGATACCGGCAGCCACCGGAGCATATGCCGACATATTTACATTGAGAACATAATCTCGAGTTCCATGCTTTTATACTGGTTTGACGCTCATAATTATCATTCAATCCCGTCTTTACATTACCAACACGCAGCTTTTCCTCCCCTACAAGGGAGGGGCATTTATAAATATCACCATTCCAATTAATCATAAACCAGCGCGGGCTAGAGAGATAACAAACATTTTCTTCCGACAAGCTCATTTGAATCCCATTGCTTTGCGCTACTTTATATAGTTGCATCAATTGCTTGTAAAAACCGGATTTCAAACGTTTATGCTGCCCCTTAATTACGGTCTCTCCAAGACAGATATTTACTCTTTGGCTTAGCCTGATTTTGTTAAGGAACTTAATCAAGCCAGCAATATGTTGTATATTCATTTCATCGACATTGATACGAATAGTGATATTTAAATTTTCGCCGCAAGCGTTAAGTGTGTCGATAATATTCCGCATGATAATATCAAATGTTGGTTTCCCATCTTTAAAGCGCCTTCGTTTATCATGTTGTGCAGCGAGTCCATCCAAAGTTACCTGAATAAAAAAACGACCTTTTTTGAATATATGTATATAATTTGAAAGCAATGATCCGTTGGTAATGATGCAGCAGGTAAGTTCTATATTTCTGGCTTTTGCTGATTCTGCAAGCGTTTCATACACAAAATCAAAAATTTCACTATTAAGCAGTGGCTCCCCTCCCATAAAAGTAATCTCCAGTTCTTTGCACCCAGCTCTATCGATGCATGATAATATCCACTGTATCGTGCTGGAAGCTATATCCTTGTCCATATATTGCTCGCTAATCCGATTTGATTCAAAACAATAACTGCAGCAGAAATTGCAATCCATATCCACATAAATCCAAAAGGACATATTCTTACAATCGTTATACCTTTTATCGAAACAGGCACACAGAAAGGCTTCATCTGTCTGTTTGTAAATAAAGCCAGCCCTTTCTAATATGTCTTCATCTTTCCCATAATTGCCTGTTTCACGCCAGCCTTCATATATCTCTTTCTCAACTGTTATGATACTGTTACTGACCGTATTGAATAAGACTACTGTATTCTCAATGATTGTGATGCAGTTATAAGCTGACCAATTCCAATCAGAATATTTCATGCTTTAAAACCTCTAAATGCATGGTCTCCTCTTCTTGCTTTTGCACTAATACTTCAATTTGGTTAACAAGGTCATTAAACGTCCTCAGCTTTACGATAACTTCCTCACCTATCTCAATATTAAAATAAGACTCAACCTCAATCAATATTTCAATGACTTGAAGAGAGGATAACCCCAGATCGCTCGCTTCTACGTCATCACCTACAACATCTCTTTTTAGCAAAACATCAGGTGTTATTTTTCTTTCCGAACCAAGTGCATTTCTGAATATCTCCTGGGTTTTTTCATAAATCTTGTCCATTTGCTTATCACCTCTAATTTATTTAGTTTTTTTTAAAAATACGGAAATTATAAATGTGAACAGAAGGACTGTCAATACACCCATCCATGAAGTAATAAATGAAATGGGTTCTCCGTGAAAAACTTGCTCTATAAAGTAATTTAGCAGAAACATCAGAATATAAGCTGCGAGAAGTGTCATCAAAACGCCAATAATAATTCCTATTAATGAAACCAAAAAAATTAGGCCTTTTTTCTTTTTCATTTTAGTTGTTAATTCCGATAAGTTCATCTTAAAATCTTCCCTTCCTATTTTTGAGAAAAAACAAATAACTATACCCCATGAAGAGCCTCAACAACTGTGAAATTCTCCCCGTTATTTACTCTCTAAGCAATAGGAATTTACCTGTTTTTTCACCCTCTCTACCACGAATTTTAAAAACGCTTTAGTATCACTCGAAACAAAAAACGACACAAGGCGCAGTTACATACCGCGGCTCGTGTTGCTTTCAAAATTGGATATTATAGAAAATGAACAGAATAAACCTGAGGTACTATACTCCCCATACTTATTAAAAAATACGTTTGGAATACATTTCTGACGGCACATTTGTTGTCACGTCCCTTTGTCTATTTTGTTCATTTCCCATTAGAACATTGTGTGCGCTATATTCGCCGTTTGTGTTATAATATCATATATTTGATTAAAAGTAAATAACTTATATTCTATTTTTATCAATATTATGATTTTAATTTTCCATTTTTCTGGTTTTGCAAAAATATTTTAACTATATATCTTCTAAAGCGCGTAAAAATATACGATTTGCAACAAATTAATCAATAACATTAATTATACATGACACTATGTTTGTAAATTCAATCGTCATGAAAAGCCGTGAAGGCTTTAACATCCACGATCATTGCCTTGGGAATCTGCTGGATTTTTTGAAAGACAGGAATAGCCGCTGCGTAGGCCTTAGGGGAATCATTCATCCGAATTGATAAGGTTATAAAATACGGCGTCCCGTCCATCAAAACCCTTTCGTCTTTTGGGAAACAAATAGAGTATGCAGGAAACAGGAATGTTTAAAACAGTTCTCGGACTCATCGGTGGCGATGCACGGAAGATTTGACCAACCCAAAAAAACGGCATGGCCGATGAAAGCCATGCCGTGCTTTATCAAAATCTGTTTCGTAAATCTTTTTAAAGCTGCTCTAAAATAGCTCTTTGTTATCTGTCACTCCCATGCATCCAGGCACAAGAATTTGTCATTTGCAAGGAACCTAGCTTATAAAAAGCGGATTCTCTAAGCCGAATCTCGCTGTTCAAAATATATATTCAACATATCGAGAAAATCGCCGGGACAAATATCGTACTCCCTGCCATCGGCCTCGACAACCGCCCTCACAGCGTGATCATGTCCCTCTTGGAGCGGCACCAGCCGTTTGCCTCCGAAATAATCAAACGTGATTTGGTTGACCGCCTTTTTTGCTCAGCCGTTTTTATCAGTTCCAATTTCCATATTCGTTTCGGCGTTAATGGGTGCTTATCTCTACGGTCTCTGGCTTTACAGCCCTAACTTCCACCAGAAGATATTCCCTTTTCCTGAAACCCAACGGCCCGCAAAGAAGATCCCGACTCTTCCTCCAATGTATAGGTTATCATCCGGGCATATCCCATTTCTCTGGCTGCTCTTGCCGCACGGGCATACAGCAGACTGCAGCCGTTACGGTACCCCGGCTTGACACACATCCGTAATATCTCAACGGTTTTCCCATCATCTCGGTACCGGCTGACAGGCCGACCAACCATCACCACCCCAGCCAGAATGTCGCCTGCCCAAAGGCTGATCGAAAACATATGCCCCTGCGGCGGCATATGATGCCTGTGATAATGCTTAATAAACGCACACGCCGCTTTAAAGGTAATGGGCTGTACCCGGTACTCTGCCGCTGTATATCTCGTCGTATAGCGGCGCATAAAGGCATGGGCCTGGTCAGCGGTATGCTGCGTATCACAGTATAGCTTCCAACCATCTTCCATAAAGTCGTTCAGAATATAGGTATCACCATCTCCAATTTCTTCGTCGGTCAGTACGGTGTAGAGCTTCCGTTCCTCACTGAGATATTTGTCCACAACGGATATCCCCCCTAAAAAAGAAATAAATGCGGTTAAAGGCCCTCGCTGTTCCCTTACCGGGCGTTTGAGGTCCGAATACACCGCATTCATCTCATTCTCATCACAGCTTTTTATTCGATACTGATCTCCTGATCCGGTTCGATAAACCGTCGGAAGCTCATTTTCCAGTTCTGGATAAGCCCCCATAATGACGACTTCACGGCCATTATCCTCTGGATACACAAATCGATTGACATAGTCCCTGTAACCGGAATGTGGAGATCCGCTTTCCAACGCCGACGCACCCCCTCGCCATCGAATGTTCTGAGAATACAGCTTCCTCGCTTCTGTGCATCGGGACAGGCGCTCCAATTCAGACCTTTCTCCTGCCAGAGCTTCTCCTGAAGCTGATTTTGGTTCAATCCCACAAGCTCTTTGCGAGAAAAGGTGGTCTGCGCCAGTCCTTGAATCGAATTCCGGAAAGCGTCCTGCTGTCGGTCGATAAAGTAATTGCATACCTCTTGCTGCGGTAAGACAAATGCACGGCTGTCAAACAGCGCGAGATCCTGCTTTGCCTCATATACTGCGACTGGGAACGCCGAATTTGTTCGGTTCTGTTCTTCTACCAGCCGCCGGTATGCACGATTGAAGGCCAATGTAGCCATATTGGCTGAAACGCTAACGAGCTTTTGCAGATTGTTCTTAAACCAGCTTTCGGCTCTTGGCGTCTCATAGTTAACCAACAGCAACGAAATCTCATCGCTTTGGGTATACGCCAAGCAGAAATGCCTTCGCAACTACAAAAGAAGCGAAGGCACCCTGCATAATTATTTTTGAAGTTGCTTTCCGCTTACTTCAATTGGGACATAAAAAAGCGAGAGACTAATGCTAGTCTCTCGTTGGTTATATGCACGTCTATTGCTCGTCTTTCCTACACGAATTCCGCCATACACGACTAGCAGCCACAGTTAAAATTGGGTTTATTGAATCTCCTTCTGTGTTACATGACCACTTTATCTTGTATACAGTAAAGTTTCCTAACACTAAATAGTACTAGGTAATGGAGCAATTTTGCCCTTCTCATAGGTATCCGGAAAGCAGAAGGCAAACCGGATCGCCGCTTCCTCTTTCCTTTTCATTACGCTGTTCAACTCGCCCCCGGTATACCGGGCGGGTTTCTGAACACGCTCAAACAGTTCCTCCAGCGAACAGGCCATGTTCTTCCTCCGCCATTTTATAAATCCGTAATCCGGCGCCTTCGGGCCGGAATCAAGCCGTTTTCCCTACCGTATCCTGTTGATTATACTATAAACCGGCCCGGCCGCTTTTATTTTCGTTTGAATAGGAGAAGGAGTCCCAGATAGAGACTGACCGCCAGCAGGGTAAAATTGTATCCGCTGCGGATCAGCACATAGAATCCGGCCGTTGCGAGCGGAACCAGCACGGCGACCGACACGATTTGTCCCAGCTGTTCGCAGCGTTCCTCCTCCATACGGCCGGCCAGAAAAAAGTACAGAGCCTGTCCGCCGTCCAGCGGACCGATCGGCAGCAGATTAAAGACCCCCATGGTCAGATGGATCAGCGCGGGCGCGTTCATTCCGACAGCCGCCGCCAGCACAGCAAAGGTCAGCAGATTCACCAGCGGGCCGGCCAGCGCGACCAGCAGGCTGCCGCCGTATCCGAGCCGGGAGGTGGGCGCCTGCTCCACCCTCACCCCAAATATGCCGACGCTGATTGCCGCCGGCCGGCTTCCCAGCGCATACAGGGCGAGGAAATGCCCCGCTTCATGCATGGCGGACGCCGCGACGCACCAGAGGGGAAGGCCGGAGGAATCCAGAGACAGCAGCACCACAATCGCCGCGGGGAACAGCAGGCTCAGCCGGAAGTCCACCCCGCGAATCCGCAGCTCAAGCATATTCGCTGACCGGCACGACGCCGGCCGGATCGTAGGCCACGCCGTTCACCCGGATCTCAATATGAAGATGCGGGCCGGTGGAATCCCCCGTAGAACCGACCCTTGCCACCGTTTCCCCCGCCCGGATAACCGCGTCCTCCGGAGCCAGAATTTCAGAGCAGTGGGCATACAGCACCTCGATCCCGTTTCCGTGATAAATTTTTATATATTTGCCGTAGCTGCCGTTCTCCCCTGTCTCTTCCACCACGCCGAAATACATGGCCGCGATGGCTGAACCCGTATCCGCGCCGACATCCAGCGCCTGATGAAAGCTCAGCCCTTTCCCGGTCGGATTCTCCCGGTAGCCGAAGCGGGAGGTTACGGTTCCCGCCGCCAGAGGCTTGGCCGCTTTCATGCTAAGCGTCAGCGGCGCAAAGCTGGCCCCTGCCGGCGGATAGAATACCTTTTTTCCGTCTGCGGCAAGGTCGTTCCCGCCGGTGGGAACCGTCCCGGCCGCGGTGGACGAAACACCGGAAGCGGAACCGTCCGTCCCCGTGGTTCCGGACGGAGCGGTTTCGGTCGGCGTGGTCGTACCGCCGGAAGACGCGGAGGAATCCTTCCCCGTCGGGCCGGCCGCGCCGGACGGAGAGTCCCCGCCGGACGAGGAATCGCCTGCCCCGGGCGTGTCCAGCAGGGCGGCCAGCGTCGCAATGACCGAATTGCTCATGATCGACTGGTTGAAGCTCTGGCGGAGCTGGGAAAATGCCGAACCGCCGATTAGACGGAACACCAGCGCAATCAGAATTACCACCAGACAGGATATACTCTGCACCGCGATCAGCTGCCAGCCGGAGGCGGCGCTTTTGGAGGCGTTCTTTTTGGATTCCGGCGTATGTGACGACCGGCGCGGTCTTTCGTCCGGCATGGAAGTTCACGTCCTTTCCGTATAATATCGCAGGCGTCCGTCCGACGCGGGGAGGCATCCGACGCGGGGAGGCGTCCGGGACGCCTCCCCGCGTTTCAGTCAGACGATGATACAGATCAGGCCGTTGCAGCCCTCGTTGATGATGCGCTCCACCGTTTCCTTCAGCTTGATCCGCGCGTCCCCCGGCATCCGGTAAAGCTTGTTGTGCAGTCCCTCGTTGACCAGACCGTAAAGCGAGGTGCCGAAGATATTGGATTCCCAGATTTTGTTCGGGCTCTCCTCAAATTCGCGCAGCAGGTAGTTGACCAGATCCTCCGACTGCCGTTCGGAACCGACGATCGGCGAAACCTCGGTGGTGATGTCCGCCCGCATCATGTGGATGGAGGGAGCCTGCGCCCGCAGACGGATGCCGTACCGGCCGCTCTGTTTGATGATCTCCGGCTCGTCGAGGGTCATCTCCTCCAGCGACGGCATAACGATGCCATAGCCGGTGGCCTCCACCTCATCCAGCGCGTTTTTGATCTTGTCATATTTTTTCTTGATTCCGGACAGCTCCACCATACAGGCCATCAGCGCCGCTTCTCCGTCAATGGCAAGTCCCGTGGTCTCCCCCAGCACCTTATAGAACAGGTCGGGATGAATGGTGACCGCGATGGAAGCGCAGCCGCGTCCCAGCTCGATCGCCGTCATCCGTGCGCCGTCCACATACTCGCATTTCAGAATATCGCCGGTCATGGCGGAAACATTGCTGATCTTATGCACCAGCTCGGCGGCGCCGCGCACCGTATCGAATACCGAACGGCGGATCGGATTGTTCTTGTCGAGCCCGGTGACCCACTTCGGCAGCTCCACCGCAATCTCCCGCACCGGGAATTCAAAGAGCACCTTTTCCAGAATACGGCGGATTTCCGCCTCTTCCATCTCCAGGCAGTTGACCGGGCAGACCGGCACCGCGTACCGGGATTCCATCTCGGCGGCAAGCTGCATCGTTTCGGGCGAGGTGGGGTTCAGGGTATTCAGCAGCACCACGAAGGGCTTGTGAATCTCCTTCAGCTCGGAGATCACCCGTTCCTCCGCTTCTTCGTATTCGTCGCGGGGAATCTCGGTGATGGAACCGTCGGTAGTAACCACCAGACCGATGGTGGAATGCTCGGTGATCACCTTCTGCGTCCCGATCTCCGCCGCCATGTTGAAGGGGATCTCCTCTTCAAACCATGGGGTTTTGACCATCCGGGGCGCGTTGTTCTCGATATACCCCAGCGAGGAAGGGACGATGTAGCCCACGCAGTCGATCAGCCGGACGTTCAGCGTCGCGGTGCCGTCCACCGTGATGGTAACGGCCTGCTCGGGGATAAATTTGGGTTCGGTAGTCATAATGGTCCGCCCGGCGGCCGACTGGGGCAGTTCATCCGTCGCGCGGTCGCGGCGGGCAACGCTCTCGATATTCGGAATCACCAGAGTATCCATAAACCGTTTGATAAAGGTGGATTTGCCCGTGCGCACGGGGCCGACGACGCCGATATAGATGTCGCCCTGCGTGCGCTGGGCAATGGTATCGTAGATATTGCTTTCCATCTCCGTTCCTCCTCTCAGCATAATGGCACGAGCAGCATGGTGTCCTTCGGCAGGACGTCGCTCGACAGCGCGTTCTCCTCCATCACCGCATTCATGGAGGTATGACAGGCCTTGGCAATCTCCCAAAGCGATTCGCCGCTGTTCGCGTAATAAATCTTCAGGGCGGCCTTTTCCGCCGGGAAGGAGGCTTCCTCATTCGCCGTCACCTCGGCGAGCGCGGTAAAGCTGTCCATAACATAGCAGCGGCGGGTGACCGAAAGCTCCGCCCGGATTTCGAGCTTTCCCGCGCCGGTCATGCTGTAATCCGCGTCCATCACCCGGATATCCGACGCGACCGCGTTGCAGTCATCGTCATATTCCAGCGTAAAGTCGCTCGGCCGCTCGAAATAGGAGACGAGTCCCTGCGCATCCTTGGCCAGCATGGAAATCATCAGCCGTCCGGCCAGCTTGCTCCGGCCGTCTTCGCAGATCTCGGAGACCGGGACCGCTTCGCACCAGATATCCATCACGCTCGCCGCTCCGTCCTCCGGCAGGTCGAGGCTTTCCCGGATGGTGGAATCGCTGTGCCGGATCGCCTTCAGGCATTCGGTATCCAGGCGGCGGCTTTCGGTTTTCAGCGGGCAGCGGGTGGAATACGCGTCCGTCACCACCTCCGCCATGCCGGTGCGGTAGCACTGGACCGAAGCAATCAGCTTGATATTGACCTCCAGCAGGCGGTTCTCACCATTCTGATTCTGCGTAATGCGGATTTCGCTGGACGCGATGTCCAGCCGGATGTCGCAGACCCACTCTTCATCCAAACCGTCGACGTCGATGATCTGGCTGAAGGGGATTTCATGCCGCACCTGCTGTGTTTCGCCCGATTCCGGGTCGCAGACATACAGATTTTTCATCAGCAGGTCGCCCTTAACGATAATCTTGTTCGCCAGCAGCTTGCAGTCGTTCAGCACGGGAACCGCGTCGCCGCGCACCAGAGATACCGCCGACGGCTTGCCCTGCCCCAGTTCCAGCACCTCGTTCAGGGTAAAGGATTTTTCGGCGGAAACCGCGGGAACGGAATAGGAAACCACGTTTTTGCGGGTATAGACGGTATCCCCCGACAAAGCGGAAACCACGTCCGTTCCGCCCTCCGCCTGCATTTTCAGCCGCACGCTGAACGCGCCGTGTACATCCAGCCGGCGGGGGCTGGTGGCGCGGCAGTTGCAGTAATCGGTCTTGGCCGACACCCACGCGCAGGGCGTGCCGACGCTCGCCTTGACCGGGAAGGTGCTGGTAAAGGGTTTGCTGAACTCACAACTCCGCACGCACCGGCGCGCCTCGTCCAGATACAGAACCTGAACGACCGCCACCCCGTCCACCAGCATCCGGTCTCCGCTGAGTTGCTTCGACTGCACAACCGGACGAAGGGTGCATTTCAGCACCGCCGCGATATCCGGATAATAGTCGGGCAGCACGAAGTCGCAGTCAACAGGACGCTCGTCAAATCCGTCGAACAGGGTTTCCGGAACGGCGATGGCTTTGTTTATCACCTTGAAATCCATGAAGGCTCCTCTCCTTTGCGCTTTCTCTACGACAATATATGTGACCTGTCCACCGAGTATGCCGCCGCCCGCAACTTTTTCCATGAAAAAAACCGCCCGCGCATAGTCGGCTGTAACACAGACTATGCACGGGCGGCGGAGCGTATGCCCCCGAAGCGTTTTCGTTTTTTCAGAAGAAATCGGCGATCAGGCAGGGCTTTTCGTAAAACACGCCGTTCAGCGCCGGGGAAGCCGCCGTTTCTTCCGCGATCCTCCCGGCAAAGCACAGCGATTCCAGCGAAGCGGCCCCGACAATCAGCCGGGAAAAATCCCCGATGGAAAGGACGATATCCGCCCCGTTTTCTTCCGCGGCTTTCGCAACGGAAAGGGCGCGCCCTTCCCGGTATTCCACAATAAAAAGCCCGCTGTTTTCCGTCAGCAGCGGATCGTCCACCGCAACCGCCGCCCGTCCGCTCCCCCGGTAGCGGGCCAGCTCCAGCACCCTTTGAACATTCAGGACCCGGACCATACCGGCGTACTGCCGTTCCCGCCGGGCGCCCTCCCATTCGGGGATCAGCGGCGCGATATCCCGGTCAACCGGCAGAAGAAACCGGATCCGGTCGGCATGGGAGCGGAACGCGTGGGCATGATTAAGCAGGCCCCGCAGCCCCTCGGCGTCGGTAAAAAAGAATTCCCGGCACCCGATCTCCCGGTTTTCGATCCGGAAAGTCATCGCTCCCTTGGGAACGCCGTCCGCGTCTTTCCACACATAGGTATATTCACAGTCCCGTTCCGGCCGGGCGCGCCGCAGCGGCTCATAGTCCATGTCCTCCCTCGCGATCATGAGATTATACCGGGCGGAAAAGGCCTCGTATACCGTGCGGTAATCCTCCACATACCGTCCCTTTTCCACCAAGGACGCCGTACCGCCGGTATCCGGATACGGGAGCCGGTCGGCAACCGGCAGGCGGAACTCGGTGCGCTCACAGCCCAGCCCGTATCCGAAACGGGAATAAAACGCCGTGCTGAAGGGATATAAATAGGAAAAGACCGCCCCCTGAGCCGCTGTTTCCCGCAGGGCGGCGGCCAGACAAGCCCGCACCGCGCCCCGGCGGCGATAGGCCGGAAGGGTGGATACCCCGCCGATTCCCCGCATCGGGACTGCCTGCCCATCGAAGCGCATCGGATATGCGGTGGCGGTAAGCACACTCATCATGGTCTCATCGTCGTCCTCCAAGGCGGCCCAGCGCTCTCCATACTGCCGGTCGAACCGGCCGCAGGGAGCCTCCGCCCTCTCCCGCCGCATCTCCTCGCTGGTTTTTTCTTCTGTCAGTGGGAATTCAAAGGACAGATGGAAAACCTCCTCCGCCCGCCGGAATTCACTTTCCCGGATTTTTCGCAGAATCATCGTCTTTCTCCTTTGCCGTCCGACGTATTTTTCCTGAATGACGGAATGACTAAATGACGGAATGCCTGAATACCAGTATAGCGGAAAGACCGAAAAAGCACAATCACCTCTGCGCCGGACAGGGTTACAATTTTGTTTTCTTTCTCTGCCGAAATTTACAGTTTTGTTCTATTTTCCCCTTCGGCTTGTATTGCCAAATCGGGTGTGCTATCCTTAAAACAGTCAAAAAACGTATTTGAAAACACGGGAACGAGGCAAAGCCAATGAAAGTAAAATGGAATAAAGGTCTTTCCGGCCTGCTGGCGGCCGCGTTTCTGCTGAGCGGCCTTTCTTTCAGCGCGGCGGCGGAAAAAACAGAAGCCAAAAATATTCTGCAGGGCTGCTCCCTTATCTCATCGGAGAACGCGGCCTCGCTCGAAAACCTGTGGGATCAGAAGGTAACCACCGTCTGGAAAGCCCCGGCCGGCTCCACTCTGACTATTAAAAGCCCCGTCCCGATCGGCGGGCTGTATATTCTGTGGGACCGCGACCCGGTCGGCTGGACGCTGAGCGATCCCCGGGAAACCATAACCGAAGGCGGTAAAGACGGCTTTCTGCACGAATATGTCCCGGTTTCCGCCGAAACCGCTTTTGACGGGAAATATATCCTGAACATGACCATGCATGCGGACGCGTCCATCGCGGATCTGTATGTCCTTTCCCCCGGCACACTTCCCTCCTGGGTCCAGACTTGGCAGCCGATGCTGAAAAAGGCGGATCTTCTGGCCTTTTCCACCCATGCGGATGATGAACTTCTCTGGTTCGGGGGAACGCTGCCGCTTTATGCGGGCCAGTATAAAAAGAAGGTTCAGGTGGCGTATCTGATCTATCACGGCGCGGCCAGAAACGAATATTTCCGCAACCATGAGCTTCTGGACGGGCTGTGGACCGTCGGCGTGACCAATTATCCCATGATCTGCCGGCAATTTGAGGATTATTACTGCAGCGATCTTGCCGAAGCGCTGAAAACCTACGATGAAAACGCGATGCAGGAATATGCCGTCATGCTTCTCCGCCGCTTTAAGCCGGAGGTCGTTGTCACGCAGGATGAAAACGGCGAATACGGGCACGGCGCGCACCGGCTCGCGGTCAAGGTGATGAAGGAAGCCGTTCATCTCAGCATCGATCCGTCGAAATATCCCGCCTCCGTGCAGGAGTACGGAACGTGGAACGTCAAAAAATGCTATCTCCATCTGTATTCCGAAAATTCCCGGATCATGCCTTGGGAAGCGCCCCTGTCCGCCTTTCAGGGGAAAACCGGCCTGGAAATGGCGGTGGAGGGATATCGGTGCCACAAGTCTCAGTTAAAAAAATGGTTCCGCGTAGAGGCGGAGGGCAGTAAGTACGACTGCCGGAAATTCGGCCTGTATTACACGACGGTCGGCCCGGATACGGTGAAAAACGATTTTCTGGAAAACACCCCCGCAGCTGTGTCGTCGGTTGTCACCACCGTGCCCGTCATCCCGGCCACCACAACCACTTCTGCCCCCACCACCACCACAACCACAACGATCACCGCCACGACCACCACAACCGCCACGGTTTCCGGCAGCACTTCCCTTACCGCTCAGCCGGTGATCGGGGGAATGACCACCCAGCCGTCCGGGCCGCCTGCCGGCGGTGAAACGGGGTATGTCTGGCTTCTGGCAATCGCTCTCATTCTGCTGACCGGCGGCGCGGCGGCTCTGGTCGCTTATCTCCGAATCCGGCGTCTTTACACCACGGGGAAGCAGGGCTAGGCGTCCCCCCGCCTTTTCTGTCCCATGCCGCCGTTTCCGGCCGGATTTTCTGCAAAAACCCCTTGACAATCCCCGGGATATCCAGTATAATACACTCCGTTGCCACGGTGAAAGCCGTTTGGCGGCATGGCAAATGGCCCGGTAGTTCAGCTGGTTAGAACGCTAGCCTGTCACGCTAGAGGTCGACGGTTCGAGCCCGTTCCGGGTCGCCATTTGCTGATATAGCTCAGTCGGCAGAGCGCGTCCTTGGTAAGGACGAGGTCACCAGTTCGAATCTGGTTATCAGCTCCAAAAATCCCGAATGCTTTCGCATTCGGGATTTTACTTTTTCATTCTTCACTAAAAACGCATTCGGGATTTTGGGAAAGTAAGAAGTAACAGGTAAAAGGTATGACGCAGCCTTGCTCTTTTAGTTTTATAATGCTATATTTAACTAAGGCGGTGATGTGATGGAAAAAGATAGAACTAAAATGGAGAAAATTCTTACAATATTATTATTTCCTGTTGCTCTTATCTTTTTATTAGGTCTTTTAATAATAACTCCATTTGATTATCTTAAATATAAAAGAACCCAATATTATAAAGATACACACGAAAAATATTCGTGGCTTTGTACATCGTCTTGTTACATTAATCTTTATGATTCAATTAAAAAAGAAAATCTACCTATCGAGTATTATCGGTGCGATTATTCACCAATTACGGGATATGGTTATTTTGTATATAGGGACACCCTCATTTTAAATGATTATGAATCTGATGAACCTTATTATGATACCGAAAAGAATATATGGACAGTTAAAGTCGAAGATGAATATATCGATATTAGAGAAGACGTAGAAGGCACCATTGAGAGATGTAACGATTTGTTGAAATCAGAGGTTTGTAAAAGGGCGATTGTTTTAATAGATAGTGAGATTTATAGTGAGCATCCTGATGTTAAATATGAAAAATTTGATTTTTTGCCTGTAAATGATAATAATGATATTAAAGCATTGAAAGCAATTATAAATTAAAGAAAATCTCGGTTTTCTATCACTTTTTTTCGTGTATACATCCCCAAACACCCTGTTGCTTCGGCAGCAGGGTGCTTTTTTCCGTCAATCCCGGCGGAGCGCCTCGATCGGCCGCATTCTGGCGGCCTTGCGGGCGGGATAGATACCGAAAAACATCCCGACGCTGGCGGAGAAAGCCAGCGCAATCAAAACGATCGGCAGGGTTACGTTGGGGGTAACGCTGACATAATGCCCGATCAGGTACGCCCCCGCGATTCCCAGCGCCAGTCCGATGGCTCCCCCGATCAGGGTGATGATCGCCGATTCGGTCAGGAACTGGAACAGGATGGTGCCGGTCCGGGCCCCCAGCGCCTTCCGGATGCCGATTTCCCGGGTCCGTTCCGTCACCGACACCAGCATGATATTCATAACGCCGATTCCGCCGACCAGCAGGGAAATTCCCGCCACGGCGGCGACAAACGTGGTCAGCAGGTTCATCATGGTTTCAAAAGCGCTCAGGGCGTTCAGAAAGTTCTGCGCCTTATAGGCGTTCCGTCCCTGATTGCCGTGCCGCGCTTCCAGCAGCGCCACAGCGGAATCGGCCGCGTCGTCCATCTCTTCCTGCGAGGCGGCGACAAGATATACGCTGTCCAGAGTGGAGGTTTCCCCCATCAGCTCCAGATAGGTGGTCGCGGGCAGAAAGAGGGTCGCGGGCGTGTTGGCCCCGTCCATTCCCATCATCGCCGCCATATCCGACGCGCCGGTATTGGTTTCTTCCGTCACCCCGATAATGGTGACCTTCATTCGGTGGCCGCCGACCGAAAGGCTGACCGTCTGCCCCAGACAATCGGCCGTGCCAAACAGCTTTTTCGCCCCATTCTCCGAAAGGACGATCACCGGGCGGGAGGTATCGTATTCATTTTCCAGAAAGAAACGGCCGGTCACGAATTCCTGAGTATAGACATATTGCAGATCGGCGCTCCCCGCCGTCACCACAGCCGTCGCTTCCCCGTTTTCGGTGCTGACCGTGCCGCGGTTGCCCAACAAGGGGGAGGCGTATTTTACAGAGGGAAGCTTTTCCTTGATGGCGGCCAAATCCTCAAAGGTGATGGCGTCGGTCTCCATCGCTTCGGAGGTAGTCCCCAGCTCGATGGTATTGGCGCCGAGCTGCTCGAACATCGCCACCACCTCTCCGGTCGCGCCGTTGCCGACCGAGACGATCATAATTACCGAAGCGATCCCGATAATAATCCCCAGCATGGTAAGAAGAGAGCGCATCGTATTGCTGCGGATGCTTTCCAGGGCAATTTTCAGGTTTTCGAAGAAACTCATCGGTCACTCCCCCGCCCCTATTCCGCGATGGGACGAACCGCCATCCCATCGGTCAGGTCGCCGGAGGGATTCGCCGCCAGTACCGCGCCCTCCTCCAGACCGGAAACCACCTCGATCCGGCTTTCGGAGGATACTCCCGTTTTCACCGCCGTCCTGCGGAGCGCGCCGTTCTCCACCACATAGCAATAGCTGCCGGTGTTGTCGGTACGAACCGACTCCACCGGAACCAGCACCACGCCGGACGCGGAACCCAGCCGGACGTCCACATCACATTCGTAATCGATCAGCAGGCTGCCGTCCGGCGCGTCGATCCGCACCCGGGCCGTCACCGTGGAGGTGGTGCCGCCGGTCAGGGACGTGCTGGTCTGGGCGATTGCACCGACCGACTCCACTTCCCCCTCAAAATCCGCCGAGGGGACGCTGATTTTCGCTTTCTGCCCGGCCTGAACCCGGGCGATATCGTATTTGCCAAGAGTGATTTCCGCATACACCGCGGTATCGTCCTTCACCGTAATACCGGCGGAGGACATCAGCGAGGAGGAGGTCCCTACCTCCGAAACGATCCCGGCAAAGTCGGCAACCAGCCCTTTTTTCAGGGTGTCGAGGTTCTCCTTTGCCGATTCATAAGTGCTTTTCGCCATTTCCACCGAGGATTCCAGCTGCTTCAGCGCCGCGTCGCTCAGCTGACTGGCTCTGGCTTTCCAGCAGAGATTTCTGCAGTTGTTTTCCAATCAGCTCCACCTGCCGGGAGGTCAGGCTTCCGGCAGTCTCGGACTGTGCTTTCAGCAGCGCCGACAGTTCCTCGACCGAACCGCCCTCCCCCTGTTGGAGCTGAGCGAGAAGCTGCTCATACAGCGCCTGCATTTCTTTTTGCGCGGCGTCGGACGAATTCTGAAGGCCGGCGATCTCGCTCTCCAGTTCCTGAATCTCCGCTTCGAGGGCGGCCATCTGCCCGTCCGCCTCCGTCTTGGCCGCCTTCATCTGCTTCAGACTCTCCCCGGCCGATTCGTAGGCGCTTTTCGCCTGTTCCACCGCCGATTCCACCGTGGAGGTCTCCAGCACAGCCAACTGCTGGCCGGCGGCAACGCGGTCCCCCACCTCCACAAACACCTCTTTCAGCGCTACGCCGGTGGAGGGCACGTAGGTCTTGATGTTTCCGGAACGGATCGTCCCGGTGGAAGAAAGCCACTGCTCCACATCACCGCGTACAGCCGTGGTGGTCTTTACCTCGGGCGGGCGGCTTTTTTTCATCTGCCCCGGCAGAATCAGCGCGGCGGCAATGCCCAGCACCGCGACAGCGGATACCGAAGCAATCACTGCTTTTTTTCGGGTCGAACGGGTCATAAACGGTCAGCACCTTTCTGGAAAACCGGTATGTATCTCCTTCCCGCTATACAGGGACGGGATCGGCTATGGAAAGCCGTTGGAACATACGCAAAGAATAATACACCGGCAGCCGGAATGCAACAAACAAAGTGTAAACATTCCGGCTGCCGGCAAAATATCTTCTATTATCGGCCCGCGCCGTCCTTATTCGGCCGTTACCCGGCCGATATCCCTGCGGTAGTGCGCGTCCTCAAAATGGATCTTCTCCACCGCGTCATAGGCTTTGTCCAGCGCCTCATCCAGCGTGGCGGCCGTCGCCGTCACACCGAGGACGCGGCCGCCGTTCGTCAGGAACCGGCCGTCCTCGTACCGGGTGCCCGCATGATAGACAACCGCGTCGTTCCGCTGCCCCTGCGGGTTCAGCCCGCCGATCGGGATGCCCTTGCGGTAGGCGGCCGGATACCCTCCCGAAGCCATCACCACACAGGCGCAGGCCTCGTCCGCCCATTCGATCTCCAGCTCCGCCAGCCGTTCCTCCCGGATGGCGCACAGGATGTCGATCAGGTCGGTTTTCAGCCGGGGAAGCACCACCTGCGTCTCGGGATCCCCGAAACGGCAGTTGTATTCGATCACCTTCGGCCCGGCCGGGGTAAGCATCAGCCCGAAGAACAGGCAGCCCTTGAAGGGACGGCCTTCCGCGTTCATCGCGTCGATGGTCGGGCGGAAGATATGCTCCATACAGAAAGCGGCGGCTTTGTCATCGTAGTACGGGTTGGGGCTGATGGTACCCATCCCGCCGGTGTTGGGGCCCATATCCCCGTCGAACGCCCGCTTGTGATCCTTCGCGGAAACCATCGGGCGGATCGTCTTGCCGTCGGTAAAGGCGAGCACCGACACCTCCGGCCCGGTCAGGAATTCCTCAACCACCACCCGGCTGCCCGACGCGCCGAAGATCCGGTCCTCCATGATACTCTTGACCGCCTCTTCGGCCTCCGCATAGGTATCGCAGAGGATGACGCCCTTGCCGAGCGCCAGCCCGTCCGCCTTGATAACGGCGGGATAGGTATCCTGCTTCCGGATATAGTCCAGCGCTTCCTGCGGCTTCTCGAACACCTCATAGCCGGCGGTCGGGATGCCGTATTTTTTCATCAGGTGCTTGGAGAACACCTTGCTGCCCTCCAGAATCGCCGCATTCTTCCTTGGCCCGAAGGCGGCGACGCCCGCCTCCTCCAGCGCATCCACCATTCCGGCGACCAGCGGGTCGTCCGGAGCGACGAAAACCAGATCGGCGTTTAAGCGTTTTGCCAGCCCGACAACCCCGTCGATATCGTCCGCCGGAACATCAAAGCATTCCGCGTCCCGGGAAATCCCGCCGTTTCCGGGGGTACAGTAGAGCTTGCCGCAGCGGGGGCTCTCCTTCAGCTTGCGAATAATCGCATGCTCCCGTCCGCCGCCGCCGACTACCAGAATATCCATGTGCCTTTCTCCCTTCTATCGGCCGGTCAATGATGGAACAGCCGCAGGCCGGTAAAGGCCATGGCAATGCCGTATTTGTTGCAGGTGTCGATCACGTTGTCGTCCCGGATGGAGCCACCCGGCTCGGCGATATAGGAAACGCCGGTGCGGTGGGCCCGCTCAATGTTGTCGCCAAAGGGGAAGAACGCGTCCGAACCAAGGGACACGCCGGTCAGGGTATCCAGCCATTCCCGCTTTTCCTCCCGGGTGAGGGGCTCCGGCTTAACGGTGAAGAACTGCTCCCACATGCCGTCGGCCAGCACGTCCATCCAGTCGTCCGAAATATACACGTCGATGGTGTTGTCCCGGTCGGGGCGGCGGATGTCCTCTTTAAAGGGCAGAGCCAGCACGCGCGGATGCTGGCGGAGATACCAGATATCCGCCTTGTTCCCCGCGAGACGGGTGCAGTGGATGCGGCTCTGCTGGCCGGCGCCCACGCCGATGACCTGCCCGCCCTTGGCGTAGCAGACCGAGTTGGACTGGGTATATTTCAGGGTAATCAGGGAAAGCACCAGATCCTGCTTCGCCGCGTCCGGAATCGTCCGGCAGGCAGTGACGACGTTGGTCAGCAGGGCGTTGTCGATCTTCTGCTCGTTGCGGCCCTGCTCGAAGGTGACGCCGAACACATCCTTATGCTCCACCGGAGCGGGGGTGTAGGACGGGTCGATCTTCACCACATTGTAGCTGCCCTTCCGCTTGGTTTTCAGGATTGCCAGCGCTTCGTCGGTATAGCCGGGGGCGATCACGCCGTCCGAAACCTCCCGGGCCAGCAGGGCAGCGGTCTCCTTATCGCACTCGTCGGACAGCGCCACCCAGTCGCCGTAGGAGGACATCCGGTCCGCCCCGCGGGCGCGGGCATAGGCGCAGGCGATGGGCGAAAGCTCCAGATCGTCCACAAAATAAATCTTCTTCAGCACGTCGGAAAGCGGGATGCCGAGCGCGGCGCCCGCCGGGCTGACGTGCTTGAAGGAGGCGGCGGCAGGAAGACCGGTCGCTTCCTTCAGCTCCTTCACCAGCTGCCAGCTGTTGAAGGCGTCCAGAAAATTGATATATCCCGGCCGGCCGTTCAGCACCTCGATCGGGAGGTTGCTTCCGTCCCCCATAAAAATGCGGGAAGGCGTCTGATTGGGGTTGCAGCCGTATTTCAGCGTCAGTTCGTTCGCCATGGAAACCATCCTTTCACAAAATGCGGTTTAACTTCTATTGATTCTTGTTGCGGATGCGGGTCTCGGTCTTTCCCGTCCCGATATCGATATACCGGGTGAAGAGGGACACCTTGTTGTCCTCGTTCAGGCTGTTCCACACCGTGTCGGTGAAAACGTCGATATCCCCTTCCAGCGCCACCAGCGCCGGCTCCCCTTCAAAGGAGGGCAGCGGGTTTCCGTCCCCCTGATAGGTGTGGATAAACCGCCCCTCCCCCGCGAGCGGGGCCTCGTACTCGTAGAAATACCGCTGGGCAGACGCGTCGTTCCCCTCCGCCGATTTCAGGATGGACAAACGGAACCGGTCGTGACAGGGCTCCACCATTCCGGAAATACGGGGGGTAAAATTCGGTCCGTCCGGCTCAAAGGTGCGGGTGCGCAGAGCGTCCTCGAAGGATTTTCCCTGCTCCAGAAACTCCACAATCGTGTCGGTCTGGTCGCCGTTAGTGACGACGGTCGTGTTCCCGATCACCCGCACCGGCGCGTAGATAATCAGGGAGGGATCGGTCAGCCTGCTCTCGTCAAAGGCTTTGGTTTTGAGCCCTTCCCCTTCCGCGATAAACACGCGGTTCCGGCTGTTGACACTGCGGCCCATGATGAAATACGCAATCACCATGGCTTTGGCGTCCGCGCTTTTGCCCAGAATGATTCCCCGTCCGGGATAGGAGGTCGCGGAAAGCTCCTCCGACAGTTTCCGTATGGTCATGGATGCTCCACCCTTTCCAGTCAATCGGCAGGGACTCCGCCCCGCCGTCATTTATTCGCCTATTCGCCTATTCGCTTATTCGCCGTCAGCCGGCTGGCTGTCTATAACCGCCTTGTTTTCAACAAGACGGATTCTTCCCTCGCAAAACAGGGAAACCGCCTTGGGCAGCAGCTCCCATTCCGCCTGCCGCATCACCCGAAGCTGTAAGGTTTCGGGGGTATCCTGCGGCTGAACGGCCACCGCCTTTTGCAGGATGATCGCCCCGCCGTCCGGAATTTCGTTAACGAAATGGACAGTCGCGCCGGTCACCTTCACCCCATAATCCAGCGCCGCCTGATGGACGCGCAGGCCGTAATACCCTTTCCCGCAGAAGGCGGGAATCAGGGAGGGATGGACGTTGAGAATTCGGTTGGCATAGGTCCGCACGATTTCCTCGCCCAGAATGCAGAGGAAACCGGCCAGCACCACCAGATCGGCCTCGCAGCGTTTCAGTTCGGCCAGCAGTTCCGCGTCGAAAGCGGCGGCGGAGGCAAACGCCTTCCGCTCGATCACCGTGCCGGGAACGCCGTGCCGCGCGGCCCGCTCCAGCGCATACGCGCCCGGAGCAGAAGAAATCACCCGGACAATCCGCCCGCCCCGGATTTCTCCGGCTTCCTCGGCGTCCAGCAGCGCCTGCAGGTTGGTCCCTCCGCCGGAAACCAGCACCACGATGTTTAACATAGCGCGACACCCTCGTCGCCCCGGGCCACCTGCCCGAGCAGAACGGCCTTTTCGCCCGCCCCGTTCAGAACGCGGAGCGCTTCATCCGCCTTGTCGGAGGCCACGGCGATGCACAGGCCGGTGCCCATGTTGAAGGTGTTGAACATATCGTGCTCCGAAATATTCCCCACCTTCTGAAGAAGCTGGAAGATCGGCAGGACCGGCACGTTCTTCTTTTCGATCACGGCCTGCATTCCGTCCGGAAGCATCCGCGGGATGTTTTCATAATACCCGCCGCCGGTGATGTGGGAAATCCCGTGGATTCCCACCTTGCAGATCAGCTCCAGAATCGGCCGGACATAAATTTTCGTCGGGGTGAGCAGGGTTTCGCCCAGAGTCGCGCCCAGCTCGTCATAATACACCGACAGGGTCTTTTCCGATACATCGAACACCTTCCGCACCAGAGAAAAGCCGTTGGAATGCACGCCGCTGGAGGCCACGCCGATCAGCGCGTCCCCTTCCCGGACCAGCGCGCTGTCCACGATCTTCTCCCGGTCGGCCATTCCCACGCAGAAGCCGGCAAGGTCGTATTCGTCCACCGGATAAAAGCCCGGCATCTCGGCGGTTTCCCCGCCGATCAGGGCGCAGCCCGCCTGTACGCACCCTTCCGCCACACCGGCGACAATGGACGCGATTTTCTCCGGAACGTTTTTCCCGCAGGCGATGTAGTCAAGGAAAAACAGCGGCTGCGCGCCGGAACAGGCGACGTCGTTCGCGCACATGGCAACGCAGTCGATCCCCACGGTATCGTGCTTGTCCATCAGGAACGCCAGCTTGAGCTTGGTGCCCACGCCGTCGGTGCCGGAAACCAGTACCGGGCGTTTCATGCCGGTCATATCCGGCTCAAACAGGCCGCCGAACCCTCCCAGATCGGATACCACGCCGGGGATCATGGTGCGGGCCACATGCTTTTTCATCAGCTCCACCGCTTTGTATCCTGCGGTCACATCCACACCGGCCGCCGCATAGCTTTCGCTTCCGCTTTTTTTATAATCCAAGTCATCCACGCCTTTCCGTTTCTTCTTTTATGTATTGTTTCCGTTTTCAGTCCGCCTGTTTTGGGCCGGACCGGGGAATTTTTTCCTCAAACTTATCCTTGGCCGAGTCCGCCGGAGGCTCCACCGGATACCGGCCGGTGAAACACCCGTCGCAGAAGCCGCAGTCCGCGTTCTTGGCGATCTGGCGGACGCTCTCCACGCTCAGATATCCCAGACTGTCCACCCCGATCTCCTTCCCGATCGCCTCCACCGTCGGCAGACGGCAGGCGATCAGGTTTTCACGGCTGTCGATATCGGTGCCGAAATAGCAGGGGTTGGTGAAGGGCGGCGAGGAAACCAGCATATGCACCTCGCGGGCCCCGGCCTCCCGCAGCAGGCGGACGATCCGGGCGCTGGTGGTGCCGCGGACGATGGAATCGTCGATCATAATGACCCGTTTCCCGTCCACCACCGGCTTCACCACGTTGAGCTTGATCTTGACCGCGTCTTCCCGCTGCCCCTGTGTGGGCTGGATAAAGCTGCGGCCGATATACCGGTTCTTAATCAGCCCCACGTTGTAAGGGATGCCCGACTGTCGGGAATAGCCCAGCGCCGCGTCCAGCCCTGAATCGGGAACGCCAATTACCACATCCGCCTGAATAGGATGCTCCAGCGCGAGGAACGCGCCCGCGCGCTGCCGGGCCTCCTGCACCCCGGCACCGGCAATCCGGCTGTCCGGGCGGGCGAAATAGACAAATTCAAACACGCAGAAATGGCCCCGGCCGTCACCGCAGTGGGTGCGGATGGAGCGAACGCCGTCCTCCGATGCCACCACGATCTCTCCCGGCTCGATATCCCGCACAAATTCCGCGCCCACGCTTTCCAGCGCACAGCTTTCGGAGGCGAACACCACCGCGCCGTCCCCCGTTTTCCCCATGCAGAGAGGACGGAAGCCCTCGGGATCCCGGGCGGCGATCAGCTTGCGGGGGGACATGACAACCAGCGAATACGCGCCTTTCAACTGCTTCATCGCTTCCTCCACCGCCGCTTCGATCGAACCCACCTTCAGCCGTTCCTTGGTGATGGCGTAGGCGATCGCTTCGGTGTCGCTGGTGCCGTGAAAAATTGCGCCTTCCAGTTCAAACCGGCGGCGGAGCTCGTAGGCGTTCACCAGATTGCCGTTATGGGCCAGCGCCATGCTGCCCTTGACATGCCGCACAACCAGCGGCTGGATATTGTTGGGGTTGCAGCCGCCCGTGGTGGAATATCGCACATGGCCGACCGCCATCTGTCCCCGCCCCAGCTGCTCCAGCGCCGACGGAGTGAATACATCGGGAACCAGTCCGCTGCCGCGGTGGAACCGGATAACTCCGTCCTCATTCACCGCAATGCCGCAGCTCTCCTGTCCCCGGTGCTGCAGGGCGTACAGGGCGAAATAGGCCGAACTGGCCACATTGGCGGTCGTCGGCTCATAGATGCCGAAAACGCCGCATTCCTCATGAATGGAATTTCCCATCAGCTTGTCCTCTCTCCGCCCGGCTCCAGCGGTCCCCTCGCCGCCCCCGGTCCGCCGCTCATTCCGTCCGCCGGGGGTAAATGCCCGTATTCCTCTTTTTACTCTTTTCCGGTCCAGCAATAGGTGCAGACACAGTCCGGGTCGATGCCGATGGCGGCAAGCATTCCTTCGAGGGTCTGGTATTTGAGAGAGGTGACCCGCATCCGCCGGCAGATTCCCTCTACCATCTTCTCATACCGTCCGGAACGGGCGTCACAGTATTCCTCCAGATAACGGAATCCTTCGTCTCCCTCCAGCTCCTGAATCACCGAGCGGGAGATCAGATCCATATCCGAGGTGGAACGGGAAAAATTCAGATATTTGCATCCGAACAGGATCGGGGGACAGGCGGGCCGGATGTGAACCTCCTTCGCCCCGCTGTCAAACAGAAAATCCACCGTTTCCCGCATCTGCGTTCCCCGCACCACCGAATCATCGATGAAAAGCAGGCGCTTGTCCCGGATCAGGGGCTCCACCGGAATCAGCTTCATATGAGCGACCTGATTGCGGATCGCCTGATTCTGGGGCATAAAGCTGCGGGGCCAGGTCGGGGTGTATTTGATAAAGGGACGGGCGAAGGGAATGCCCGACTCGTTCGCGTAGCCGATAGCGTGGGCCGTACCCGAATCCGGAACGCCGGCCACGAAATCCGCCTCCATTCCCGGATCATTCCGGGCAAGGATGCGCCCGCAGTCGTACCGCATCTGCTCCACGTTCACCCCTTCATAGGAAGAGGTCGGATACCCGAAATAGGTCCACAGAAACGCGCAGATCTTCATCTTTTTTCCGGGAGGCGTCACCGTCTCGTACCCTTCGGGGGTGAGGAAGTCGATCTCTCCCGGCCCGAGGCTGTGCTCATCCCGATAGCCCAAATTCAAATAAGCGAAGGATTCAAAGGAAACGCAGCAGGCGTTCTCCTTTCTCCCGATGATGAGCGGCGTGCGTCCCATTTTGTCCCGCGCGGCATACATCCCCTTCCGGGTCAGAACCAGAATGGTCATGGACCCGTCAATCAGCTCCTGCGCGTGACGGATTCCCTCGGGAATGGAATCCTTCTGATTAATCAGGCAGGCCGTCAGCTCGGTGGCGTTCACCTGCCCGCCGCTCATTTCCAGAAAATGAGAACAGCCGTTTTCAAATGTCCGGCTCACCAGCTCATCCATGTTGTTGGTCCGGCCGACCGTGGTGATCGCGTAATTTCCCAGATGGGAGCGGATCATGAGGGGCTGGGGATCGGTATCGCTGATACAGCCGATGCCCATAACCCCCTCCATTTCCTCCATATCCCGTTCAAACTTGGTACGGAAAGGGGAATTCTCGATATTATGGATCGCCCGCTGGAATCCTTTTTGCTCACTGTATACCGCCATACCGCCCCGTCTGGTCCCCAGATGGGAGTGGTAATCCACGCCGAAGAACAGGTCGGTGACACAGCTTTCGCTTGATACTACGCCAAATAAGCCGCCCATGTGTAATGACCATTCCTTTCACAGTAGCCGTGCGGTCCCGCCGCGGAGGCGGCGGGACGCTTTCGTGGGAGGGAAGACTGTCCGCGGCTTATTCGCCCATCAGACGGCGCATCATTTCCCGATACGCTTCCGCCTCGCCGCCCATATTCCGGCGGAAACGGTCCTTATCCAGCTTTTCGTGGGTATGCACATCCCAGAACCGGCAGGTATCCGGCGAGATTTCGTCCGCCAGCACGATGGTGCCGTCGGAGGTCTTGCCGAACTCCAGCTTGAAATCCACCAGCTCCACGTCCAGCCCCAGGAAATATTTTTTCAGGAAGTCGTTGACATGGAACGCGTATTTCGCGATGGTATCCATGTCTTCCCGGGTGGCGACGCCCAGCGCCAGCACGTGGTATTCGTTAATCAGCGGATCGCCGAGATCGTCGTTTTTATAGCTGAATTCCAGCGACGGCTGCTTCAGGGGAGTCCCCTCCTCCACCCCGAAGCGCTTGGAGAAGGAACCCGCGGCGATGTTCCGCACGATCACCTCCAGCGGGACGATGGTGACCTTTTTCACCAAGGTCTCGCGTTCAGAAAGCTCCTTTACAAAATGGGTGGGAACGCCGTCCTTTTCCAGAAGTTGCATCAGGAAATTGCTCATCCGGTTGTTGATAACGCCCTTGCCGAGAATGGTCCCCTTTTTCTCGCCGTTAAAAGCGGTCGCATCGTCCTTATAGTCCACAATCAGCAGTTCGGGATCGTCCGTAGAAAATACTTTCTTGGCCTTGCCCTCGTAAAGCTGTGCACGTTTTTCCATAATCCTGTCCCTGTCCTTTCTGTTCTGTCGTTTTTGGTGTTCCTGCGACGACTGGAATTTCTTTCGGTCCTCAGCCGTTCAGGGATTCGGTGAGCTTCCGGTCCTTTTCCAGCACGGAGTTTTCCATTTCCCGCTTCATAGCTTTCAACCGTCCCTGCAGCTCCGCGTCCTCCACCGCGAGGATCTGGGCGGCGAGGATCGCCGCGTTTTCCGCCCCGTCGATCGCTACGGTGGCAACCGGGATGCCGGAGGGCATCTGCACGGTGGATAAAAGAGAATCCAGCCCGTCCATCGTGGAGGATTTGATCGGGATACCGATCACCGGCAGGATCGTATGGGCGGCGAGCACCCCGGCAAGATGGGCCGCCTTCCCCGCTGCGGCGATAATAACGCCGAATCCGTTATCCGCCGCATGCCAGGCGAAATCCATCGCCGCCGCCGGCGTACGATGGGCGGACATCACATGCGCCTCCACCGGAATCCCGAAATCCTTTAATTTGCTGATCGCCTTGGAAACCACCGGCAGATCGCTGTCGCTGCCCATAATGACGGCCACTTTTTTACACGCCATAGGTTATGACCATTCCTTTCTCTTTGCTGTCCAGACCCTGCGCAAGCCTGTCCCCTTTCCCTCCCCGGCAGAAAGAAAACAGGCTGCGGGGTACAATGACGCCGCAGCCCGTATTTTCACCCGGATATTTTGCGCGCAGGAAGCCCGCCGAAGCATACCGGACACATTTTTCCGCAACTCGACCCCAGCATAAAACCGCTCAAGCCAAACGACTGCATCGCGCTGCCTCCTGTTGAAAGATGTATTTATTGTATGTCAAAAGCGGGGGTTTTTCAAGGCCCTTTCCCATTTTTGTAATCTTATTGTGGGGCAAGGAAAGGTCGGTACGATATTTTGTGTATAATGCGGGATTCCTTTGAGAGAAGCACGAAATACGGTATTCCGCGGCCGGACAAAAGGGCCGGACGGGATATCCCCGTCCGGCCCTTTCTGCCATAGCCTATCCGTTTTCAGTCCGCCGGACGCCGGCCGATTAATACATACCGTCCATGCCGCCGGCCGGAGCCGCCGGAGCCGGAGCCGGCTCTTTCTTGTCGGCAACCAGAGATTCGGTGGTCAGAACCATCGCCGCGACGGAAGCCGCGTTCTGCAGAGCGGAACGGGTGACCTTGGTCGGGTCAACAATACCGGACGAGATCATATCGCCGTACGTATCCTTCGCAAAGTCATAGCCGTAGCCGACCTTGCCGGAGGTGCGGATCTTATCGATGATGACGCTGCCTTCCATACCGGCGTTGAGGGCGATCTGACGAATCGGCTCCTCCACCGCTTTCAGGACGATCTTCACGCCGGTCTTTTCGTCGCCTTCGGTGCTGTCCACCAGCGCGCCCAGCTTCTCCGCCGCGTTAATCAGGGCCACGCCGCCGCCGGCCACAATGCCTTCCTCAACAGCCGCCTTGGTCGCGGAGAGCGCGTCCTCGATGCGGAGCTTCTTCTCCTTCATCTCGACCTCGGTCGCCGCGCCGACCTTGATAACCGCCACGCCGCCGGACAGCTTCGCCAGCCGCTCCTGCAGCTTCTCACGATCGAAATCGGAGGTGGTGTTTTCAATCTGGGCGCGGATCTGCGCAATACGGTTCTTGATTTCGGCGGAATCGCCCGCACCGTCCACAATGATGGTGTTCTCCTTCTGAACCTTGACCTGACGGGCGCGGCCCAGCTGCTGGATGGTGGCTTCCTTCAGCTCCAGACCCAGCTCCTCGGTAATCACCTGACCGCCGGTCAGGATCGCGATATCCTGCAGCATCTCCTTGCGGCGGTCGCCGAAGCCCGGCGCCTTGACCGCCACGCAGGTGAAGGTACCGCGCAGCTTATTCACAATGAGGGTGGACAGGGCTTCGCCCTCCACGTCCTCAGCGATGATGACCAGCTTCTTGCCGGCCTGCAGAATCTGCTCGAGCAGCGGCAGGATATCCTGCACGTTGGAGATCTTCTTATCGGTAATCAGAATATAGGCGTCGTCGATTACCGCTTCCATCTTCTCGGTATCGGTCACCATATACGGGGTGATATAGCCGCGGTCGAACTGCATACCTTCCACAACCTCGGAATAGGTTTCCGCGGTTTTGGATTCCTCCACGGTGATAACGCCGTCGGCGGTGACTTTCTCCATCGCTTCGGCGACCAGATCGCCGATCGTCGCGTCGCCGGCCGAGACCGTCGCCACACGGGCGATGTCCGCCGAGCCGCTGACCTTTTTGGAATTGGCGATAACGCCTTCCACAACCGAATCCACCGCTTTTTCGATGCCGCGCTTTACGCCCATCGGATTCGCGCCGGCGGCCACGTTCTTCATGCCCTCGCGGATCAGCGCCTGCGCGAGCAGAGTCGCGGTGGTGGTGCCGTCGCCGGCCACGTCGTTGGTCTTGGTGGAAACTTCCTTCACGAGCTGCGCGCCCATGTTTTCAAACGCGTCGTCCAGCTCGATCTCCTTCGCAATGGTCACGCCGTCATTGGTAATCAGCGGAGCGCCGAACTTCTTGTCCAGCACCACGTTGCGGCCGCGCGGGCCGAGGGTGATTTTCACCGTATTCGCCAGTTGGTCAACACCGGACTGGAGCGCCTTGCGCGCGTCCTCACCGAAAAGAATCTGCTTCGCCATGAATGATTCCTCCTAAATTTCAAGTAATGTTGATTGATTTGACGGAACCGGAAAGGCCTCAGCCTTCCACGACCGCGAGAATGTCGTTCTGCCGCACGATGGTGTATTCTTCGCCGTCCAGCTTTACCTCGGTGCCGGAATACTTGCTGGTCAGCACCCTGTCGCCGACCTTCACATACATCGTGATATCCTTGCCCTCGACGTTGCCGCCCGGGCCGACCGCGACGACCTCCGCGACCTGCGGCTTCTCCTTGGCGGAGCCGGCCAGAATAATCCCGCTTTTCGTGGTTTCTTCGGCTTCGACCATCTTGATGACAACTCTGTCCGCAAGAGGCTTGATAGACATAGACATGATGAATTCCTCCCTGAAGAAGTATTGTTAATTTTAGCACTCCAAACTTTCGAGTGCTAATCTGTTTTCTATTTTAGCCGGATTGCTGGAAAAATCAAGAGGGAAAACAAAATTTCACAATTTTTTAACATTCTTCGGACATTCTCCGGCGGCGCGCCGCCGCCGGAGAAGCCCTTTCCGTATAGCCCTCCCGCCGCCGGAACAGTGGAAACCGCCTTTTCCATCTGTCCGGCAACGCACACAGAAAAGGGCCGGCGTTTGACAACGCCGGCCCCTGTTTAACATGGAATTTTATTCCTCGTCCGCAGACGCGGCCGCGTCCTCCCCGCCCTCTTCAAGCAGAGCGCGGATAGACAGGCTGATGCGCTTGTGGTCGAAATCGACGTTGGTGATCTTCACCTTGACCTCCTGGCCGATCTCCAGCTCATCCTGAGGCTTCTCAATCCGGCGGTCCGCAATCTGGGAGATGTGGATCAGGCCGTCAACGCCCGGGATAATCTGGGCAAACGCGCCGAAGGTGGTCATGCCGACGACCTTCGCCGTCACAACCGAACCGATCGGATAATTCGCCTTGAAGATTTCCCAAGGGTTGTCCTCCACCTTGCGGTAGCCGAGAGAAATCTTGTGCTTTTCGGTATCCAGATCCTTAATGTAAACCTCCACGGTATCGCCGACGTTCACCACTTCGGACGGATGCTTGATGCGCTTCCAGGAAAGCTCGGAAATGTGGATCATACCGTCCACCCCGCCGAGATCGACAAACGCGCCGTAGGAGGTCAGGGACTTCACAACGCCGGTGTATTTCTGGCCGATTTCCGCCTGCGCCCAGAACGCCGCTTCCTTCTCCTTGCGCTCGTCGCGGGCGACCTGACGGATGGAACCCACCGCGCGGCGGCGGCTCTTATTGGTCTCGATAATCTTGAAGCGGACCTCCTGCTTGAGCAGCGGGGACAGATCCTCCATCCGGGTGAGGGATGCCTGAGAAGCCGGGATAAAGACGCGCACGCCGTTGGTCACGGCGAGAATGCCGCCCTTGATTACGTCGGTCACCACGCCGTCCAGAATCTCGCCGCTTTCCTCCGCGGCAACGACCTTGTCCCAGCCCTTCATAGCGTCAACGCGCTTTTTGGAGAGCATGATGGTGCCTTCCTGATCGTTGGTGCGCATAATCAGAAGCTCGAGTTCGTCCCCGACCTTCACGACGTCTTCCGGATTGACATTCGGCGCGGCGGACAGCTCATCGACCGGGATATACCCGGTCTGCTTACGGCCGACGACTTCTACCTGCACCTCATTGGGAGCAATACCGACAACCACGCCGCGTACCCTTTCATCCGTACTTAAGCTCTGCAGGGACGCCTCCAGCGCTTCCTCAAAGCTCATTTCGTCAAACGACTTCGCAGGAGCAGCTTCCGCAGCCGGCTCCGCAGCCACGTCGGACGCTTCGGCCTCGACGATAGGCGCCTCGGCAGTTTCTGCTTCTTTGACTTCGTTTTCAGTGTTGTTGACAATTTCGGACATGGTTGAAAGTACCTCCTTTATAATATCGGCGGGGGTCGACGCCCCGGCAGTCAGGCCGACCGACCGTACTCCCCGAAACATGGCGGCCGAAAGCTCGTCCGCTGTTTCGATCAGCACCGTCGGACAGTGAACCGCGCATACATCGCGAAGCTTCGCGGTGTTGGAACTCTGACGTCCGCCGACAATCACCATGATATCGCTTTTCAGCGACAGGGCGACCGCTTCGTTCTGCCTCTCGGCAGTCGCATTACATATTGTATCAAAGATTTTGAGGTTTGTATAGAGTTTTTTTGCGATTTCCGAGCATTTTTCCCATGTGTCCACCTGAAAAGTTGTTTGCGCGACCATGGAAATCGGCGCAGCCGGAAGGATTCTCCCTTTTTCGAGCAGCGCCGACAAATCCTCCGGCCGGGAAATCACAAAAGAGGGGCCTTCACAGTGACCGCGTATGCCGATTACCTCCGGATGTCCCTCGTTTCCGGCAATGAGGACCGTCCTCCCCCGCGCGGATTCCTCCGACACGATGCGGTGGATTTTGGAGACAAAGGGGCAGGTGGCGTCGCATACCCGTACGCCGTTTTGCTCCAGCTCGCCGTAAACGCTGCGGGGAACGCCATGGGAACGGATCACCAGCGTCGCGCCGTCCGGCGCTTCGGCCGGCGATGAAACGATCGTCACCCCACGGCCGGCGAGCGCCTCCACCACCTGCGGATTATGGATGATCGGGCCGAGAGTGCAGACGGTTTCTCCCTTTTCCAGCAAATCATATACCGTATTGACCGCTTTGTTCACGCCGAAACAGAAGCCGGCGGATTTGGCTAAGGTAATCGTCACGAGGCTTCCTCCATCATTCCGGCGATCCGTTCCATAATCAGCCGGGAAGCATAGCGCAGATCCGGATGCTCAGGATCCTCCAGATGAAGCTCCTCCGGCGACAGCGGTATGCCGAAGCGGATGGTCGTCCGGTGGAAAAGCCGCACCTTCTGATCCTTCGCCTGAATGGCTGCCGGGATAATCCAGGAACCGGTACGGGAGGCGATCAGCGCGGCGCCGGATTTGGCTCGCCCCAGCTTCCCGTCCTTTGAACGGGTCCCCTCCGGAAAAATTCCCAGAAGCTTCCCCTCTTTCACAATCCGCTCGGAGGTATCGATCGCGCTGGTATCTCCCGTTCCCCTCTTCACGGGGAACGCGCCGAATTTCTTTCCGAAAAACCAGCGGGCGATTCCGCTGCCGAAAAGCTCGGCCTTCGCCATATAATAAATATGCCGTTTCTGCGCCATCAGCAGGAACACCGGATCGATATCCGAAATATGGTTGGCGCAGATCATCATCGGTCTTCCTCCGCCGGACGGAGGAAGGTTTTCCCGGCCCTCCGCTTTATAGGGAAAAAGGAGCCAGAACAGCGGCTTGAAAAAAGCCAGCAAAAAATGAGCCAGTCGCATAATCGCCTCATTTCTCCATCCCGGCGCACCGGAACGGGGTATGTTATGCCGCCCCCGGCGGCCGCAGGAGAATCAGGAAAATGACGTTCCGTTTTCGCCGGAAATCATCCCAGTGCTTTTTCCACCAGTTCCTTCAGCGCGGCAACCGCCTGCTCCAGCGAATAGGCGGTGGTATCCACCCGCACGGCGTCCTCCGCCGCCTTCAGCGGGGCAACCGCACGGTGGGAATCGTCGTAATCCCGTTTTTTCATGTCGGCCAGCACCTCGTCATAGGTGACGTCGGTCCCCTTTTCCCGCAGTTCCTCATAGCGGCGCTGCGCCCGCACTTCCGCCGATGCGGTAAGGAAGATTTTAACCTCCGCGTCAGGAAGAACGACGGTGCCGATATCCCGGCCGTCCATAATCACGTTATTCTTCTTTGCCATATCCCGCTGCAGGTCGAACAGCGCGCGGCGGACCGCCGGCAGGCTGGACACCTTCGAGGCGGCCAGCGATACCTCCGGCGTACGGATGTGGTCGCTGACATCCTCCCCGTTCACCAATACGCGCTGGGCGCCGTCGATATACCGCAGCTCCGGATGAAGCGACGGAAGCAGCGCCTCCACAGCCTCCGCGTCGTCCGGCGCAACGCCGCGGCGCAGCGCCGTGTAGCCGATGGAACGGTACAGCGCGCCGGTATCCACATAAATAAACCGCAGTTCCTTGGCGAGAATTTTCGCAATCGTGCTTTTCCCCGCGCCGGAGGGGCCGTCGATCGCAACGGCGATCGTCTTTTTCTCTGTATCCATGCTGTTTTCTACATCCTTCCGCCCGCCGGCCGAAGCCGCCGGCTTTTCTACCCTTATTTTATATAACACACGCAACAGCGTTATACCGTCGTCTATTCTTCATGTTCGGCCGCATGACGGCCGGCGGCGGCGCCGGTGGAAAAAGCGATCTGCAGATTGAAGCCGCCGGTATAGGCGTCCACATCCAGCACCTCGCCCGCAAAAAACAGGCCCTTCGCCTTTTTGGATTCCATCGTTTTGGCGTTCAGCTCGTCGACCCGCACGCCGCCGGAGGTCACAATCGCTTCCTCCACCGGCCGGAAGCCTTCCACCGTCAGGGGCAGGGCCTTCAGCAGAGCCGCCAGAGAGCGGCGCTGTTCCCGGGTGACCGCGTTGCACTTTTCCTCCGGCCGGATACCGGACAGCGCGACGATCACCGGACACAGACTGCGGGGCAGCAGGCCGCCGAGGGAATTGGCAAAATCCCGATTCCGGTTTTCGGTGAAATCCCGCACCAGCCGGGCGTCCAGCTGTTCGGGGGTCAGCGCCGGCTTCAGATCGACGACAAGGCGGTACCTGCCCGGCTCCATCTCCCGCATATGGGCGCTCGCGCTGAGCGCCATCGGGCCGGACACCCCGAAGTGGGTGAACAGCATTTCCCCAAAGTCCTCGTACACCTTCCGCTTCCGTTTCGAATCGGTGACTGTCAGCGCGCAGTTGCGCAGGGAAAGGCCCTGCGCCTCCGCGCACCAGCTTTCGGCGCAGACCAGAGGCACCAGCGAAGGCCGGGGCGGGACGATGGTGTGCCCCGCCTGCTCCGCCAGCGCGTAGCCGTCCCCCGTAGAGCCGGTCAGCGGGTAGGAAAGTCCGCCGGTGCAGACGATCACAGCGTCCGCCCGGCAGTCCGTCCCGTCCTCCAGCCGGACGCCGACGCACGCGCCGTTTTCCAGCAGCAGGGACGCGGCCCGCCCTTCCCTAAAGCGGCATCCGGTCCGCCGGGCGTAGGCAACCAGCGTATCCACCACATCCCGCGCCTTATCCGAGCAGGGGAACACCCGGTTTCCCCGTTCGGTTTTAACGGGAAGCCCTTCCCCTTCCAGAAACGCCATCATGTCCTGCGGCGAAAAGGCGGAAAGCGCGCTGAACAGGAACCGTCCGTTTTCCGGCACATGGGATATGAATTCCGGTATGGTACAGTTATTGGTAATATTACAGCGGCCCTTGCCGGTAATCATCAGCTTGCGGCCCATCCGGGCGTTCCGCTCAAGAATCGTCACCGACAGGCCCCGTTCGGCGGCGGCTCCGGCCGCCATCAGGCCCGCCGCGCCCCCGCCGACCACCAGAACCGACCGTTCCGGACGCTTTATGGATTCTATTTTCTTCGTCTGATCCGTCACTCTTTTTCCTCAAATTTCTGATACACCGCGTATTCTTCCCAGATGCTTTCCAGCTCGGTCAGCTCGCTTTTGATTTCCTCTTTTTTCTTCAGGGAAATGGCCACAATCAACGCGTTGACGATGCTCAGAGGAGCCACCAGCGAATCCACAATGGTGGCCATATCGCTGTGAGCGAGGAGCAGCCAGGAGGCGTATTTTGCGATGGGGGAAATTTCGCTGTCGGTGACGGCGATCACCTTTGCATCACGGGAATGGGCAAAATGCATGGCCTTGACCGCCTTGCTGGAATACCGCGGGAAGCTGAAGCCCACGATCACGTCCTGCGCGTTGATATGAAGCATATCCTCGAAAATCTCGGTTTCGCTGTTGGTATAGATCAGCTGTACGTCCACCAGCAGAAGCTTGAGATAATACGCCATGAAGGAGGCGAGGGTCCGGCAGCTTCCCGCGCCGAAAATATAGACGCGGCGCGCGCCGACCAGCGCGTCCGCCGCCTGATAAAAGACGTCGCGGGGCAGTTCCTCCAGCGTCTGGCGGATATTGGCGAGATCACAGCCGATGATGTTGTCCAGCACCTCGTCGTCCCGCATCCGCGCCCGGGTGACCTCGATCCGCTGTACGGAGGTCAGCTTGCTCCGGATCAGCTCCTGCATGGCCTTCTGAAGCTGCGGATAGCCTTCAAACCCCAGCTCCGCCGCGAAGCGGACCACGGTGGATTCGCTGACCCCCACCGTCTCCCCCAGCCGGTAGGCGGTCATGAAGGCCGCCTGATCGTAATGCTCGATAATATACTGTGCAATCCGCTTCTGGCCTTTGGAAAAAGACTGCTGTCTTTCGGTGATATGCGCGATAAGATTGGATTTTAAGCCGTTCAAGCTGTTCAAGCCGGTCACTCCTTTCCCCCTATTTTAATTCCAAACCCGAAAAAATGCAAGAGAATATCCGCCGACCTGCAAGCCGACCAGCAAAAGATAGCGATTTCACACCTGCCGGGAGAAATTCCGGCCTTGAAAAATCACCGGAAAAGCACCGAAAAAGCAGTGAAATATCACTGGGAATAAGCACTGCCCGGTCACTCCCCCGTCCGCCCCCCTTTTCCGGAAGGCCATTCACCACGCCGGAACGGGCCGAGCCAGACAAAAAAGCAGGGCGTTAACCGGCCGGTCGACGCCCTGCAGGCTTATACAAATGACCCCGGCTGCGCCGGGCGCACCCCGCCCCGGTCCTACCGTCTGCCCGCGTGGAAAATCCGGGAAAGGCGGGGATGCAGAAAGCGCTGATACACCGCCACCACATTGGTCAGCGCGTAATCGTAAATCAGAAAGACGACGTTCCCCGCCAGAAGGAAAAGGAGCGCCACGTTCACGCCGCCGAGGACGAAGGTTTCCGGATCCAGATGGAACACGAAGAGCATCAGCAGATAGGAAAGCACCATCGTTCCGTTAAAAAGCGCCAGCTTGAGAAGCCATTCCAGCCACCGGGCGCGAAGCTGCTCGAGCTGGGATTTCAGCACCGGATAATAGCCGAAGAAGCTGATAAAAAGGACCTTGGCCTCCATATCCGGCGCGACCAGCAGGGAGAGAAGGGCCACCGCCCCGTACACCATCCAGCCGGTGCCCACCCCCGCTTCGATCACGACGGGGATAAGCAGCGCGCCCGCGATCGCCGGGAGCGCATAGGTTCCCAGCGGAAACACCGTCATCAGCATAAACATCAGCGCCAGCGCCCCAAATACCCCGCCGAGCGCCACCTTACCGCTTTGTTTCAAAACCGGTTTCCCCCTGTACGTTCCGTTTTAAAGAATGCCGCGGCGTTCCGGCCGGTCAGCAGCAGCGGATCAGATCGCCGCCCATGCATTCGCAGCAGCAGTCGGCGCAAATCAGGCCGGAGCACATATCGCAGCCGGAGCAGCCGCCGGCGTTCGGATTCCCCGCCGGGCGGTATCCGCCGGTCTGCCGCTGCCGGTTCATCTGGTTGAAAGCGGTCCGGTATTCCATATTGGAGGGATCCATCCGGCAGGCGGTGTTGAAATGGCCGTACGCGTCCTCCAGCCAGCCTTTCCGGTAAAGCACGCTCCCCTTCAGGAAGTACCACTCGGCGTCGCGGGAGGCGGCCGGAATCCCGTCCAGCAGCATTTCGGCGTCCAGCACCCGACCGGAATTAACCATGCTGCGGATATCGTTGTAGCGGGAATTTCCGGAGGCCGAAGCGCTGCCCGGCTGCCCGGCCGTGTAGCCGGAGGAACCGCCGCCCTGCTTGCGCATCCGGACGATCGTGTCGTACGCCTCGTTGATCTCCTGCATCTTTTCCTGAGCCAGCTCGGACAGCGGGTTATTGGCATAATTATCGGGATGGTATTTCCTCGCCATCTCCCGGTACGCCGCCTTCACCTCGTCGTCGGTCGCGTTCGGGTTGATTCCCAACACCTTGTACGGATCATTTACGCTCATTTTCCCAATCAGGCCTTTCTTCCGTCCGCCGGACGGACAATGTGTCAAAAAAGGAAACGACTGCCGGCCCGCCGTCCGCTTTTCGGACAGCCGCCCTTTGCACAGGGAAAACCCGGAAAGGGGCCGCCGGTATCGCCGTATCGTTCATCCTTTTACGGAGAAGAATGCCGCCGTTTTTCCCGGCCGGCTCCGCCGGATTCCATCTGCTTCTGCACTGCCGGCATCCCCTGCTCCAGAATATTGCGGAGAATGCCGTCAAAGCGGCGGACGGACAGCAGGTTATACGCCGCCAGACATTCCGCGAGACAGGCGTTCAGCGTCAGCAGAGCGTACCGCTGGGTCTCCGCCAGCCCCTCCGGCTGATCGGCGGACAGGCCGCGGGTCAGGATATACGGATTATAGCTCCCCTGCCTGAGATCCTCTTCCAGATCGTCCGCCGCGTCGATCAGATAGATCCAGCGGCCGAGGCAGTAGCCGAAGCGGTCCAGAATCCGCCGCTCCGTTTCGTCGCGGGCTCCCTCGGCGGCCAGAAAGGCCAGCATCCGGGCCGACGGCTCCGCCGACGCGTCGATGGAGGCGGTTCCGCTTTTTTCCAGAGCGGCCTGCCGCTCCATGCACTCCCCGATCACCCGATCCAGCTCCGGCCGGCATTTTGCCGCCTTTTTCCGGGCGCGGGAGGCGAAAAGAAGCAGGAAGCGGGACGGCAGCGAACGCCAGAAGCCCCGGTCGGCCACGTCGTCCTTCAATTTATAATACACGAGAAGGGTCGCCGCGTCGGCGGCGAAAGACAGGCTGTCGTTCTCGCAGCAGCAGGTGCGTTTTTTCAGCGGATGAAGCGCACAGCGCCCCTGCCGGAAACCGGCGCAGGCGTCGTCCAGCGCCATCCGGAACATGGCCAGAAAGGTAAAATCGTAGCTGAGGGTCAGCCGCGCCAGCGGGCCGTACCGTTTGCCGAGCTGCTTGCACAAGGAACAGTATATCCCCTGATAGTGCTCATATTCCGCCATTTTCAGCTCCGGCTTATATATGCGCACATAGCCGAACATAACCGTTTCCATGCCTTTCCGCTTTTTTCGGGCTTTGTCTTCGGATACCGGACGCCCGGCCGTTGCTTTTCCCGCGGTTTTATCATACATGATTCGCGTCGAAAGTATATGAAAGAATTGTAAATATTCCGGGAAAGGCGGACGGACGGCGCCGGATTGCGGCCAAAACCGCCGGCTGAAAAAAGCGGCTCCTCCGCAGAAGAGCCGCCTGTATGGCCTTATTTTTCCAGCACCGGCCGGAGGTATTGGCCGGTATAGGAGGCTTCGCAGGCCGCGACTTCCTCGGGCGTACCGGTGACGACGATATGACCGCCCTTGTCCCCGCCCTCCGGGCCGAGATCGATCACATAATCCGCCGTTTTGATTACATCGAGGTTATGCTCGATGACGATCACGGTATTCCCGGTATCCACCAGCTTCTGCAGCACCTGGATGAGTTGGTGCACGTCGGCGGTATGCAGGCCGGTGGTGGGCTCGTCCAGAATATACACCGTGCGGCCGGTGGCGCGGCGGGAAAGCTCGGCCGCCAGCTTGACCCGCTGGGCCTCGCCGCCGGACAGGGTGGTGGCCGGCTGCCCGACCTTGACATAGCCCAGCCCCACGTCATACAGCGTCTGAAGCTTGCGCGCGATCTTCGGGATACTGCTGCAGAAATCAAGCGCTTCCTCCACCGTCATTTCCAGAACGTCGTAGATGCTTTTCCCCTTATATTTTACCTCCAGCGTCTCCCGGTTATACCGCTGGCCCCTGCACACCTCGCAGGGAACGTAGATATCCGGCAGGAAGTGCATTTCGATTTTGATGATGCCGTCGCCCTGACAAGCCTCGCAGCGTCCGCCCTTGATGTTGAAGGAGAAACGTCCGGCGGAAAAGCCCCGCATTTTGGCGTCGGCGGTGGAGGCGTACAGCTCGCGGATATCGTTGAACACGCCGGTATAGGTCGCCGGGTTGGAGCGGGGCGTGCGGCCGATCGGCGACTGGTCGATATCGATCACCTTATCCAGCGCGTCCAGCCCCAGCATCTCCTCGTGCGCGCCGGGACGGGTATGCGCGCCGTTCAGCTCCGCGGCCAGCCGTTTATGAACGATTTCGTTCACCAGAGAGGATTTGCCCGAGCCGGACACGCCGGTGACGCAGTTGAACGCCCCCAGCTTAAAGGAAACGTCCACGTCCTTCAGGTTGTTTTCCCGGGCGCCCCGGACGGTGAGCAGCCTGCCGTTCCCCTCCCGCCGCTTCGATGGGACGGGAATTTTCTTCCGGCCGCTCAGATACTGGCCGGTAATGGAATCCTCACAGCGGCACAGCTCGTCCACCGGGCCGGAAAAGACCACGTTGCCGCCGTGTACACCGGCGCCCGGGCCGATATCGACGATCCAGTCGGCGTTCATCATGGTTTCCTCGTCGTGTTCCACCACGATCAGCGTGTTCCCCAGATCGCGGAGCCGCCGGAGCGTTGCCAGCAGTCGGGCGTTGTCCCGCTGATGCAGGCCGATGCTCGGCTCGTCCAGAATATAGAGGACCCCCATCAAATAGGAGCCGATCTGGGTCGCCAGCCGGATACGCTGGCTTTCCCCGCCCGACAGCGTGCCGGAGGAACGGGAAAGGGTCAGGTATTCCAGCCCCACGCTTTGCAGGAAGCCCAGCCGCTCGGTGATCTCCTTGAGGATGCGCGCGCCGATCATCCGCTCCCGTTCGGTCAGGGCCAGCTCCTGAATGAAGGTCAGCGCGTCCGACACCGATTTGCCGGAAAACTCGGAAATATTCAGCCCGCCCACCGTAACCGCGAGGCTTTCCGGCTTCAGGCGATGACCGTGGCATTCCGGACAGGGAACCTGACTCATGTACGATTCCAGCTCTTCCCGGACCCAATCGCTCTGCGTTTCCCGATACCGGCGCTGCAGGTTGTTGACGACCCCTTCAAACTCCACCATGTAGGTGCCGGAGCCGTATTCCCGCTTCCGGGTCATTTTGATTCTTTCGCCCTTGCTGCCGTAGAAAATGACATCCATCACCTTTTTCGGCAGGTTTTTGATCGGCGTATCCAGAGAGAAGCCGTAATGCTCGGCCAGCCCCTCGTAATACATCTGGGCGATGGTGCCCCCGTCGATATAGCTCCACCCGCTGGCGCGGATACCGCCCTCCCGGATGGAAAGGTTTTTGTTGGAGACGATCAGTTCCGGGTCGATCGACATGAAAATACCCAGACCGGAGCATTTGGGGCAGGCGCCGTAGGGATTGTTGAAGGAAAACATCCGGGGAGACAGCTCCTCCATGCTGATTCCATGCTCCGGACAGGCGTAATTCTGGGAAAAGGTCAGTTCCTCCCCGTCGATCACATCCACGGTGAGCAGCCCGCCGGACAGGGAGGTCGCCGTCTCAATGGAATCGGCCAGACGGGAGCGGATTTCCTCCCCGATCACCAGACGGTCGATCACAATCTCGATGGTGTGCTTCTTATTCTTTTCCAGCTTGATGGATTCGGACAGGTCGTAAACGATGCCGTCTACCCGGACGCGGACATAGCCGGATTTGCGGGCGGACTCGAACTCCTTGACGTATTCACCCTTCCGGCCCCGGACGACCGGCGCCAGAATCTGGATGCGGGTCCGCTCCGGCAGTTCCATGATCCGGTCCACGATCTGGTCCACCGTCTGCTGTTTGATCTCCCGCCCGCAGACCGGGCAGTGCGGGACGCCGATCCGCGCGTAAAGGAGGCGGAGATAATCGAAGATTTCGGTGACGGTTCCCACGGTGGAACGCGGGTTTTTCGAGGTGGTCTTCTGATCGATCGAAATCGCGGGGGACAGCCCTTCGATGGTATCCACGTCCGGTTTTTCCATCTGGCCGAGGAACTGCCGGGCATAGGAGGACAGGCTCTCGACATACCGCCGCTGTCCTTCCGCGTAAATGGTGTCGAAGGCCAGCGAGGATTTACCCGAACCGGAAAGCCCTGTAAAGACAATCAGCTTGTCGCGCGGAATTTCGATATCCACGTTCTTCAGGTTATGCTCCCGGGCGCCCCGGACGATCAGTTTCGTGTTCTGCATGGCTGTATCCTTTCCTTTTGCTTCCTGTGTCGTTTCGGGCCTGTCCCGGTTTCTGCCTATAAGGGCGGAAAACTTTCCAAGTTCTATTTCATGTCCCGAAGCTTTTGAATCCGGTCGCGCAGGCTCGCGGCATGCTCGAATTCCAGCAGCCGCGCCGCGTTCTTCATTTCCTTCGTCAGTTCCTCAATCAGCTTCATGCGCTCCGCCCGGGTGAGTTTTTTGGCCGGTTTATCCAGCTTTTTGTCGTGGGCGGTGATCTCCAGAACGTCCCGCACCTCTTTGATGATGGTCTGGGGGACAATGCCGTGTTCCTCGTTATACTGCATCTGGATGGCGCGGCGGCGGTTGGTTTCGGTGATGGCGCGTTCCATCGAGGGAGTCACGCTGTCCGCATACATGATGACCTGTCCCTGCGCGTTCCGCGCGGCGCGGCCCACCGTTTGGATCAGGGAGGTTTCCGACCGCAGGAAGCCCTCCTTGTCCGCATCCAGAATCGCCACCAGCGAGACCTCCGGCAGGTCAAGTCCCTCCCGCAGGAGGTTGATGCCGACCAGCACGTCGAATTCCCCCAGCCGCAGGTCCCGGATGATCTCCATCCGTTCCATAGTATCCACGTCGTGGTGCATATACCGAACCCGGATGCCGACGTTTTCAAAGTAGGTGGTCAGGTCCTCGGCCATCTTCTTGGTCAGGGTGGTGACCAGCACCCGCTCCTTCCGGGCGGCGCGTTCGTTGATCTCGCCGATCAGGTCGTCGATCTGTCCTTCCACCGGCTTGACGAAGATTTCCGGATCGACCAGACCGGTGGGGCGGATCACCTGCTCCACGATCTGGCGGCTGTGCTCCCGCTCGAAATCGCCCGGCGTGGCGCTGACGAAAACCGCCTGACGGACATGGGAATAGAATTCGTCGAAATTCAGCGGCCGGTTGTCATAGGCGCTCGGCAGGCGGAAGCCATAATCGATCAGGCTGCGTTTGCGGGCGAAATCCCCACCGAACATTCCCCGCACCTGCGGCAGGGTGACGTGCGATTCGTCCACGAACAGAAGGAAATCCTCCGGGAAGTGATCCAGCAGGGTGAACGGCGTACTGCCGGGGGCGCGGCCGGACAGCACGCGGGAATAATTTTCGATGCCTTTACAGATGCCGATTTCCCGCAGCATCTCGATATCGTAGCGGGTACGCTGAAGGATGCGCTGCGCTTCCAGAAGCTTGCCCTCTTTTTTGAACCACTCGACCCGTTCCGCCAGCTCCTGCTCGATGCAGGCGATGGATTCCTCCATCTTTTCCGGCGGTACGATGTAATGGGACGCCGGGTAGATCGCCACATGGCTGACGACCGCCTTCAGCTCCCCGGTCAGCGGATTGATCTCGCTGATGCGGTCGATTTCGTCCCCGAAAAATTCCACCCGGATCACCGTATCCCCGGAATAGGCGGGGAAAATTTCCACCACGTCGCCCCGGACGCGGAACTTGTTCCGGACAAAGTTGATGTCGTTGCGCTCGTACTGAATTTCGACCAGCTTGGCCAGCAGGTCGTCCCGTTTCTTCGCCATCCCCGGACGGAGGGAAATCACCATGCTGCGGTAATCGATCGGGCTGCCCAGACTGTAGATGCAGGACACGCTCGCCACGATAATCACATCCCGCCGCTCCGCCAGCGCGGAGGTGGCGGAATGGCGCAGCTTATCGATCTCGTCGTTGATGGCGGAATCCTTTTCAATATAGGTATCGGTGGAAGCGATATACGCTTCCGGCTGATAATAATCATAATAGGAGACAAAATACTCGACGGCGTTGTGAGGGAAAAAATCCCGGAATTCCGAACAGAGCTGGGCCGCCAGCGTCTTATTATGCGCCAGAACCAGCGTCGGCCGGTTTACCTGCGCAATCACATTGGCCATGGTAAAGGTCTTGCCGGAACCCGTCACCCCCAGAAGGGTCTGCTCTTTATCCCCCCGGCGAACGCCTTCCACCAATTTGGCAATGGCCTCCGGCTGATCGCCGGTCGGCTGATAGGCGGACACCAGTTGGAAAGATTCCCGTCCGTTTTGTTCACTCATAAGCCTTTCCCCCGTTTCCGCCCTCTGCCGGGCTGTTCCCCGCTCCGCATACGTTCCTCATTTTTTGCTTTTTCCGCGGATTTACTCATCAAAAAGCAAGAACAAATGTTCTTATTCTACTCCCTGCTTCGTATTCTGTCAATCGGTATATTGTAACATTTTCCGGCCGGAATTTCAATCTTTCCCGTTTCCTCTTCCGGCGGCGGGACTTTCCCGTGGATTGTATCAAAAAAACGGCCGGAAAGCCGATGGTTTCATCCGCTTCCCGGTCGCTTTTTCTGTTCATGCTTTGAGTCACCGGATTCTCACGCCTTCAGCTTTTCCGAAAAATCCGTCATGGCTTCAGAAATCCGGATTTGCTGGGGACATACCGCCTCGCAGCTCCGGCAGCCCAGACAGGCGGAGGGCCGCTTATCCTCCGGCAGCGCGGACAGGGCCATCGGCGCGAGAAAACCGCCGCCGGTAAAGGAATGCTCATTGTACAGCGCCAGCAGAGCGGGAATATCCAGACCCTGCGGGCAATGGCTGGTGCAGTAGCGGCAGCCGGTGCAGGGAAGCGTGTTCCGCTTCGTCATGCCGCCCGCGATATCCAACAGCTCCGCCAGCTCCCGCCCGTTCAGCGGCCGGTCGGTCTCAAAGGTGCGGATATTGTCCCGAAGCTGTTCCCTGTTCGACATACCGGAAAGCACCATCGTTATCCCCGGGAGCGTTTGAAGAAACCGGAAGGCCCAGGCGGGGACGCTTTCCTCCGGACGCAGCGCCTTCAGCCGGGCGGTATCTTCCGGGGAAAGGGAGGCCAGCCTGCCGCCCCGCAGCGGCTCCATGACCCAGACCGGAATTCCCCGTTCGTTCAGCAGTTCCATTTTTGCTTTCGCGTCCTGAAAGCTCCAGTCCAGATAATTCAGCTGGAGCTGGCCGAACTCCATCACGTCCCCGTATGCATCGAGAAAGCGCCGGATAACGCCGCGGCCGCCGTGGGCGGAAAACCCCAGATGCCGGATGCGGCCGTTTTGTTTCTGCTTCATCAGGTACGCATAGATTCCGTATTTCTCATCCAGATACGCGTCGATATTCACTTCGCAGACATTATGAAACAAATAGAAATCAAAATACTCCACGCCGCACCGTTTCAGCTGCTCCTCAAAGATCGCCTCCACCTTATCCATGTTGGAAAGGTCGTAGCCGGGAAATTTGTCGGCAAGGAAATACCGGTCCCGGGGATAGCGGGAGAGTGCTTTCCTCATCACCGCCTCGGAACGGCCGTCGTGATAGCCATAGGCGGTATCGTAATAATTCACGCCGTGCTCCATGGCATAATCGACCATTTCCGCCGCCGCGGCCTCATCGACGGCGGCGTAATCCCCGCCGACGACCGGCAGACGCATAGCGCCCAGCCCGAGGGCGGAAAGCCGTTTATCCTGAAATTGGCGAAACACCATAAGTAATTCCTCTTTTCCGTTATTTCTGTAATTGCCGCAGCGTCCGGCGGATCGCGGCCAGCGCCTCCTCCGGCGCGCCGACACTCCGAACGGCCTGTTCCATCGGGCACAGGCCGGTTCCGGCGCGGTTGCGGATTTCCGGACTCAGGGTATCGCACCGGAACAGGACGCCGTACCGCGCCAGCGTTTCCGCCGCGCCCTCGCTCATCACCGGAGCGCGGACCTCCCGCACGCCGAGCAGTACATACAGGAAGGCGGCCGCCTTCCCCACCACCTTATCGGCCGCGGAAAAGCCCCGGAAGTCCCGCCCCGAATCCAGCCAGTCCAGCAGCGGCTTTACGCCGCGTTCCCGGCTGACGAAGAGTTCCCCGTCCCGGCAGAGAACGGCGGTGCAGCCGCCGTCCGCCAACTGTTCCAGCGCCCGTTCCGCGTCAGTTTTCATGGCGGCTCCGATTCTCCACCCGATAAACGACGAGCGGCAGCAGGCCCCACTGGAGAACCAGGCCGGGAAGCCCGGCCGCAAGGCTCATCCAGATGGAGGCGACGCGCACGGAACTGCTGCCGAACGCATACACGGCAAGCAGGACGGCGGCGGCGCGGACAAGCCGCCCCGCGGCCTGCGCCCCGATTACCTTGCCGATCGTCGGCAGCTTTACGCCGCGCAGGAGACCCGCGAAAAGGCCGTAAGCGCACAGCTCGATCATCATGAAGGGCAGCACGGCGGCTTTCGGCATGCCGGAGAGCAGAAAGCTGACGAGCGGGCCCAGTAGGCCGGAAACCGCCCCCGCCCACGGACCCGCCAGCAGGCCCACCAGAATAATCGGCAGATGCATGGGCAAAAAGGTTTCGCCCAGCGCGGTTCCCAGCCCCGACACGGCGCCCATAACGTGAAAAAGCTGCGGCACGGCGACCGCGCCGACGACGGCTGCCGCAGCCGCCAGAGTCTGGATTTTCAGAGACAGGCGGGGGCGCGCCGCCGCCTGCGCAATGGCTGTGTTCGACATGATACATTTCTCCTTTTTGTTCGGTTGTTGTGTTCTTCCGCCGTTCCGTCAGCCCGCGGGAGACGGACGTTTCCCGTTTTCCTGTGCTTTCCTGTGCCTTTCTCTCCGGCCCCGGAGCCGGGCGTCAGACGGTCTTTCCCATTTCATAGGCCCTTTGCAGCGCCGGGTGGCCCTGAATATCCCCCACGGCCTCCGCCCCGCCGCCTAGATCCCGCCGCATCCGTTCTCTATCCATCGTTTATTCCTCCTTACGGTCATCGGCTGTTTTCAGAATAAACCATGGAGTTTACTCCAAGTCAATACCTTTTTTGAAAATTTATTTCCGCGATTCCGAAACCCGTAAAAAGCGGCGGCGGGGTATCCACCAGGGATACCCCGCCTTTATCCGGGAAAAATCAGCTCAGCCGAAACTGACGGATCATCCCTTCCAGCATATAGTCCGCCATTTCCAGCGCCTCGTTTTCAATACTGCCAAATTCCGCGATATCTTCGGGATATTTCCCGGAGAGCCGCAGAACGGCTTCCCTTTCGGTCATTCTCAAATGATTGTACAGCAGTTTCGTCCATTTTTCGCGGCTCCAGTACGGGTTAATCTTCGCCAGAAATTCCGCGATCTCATCCGCGTTCCCATACCACCGTTTCCGCGCGAGCTCCACCTTGGCGGTTTCGTGGTTTTTGGCCGCGTTGACAAGCTCCCCCGCGATCATAAGATGATCGGTAAGCAGCTGCCGCAGCCAGTCCGCCCGCGCCTTTCCGTAAAACGGTTCCAGCGCCGCCGCAAAATCGCCGGGATTCCGCAGCAGCCATTTGGTTACATAGGGTAAATCCGCCAGCTCCGACGCGGTGCTGATGATGAAAAAGCGCGTGCGGTAAACGTGCTGTGACCACAGCTTTCTCAGCCGGTTATTCAGCCGGAGGGCGCCGCGTGAAGGCGCCGTATTCCCGTTGTTCCTGTCGCTCATAATCTTTCTTTTCCCTCCCTCAATCCATTTGCAGAAATGTCGTTACCCCAGTATATGGCCGGAAAAGGAAAAGGTGACGCGCGGGCCGGAGAAAGAACGCTGTTTCCCCCTGTATTCCTCCCGTCCATTCTTCCGATTGCAACGCGGGCCGGAATATGGTATGCTGTATACGGCGTCGTTTTTGTCAGATCAACACAGGAAAACGACGGCACAGAGGAGAGTTCGGTGGATTTATGAATGCATATGAAGCCCTTCTTAAGGAATTGGAAAAGAGCAACCTCCGTTTTTCCGTTGCTTTGAAAATGGCGCGTATCTGTATTTTCGAGGTGGATCTGACTCGTCAGCTGTACACATTTTTTGAAAATTCAGAGGCGATTTTCGGCGTGACGGGAGAAAAAATTCTGCGGGATGTCCAGCCATACAGCCGGCTGAGCCCGGAAGAATATCAAAAGGCCGTCAGCCTGTATTTTTCCCATCCCGATGATTCAGAAGTCATCAGCGCCGCCTTTTCTTCCGTTCTCAGCGGCCGTCCCGCCTCCTATATCGCCCGCATGAAAGCGGGTGAGACGCAGTTTATCTGGTGCAAAATCGACGTTACCCCCATTATGGAAAACAACGTACCGGTCCGAATGATCGGTACGGTCACCGATATGAATCAGATAAAATCGCAGATCGACGATCTGCAAAAGCAGGCGCATTACGACAGCCTGACCGGCCTGTACCTGAAAAAATACGCAAAGGATCAGATCCAGACGATTTTGAGGGAACAGCCGCAGCAGCGGCACGCGCTGCTGCTGATCGATCTGGATAATTTCAAATATATCAACGATACTTACGGCCATCTGACGGGCGACCGGGTTTTGAAAGCCACGGGCGATACCCTGAAACGCCTGTTTCGGAACTCGGACGTTCTCGGCCGGTTCGGCGGCGATGAATTCGTCGTATTTTTGCGAAATATCGACGGCCGGAAAGAATTCCTGCCCAAGGTCGAGTCCTTCCTGCGAAGCGCCGACAAGGACTTTGCGGTTACAAAAAGCATTGGTATTTCCGTCTTTCCGAACGACGGAGCAACCTACCGCGCGCTGTTTGAAGCGGCCGACACGGCGCTTTATAAGGCCAAAAAAACGCGGAATGCCTACGCTCTGTTTTCCACCTTATAACGTGCCGCAGCCATCCCTTTTTTCAATGCATACGGCCCCCTGAAAGCGTCCGCCGCTCTCAGGGGGCCATTATTTTTGAGCTTTTCCGCTTTTATTCGCGCGCTTCCGCCGTCAGGCGCTCCTCATCCGGATTTTCCGCGACGCCCTGTTTCACATCCGCTTCGTCCACACCGTGGGCGATCAGGCCGGAGCCGCCTTCCTTCTTTTCCGGAAGCAGCAGGTTCAGCAGGATGCCGGCGATAATGCCGAGGCCGATACCGCTGATGCTGAAGGCCGAACCGCCGATGACGGCGCCGCCAATCGCCAGCACGAACATCACCGCCGCAATGCAGAGGTTGCGGTTTTTGGTAAAGTCCACATGATTTTCCACCAGCGTACGCAGGCCGACCGAGGAAATCATCCCGTACAGCACAATACACGCGCCGCCGAGCACGCAGTTCGGCACCGTCTCCACCACGCCGATTGCCTTACCGAAAAAGGCAATGGCCATAGCAACCAGCGCCGCCAGACGAAGCGACGCGGGATTGTAGTTGCCGGTCGCCGCCAGAACCGCGGTATTCTCGGAATAGGTGGTATTGGGCGGGCCGCCGAGGAAACCGGCCGCCATTGTCGCCAGACCGTCGCCCAGCATCGTGCGGTGCAGGCCGGGGCTCTTGGTAAAGTCGCGCCCCACAACCGAACCGTTGGCGTACACATCGCCCACATGCTCCACACAGGTGACGACCGCAATCGGCGCAATCATGCTGATTGCCTTCAGATCAAATTTCGGAAGCACGAAATTCGGCAGTTCAAACCATTGATGTTCCGCCACCGCGCCAAGGTTCATCAGCATATCCGGCGCGAGGCCGGTTTTCACCAGCACCAGCGTCAGAACATAGCCGGAGGCCAGCGCAATCACGATGGAGGACATCTTGACCATGCCCTTGCCGTAGCTGGACAGGATGATCGCGAGCAGACATACGACAATCGCGATTCCCCAGCTCCAGAAATACGCCGGAGTAAACAACTCAATTCCGTTCCCCTGAATATTATTGATGGCGGCGCCGGCGAGATTCAGTCCGATGATTGCAATCCCCACGCCGCGCACCACCGGCGGGAAAAGCTTGTCCATAAAACGGCTGCCGAAGAGTTTAATCATCAGCGCCAGAATCAGATAGAAAGCGCCGGCGCAGAGGATGCCGCCAAGCGCGTAAGGAATGCTCTCCTCCGTCGTGCCGTACATCGGCTTACCGCCGCCGGTGCCGAGAACCGCCTGCAGAGACACGATAAAGGCAAACGAGCTGCCAAGGAATGTCGGCATCTTCCCCCGTGTGCACAGGTGGAAAATGATCGTGCCGAGTCCCGCGGCAAAGAGCGCTACCCCGACATCCAGCCCGGTCAGAATCGGTACCAGAATCGTCGCACAGGACATGGCGAATGCGTGCTGCAGACCCAGCAGCAGCATTTTTCCCGCGCCGACCTTTGGATACTCCTTCGATCCGGGAAAAAAGAACGCGTTGGCCGCAGACAGGCCCGAGCCAACCTTAGAAAAGAATTTCATCCGCTTTCCCCTCCTCAAAACTATACCGTCTGCGATCCCCGGCCCATGGGCCTGTGAACCAACAGACGGTTATCATTAAAAATTTACCCGCTTTTTCGCCCTCTGTCAAGCAAAATTCGACACAATTTTAAATTTTATTCTAAAAGCAGACGCCGCCCGGCCGTATGCCATACCCGCCTTTTTCGGCGGCATGGCCGTTCGTTTCGCCTTTTCCTTTCCTTTTCCTCTGAAATATGCTATACTGGTTTCCGGTGCGCGGGAAGGGTCCGTCCCCTCCCTCGCTGAAAGCCGACAGGAAGCAACCCGAACTACTGGGAGGTTTCTCTTATGAATACGACAAACGGTCCCCGCAGCACAAACAACCCCAACGATCCGGCCGGTTCTCCGCGTATTTTTTCCGACGGCGTGGAGCCAGGCGGACTCCGGACCAGTCAGGAAATCAAAATACTGGTATGCTATATGCTCCTCGGCGCGGGAGAACCGATGCCCCGCCAGGCGATGCTGGATATCATCTCCGGCAACGGGATGGCGAACTTTTTTGAAACCGGAAGCGCCATCGACGAGCTGGTGCGTCTCGGTCATGTTACGGAGGGCGGCGGGGACACGCTGTCCCTGACCGATACCGGCCGTCAGGTCGCTGACACGCTGTCGGGTATGATTCCTTATACCCTGCGGGAACGGTCGGTCCGCTCGGCGCTGCAGCTGCTGACCCGTATCCGGCGGGAACGGGAAAACACCGTGACGATTGAAAAGCTCCCGCATGGATGCAACGTCACCTGTTCCATTGACGATGATGAACACCCGCTGCTCTCCTTCACCCTGCGGGTGGCGGACGACCTCCAGGCGCAGATGATCCGTGAAAATTTCCTGAACGATCCCGTCCTTCTCTACCGGAGCCTGCTCGCCATCCTGAGCGGGGATGCCGGCGTGTCTGTGAGCGAAACTCGGATCACAATCGATCTGAAATAACTACAGCTGGAGGAATACGCGGTGGAAAAAGAACTTACGGAGACGGAAAAACAGCAGGCGATTGAAGATTTTGAAGCAAAGCAAAACAGGCGGTATAAGCGCGGCAAGGCTCTCGTCTTCGTTATCGCCGGGATAAACATTATTTTTGCCATATCATCAGTGATTCTCAACTTTAATTTGATAAAGCTCGGCATTCAGATCGCTTTATCCATTGCGCTTTGCTGCGGGATTACCTGGGTTAAATATCTATTTGCCATTCGTTCTGCAATCGATGCTTTTTCATCGCTGTTTTTGCTCTTGGGCGGAGTTATGGATATATCGTCGTCAAATTCGAAATATGTAGGATATTTCGTTGTTGTTTACTTGGTTTTGGCGCTTTGTTACTCCATTGCATCGACTGTCCTTTTATTTACAAGTAAAGACATTTCCGAGTTTTTATATTCTCAAAAAAACGGATAATCCATTGCTCTTTTGGGCGTTCCCTTTCGGATAACTGCGAGCGATTCCGATATCTGCCGTGTTCCTTCCTCCCCTGTGGTTGAAGAAGTGCAGGAAAGGTTGAAGAATGCGGTTGACAACCGCCCGGGAAGATGGTATTATAATCTGCGTCAATCGACGCGGAGAGGTGTCCGAGCGGTTTATGGAGCTGGTCTTGAAAACCAGTGACTCGAAAGAGCCAAGGGTTCGAATCCCTTCCTCTCCGCCAACTTCTCTCCTGAAAAAGGATTCGGAAAGACAGGGATTTTGCATATGATCAACGCAGCGGTTGTTGGATTCGGAAACATCGGCAAATCGGTGCTTGACGCGCTGGCCGCCGCTCCGGACTTCACCGTTGCCGGCGTGGTCAGCCGTTCGGCGGCTCCCGGTTCTCTGGGCGATATTCCGGTTGTTCCGGAATTTGCTCAGCTCGGCGGCGTTGATGTGGCGATTCTCTGCTCTCCCAGCCGCGCGGTACCGGATCTTGCCGCCGGGCTGCTGGAAAAGGGCGTCTGTACCGTAGACAGCTTTGACATTCATTCCGAGGTTGTCTCCGTCCGCCGCCGTCTGGACGCGGTGGCAAAGGCGCACGGCGCGGCTTCGATCATGGCCGCGGGATGGGATCCCGGCACGGATTCCATGGTTCGCGCATTGATGGAGGCCATGGCGCCGAAGGGACTCACCTACACCAATTTTGGCCCGGGCATGAGCATGGGCCACACGGTTGCCGTCAAAGCGATTGACGGGGTGAAAAACGCCTTGTCGATGACCATTCCGCTGGGTACCGGCATCCATCGCCGGATGGTATATGTGGAGCTGCAGGATAACGCGGATTTTAAGACGGTCGCCGCGGCGATTAAAAACGACGACTATTTCCGTCATGATGAAACGTATGTGATTCCCGTAGACAGCGTAGACGCGCTGAAGGATATGGGGCACGGTGTGGACCTCACCCGAAAGGGCGTATCCGGTTCCGTTCAAAATCAGCGGATGGGTTTCACCATGAGCATCAACAATCCGGCGCTTACCGGCCAGATACTGACAGCCGCCGCCCGCGCCGTCAAGCGTCAGGCTCCCGGCTGCTACACTTTGATTGAGATCCCTCCCATTCATCTTCTGGCCGGCGAAACTGAAGATCTGGTTCGCCGTCTGGTCTGATTCGCCGGGGCGCGGCCAATCCCTTACAATTTCATCTGTAAGCCATTTGTTCCCAACATCTGGCTTTACAATACGGAGAAGTACTCAAGTTGGTGACGAGGCGCCCCTGCTAAGGGCGTAGGTCGGGTAACCGGCGCGAGGGTTCGAGTCCCTCCTTCTCCGCCAAGATAGCGTCATCGTGAAGATGGCGCTATTTCTATGTTTATCTGGTTCCCCCTGTATTCATGCGGGTTCGCGGCATTTTTGTAAGTGAACCGTTTTTCAGATTTGCGAACAGATTTTCGCTGGAATGTTGCATTTTTCAGAGGAATGCAACACGAAATGCAACACGAAATCCGGGGCTTCTACAGAATGTCCCCCGTCTTCCGCCCTTCAAAAAATAATTTCAAATTGTTAATTAGCGCTTATAATTTTACCAAATTAGTACTTGACAAAATATATGCGGACAGCATATAATACCAAGGTAGAACAAAAACTGATGTTTCTTTTGGAAACATTAAGTTTTTAGTGAGCGGGTGCCTGCACCGGCTCTATTTTTTTGAACAAAAAAGCCGGACGAGGAATAATCCCCGCCCGGCTCTCTTTATGCCTTATTCCGCCTTCTTCGCACCCTGCAGCTTCCCAATGAGGTCGCTCACAAAATTGGCGCCGCGGGAGGCGAACAGCCCGGTCAGCAGGTTGCCGACCCACGGCCACGCGAACGTAACGCCCAGCGCGGAATAGAAATCCGCCCCCACCGCGAAGCAGAGCAGTACCGAAATCAGAACCGCCGAAAGCTGCGTGATCGCCGTTTTGGCTTCTCCGGCGATGATCGCCTTCCCGATACTCTTGCCGTATTCCACCAGCGCCTCCACCGTTACCGCCATCATCAGCACCAATACCACCATGTTCATCCTCTATTGCTCCTTTCTTCATGCGCTTCCAAATCTGCCACTCGATGGTTGATAACCTTGATCTGTTCCTCGACCACCGGCATCCGACGGGCAAAATTGTTGTGTTCCCTCACTTCGCGGGTCAACTCATCGATCTTGGTATCAATCACCGCTTGATTGATCCGCATATTGTTTTCCGTCCGGCGCTGTCCCGCAAGGTTGGACACCACCGCCCCGATCAGCGTCACGCCCCCGGATATCATCGCAACGACAATGCTGGTTATCCACTCCGCCATCCCGATATCCCCCTTAACCGATCACGGTACAGTCGCTCGGACGAATCCATCCCAGTCCGCCGATATGTACGCCGTAGGGGCGCTCCGGCAGGTAACGGGTGACCTCATACTCGCCGGATACCGACGCGCCCGCGCCGCTTCCGGTCGCCGTAGCGTGTACCCGGACGTTACTACACCTCACCTTTGCGCCGACGCGGAGGGTGGGCTTTGCGGGCTTAACCGGCTCCGTGGGCTTTTTCACCGGATCGCCGCCAGTGGTGGAGATGTACACCGTATACCCGTCGGCCTTAAGCTTGTCCGCCATGCGGTCAGCATTGTCCCGGGCGCGGAAAGCCCCGGTCTGCACCTTGTACAGGCCATCCATTTGCACGATATAGGTGCTGTAGCCCTTGGCCTTTAACTCTACGGCCATCCGCTCGGCGTTGGCCTTCTCCTTAAACGCCCCGACCTGCGGGCGGTACATGGTTTCCTCCGGCTCTTCGGGCTTGGTGTAGGGGTCTACAAACGTCACGCCGAGGATGTAGCAGATCGCCCGGACGGTGTACTCCGCCATTTCCCGCATATGTTCGTGTAGCCATGCCGCGTCCGCCACATTGTCGTGGAATATCAGTTCCTCATACAGGCACACAGCCTTGGTTTTCTTTACTTCGCCCAGCCCGGAGCCGTCTTTGAGGGACACAGGATAGGGATAGATTTTCTTTCGCCAGTCCAGCACCTTCTGGCCCCATTCCCGGGACTTTGAATCCGACCAGTATACATGCAGGCGGCTGCCCTTGACCGTGCCGTTAAAGGCGTTGGTGTGGGCTACATAATGGATATCCGGTTCAAAGGCGTTGCTCTCCGCGATAGTGATGTCGTACCGGTCGCCGGTGTTGGCCTTGTTGCTGCGCTTCCACTCAATTCCGCAGGCATCCAGATACGGGATCATCTGGTCGATGTACAGGTTGCAATGGGTGTTTTCGCTGCATGCGCTGTCATAGGCGCATTTGCGGTCGTGCTCGTGAGCCGCTGGGGATAAGTAGATTTTTGCCATGGTTTACATCCTCCTTATTAGTCCTGATATGTTACGCCATCCGGGGTATCCGGCGGCGCGGCATCCTCTTCGGGCGGGGTGGCCTCTGCGGCCTTGTCCGCGTCGATCTGCTCCATGGATGCGGCGATCACCGCCGCATCGTCCTGTGTCAGCGTACCGTTGGCGACGTATCCCGCCGTCAGGGTGATGACGCGCGGGGCGGAAAATTCTCCGTTGCCGTACCCGGCGACCAGACCGTCCCGTACCCATTTTGTGTAATCAAACATACTGCATCCTCCTTAATTTGATCCGGCGGCAAGCACGGCCGCCGACAGTGTATCAATTACCGTCTGCAAATCCCGGCTGTAGGTCACGTCCACCGGTGCGCCGTCGGCGCTTACGTTGGCCTCCGGGGTCGGCTGGGCGATGTCCGC